>JANOBZ010000084.1:0-33099 GCA_031411895.1 Acidobacteriota bacterium | reverse complement strand
GCCTTGATGGTGATGAATCATCGTGTCAATAAACTGCAAATCATACGGCGCGGACGCGGCATTTGCGTCGGATTTCATATCTGAATGATTCATCCCGTTGTGATTCATATTCGAGTTCATCGGCATCGAATTATGATTCATTCCGTTCATATTCATCGAATTGGAATTCATCATCGAGTTATGGTTCATTCCGCCGTGATTCATCGCCGAATTATTGTTTGTCGCGTTTTGACCGCAAGCCGCAAAAGCTATCGCCGCCATACTTAAAACAATTGTCAAAATAATAGTTTTCATTTTCTCCTACCTTTTTTCGAGTGACTTCTTAGTCGCTCACTACAATACTGCCTTTATACATCCCCATTCCGCAGGTAAAACTGATATTGCCGGTTTCCGAAGGCGTAAATTTAATCGTTACGTTCTTACCGACGGGCAAATCGCGGGTGATGTTGAGCGACGGAAAAACGACTTTGTTGCCGCAGCCTTCGTTCCTTGGTCGTCTGAAAATCAGCGTCAAGGGCGAGCCTTGTTCAGTGCTGATGCTCGAAGGGCTGAAGCCCTTTTTGCTGACGTTGATCCGCACGGTTTTCGCATGCGCGAACTTTTTCTTCGCCTTATTTTTTCCGTGAATCGGTTTGGCAAAAGCCGCGTTTCCGCCCAGCAGCATCGCCAGCAGCATCGAAGCGGCAACGATTGCTTTGATAATTTGTTTCTTCATTTTTTCCCCCGGAATTTTTCTTTATTCGTTACTGAACTAAAACTTTCCCTCTCAACATATCCATTCCGCAGGCGAAAGCGAGTTCGCCGGATTCCTGCGGCGTAATTTCAATTAAAACAGTTTCGCCGACCGGCAGTTTTTTCGTGACTTTCAGCTTCGGAAAAACCACTTCTCCGCCGCAGTTTTCACTATCGGCGCGGTAAAACGCGAGCGTCAGTTTTTCGCCCTTCTTCGCGTTGACCGATGCCGGTTCATAACCGTTTTTGGATACCGTGATTTTAGTTGCCCCTGCCGGAACATCGGCGTTTTTGACTTCGGCTTTATCCGAATTTGCCTTGATATTAACGACAAACGGAACGGTGATGACTTTTCCGGCACGTTGGAATTGAGCGAAGACTTTGAAAAGACCGGCTTGCGGAAACGAAGTATGCGCCGAAACTTCCGAAGGACTTACTCCTTTCGTATCGGTTTTGTCGTCGTGCGTGTGCGGCTTGCTTTCGTCTATCTTTTTATTCGCATCGTTCATTTTGCTCATATCCTGATCGCTTTCGGAATGTTCTTCCTTCGACATCGGATGCGCGTGGACAAACTTCTGCAGGTCCTGACTGATGATGACAAAATGCGCGTATTCGCCCAGGTATTTTTCCAGATCGGTCACGGGCTGATTCGTCTTTTCGTCAAAAACGCTGAAATTGAGCATTAATTCTTTGCCCGCGACTAAATCGGCATCGGGTTTCATCAAGAATTTGAGCCCGTCAACCGTTTTTTCAAATTTTTCGTCCGTCTTCAGTTCAACTTTTGCCCGTTCATTGCCGGAAACTTTGAGCATAAAGTCTTCGACGACTTGCGGCGAATCTTTCGGCGTGAAATCGGCGTAAAGTTTGAAATCGCCGCCGTTTGTAAAAGTGAACGGAACTTTGTAAGAACCGTCCGGCTGCGGTTCGGGATGAATGTGATAATACTCCGCCAGATCATCCGAAACAACCAGCAAATGCATCGGTTTTTCGTGAACAACCGGCAAATCCCTGACGATTTCGCCTTTATCATTCTTCACCGTGAACGAAAGTTCGGTTTGTTCGCCCGCTTTTACTTCTACGGGATTAGTCTTAAACTCAGCCTCGAATCTGGCTGATTTTGTCTCGCTGACCGATTGATTCGTAATTGTATTTTCTTTCTTGCTTTCGGCGGCAGTATTGCAGCCGTATAAAAACAAACCGCCTATTGTAATAATTGTAAAAATAAATACCTTCATAATAAATTTAGCTCGGCTGAGTCGAACGCAATTGATAAATTCCTTCGGTGACGACTCTTTCGCCTTCTTTTAATCCTGATTTAATTTCGTAAAAATCCGCGCCTTCCACGCCGAGCGCGACGGGGCGTTTTTCAAAAGTTTCGCCGCCGTCAAAAACGAATACGAAGGTTTGCCCTTGTTCGTTGACGACCGCCGCTTTCGGTACGGATAAGACCTGCGTGTTACCGCTCGTGTCAATCGTGATTTCGACGAACATTCCGTCGCGCAGCCGATTCAGAGGATTTTTGACTTCGTAGATGACCGACACGGTGCGTGTTTGTTCGTTGACTGTCTGCCCGATGGAAACGATTCTGCCGTCGCCGTCCGCCGTGCCGATCGTATAAACTTCGCCCGACAGGGCGGAAGCCGTAAAACTCGCCCGCGTTGATTCGCGCACGGCGGTCAGGTCTCTTTCAAAAACCTGTGCTTCCAAAAGAACCGTCGAAAGATTCGCCAGCGATAAAATTTCCGTTCCCGCTTCGACCTGTTGTCCGCTCGTGGCTTTGATTTCGTTGATGATTCCGGCGACGGGTGAAACTAGTGGAAATGTCTTATTCGGCTGATTGACGCGCGGTGCGCGGAATATCGTCTGTCCGGCATTGGTTTGTTTGATTTGATTATCGAGAAGACGAACCTGCTGTTCGGCGGAAGCGACTTCCTGTTCGGCGACTTTAACCGCCGTTTGCGCTTCCTCCAGACGTTTTCGCGAAACCGCACCGACTTCCACCAGATTCGCCGCGCGTGTTAATTCTCGCTGCGCCTGGGCAAGCTGCGTTCTCGCCTCACTTGCTTTGGCGCGCTGGTCGGCTTGCTGCGATTGAAGCTGCAAAACCGTGTTTCTGATTTCCAGACGTTTGGCTTCCGTTTCGCGCTGCTGAGCTTCGACTTCAAGGCGCTGCGATTCGAGAGCGGTTTGTCCGCCGACATCCAAAACCTGTTCGACATGACCGATTCGTTCGCCGCGCCCGACCGCCGAACCAAGCGTGATGCCTTCACGCAAAATGATTCTCCCCGCCACGGGCGGCACGACAACCGCTTTTGCTTCAGGACGAGCCCGAACTGTTCCCGTCGTTTTCAAACCGCCCGCGATTTGTCTGGTCGCAGCGGATTCGGTTTTGATTCCGAAAAGCAGCTGCGAGTCTTTCGGGACGGTCAAAACGGTCTTCGTTTCCAACTGATTGGCGGGCGTTTCGACTGCCGCACTTGGCGAAATTTCGGCGATCGTGCGCGTTTGTCGCGGCGGCAGGAAGAAGGCGAGAGCCGCCGTGCCGAGTGCGAAAATTAATAGCGCGGCAACGGCAAGCGGTGCAATTCGCTTAAAACTCATTTTGCCGCTTCGCTTTGCCGCATAAACGACTGCTCCGATCGAGCCGAGCGTTAATAAACTCAAAACCAGCATTCCGATCCAAAACGACGAGCGAACGGAAGCGGAAGCCACCGACACGGGAAAATCAACCGAAAAGTTCCGGTTGTCGGCGGATGCGACATTAAAAACGATTTTGTAATCGCCCGCCGACGAAAAAGCGTAGGCGATTTGATAATTGCCGCCCGCTTCCGCTTTCGCCGCGACATTTTCCGCCACGACCGTTCCATCGGCTCGCGTGATTTTTGCCGTTACCGTCGCTTTTTCAAGCAATACGGGTTCGCCCCCGCCGAAGCCGCCTTCGACCTTTTCGGCAAAACGCACCAGAAACTGCACCGTTTCGCCCGTACGCGGATCTGCCGGTGAACGTCTGAGAACGACATTGAACTCACCCGCATCGGTAGTCAAATTGCGCTCCGCCGAAACGGTCGTTACCGTCGCTGCGGTCGAATTGGCGGGTTTCGGCGCATTCTCCGCGCCGAAAATCGGCACCAGGAGAACGAGGAGCAAAAAAAATCTGCCCGCCGAATTGGGAATCTGAAATTTGAACTCTGAAATTTTCATTTAGTGTGTATGCGCCGATCCGTAAAGCGCCTGCATCGTCAAGACATCTACGGCAATAGCTGAAGTAATTGTTTTTGCCGTCGCTTCATCCACTCCGTTAGCCTTGAATGTCGTGCCGAAGGTAAACTTATCGTCGTGTCCTTTACCGGCAAATTGTTTTAAAAATTCTGCCGGAAGACCGTCGCCGCGAACTTCTTTAATAATCGGCGACCCGTCTTTGCTGTCATAAATCACAACTAATTCTTTTACGCCTGCTTTGACAATCGTTGCCGCGCCGATTTGCGTTCGTTTTCCGTCTCTCGTCGCGAACGCGAGATACGAATGATGGTCTTTATCGGGAACTTTGCCGCCCGCATCTTTTTCAATCGAAGCGATTTTGTCAGCCGGAATATCTTTGTGCTGCGTCGTGAAACTGTTTGCGTCAGGAAAAACAGCTTTCACCGAAGCCGGAGTTTCATCGTCTGTTTTCGCCGTGTTCGCGGTGTTTGTCGGCTTTGCCGGATTAGTCGTGGCTTGATTGCCGTTCGTATTGGTTGTGGTTGACGGCGTTGAATCGGACGCGCACGCGCCCGCTAAGCCGACGAGTGACGCCAATCCGATAATTGCCAAAAAAGTAAATTTTTTCATTTTTCTTTCTCTTCCTGTTTTTTATTTTTCGAGATTTCCGTCTTTTTCGGCATATTGACGGTCTCGATTGATTTCATAAGTTTTTCGCGGGTCGCTTGCGAAGGAACTAGATCTTCCGGAGGCAAAATTGACGAAACCGGTATCAAGCCGGTCGGCGGAATCGTCGTGCCGATTGCCGTTTCGAGCTCATTCAAAGCGTTGTAATAATCGCGCAGGGACTGATTGTAGCCGGTGACGTTTTCGGTCAGACGGCGCTGCTCATTAACGACTTCAAAAACGGAAAACTCGCCGAAACCGTAAGCCGAACGAATCGATCTCAAATTTTCCTCAGAGCGCGGAATGATCTGCACGGCGTAAATCGTCAGGGCTTCAGCCGCCGCCCGGTATTTGCGGTAAGCAACGGCGACATCGCGCTGGATGGTTGATTCCAAAAACTCACGGCTGCGTGTCGCCTGCAGCCGCTCGCCGGTGGCGGAAGCGATTTCTCCCTGATTCCGGTTGAAAATCGGAATATCAATCGTTACGCCGAAAGTTAATTCGTTGTCCCGGTTCGTAACGCTGCCGCCGATGACCGGCGGAAATTCGGTGATCCGTTTATTGCGCGAGTAGGTGATCGAACCCGCAACATTCGGCACGGAATTGGCTTTTGCCAAATCTATCCGCGCCGTTCCGAGTTCCTCGCCGAGCCGGGCAGCCTGCAAATCGGCGCGTTCACGCAAAGCAATACCGGTCAATTCGCCCAACCCCAAATCGAGACGCGGCGGACGTTCGGTTTGAGGCGCGAGTTTAATGGCTTCGGCAACGTCCGCCCCGATAAAGGTTTTGAGCTGCAAAAGCGCCGTTTCCAAATCGTTTCGCGCCTGGATCACCTGAATTCGTAAACGATCGGCTTCGACTTTGATTAGATTTACGTCGAGCGGCGCGACATCGCCTTCCTGCAAACGCGCCTCGATGACGCGCACGATTTCGAGGTTGGCAGAAATCAATTTTTCCAGAAGATCGAGCTGCCGCGCGGCGGAAATCGCAGTCGTGTAAGCCGTGCGGATTTCAACCGCCAGCCGTCTTTCGAGCGCAAAAATTTCAGCGCGAACCTGCTGTAACTCGAGTTCGGCGACCGCCGTGCGCCGATTTCGTTTATTGCCTGTTTCAAAAACCTGGCTGACGCCGACCGAAAACTGACTTTCATCGCCTCCGCCCAAAATTCTCGCCGTTCCGAATTCGCCGCTCAAAGTCGGATTCGGACGAAAACGCGCCTGCTGCAAACGTCCTTCGGCAATCGTTAGTCTTTGCCTCGCCGCCTGCAAATCCGCTCGTCGGCTCGCGCCGAGTTCGAGAAGTTTTTCGATGGTCAAACCGTCCCCCTGCGAAACGTATTCGGCGGAAGTCAATTTGAGGGGAACCGGCGTTGGGGTCGGCGTTGTGTCCTGCGAAAAATTATTGACGGTCGCGGTAATAATAACCGCCGCGACCGCCGCAGCCGAAAGAAGACAGGAAAACACATTCGGCTGAAAAAACCTTCCCTTGCTCGATATATTTTGCGGTTGAAAAATTCCGATTTTCATTTAAGCCGAAACGGTTTCCTCGTTTATCGCTCTGCCTTCGCTTACGCGCAGGACAAAATAAATCAGACCGCCGAAAAGTGCCAGAACAATTAGAAAAATAAATGCAATCAAAATTGTTCGCGCCCAACTCATTCCGTCGCCGTCGGCTGAAACTGTCGACGCGAGCTTAATTTCAACGCCGGAAAACGTCGCCGTGTCGGTTTCGCCGTCGTGCGTTAATTTGGCGCGAATCGTGTAAACGCCCTGGGGCAGAGCAGGAAAGCCCACATTAAAAATTCCGGCAGTATCGGTTTTCTCGATTTTCGCTTCCACGACCGCGCCCGTTGCCGATTCAATTTCGATTGCCGGAGTAACTTCCGCAAAACCGGCATTCGTTTCAAATTTCGTGACGAACAACCGCGCGGTCGTCGCCGTGTCGGGCAGAAAAAGCGGATGTTTGAGCATCACTTCCAGATCGCCGAGCCGCGAAGAATGCGACACCGTGCCTTTATTGGTCGTTTCGGTTTTCGGTTTAGCGTCGCCGTGGTCCTCGCCGCCGTGCGCGAAGATTTGCATCGCATTTCCAAAAACCGTGAATATCAGTAAGGCGATTGCTAAGACGCTCTGTTTCAAATTTGCTTGAAAAATATTCATAAAATTTATTTCCGGCGAAAATAATCTTCCAGAGTCTCTTTCGCAAGCTATATGCCGCAAATTGAATTAATTGAAAAAACGCTCGTTAACCCGGTAAACATTGAGTTATTTATAGTCTTGATTTTTTTTGAGATTGACGAAAACCTTAATGATTGCTTGAAAACAAACAGGCACTTGTTTGTTTTCAGACAGAAATTTAAAAATTGAATTGTTCGAAGACGAGTATTAATCAGGCGCGCGGTAATTTTTGGATTATGGTCAGCGAGCTAATTCAGTAATTTCTGCTCGTCTTCCTGCTCGTCTATTTCGCGGAGGCTTTCGTCCTGTCGACCTATCACATCTGGAAATGCACGGGCGGTAATCCTGTAGCTTTCAGGGGGAGGACCAGGCGCAGATTAAATCGGTAAACTCTTTAAGATCGTGATGGTCGGTTTAAGCGCGTTGGTTAACATCCAGCCTTTGTGTCGGATGTTTATCCGTATCTGCTGCCCGTATTCTGGCTCGAAAACAGAATCCATTATCTTAGAATCGGGCTACTTGGTTCTTTCCCTTAGCTGGGCGGTCTTAGCGCAGATTCAGATGGGCAATTACTGAAGCATCGGCATCGACGAGCAATAGGAAACGGCGCTCGTGCGGTCCGGGCTATTCGCAGGGTCGCGCAACCCAATCTTTCTCGGAATGATCGTCACGATGGCGGGTATGCTTCTGGCGCTGCCGAATGCCTTCACGCTTCTGATTTTCTTTTTGGGATTCGTGCTGATGCAGATTCAGGTCCGCCTCAAAGAAGAATTTTTGAGCCGCGCGCACGGCGCGGAATATGACGAGTTTTGTAGCTATGTAGGTCGATGGTTGTAAATTACCAAAGATTGGCTGTTCTAATTACGGACCGAAAGCACTCCTTACCTTCAAGCATTTACTTGACTAAATAGTCCAGCTTGATTGTATAATCAAGTTGCTTTAATTAGTCAAGTATGAGTAGTGCGCGCGAACAACAAGCTTTTAGGAAAATCGTCGAGCTGATGAAGGAATGGATCGGCGGAGATGAGGGCGAAATCGACTGTCAACCCGAAGAAAAAGGACTTCAGATCGACTTAGTTCAGAAAACGGGCGGCTGGACGTTCGTGTTCGAGCACAAAAACACCGGTGCCGCGCCGGCGGTGATCAGCGCGATCGATATGCTCAATAAATACGCTGGAGAAGTATCGGAAAATGCGATTCCGGTCGTGGCGGTCCCTTTTATGGGCGACGTCGGGCGCCGGCTCTGCGAGGAAAGAGGCGTTTCATGGCTCGACCTTTCCGGCAACGCAGACATTAAGGCTCCGGGACTCCGAATTCACGTGGAAGGGAAGTCCAACCAGTTTAAGTCCGCCGGGCGCCCGAAAGATTTTTTCGCGCCGAAAAGTTCGCGTATCGCGAGGCATCTTTTAATCGATCCCGAAAGACTCATCACGCAGAGGGAATTGACTCATGAAACCGAACTGGATGAGGGTTTGGTCAGCCGGGTAGTTCGTGAGATGGAGAGAGGCGGTCTGCTCGTCAGAAACTCAGCTGGCGGAGTTAAACCTAAAGACCCGGATATTCTGCTCGACGCCTGGCACGAAAAATACGATTTTTTAAAACATCGGATCATCAAAGGGCACATTGCCGAAAGAACGAGCGATCTTGTTTTATCGAGGCTGACCACTTTCTTTGAAATCGGTGAAACCGATTACGCCCTAACCGGATTAAGTGCCGCCTGGATATTATCGCATTTCGCCACTTTCAGGACCTCGACGATCTATCTCCGGCATTTTCCATCGGAAAGCGAGTTGAAGGCGCTCGGTTTCATCAAAGGCGAGAAAGGCAGCAACGCCTGGCTGGTCGTGCCGAACGACGAAGGCGTTTTTGACGGAGCGTCCGACCGTCAAGGAGTGCGGTGCGCTCATCCGGTGCAGGTTTATCTGGATCTCAAGGGTCACCCGGAAAGAGCGAAAGAAGCGGCTGCAGCGCTGCGTGAACGATACCTGAACCGGAGGTCGGATGCAGGGTAAGCCGAAAACCATCACCGGGTACGAAAGCGATCAGGTGGAATTAGTGCTGATGACCTGCCGTTACGTCTGCACGCTCCTCGGCGATTTCATGGATGAAATCGTGATCGTTGGCGGTCTCGTTCCCTCGCTGATCGTCGACCAGTCGAATTTGCCGGAGGGCGTCGATCCGCACGCCGGCACGACGGATCTCGACATCGGTCTGTCGATCGCCGTTTACGACGACCGGCTTTACCAGAACATTACCGAGCGGCTGCGCGGCGCGGGGTTCAGTCCCGACACGAACGAGAAGGGAAATCCAACCAGCCAGCGCTGGCAGATAAACGAGGGCGGCGGGAAGGTCACCTTGGATTTTCTGATTCCCGCGACGGACGAGGACAAAGGTAAAGCGCGAAGATTCAAGAATCTCGAAAAAGATTTTGCGGCGCTCCCGACCGACGGATTGATGCTGGCGTTTAGCGATTACGTCGAAGTGACTCTAAACGGACCGACGATAAAGAGCGAAATGATCGAGAACAGAAAAATCCGCGTCTGCGGTCCGGGCGCGTTCGTGGTCTTAAAGTCGATCGCCTTTTTTAATCGCGGCGAAAATAAAGATGCCTACGATCTGTTTTACACGATCCGCAATTTCGGATCGGGACCGAAGGAAGTGGCGAAGAGATTCCTTTCGTTGGGCGAAAATGAGCACTGCGAACGAGCGCTTTCGATTTTGAGGAACGACTTCCTCAAAATCGACGCGGTCGGGGCAAGCCGCGCGGCGAAATTCCTGCTTGGCGAGGACGCCGAAGACGATGACCTGCAGGCGGAAGTGATCGGATTTATCAACAGTTTTCTTGAAAGCTGCGACCGAGAAAACTGAGACGTTTTCGCGAGCGGGTCGATCTGCCGTCAATGTCGTTCCGCTTCGAAACGCAAATCGGTCTTGGATGTTAGCTTGCGCGAGCGGGGGAATTATCACGGTATGTTAAACGAGACCGCTAAGAGGCAGTTAATAGAAAATTTAGTGGCTTACGCGGCGGGATTTCAGGCGCAAGCTTATTATGCGCGAGAGGAGACGTCCGTAAAATACTTAGCCGAAGAAGAAAAAGATATATCTAATCTCAGGCTTATTATAGACGGCCTTCTTGCCAAGCTGGCTTCGACGGTAAATTCGGAAATCGGAACGCTCACCGAGGAAAGTTCCTATCAGCTTTATCTGATTGCTTCTTTTGTGAGGACGCATTATTTGATAAACGAGCTGATCATAAACGGGGATCTGGTCGAGGCTCAAACGCTTATCAGGAAACAAATGGAGAGTTTTGCTCGAATGAAAGAGTTGGATTCATACCCGATCTCGAAACTGTTAAAGAAAACTCCCAATATTAAGAACTTTTCGGAGCCGCCGGGAAGAGCCGTCTATTCCTTGCTCTCGGAAATTGCTCATTTTTCCACTCATGCTGCCGGAAAGCTATTAACCCTCAAGAGCGAAAACGGACAGAGTTCAATTCATCTTCATCCGCAATATAACCAGTATTCGGCGGAATGTTATAACGTGCATGTCTACATTTGCCTGAATTTTCTTTCATGGTTCATCGAGAAAATAAAGGAATTTTATCCTTCGTACGACGACAAGGGCGATGTCTATGTGTTGCAGAGCGCATTCTTTCTGGCGTACGAGAGCGGTGTCGTCAAACAAGCCTAATGATTTGTATATTTGATCGGTTCCCTAGGGGTTTAGTTTTGAAGGGGTCTTTCCGGCTATTAATGAGGATATTTTGCGTCCGATAATAAAAGAGATTAAATATAAAGAGTAATAATAGTTTAAATTTAAAGACTAAAGAGATTAAGCCGGCGGATTTTGATTTTTGAACCGATGATCGTTGATCGCTAACGAATGCCGGTGTAGGTCAGACCTCGATCGATTACTGATATTTCGGGCGATTTCGGGGCGTTTTCGCATGATTTCGAGGCGTTTTTTCTGTTGTGTAGGTCAAACCTCGATGCGGTGTAGGTCAAACCTCGATAGAATTTCGCCTGTTGTAGGTCAAACCTTGAGATTCTGTAGGTCAGACCTTGTTATTTTGGCGATTTTACGTGCAGTGAAAGTCCGGAAAACCGCTGGCGTAGGTCAAACCTTAATACTCGTGTAGGTCAAACCTTACTGTTTGCGTAGGTCAGACCTCGATATTTCGTAGGTCAAACCTTGTCAAGGTGTAGGTCAAACCTAGAGAGTACGTTATTTACCCGCTGAATTGCTTCCTTTGCTTAGTATGTGTAGGTCAAACCTTAATACACTGCGCGGTCTTTAACGATTAGCATTGGCAAGTGACGGTTATCTTTTTTAGCGGATTTATTACCATAAGGATGACCTTTCGATGACTTGAATCAAGGTCATTATAGTTTTACCACATTTATTTGTAATAGGCTATTTCTTATCTCATGTTGCTCGGAGCAATAGCGAGGTGAAACGAAATTACGAATTCCTGTTGATCCGACGGAAAAAGAGACGCGCGTTTTTCTCTTTTCCTGTTGCCGAGACCGACGAGGGCTTTCGTCGTTTTTATTATTTCCTGTTGCCGATGCCTGCCGAAGTATATTGAAGTATTCCGCCAAACACGGCTCTATCAAGGTTTAGCGAGATTACTAACCTCATTCCCGATAAGCTTGAGCAACAGCGACCGGAAATACCGAAATTACGCCGTACCCGTCCCGCAACAGAAAATCGTCCAACCGGCTTTTTCTCTTAACGCACCTCCCTCATCTCCTTCAGTCGGCATTACAAAGTGCAAAACAACGTTTATTTGCGAATCGCCTTGTAATAGTTACGCATTATCAGTCCCAACAAAAATGTTTAACAGTCATTTCCGTTTCCCTCTGCCTGCGCTCCGATCGGTTGATTTTATTCGTTCGATTCGCGCAGCTTTTTTGCTCTGGCGTTGGCTTTTTTAATGTCGTTAATAAAAAACGGGTGCGGTTGAAAAGAAAATTTGACCTCGATGAGCTTCTTGCGCGGCTTGAGGTCGAAGGTCTTATGAACGTTGCATTTGAGCACGACGTTCTTGTCCTTCATTTCTTCGATCGCTTTTTCGATTTCTACCAGGTTCTGCTGAATTCTTTTTTGGAGCGTCAGTCCGAAATCGCGGACGATGGTCGTTAAAAGGATTTCGTAAGGGTTCGACATGCTCGCCTGGATGTAATGGTGCGACATTCGCTTATGCAGCTGCCGGGCGATGACCGAGGTATAGCTCATCGCCGTATCGTAGTTGATCATGCGGTAGGCGCCGGCTTTGATGCTGTGCGTGACGAGCGGCGAGAACCGGACGAACGTTCTCGTCTCGCCGCCGTCCCCGGCGAAACCGTAGCTTTCGATCGGGCTGAAGGCGGTCTCGATCTGCTCGTTGTCGTCCTTGAGGATAATGTCGGTGCTGTTGAGGACGCGGATCGCGTCCTTCAGCTCGGCGTAACTGAATGTATGTCCTTTCTCGGCGAGCTCGTTTTGCAGCTGGTAAAGAGAGAAAACGATGCCCGCTTCCCCGTCCAGCATGACGCTCTGGCGCTCGGTCATCAATTTTCTCAGGGCGTCCTCGACCAGCTCTTCCCTGCGCGCCGGATAGAACTCTTTGAAACCGCCGTTTTCCATTTCGAGACGCGCCGGCATCAGCGTCAAATTATAACGCCTGCCGCGGCATTCGAACTCGCGCTGTAGATTATCCAGAAACTTCCCGTTCTGACGAACGCTTTTTCCCCAGAAGTATTTCGGAATGAAATCGTACAGCTCGACCGACTGCGAATAATCGTCGTCTTCGGGACCCAATTCGAACAGTAAAAGCTGTTCCGGTTTGGTGATCTCCAGTTGACCGAACTTTTTCTTTTTCTCTCTTTTTCGGCGCTGCGGTTTACTCATTTTCGATGCTGATCAATTTTTATAAGATTTTATGACATTTTCCGCTCTTTGTCTCGTTTTCCCGGCGGCGAGATGTTTAACGCGCTGACGAGACCCCTTGCGCTTCCCGTTTATACCGATTATACCGAGCAATAATCCGATCAATTCGATACTGTTAACTTAAGCCGCGTCCCCGCTTTCCAAAATCAAGCTGTTGGTCCGGGTACCGCCTGCTTTCGATTATTTTCGTTTTCAGCCTCGGTAACTGTTTATACGGTATTAATCATTAAAATAGTATTAATGATTAATACCGTATAAATTATTAATACTATTAAAACGGTATGAACCATTAAAATAGAAAATCCAGTATATCGCTGTATGGCAGTCGAACCGTCGCAAATTCGTAGTTGTACGGGCGTGCCGCCCTCGGGATCGTGCAAGTAATCGAAAGAATATCGAGTATCGGGGACGGCTCAGAAATAACTCTGTCGAGAATAAAAACTAGCTCTTTCTCGAGTTGTCGGACGGGCGACCGGTTTTGATTTTCGGTACTGCCCGGATGATCTTCTCGAGCGACTCGCCGTTTTGTTCCGCCAGGTATTTTAATCCGGCGCGCAGGATCTCGGATTTCGTCGCGACGATACCGAGCGAAAGGCATTTCCGCTGGATGACGCCGAACAGCGCGTGGTCTTCCTCCGGCATCGTGAATGCATCGCGAACGACCTTTTGTTTCGGCGCCGGCGCCGGCAGCTTCTCTTTCTTTTCGGTTTCGGCGCCCATCGCGAAAGCCTCGACCTTCGCCGAATCGATCGCCGGCGGCATCTGATCGTTATTCGCACGCCGCTTCACGTTCAGCGTCATTTTTTGTTTTTCTTTTGCCATTGAAGTATCTCCCTGCCCAAGGATTCGATTTCCGCGGTCGCTTTCGCGTTGTTCAATTCGTGAACGCCGAGCCCGCCCGTCAACGCGTCGATATAAGCCTTCCGGTTGAAAATGACGGTCGAGCAGACCGAAAACGTGTCGCTCAGCTGGTCGAGCAGCTCGCGCGCTTCCTCGACCAGTTTGACTGCCGGGTTCGGGGGCGCGTTGGTGATCAGCACGCGCGCTTCGAGCTGCGGGTTAAAGTCCCGCGCCTGGTCGACAAGCTCGGAAACGTAAACGAGCGTCTCGATGTCCGCCTGGCTCGGGCGCGTCGGCGTGAGCAGAAGGTGCGACGTCGGCAGCGCCGTGCGCAGCTCCTTCGAATCCTGTCCGCCCGAGTCGATGATCACCTCGTCGTAGCGCTTCGCCAGGTCGCGCACCGCCTCGTAAATGTTGCCGCTTTTCTCGACACAGTTGACCGGCGGCAGCTCCGGGTGATTAGAGCCGCGGCGCTCCGCCCAGTTCGATGCCGTGCCCTGCGCGGCGTTGGCGTCGATCAGCAGCACGTCCCTGCCCTGACCGGCGAGCCACGCCGCGAGGCACACCGCCGTCGTCGATTTACCGGTTCCGCCCTTTTGTCCGCCCACGCAAATGATCATAATTAATTAAACAGTATAAACGATTTTAATTGTTTTAATCGTTTATACGTATTATATCGTTTAAATTATTTAGAAGTATAAGAAATAACGTTGAGTTAGTAAAGGCATCATGCTCAGAGTATCTTAACTTTTGGCACTCGGATTTAATCTCTCGAACTTGCGAAAGCGTTTCATTTTGGCGGGCATCAATTCCGGCACGGTCTCTTCGCAAATGCCGGCAAACTCGCATTCACTGCACGTCTTGGAAAGGCAGAAATCAAATGAACTAGCGCTTTTCAGCGGGCTTCGATTCTTTCCGTCAGGATTTATCCTTTCGAAACAAGCGCCGACAAATCTTTCATTGAGGCGATAGATGCGAGTTTCTTTGCCGTACAAACGGGCGCGGCGAACCGGAGTTGTTTTGTCTCTAAAGCCGCGGCTGGTCATCGCATTGCCGATCCATTGCTCGTCCTTCCAAAATTGAAATCCATCGGCGATTATTGTCCGCCGCGGATTGAGAGCATCGAGCAGAAGCGCGATTTCCAATTGCAGATGAGGTAGCGAGACTTCTGTCGCGAAGTCCTTGCCGACGCATTTCAGGAGGGCTTGCTCCAATAGCTCGAGCGGCTCGACCGGAGGAAGGGTAATTTCGTCTTCGCGCCGACAGGCGGACTCCAAACGTTCCAGCAGATCTTGATCGCCCGCATAATGGGCAAGAGTCCTAAGCGGAGCCAGAATCTCGTCCTGCCGGGTGCCGCGGTTGTTGTTAGTTACTTTCCGGTAAAGCTCGTGGATTTCACCGGCGGCAGTCATTCCCCAGGCATATAAATCTTTGCGAATAAGCTCCGTCTGGTCTGGACTTGAGCCGGTCAGATCGATTTTCCCGCGTTGCCCGAAGGGGATCGGGGCAGTTTGGACGGTCAGCATCCGGCTGCCGAGGATCCGATCGGCGCCGCGCGTATTATTGATGACTTTCGGTCCGAAAAAATTGAAGACGGAACTCTGACCGTGGCGGTCGGTAATAATTTTTTTGGCGGTCATCTTTTTATAGGAGAGTTTGAGCATTTGCCGCAGCTCGCTGAAGCCGTCCTTGCTGGTACCAGCAGACAGCGCCTCCAGATCGTCCCAAACGATCAGTCCTCTCGATTCATTGATGATCCTGACTGCCGCCGCCGGGCTGCTTTGCCCGATGCTGCACGCATTGAAGGAAACCGTCTCAAAGGCGGTGCCGAGATCGCTTTTGCCCGTGCCTTTCGGTCCGTTGACGATCAAAAGCGGAACCGCATCGAAAACATTGTACACAAAGGATAAAACGGAATATAAAACGACGACCGCATAATCCGCTTCGAATGGGAGCCAAACCGCCCGCCGAAAATGGGTTTCCAAGTCGGCAAGAATTTCGGCGAAAGTGCGGTCCATTACATTCTGCCCGGACCGCAGTCGCCGAACAAATTCGTCGATGTCTTTTGCGCGCCAGTGTGCGTAAAGGTTGGCCCTCGGCTTTCGTACGATACGAGCGCCGTCAGATAAAGCGACGACGCGATCTGCGGCGGGCGTTCCGCGAGGCGCCGGCAGAGTAAGGATATCCATTTTCGTGCCGTCGGAACGAAGGACTTTCGCCTGGTAGCTCGTTACGATTGTTTCCGATACCGTGCCGTCGCGATGCTTTGTACGTTCAGTTTCGCGTTTCTCGACGCGGAAAGCATAATAGTAATAGCCGCCGACAAAGGCGCTGTTGCAGTCGACCGGATCGATCGCGAACTCGCCGGTCTCTTCCTTCAGAAAAAAGTTCGGTTCGGGAAGCGCGGGGTTCGATGTTTCCGCCGTGCGTATGAGCTCGGCAAGTTGTTCGGCGGTGCCACCGTTATTGAAGAAATCGACCCAATTTCGGCATTCCCCGGGAGGCGCGACGCGTTTAATATTTGCCGGACAGAATTTTCCTAAGTTTCCGCTGATCCGATCGCCGGCTTCTCCTTTTGAAAACCCGAAACAAACCTTTTTGAAAGGCTCCCAAAATTCGGCCCGACAAAATTCCTCGGGCATAATACCCTTATGTGTCGAACAAACAAATACAAGGTCCTCGAATCCGCCTATTCTTTCAATTTCCTGATCGAGCCGCCAGACGTCGAAAACGGAGTCACAGACGAAAATACGTTTTTTGCCCTCGACGCTTCCCGAGTAATAACCTAGCGGATCGCCTACCGCCCACCCGCCGATGACTTTCGGATTGATCGTGATTTTCGGAATCTCTTCGTAGACCCGTCGTCTTTTCGGTTCTCCATCCGTCGATATTACCGGGGCGGAGAGAGCGTTGAAGCAGGTCAGACTTCCTTTAACTTTTATTTCTTCCGTTAGCCCGAGATGATATTTATCGATGGTTGACCGGGTCAGTCCCTTTGTCGCCAGCAGCCACTCGATCGCCTTCTGATTTTTCTGCAATCGGCTCTTCGCCCGTGTCATGCTTTCCGTGCCGGCTGCTTTTATCGCATCGTTCTTCATTCCTCGTCATGCTCCATCAAATCGGTGATCAAAGAACGGAATTTCTTGTCGCGGTCTTTCGGAGAGTACCGCCCATAGTGCGCTTTAACGGTCTCTACAGTGTCTTGGATTGCGTCGGCGGCAATCTCATAAGAGCCGGTCAGTTTCAACATATGGGTCGCCATGATGTGTCTGACGGCGTGCATGCAGAAGGATTCGACTCCCTCTATGCCCGCACCCGTTAACGGATTATAAACCAACTCGAGCGAGCTGAAATTTACTAGTATATCCTTGGCTGTATCATAGCTGGTTCTCTGACCCGCCGATTGCGGGCTTGCAACGAATAAAAATCCTTCGTCCCGAACCGTGTCGCAACGCTTTTTGGACGAAGCCCACCTCTCCAAAAGAAAATTTCTGACGCTGAAAAGGTATTCGTCCAATAACGGGGTCAGTCTATTAGATAGTTTGACCACGTAGTTTTGTTTTGCTTTCGGAGAACCGAAGAAACTAGAATCGGGATTCTTAAATTCGGTCCAGGGAATTTCGATTTTGTAGCATCCGTTCCGATCACGCCGCAACTGACCGGTATTATCCGGCTTCCAATCGAGGTTTAGAAGATTATGCGTCCTCAACGCCGTTTCGGCTAAAATCCGCAAAAGGATTATATTTCTTAAGGAAATTGCCGAGGCTATCGGGGCTGTCGGGTGGCGAGGTATCCTACGTTCGTATCTGTTAATGGCATTACTCAAAATCTCAAGCGGCTTCTCGCTTTCGAGAATCGGCTTAATCGGTATATGACTGTCCCTGTGAGGCGGAGCATTTTTTTCCAGGTGGTTTATCTGGCGCTTTAAATCATTTAATTCAATCTCGATCTTTCTTATAAATTCGCGCCAATCGGATTTTGCAAGCGCCACGTCGGCTTCGGTCAGTATCCCGGGAATTTGTTCGAGGCGTTCCGCCAGCCAGGGGCTTTGCGCGACCCACCCGTACTCTAGATCGAGCCAGGAATAGGTCATGCTGAGGTAACGCTTGAGATTGCCTAGAGGTATTCTGCCGGTTCGATTTTTCATAAAAGCTATATACAACCGCCACACCGCCGGCAAAACCAAATGAGTCAGACTCAGCTGGCGGATTTCGACGCCCGCTCCGAGCTTTTCCTCTGGAGCCGTCAGAACTCCGAAAACCGAGCTCGCCATGGATTTGAATATATCTACCGTGCCTTTGCGACCGGGCGAGTTCCTCCACTGGCTACCTTCCTTGCGCTGATATCCGGATGGAGTAAGTTCCTGCGTTTTAAAGTCGATAAGTTTATCCATTTCAGAAAGAAGCTCGTACTGAAAATCGCTTGCTTTCAGGCCATAGCGAATCTTGGATAAAACTGCCAGCTCCCGTCGGTATTTTGATTTGTTTTGATTAAGGTAATCATTTACGCAAGTCACCAGTCGCCATTGTTCATCAACTGGAAGTGAAGGGAAGTTAATCGGGAGATATTTCGCTAAAACTGAATACTTCACGCCGATCGGACGCGGAAAATTTCCCCGGCTGAGAGCGTTGTTTACGCCGGATATAGGATTGAATACGACACGCTTCGCAAGCGTCTGCGGAGGAAGATTAAAAAACTCTTCTATCTTAAGCACATAAGGAAGTTGCGCCAAAGTGGGTGTGCTAACGCCGCGAGCCCACCTTGCTATTTTTGAATTGTTTGCGTTTGCCGGGTCAAGCAGTTTAGTAAGTTTTTGACAGGTCGTGTCGCTTGTTTCTATCAGTAAAGCCAGGGCGTCGGCAAAATCCGCTGGCAAATCGTCTATTAGCAACAGCGTTCGATAGTAACTTTGCCATTTTCCCAATTCCGAAAACAGTTTCTTTTTGGTGTGGATGTTTGCAATCGTCAAGGCGAATGACTGCCTGCTTTCAGAGAACAATAAGCCGAGCTCGGAACCGATCGTCGAGTCGAGAGAAAATCCCATTTCCTTTAAGAACTGCAACAAAGCGGAGCGAGTGTTGTTGACTTGCTGCTGGGCATTATTGTTTCCTTCGACCTCGACACCGCGACAGTGCGTTCCGTAATCCAAAAGCTCGCGGTAAGTGTATTGGCAGCCAATAAACTTTTCCGGAGATTGAACATTTTTGATTCCGATTTCTTTGACTGCTTTTTTAAGGAGATTGGAGAGACGACTGTTTGGGGTGACCAAATAGGAATAAGGAATATCTGTTTCATTGGAAATCCACACATAGTCGATATTTTTTCGATTTTGACTTAACTTTAGTTTACTGCCCGTTTTGCCCAAGTTTTTTAACCATTTTTGAAGTATTTCGGCAAACTTGCGGTATTTTCCTTGAGCGGTGTTCTTTGCCGATAGTTTTTCTTCCCGAGTCGGCTCGTTTTTTCCGTCTCTTTCCAGTTGAGCGGTAATAAGTTCTTTTAACTTTTCACAAAACCGACCACGCATAAATTGGAAGATGCCGATCTCGATGCCGAAATAATCCTTAATTTCTTCACAAATCTGTTCACGGTCCAAGACATAACCAGTATTCGAAACCTTCACCGGGATATCCTCTGATTTAAGCGATTTTTCATTTAGGTATTGCGTAAATATCCAATTTCGAAGTCGTAACTGTTCTTTCGGGTATAATTTATGATAATTTTTCAATTCCTGTTCACTGACAGATTTTATAGACGCCGATTGAGAGGATATATTTTTGAGATCATTTAATCGGGGTAGTGGAAATACTTCGTTTTGATGATCGTTCGATTTATGATCGATTAAA
Organism: Acidobacteriota bacterium; assembly: GCA_031411895.1. Taxonomy (GTDB): domain Bacteria; phylum Acidobacteriota; class Blastocatellia; order Pyrinomonadales; family Pyrinomonadaceae; genus JAFDVJ01. Next base: position 13,709 of record JANOBZ010000084.1, on the reverse strand, counting down.
TTCATTTTTCTCTCCTTTCACGTGCTGACAATAACTACTGCATTTCTGAATCACGACTTTAAATTGTCTTTAATAAACCTTGATTTTAAGAACGTTTGAAAAGTGCTGTCTTTAAACAATTTTATTAAGATAAATATTATGGAATTCAATCCGCGAAATTTTTATTCCCTCATGTTTTAAAGGGGTTTTATTGTAGTTATTTTTGATATTCAATAACACCATCGCTGTTCTTTTCAATCTTATTATCAATACAGCACAAAAAGTCAAGCCCAATTTTATTGTTAAGTCGTTGACTGTAAAAGGTTTAAAGAAGCCATTGTCTCGCTGACACAGTGACACATCTAAAATCTTACACAGTTAAAGTTCAAATAAATCATTTAAACGCTTTAAAGCGTTTAAATGATTTATTTGAACTTTAACGATTGAGAAATGAATAAACGCGGACTAAAAAATGGATACTTAAATTATATTTTCTTTTAACAATTAGGCATCAATTGGATTTTGAAATTCATCATAATTAGAGACTTTAAAGTAACTTTTATAATCACCAATCCTTTATCCAGAACTGGTAATTTTTGTTACTATAGTTTTTGCTCTAAGCTGTTAATAATAAAGGTTTTAATATTTAAAGTAGTTATTGTTTACAATTTCGTCTGTAAAAAAATAGTTATGAAAGGAGAAAACTTGTCATATCTCACAAAATTAAGGTGATGTGATGTAATTTTAGTTTTTGTCTGCAATCTAATGACAGCCGACACAGTTTTTCAAATAGATCGTTGTTGTTCGGTATTTAATGACGAATATTGTTAAATAAACCGACACGTCAGTCGTCACATGACGTAACAAAAATAAAATCATCCCCTTTTATATTGCGCTAAATTTCGTTTTATTGAAGTTCGATAAGAAGAATACCGTAAATCTGCAGAAATGTTGTGCCGGACTTTTTTCGCAACACAGAGCGACACAAAAGCCGGATCGATCAAAACAAGTATTTTACATGAATTTAGGGGAAACTGTGTTAACTAAGCTACATCTATCTAATTTGAAAGCTCAAACGGAAAAGAAATTTTCGGCAGATAAGGAAAACATTCGTGTCAGGCAAAATTCAGATGGCAAAATTTGCTCTTGTCTGTTCGAATTCAAGAATCAGTTCACGAAAATACACAATTATGTTTTCTGAACAAATCTCTACCTCAAAGGCAGATCAGCGTCGTCGTCGATCAAGTCGTCGGTCGAAATATTAACTAGTCTGGCGTAGCAAAGTAGAATTAAGAGCGGTGGTTCGAGCTGACCGGACTCGTACCGGAGGATATTTGCCCGATGAAGCGGGATCTGCGGATAATCGAGCTTCCGAATCATTTCTTCGAAAGAGAGCCCGAGAGTCTCGCGGATCAATTTCAACTTTTCGCCCAGTCTTTTCGGTTTAGTGCGCTCGGCTCTTCCCATCAGGCGTTTCCTCCCGATGAAAAAGGATGCGGAGGATGAGCGTGGAATGACTTTATCTCTTCGCACAGGTCAACTCGTTTGACAGAAACCGAACAAAAGAATAATTTTAAATCGTTGCTAATTAGCAACGAAGCGTTTTTGAGGCAAAGCGGCGCCGGAATAAGTATCAAAGATAAAGGGGAAGTCGGCTCCGGGTATCGTTTGAGAGAAATTTCGCCCTCTCGATTCATGCTGTCCGTTTCGATTTTCAAAGAAAGTACGCGAGAAAAGAATATCAAACCGGCGAGGTTTCTTACAATTTAGGAAAGGATCGAGAAAGAAATTGTGATTGAAAGGTTTACCGAAGGCAAGATCGCTCAAAGCGCGGTTTGTCGTTAAAATAAATTACCCGAAAAGATTTGGACGGGATTCGCTTGTTGGAAAATGAAAACCAAACACAATAAAAAAGACGGTGAATTGAAGACCGAAGAACCGATCGGCGTCTACGAATTATTGCCGCGGTTCGTAGACGACCTGCCGAGAGCCGATAAACACAACATCATGCCCGACGTGCGGCGGGAGTTCGAATACAACGGTCGGCGGTACGTTTTAACGATCATTTCGGCGAACCCGATCAAAAGAGGGGTCAACGACCTGCCCAACGATCCCCGCAGCCTTTACCCCGGTCCCGACGAGGAGCGGCTCGAAATAATACTCCGAAAACTGGCTGTTCCCGGCAATATCAATTTCGACCCCGAGGACGACGAGCTGTACTTCAGCCTGCCCGAGATCGCCCGCGAATACGCCCGCCTGTTCGAGGGACCGGAACTGACCGGCGAGCGGATCGACCGCACGCTGACGGTGTTGTTCGACTCGAGATACATCATCGAACGGGGCGGAAAGGAATTTTATTTCGCTCCTTTCCAGAAGGTCGAGTGCTACGAACGCGAAGGCGAATTATACTATTTGGTGGTATTCACTTCATTGTTTTTCAACCGCGGAAATTTTTTCGATCGCATATTCGAAGAAATCGAATCGAAAAAGAGATCCAGGTCGTAACGGTCGAAAGCCCGTGTCACAAAATCCGACTTGCATTTGAAAGCCGCGTTTTTGTCGGAAAACGTTTTAATCGGCGAGCAGTTTCTATTCGATCAAAATACTCATTTTAAGCCGGACAATTGTTGTTAAATAGCAACCTGGGCTGGTTTACTGTTTCCTGGTTTCAGACAGATAGTCCTTCCTCAAAAATCGCCGCGCGGATAATGTTGCCGCTCCCGTTCGAACCTGCCGATTGTCTGATTTTGGAACTGCGTGTTCGTTAGGAAATCCGGAAGTCTAAACGATCCGTAAAACCGGACTTATATTTTAATAGCGCATACTATTTATACTGTTTATATTATTTATACTCTTCGTACGGTTTATAATATTTAGACTTTTTATATGCTCCATACGGTTTAATTGATCGGTGACTCTTCGGAAGTTGTTGAAATTTAATTAAGTTGTAAAATTTTGGATTAAAGGCTCAAGCACACCAGAAAATCCGGCGCGAGCCTGTTAATTATCGAATCAATCGAACATATTTATTACTTCCTGAGCGGATTAAAAGTTTTCAAATATGGAATTTTAGTAAAATCTTTATCGCGCGTCACCAGCGTCGCGCCCGTAGTTAAAGCCAATACCGCCAGATGAACGTCCATCACCAGGTTCCCCCGCAAACTCAGCTTGTCCATTAAATTTATTACTTCGAGATAATGATTGGCGGAAGTCAGCAGCAAATTGACGTTCGGACATTTAAGAAAAGAGTCTATAAACTGCGCGGCGGCGTTCGTCGGCAGCGTCGGCTGAAATACTTTTTCATTAGTGGCGATTCTTAAAAACGATAAAATGCTTGTTTCGCAAACGCTGATCGCATTGTTTCGGTCGGAGACGGTTTCTTCCAGCCATTTTGAAATGACGGTGTGTTCCGGCATCGAATCCATCTTTGCGTAAAGCAGGATATTGCTGTCGAGTAAATAATCCATAGATTGTGATCGGAGTATCTAATGCGTTGAGGACTAAACTTCGTCCAGCATTCGTTCAATATCGTCCGCCGATACGCCCGGTAAAAGTTTGGATTTGAAACCTTCTATTTTGAATTTTACGGCAGGCTGGTTCGTTTCATTTTTTATCCCGGAGCGGAGCAGTTTGTTGATGAGCTGTTTTTCTTTGAGTTCCTTATTCCGGCTGAGAGTTTCCTGAATAAAATCCGCCACGTCGGCTTCTAAAGTAACGGTGGTTCTCCTTGTCCGGCGATTTTTTAAGACATTCGAGTTCATTATTCGATATTAATATGCTTTTATGATTTGATGCAAATCTATTCATTTACTTACAAAAACCATCATTTTTACAACATAATTCTAATTTTTACAACATAATTATCTTCAGACAGAAGATTATTGAGTAGACAAAAGCCTCGGCACCGGATGTATGCCTACTGAAATTTCCATAAAAAATTAAACAATCAATAATCCGTGGCTGCTTGAGGCTCGTTATTTTTTTTATAACACCTCTCACATCCGGTCGGGGCTTTTTTGTTGCATACATGAAACAAATATGCAAAACTTAAAATCATCATTTTACAGATAATCTCGTGCGTGTGGGATGAAATAATGGAAACCGTTGACTTTGATTTACGACTGACCAGAGAAGAATTCGCGTCGCTCAGCAAATCGATCCGAGCGATCATTTTCGAACGCCTCGAAGATTCGGATAGTTTCCGTCAAACTTCTGAGGGAAGAAAATCCCAGGTCTGGCAGCAATATTTGATGAGCGCTTTGTCGGAAGCCGTCAACATTCTGGAGGCTAAAAAACCGCGGACCGCCCGAAAAAGGCATCAGCAGCTGAAGGAGATCCAGGCGTTTTTGGGTCATTACCCGGACGAGTCCGACATCAGGGAAATATTATCCAAAGACGCCGACCCCCTCGAATCATTGGTTCGGGCGATAGCCGACGACGTCGAAAGCCTGAAACGTGAGCCGCCGGCGACGCGGCGGCGTTCCTCTTTTGAAGTTTTTATGGAAAAATTCGAAAAATCCAAAGCGCGCCGGAGTTCCGGCAAAAAACGAGCGAAAAGAAAAACCGTCAAAAAAAGAGGATCTTAAATGGAAAAAGTAATCTACAGGGGAAAAATCGACGGCGATTTCGAGGGATTCGACGAGGAAGCCTTATTCAAAATGATGAACGGCACGTACTGGCTGCAAACCCGGTATAAATATTGGTATCACTACGCCTACTCGCCCGAGATCGCCATCATCCGGGAGAACGGAAGGTTTTATCTGCATATCGTCGGCAATTCGGTCGAGGTCGCGCCGATCGATGTGGTCGAAAGCAGAATCAAGGGAGCTTTTACGGGTTGTCAGGGCGATTCGGTCTACGAATTGGTCAACGGTCAGGTCTGGCAGCAGTCGCGGTATAAATATAAATACAAATACGCCTATCGACCGAAAGTTGCAATTTACAGAGCCGGAGGCGGCTACAAAATGCAGGCGGCGGGAATAACGATTCCGGTCCGAAGAATCTCTTAGCCGATAGAAGCTCTTTAGAGAACCGAACCGGTGATGGTCCGTTCAATAATTAAATGTGAGGGAACGAAAGCGCTTCGTGTCTGCCCGGTTCTAGAAAATTCGAGCTGCGGATCATGAAGGCTTCGCAAGAATCGACGGTCGAAAAGACAATTAATACTCTCATTTAGGAGATCAGAGAAAAATCATGGCGATAGACGTAACCCTGCCGCATATTTCCGAGGACGAGGCGTATAATGCCCTGGTTTCAGTGCTTCGCGGAGCGGCGAAACGAGGCGAAAAAATATCTCTCCCCGACATAATCAATAAATACTCGGAGCGGTATCGACCTTCGATTTCCGGCGGCGGAATGGTGACCTACAGGTACGACGCGAATCAACCGAATGCGGCGCCTTTTTACTGCGCCGCCTGGCGCTTGACGGGGCGCGGCATTCTCGCCCAGGCGCCGGCATTCGTGCAACAAAACTATGGCGGAACCGCCGGCACGCACTTCATAATCACCGAATACGGCGCGAAATGGCTTGCCGGCTTGTCGGATTACGACTGCGCGCCGACCGAATACGGGCGCTTTTCGGAATTGTTAGCCGGTCATGCCCGAAAACTCGGGAGCGGATACCATGCCCGCAGCCAGGAAGCGGTCGCCTGTTACCGGGCGCAAACCTATTTGGCGTGCTGTGCGATGTGCGGCGCCGCGGCGGAATCGATCACTCTAGCTTTGGCAATCGCCAAAAAAGGTAACGAGACGGAAATTCTGAAAGAGTACGGCAGCTCCGGCGGTCGGGGCAGGATCGAGCGTTTTCTGCTCGCGCAGCAGGACGCGAATATAATCAGGAATCTTCCGAACTATACCGCGCTGCTTAACGAATGGCGCGACGTCGCGGCACACGGCGACGCCCCGAACGTCGGCGAGGAGGAGGCGTTCACCGCCCTGATGCTGTTGCTGCGCTTCGCCAGATTCGCGGAAGATCGCTGGAATGACATTACAGGCACGTAAAATGAAAAAGAAAACCGCCATCTCAAAGAAACAGGGCAAATTCCTGAATGAATTTCTTAAAACGGAATCTCTGGAAAAGTTGCTGCCTCTGTATGCCGTCGCCGTCTCGAAAAACGGCGAAATTTTCGAAATCCTTCCCGAGGATCTCATAAACCCCGTTCGCGAAAGCCTGAGAAATTTTCAAACGGCGATCGGTGTGCCCGAAGAATCGGGGCAGTCCGATTTTTCGCAGGAAGCGATTTTGAGAAACTTACAATCTCTGGACGGGGAGGAACTGTTGTCGAATTATACATTCTCGCTTACGCAGGATCCGGCTGCCTATTTTCGAATCTCTGAGGAGACACGAACCACGGCGGAGAACTGGCTTGACGAGCTGAGAGCCTGCGTAATCGGTAAAAATGGGCTGTTCAGTAACGAATTCGACCCCGAGACGTACGTTGACGGATTTATCGAATTTGCCGGCGGGTCGAGAATAACGGATATTTTAGGCTTGAACGTCCAAACCGAAAATGCGGATTATTTTTTTCGGCAGGATGACGTGGTCGTAGAACTGAAAATACTGAAGACCGATTTCCTGGAAACCAATAGAGATAAGTTACAGGCGGCTCGGAACGAAGTGCTGAAAAAAATTAAGATAACGCCCGGCATGATTTTAGGGACCGACAAAACTTATCCGCGGGAGCTGTTCGACGCTCATTTTCTCATTCTCCGGGATGCTCTGCAAAAAATCACCAAAAAAGCGAACAAACAAATAAAGAACTCAAAAACGCTTTTAAACGCCCCGGATGCCCGGGGCATCGTAATCTTTTTGGTAGACGGTTTCTACAGCGTCAGCCCGTTGCTGACGATCGAGCTTTTACATGAACCGGTCTCCCGGCAGTACTCCGCCGTCGACGCCTTTATATTTCTTACCTTTCGCCGCAAAGTGACGCTCGATTTGGGTGACGGACCCTTCGACTATTTCGTTTTTCAGCCCCGTTATAAGCCGGACTTTCCCGAATCGCTGCCGGATTTTATAAATCGGCTCGGCGCGCAGTGGTTCGCTTATTTACAGCGGATGTCGGGGAAAAGATTTAATAAACATATTCTTTCCTACGATCCGCGCGGTCTCGCGGGAGCGAGTTGGAAATAGTTTTTATCTAGAAAAAATCATTACGGAAAACGATTTTGAAAATTATCGAATGCAATGTCCGGACCGAAGAGGTTCGCGGAAATACGTCATTCCGTTCGAATTCAATATCTTCTGCCGGAATCCAGAAAATCCCGGAGAAGGCGGGGAAGAATGCGGGTATCTGGAATTGTATTTTGCTAACGTTCGGCAAATTGGATAAGGATGCGCTGGACTGCGATGAAGTCCTTGAATCTAAAAAACGTGATTTCGAACCGATCCGCGGCTTATAGCTGCAGGAGCAACGTCTCTTATTTCAAAATATAAAAAGGGGCTTTCACCCCTGCTTGTTTAGAAGCATCGCTTCTTTCTGTTTTTCAAAGCTTTCGGCGCTTTCGATTTCGGTCTTGGTTTCGGAATTACTTTCACGCAGCGGCAATCATCTTCCCGTTGCACGGATCTATTGATCCGCGGAGAACTTTGGCGGTGCGTTTCCGTAAAGTCGGATCGGGTGTAGTAAACCCATGCGAACAGTAAATTAAAGACCATAAAAGTCGTACCGGCGAACTTGCCGATCCGGTTTAAGTCAATGCGAGCCCGTAAATCTAAGGCGATGTGTGAATCGTTCTTCTCGTGCGCGTTAATAGGTGTTTGAATGGATATTTCCTGTAATTTCATGAGCGGCGGCGTTGAGGACTTTCCGGTCGGAAAGATTTTGAGGTTAGATAAATTGGAATTCATTGATGGGTATTGAATCTGAGGGACCGGATTCAAGGCGGTAAAATCGCGCAGCCGGGCGGCGGCGTGATTGACTGGTGTCTTGCGCAGGGAACTGGAACTCCCGCGCGTTTATATTACGGATTCGAAATATGACCCGTAACTTTTTTAGAATGAACCGTTGCGTTAGTCGGTATATAAAATTTAAAGTCGATGATTAATTAAATCATGGTATTTAAGCAGGAATTGTCGGCGTGATTTCCGATTGTGCGTTGGATTCGTGAGATCGAGAATTGAGAGCTTCTCACTATCTTTAAATGTAACATATTTGCTTTGACTTGTAAAGCAAATATCACCTTTAACTCTATAATCTTGAATAACTTACGTAGATAGTTAAGTTAAACCCCGTTTAACTTAACTATGACATTTAGCAGTCGGTTTCGGATCGTTGGCGAATAAATTTACTTGCTAAATTTCCGAGTAAGATCCGGCGGAGAGCCGATAATAACTGCCAATTAAATTATACTCGGTCAATGAAGTTCCGGTCGGAAAACGGAACTGTGCGGCTTTTCCATTTATCGCCCACTTGATGCCTTTAAAGTCCGGTATGAAATAGATCGAAGCCGGCTCGAATCACTGTCGCTTATCACGTTCGGGGTTGACCGCCGTAAAAGATAAATACCGAAGAATGACTAATTATATTAATTCCCCCTTTAACCGTTGAGCGGTCTTTAGCTGCCAAACGAAATGCCGGTAAAATCAAACCCGGCGTCTTCTTAACCCGCACCATGGAAATAACAGGCTAAGAATAACAAAATCGCTTTCAGGGCATCAATCCACGAAAATAACCGAAACATCGTAACCCTTGGCTTTAAAATACGCCGTCATCCCCAATCGGAATTTCATTTCCAACCGTTTCGCAAAGATCGAAGCCGAACGATTGTCTTCGTCGATCGTCACTCTGCCGGCATCTATAGCGTCGATTAAAGTCGAGTAGTTCGGATTTTTTTTATCAAATTCTTCCAATTTTTTAGTCATATGAACTCCTTTAAAGATTAAGAAACTAAGTCTCAGCTATAGATTAAACCGTCCTGTTGAATAAATGTTTTCCGGCGTTAAATCGTCGTAAATTAGAATGCCGTGATTTATGCCTTCGGTTCGAGAAGGAAGGTCTGCGGGCTGAAATTGAACGCTTTTTCGATTTCTTCGCGCCCTTTGAAGATTTTCAGCTTTCCGGAATTCGACTTTATATCGAGATAAAAAACTCTGTAAAGATAATAGTTTTCATCGAGCTTTCGCATGGCTTCCAGCTCGTTTTTAGTAAAAATCAGCCCGTTCCAGAAATCGCCGGTCGTCGTCTTGACTTCGATGAAAATCTCCAGCCCGTCCGCGTAAGACGTGATGTCGTAACCGAGCCCGTCGCCTTCGCTCGTCGAGGAATGTCTAAGGCGGGTTAAGAACAATTGCCCGTATTCTCTGGCGATCCGCCGGCGTTCGTATTCCATGACCAGCATTTCGCCTTTTTTACCGATCTTGATTTTTTTAGCTCCCAATTCTTCCCAAAACTTTTCGCTAGCTTTAATGATCCGGACGGACGAAGATTTTCTCGCTTTCTTTTTGGGAATCTCGCTTTCGCTGATCAGGTTCCAGTCCGCGCCTGAATTTTCGGATTTAGGCGGCGTATCGCTCGTTCCGGACGGAGCATCTGTTCGGTTTTCCACCGGTCGGTTAAATTTCGGATTCGGTCTGCTCGCCTGAGAATTCGATCCGGGTTTAGTTTTGATGTCGCCGAGCGTGGTCATCGGCGAAGACTTCTTGGAGCGGGGAGTTTTAATCTTCCGTCGAAGCCAACCCGTCCATCCGCTACTCGTCGTTCGCCGGGAAGGCGGCGTTTCATTCCACCTCGTGAAAATTAACTTGCCGCGATTGTCCAAAAGCCGGTTTAGCCGGAGCTTTCGATAGTATTCTTGGCTGTACGAAGATTCTGCCAGTGTCTTCGTCGCTCTTTCTACGAAAGCATGATTAAACTTAAAAATCTCAATAAGGTTATCGAATAAATCCTGATTGCCGGCGTTCCCGCTCATGATTTGGATCAATTCGGCAAGCCCCCTTTCGTTGTATTCTTTGAGCTGTTCCTCGATTTCCATTTCGAGGCTGAGAAAATGACGCCTCAATTGCTGAAACGACTTATAACTGCGGGTATTTTTTTCATAAGCGGCAAGGTATTTCTGAATGCCGACGGCTTCGCTCAAATTAGGTCCCAACCCGAATGACAATGCGATGGTAAGCGGATAAAACAGGTAAAAAAGAAACCAGCCGTACCATTGCGGCGTGAACAGGGAAGCGATCCCGCCTATGGAAGCTGCAACCGCGACGTGAAATAAAATACCGAGCAGGTTATGAGCGGATTCGCCGTCGAATTTTTGGGTTTTCAGCGCCCGATATTTTTTGTAATCGGCGCGATCGAGCATATTTAAGTATTTATATGAGATTTCGAGCATTTATTGATATTATCGGCGAACGATTCATCGTAAATTTCCCGGAATAATAACATACCGCCCTCGGGCGTTAAAAGATCCGCGCAGGTTTCTCGGCTATTTATTCTTTAAAGTTACTCGTATCTTTGCGTGGAAATTCACAAACGACGGTCTTCTCGGCTCTTAAGCTTTAAAGTCCGGCTAATGTTTTTCCGAGCGCTTCTAATTGCTGCCGGTATTTTTCGGGATCGCTTTCGCTTAGTTTTTGAAGGTTGATCAGTTTCCATCTGATCGCTGGAAAACGCTCGAAATCATATATGCTCCAGTCCGGTTTCAGCTCATTTATGCTCAAAAGAAACTGCTTGTCCTTTTCTGTCAGATTGCCGCTGACGGTCTCGATCAGTTTTTCGCGTACCGTTTCGTATTCCTCGTAAGTGAAGTCCTCCGCGCTCATCCCGGAAAACTGATTTTCGAGAGCGGCGCGCTGATCCAGCAGATGCGGGGCAAGAACCTCGTGAAAAGGACGATTGCTGCCGAGCAGGCAGAACAGGAATCCGCGCTTGACCTCGTCGGAAAAGCCCTCGTTTTGTAAAAGATATTTTACGTCGAACAGATCGCGCGGGTGCTGGCGGTCGAGCGCCGCGCAGATCTTGCCGCCGAAAAGCTGACCGAACGGCAGCACCGGAATCGCGCAGAACGCGTCGAATTCTTCCTGCGCCGCCGCGCAGAGCGGCATTACCTCCGGCGCGTCCAAAGTGCCGCGCCCGACTAAATTGACTTCCAATTTAATGTCCGCGCCCGGTTGAGAGATCAGCAGCTTCCCGATGTCCTTTCGATTCGTAACGTGAGCGCCCTGAACTGACTTTTCGATTTCCGCCTGAATCCTGTCGAGCGCCGCGCCGATATTCGTTAAAGACGCGGTCCGGTCTTCGAGCGGCACGTATGTCAGGTCGATATCGACCGACAGGCGCGGCAGGTCGCGGACGAACAAATTGATCGCCGTTCCGCCGTGCAGTGCGAAACTATCTTCTTTTGCCGCTTCCGGCAAAACGCTCAGCAGCAGCGCGACCTGATTTTTATAATTTTCCTGTTTCATCCTTCTCGAATTCTTTCGGTACGGTGATCCCGTATTTGCCCACGTAAATTCCGTTTTTGACGAGGCTGCGCTTGCCGCTTCCCAGATCGATTTTGTCCGTCTTCAGATACCGGAACCAGCCGTGTCCGGCTTTTTCCGCCAAATACAGAAAAAGGCGCTTTACTTTAATCGACCGGCATCTTTCGAGCAGGTTCTGAATTTTGTCCGGTCTCAAATTATTGAGCCCTTCCATCAGTTCGTAACACTCGACGAGTTCCTGATTTTTAGGCGCGAGATAAAGACATTCCATCATCGCGCGCGCCGCACCAGAAACTTTTATCGAAAAATTTTTCAATTCGACGTCCTTTAAATCCAAATCGGGAGGCAGGAAGGAAGATTGATAATACTCGATTTTTATGCCCCAATCGTGTTTTTGAAACCAGACGGGAAGCTTCTCGCCCTTATCGCCGAAAACGACGGCTCTTTTCGTTTCCAGTTCCAGGTAATGCGCCCTGCCGAGCAGGGAAAGCGCGGTCCTTCCGCCCGGATGAATGCTCGAATCGGATTGCTGCTGCAAGGCGCGGATCGCCCCTTCATAACCGACCCGGTCACCAGAGCGGATCATCGCTCCGGTCCCGATCGATTCGAGCCACCCGCTTTTTCGATACCTTTTCTGCAGCTCGTGGCTGTATCCCCGTTCGGCGAGCCAGCTCGATTGAAGCACCATTCCCGGCGGCTGCGAAATGAACAGTTGGTTTATTTTAGAGCGGCTTTCGGTACTCATTGTCCCATTATAGCAGAAAAATTAAACTTCTTTTGCAAGATGGTTTATATTCTTTTCATTAGAGTTACTATTAGTACCAAAATCGGATATAAAAAAACCAACCGTGGGCGAATCAATTTTATACCCAAGATCGTACTCGGAATCAAGTTGCGCACTCACTAAAGAGGGGTGATATTGAACGGTTGCGGAGTCAAAGGGGCAAGACGTTGTATTTTTTTCTTTTGCCGGTATTCAGCAGGAATTAAAAAATGGGACAGCGAGCGGTTTTCCTTCGATACGGCAAAACATAGAATATCTCCGTTAAGATTAGTGCCCAACATGGCGCCAGCAACCGGCTGCTGTTGTTCTTCAATTGAAATCAGTGCCTTACGTGTAATTTCGTGACCGAACTTTCGCCAGACAATTTCTCCGACGATCGTTATTTTTTTGAGCGGAACCAATTCCCCTGAGTTTTCTCTATCCCGGCTGAACAGTTCATTCGTGAAAAACACGTCCGCTTCAACCTGGATCGGAATTTCAGGATTTCGTTCCCCAACTGGAATTTGGTATTTGACTTGGGACAGCCATTGGCGGCATGACTGCTCAAAAAGGGATTCCAAAGTGATAAGCGGTTTTCCGGTAGAATCGAAGATCATTTCGACGGGCAGAATCGTATTTTCATCTGTCGAAGTCATGTAGCATTCTTCAACTGCGTTCCATTCGACTACCCATTCATCGAAAGTCGTTCCGGGAAGGAACTTGAACTGCTGGAAAAGATCGTTATCTACCCAATTCTGCAAATGGTAAAGTTTAACCCGGCATTTGCGTCCATAAACATTCCCGTCGCAATTGCGGGCGAGATTTCTCGCCGAACCGGTAAAACCGCTCGCGGAAACAATATTGATCTCATCGATTTCCGGTATCTTGACGGCTTTGAAGATTAATTGTTCGACCATTTGAACATCGAGCGGGTCGGTTCCGGCTTTGACCTCGACGCCGATAAAGAGATTCGTTTTTCCGGTTCGATCTATATATTTGATCGTGACGTCGATGTCGCGATTGATCTCGGCCATTTCGTCGTAGAGTAGACTTCCAAGCTCCATTTCTACTGTGCCGGTTTGCGAAACCGTCATTAAAATACTTACTAAATAATGAATATCGGACGGTGTCAGCATTTATGAGTCGGACTCCTTTTTAATCTGAGGAAACAAACCTTTGTGCGACTTTGGGTAGTGGAAACGAAGCCGATAATTTATGGGAATTCAACCATGCAATCGGGAAAACCGCACTACGGTTCAATTAAGTTTAACACGGCTTTTAGGAGATGTTGAAACCACTGAAGTGCAGCATCGATAAGAAATTTCATCAGTCGAAAAAATTAAGAAAGCCTTCCTTTCGTCTTCATTAAGTCGTGGCAAAACAACTGGAGCAAAGTCATTCCGGGGTACCGCCCATTCGCGCCAAGTTAAGCCGGTAAACAGCGGTATTCCTTTGCTTTAGCGGCAAAAGTCGGTTGGACGGACGGCTTCAATTTGTTTAACACCTGTGTTTGCAAACTTTGTAGTTTCCGCTTTCGTTTGCGCTGCCGTA
>JANOBZ010000083.1:0-22296 GCA_031411895.1 Acidobacteriota bacterium | reverse complement strand
ATTTAATTCTGATCTGCGAAATCCGCGTTTATCCGCGGCTAAAAAAATTACTCCACGCCGAGAACTTCGATAATAAAAATGAGCGTCGCATTCGGCGGAATGACGCCGCCCGCGCCCGCTGCGCCGTAGCCGATTTCGGGCGGAATGATGAGCGTCGCGTGATCGCCGACGCGCAGATTCTGCAAGCCTTCGTCCCAGCCGCGAATGACCATTCCCGCGCCGACCGGAAATGAAAAAGGATCGTTTCGCGTCACCGAACTGTCAAAAAGCGCGCCGTTCGTCAAAAGTCCCGTGTAATTGACGACGACCGTCTGCCCGCTTTTGACCATCTCGCCGTCGCCCTGTTTCGTCACGATGTAAGTTAATCCGGATTCGGTTGTGACCGCTTTATTTATATCTGCCATTTTAAGTTTTCTCCAAATTTCTGTTTGTTTTTTATCTTGCCTTTGAACCGCCGCGTTGTGCAAGACCGGAAATCTTTATTGCGCCCGTTCGGGATTAAAAGAATCCGGCTGCGGACGCGTTTTGCGGGGCTGATTCGCGGGGCTTAAATTTGTTGGTTTTAAGGCAGAGAAAATTTGACAATTTCAGACGTTTAAGAGTATATTACACGTCAAACATTTACCGAATACCTTTTTTGTACAGCTATGACTTTTTTTACTGAGCAAATGGTCTAGTCTTGTCGCGGCTTTTTGCCTGACGAAATTAATAACTCTCAACCTGAGCATGTTTAGATGTTCAGAAAATTATTCATATTTAAACACTATGGAAAAAGATACGTCCGTCGTTTCTGAAAACGGAAGTTCCGCTGGAGCCGCCCCGTTCATTGATTTTGCTACCGATCGCTACGGCTCGCTCAAATTAATCGACTGGTTTGATCTTAACCGGATCCAAAACGCAAAGATTCTCGTGATCGGCGCGGGCGCGATCGGCAACGAGGTTCTCAAAAATCTCGCTTTGCTCGGGATCGGCAATGTTTTTATCTACGACCGCGACACGATCGAGATGTCGAACCTGACGCGCTCGATACTTTTTCGCGCCGAAGACTGCGAGCGCCTGAAAGCGGAAGCGGCGGCGGACGCGCTCAAAAAAATAAACCCCGACATCAACGTTTTTTGGCGCAACGGCGACATCCGGTTCGATCTCGGATTGGGATTGATTCGCCGCATGGACGTCGTCATCGGCTGTCTCGACAATCGCGGCGCGCGTTTGAAAATGAACACGGATTGTTTTCGCATCGGCAAACCGTGGGTTGACGCCGGAATCGGGCAGCTCAACGGTCAAATCCGCGTTTTTTCGCCGGAGTCGGGCGCGTGTTACGAATGCTCGTTCACCAAGGAGGATTACGTGCAGGTCGGAATGCCGTGCAATCGTCTGGCGAGCATCTACGCGGCGGAAGGCAAGATTCCGACGACGCCGACGATCGCTTCGATTGTCGCCGCCGTGCAGGTGCAGGAAACGCTCAAGCTGCTCGATCACAAAAACTGGGCGGGACGAAGTTTGGTCAGCCACGAAATGATCTTCAACGGTACGGTCGCCGATTGTATGCGCTTCGAACTCATCAGACGCGACGACTGTACGGCGCACGAAACCATCACCGCCGACGAAATCGTCGAGCTTCGCGACGCGACGGCGGAAAAAACCACGTTCGGCGAGCTGCTCGCGATGATCGAGGACGAACTCGGCGAAGACGCGACGCTCGATCTTAATTTCGATGTCGCGTTGACCGTGGATTGTGCCGAATGCAGCGAAAAAACGCCGGTTCTCAAGCCGGTCGGGCTTTATTTTCAGGAGCATCTCGAATGCGAAAAATGCGGAAAGGAACGCAGTTTAAATGTTTTTCACACTATTAACCGAAAGCAAAGCGAAGTTTTCGACGCAATTTGTCATATACCTTTGAAGGCGCTCAACATCCCTGATTTCGACATTTTGGTCGCCTGGGGCAAAGACGGGCGCGGAAAGGCTTTTGAATTAACGGGCGACGAAAAATTATGGTTCTGAATCGCCGTGGCGTTTTCCGGCGATTCAGAAAACCTTTGGGCTCACGAAAAAATGTGATTTGAATGAGGAAACACTTATGAATGATATGGTTACGGTTGACATTAAGACACCACAAAACGAGATTTGGGAGGGCTCGGTCTTACCGCTCGACTTCAATTTTCAAATGATTATTGATGAATTGATCGAAAATTTCGAGCTGCCGCGCCTCGACGATTCCGCCCGCCCGATTTCGTACATACTCCGCTCGGCGCAGCAGGGACGCGTTTTTGCAAATCACGAAACCGTTCAATCGGCACAGATTCGCAACGGCGACACGCTCGAATTGCAGATCGGCGGCGCTGCGCAGAGCCGCGAAACGCCGCCGCCGATTCCGACGAACGAACATAACTATTCCGGTAATCAACAGTATTCCGGCAATCAGCAGTATTCCGGCAACCAGCAATATTCCGGCAGTCAGCCGGGTAACTACTCGCAGGGCGGCGGCAGCGAGGTTCCGCCGACCGTCTTTATCCCGAACGCGTCGGAAATCAACGTCGTCTTATCGGTGATGGATTTGAACCGGCACGAAACGGTGAGCTTTCCGGTGATGGTTCCGATCGGCGAATTGATCCGGCAGATCGTCACTAATTACAATCTCGATACGCGCGACAAATTTAACCAGATCGTCAAGTACAAACTCCAGAGCAAGGCTTTGGGACGCCTTCTCGATGAACGAATGACGCTGACCGAAGCGCAGATCCCGCCGCTCGATCGTTTGACTCTGCATCGTGACGAAATCGCCGGTTAAAGGCAGTCTGAAAGGGGAAATTTACGGAGAAAAATATGGCACTTCAAGGCAGACGCGCACGGCTTATTCTGGAATACGAACAGCTGATAAATCTGGAGAAACGCAGCGATTTTATAAAGGTCGAGCCGGTCAACAAGATCGAGGGAATGCCGCCCGAAGAATACACAATTACGTTTACATGCCGTGGCGTTGCCGGTCTCAAGCCCGACAATTCGCCGGAGTTTGCCGACTTTCATCAGGTTTCGATGAAGCTTTCGAGCAATTTTCCGAACCAGGAACCTTACTTAAAATGGCTGACGCCGATCTGGCACCCGAACATCGAGCATAAAGAACCGCATCACGTCTGCACGAACAACGTCCAAAACTGGTTTTCGACCAAATCCCTGAAGGATTTGATCGTCACGCTCGGCGAGATGGTACAGTATCGCCGCTATCACGCCGAATGGGTCGCGCCTTTTCCGCTCGACAAAGAAGTCGCGGATTGGGTTATCAATTTCGCCGAGCCGAACGGGTATCTGAGTCAGGAAAAGCCGGTTGACGAAAGGCAAATTCTGCGACCTTTGCGAACGATGGCGCGCGCCTCGGCGAACCGGACTCGACCGTCCGGCAAATTGCAGCTCGGGAAAAAGAAATCGTTTTCGATTGACGGCTCGAACGCGTCGGTTTCGATCGAGCGGCAGATGCACCGGGAGAACGAAATTTTTTCCGAACATAAAGTTTCATCGGCGGTTAGAGCAAATACGCAGAACCTGACGCCGATCAGCGAACCGGTTCGGCGGCGCGGGCTCGCGATCGGTTTGAAAATGCGCGAAGTTCCGTGTGTTTTGTGCCGCAAAAATTTTATGATCCCGGTGCCGGTCGCAGAAAACGCGCTCGGTTTTGCCTGCGATGAATGTACGAATGAGTTGAAATTTTAAGTCAGGATTTTGAACTTTCCGAAGATGAATCAATTCGGCAGCGCATTTGAACCGAGAAATCTTTTCCGCAACGCTTATTTCTGGCTCGCGGTCGGCGGCGCGATTTTTCTTTTCTACGTTGCGTTTATCGCGTTTACGTTTCTTCAGCGCTCGACCTCGGAAGTAGTTGAAAAAGATTCGAACGGCAATGTCGTTCCATTGGCTGAGAAAACGACTCCGGCGGAAATCGAGAAAAAAAACGTCGCTTCGAAAAGCCGCATCGAGACGGTGAAATGGCAGTCGAAACTGGTGACGAACGGCGGTTGGGTTGATTCGGACGACCGCAAAATGACGATCGTCCTGCGGATTTCCGACCTGAGCCCGGCGAAGGTCGAGGAAATTATCCGCTCGGGCGGAATCGAGATCGAAATTGACGGCGCGCTCGCCGAAATAATAAATTCCGAGCCCTACGGGAAAGACGGATTTTTAACGCGCGCGAAAGCCGCGCTGGCGAGCGACAAGTTTGACGATTTCAGCGACGGTAAAACCGGTCGCGTGGAAATAAAAACGACGCTTCGATACGAAGGCGAGATGGGGACAAAGGTCGTCAGCCGAAATTTCGCAAAACAAAATAGAACGGATGTCGAAGGCGTCAGAATCGCCTGGAAATAGATTGAACGACCGGAAGCAACAGATCGAACGCTAGAAGCTAAAAAGGAAAATAACTAAAGAGGAAAATATGTCAGATCCACAACCAGTTCAGCGGAAAGGAATTACGATTGGCACCAAGCGCCGGATGTCGCCCGATGATTTTGCGGCGGAAAAGATGCGCGTGATCGAAGATAATTTTCCGAAACACCGCACGCTTCACCTAAAGCCGAACGACGGCGCGATTCCGCGCGGCAGCCGCACCGAAATCGTCGTCACCGAAGAAGTTCTGCTCGCGACGGCGCATCATGTCGCGCAGGATACGTCGAAAGAAAGCGGCGGCTTTTTGCTCGGCAATCGCTACGAATGTCCGAATACGAACCGGCAATATATCGTGATCGACCAGTTTATGAAAGCCGAATATACGGAAGGCACGCAGGTTTCGCTGACCTTTACGACCGAATCGTGGGCGCAGCTGACCGACCGTCTCGACGGCAAATATCGCGGCAAACAGCATATCGGCTGGTATCATTCGCATCCCGGAATGGGTATTTTTCTTTCAAATTACGATCTCGACATTCACAAAAACCGTTTTGCCAACGATTGGGACGTCGCGCTCGTGCTCGATCCGATCAAGCACGAAGGCGGGTTTTTCGGCTGGGTCGAAGGCAATATAAACCCGCGCGAAAAACTGGATTTTTACGAATTGCTCGACGACGACACGCGCGAAACGGTGGTCGCCTGGACAAACTACACCGCCGAAGACCCGAAAAACGGGACGGCGGTCGGCGTCAAAGCGTTCAACACGCAAAATTCCGACGGCACGATGCCGGCGCCGGCAAAATCAAACGTGTCGAAAGCCGCGCCTGCCGCGAAAGGCGGCTTGTTCGGTAATCCGCTTTTACTGATCGGCGGCGCGGCGGTTCTGCTTTTTCTTTTCCTCGGAACTCTTTTTGCCGGCTACTGGATGTTTATCAGAAAAACCGACGCCGCCGAAACCAATTCGAATTCGAATGTCGAAACCGCGCCTGTTAAAAATAAAGTTTTGAACGGCGAAAAAATCCGGCTCGGCAAAGACTTGAAAGGTTATGTTTCGAGCAACAATAAAATGACGGTTGAAATGCAGATCACCGGCATCGGCGACGAGCAGGTGATGGAAGAAATCCGCAAAGACAACAATTTGCAGGTCGAAATCAACGGTCAGCCCGGAGCGCTCGAAGAAACGCAGATCGTCAACGGCTCGATTCTGAAAGTTCGCGCCTCGACGGTTTTGCCGGCTGATAAGGTCGAAGCCTTTAACGCCGACAAATCGCAGGATTTTTCGATGTCGGTTGACATTCTTTACAGCGGCGACGTGGTTTCGAAAAAGCTCGAAACGAAATTTCAGAAATCGAAAAGCAAAAACGATACGCCGTCGCTCGGCGATTTAGTTGCCTTCGGCGACGTCGTCGAAAAGAATATCGAGCCGCGAAAAACGCCGAAACCGGTTGTTTCGGACAATCAGGATTCGCAAAGACCCGAAACCGACAAACCGCAGCAGCAGAGACAGAATAACCCGACGACAAAGAAAACGCCCGGAACAAGCGAGTCGACCGCGCCGACACCCCGGCGCGGAATTGCAATCGGCGGCGGCGGCGTGGAAATTCCAAATACTCCGCAGATAAGAGTCGGCACCGGGGACGGCGACAGAATTAGAAACCCGCCTGAAGATAAACAGGGAAGGACGCCCAAACCGACGCCGAAAAAGAACAGAGCCGTTCAGTAACATGCGGAAATTTACTTTATCAATGCAGGAAAACTCAACTGCGTTGAAGAATCGGTTTAAGAGCGAAAAGCGGCAAAACTATGTATAAACAAAACACTTCAAAAAAAATGAAAAAAATAAGGTTTCTCGCCGCCTTATTTTTGGTTTTTCATTTTTCCCTGGGAACGCTCGTCGCGCAGTCGCCTTCGCCGGCAAAGAGTCCGGCAAAAACCGAATCGAGCGACGAACCGGTGCTTTCTGCCGGAAACGTCGATACTTCGAAACATCCGACGGCGACCGTTAATTTTACGATCGAAAAACAGGGCTCGGTTTTTCGTCAGCTGGAAACGTCGGATGTCGAGGTTTTTTATGACGGTCAGAAAGTTGAGCTGAAACCCGACGCGCTTAAAAAGGCGAAGGACAGCGAATCGGTCAGAATTTTGTTCGTGATCGACAAAAGCGGCAGTATGCGCCCGAAAAAAGGGATTGATAAATTGAAACCGGCGCAGGACGCGTTGTTTAATTTCGTCAATAATCTGAGTCCGGTTGATGAGGTCGCGATTTCCACGTTCGGCGAAGATTACGAGGAAGTTCTGCCGCTCACGAAGGTTGAAAACAAATCGAAGATCCAGGACGCGATCAGCAATCTTGCCGCGCCCGACCAGCTGACCAATTTCTACAGCGGAATCGAAAGCGCCGTCAACCAGGCGGGCAGCAAGGAAATTAAAAACATAATTTTTCTCTCCGACGCGAAAGAGGACAACGAGGATTTTAATCTGCTCAAGGACAAGAACGCCGAAAAACGCCGCCGCGAAAGCGATCTGTCGGGCAAATTGAATCAGAAGGGCGTCAGGTTTTTTGCCGTGGCGCTCGGCAATCCGGGCGCGGATTCGGATTCTCAGGAATTCGTTGACTACGATTCGATGAAAAACATCGCGCAGCCGACGCAGGGAACTGCCGATCTGATCGACCTTCCGGATATTCAGGAAGAATCCAAAACGAGTGGCAGAACCTCGGAAAGCCTGATTGCCGAAAAATTGAAAAACCAGCTTGCCGAAGTCAAAAAAATGCTCAAGTTTTCCTATGCGCTCGTTTTCGATTTGCCGCGCACGAGTAAAACCAACGGCGAAATGGCGATTAATTTCAATATTACGGACGGCAGCAAAAAATGGCGCCAGTCAACCACCTACCCGTACACGGTAACGGACGGCAAGCCGATTTTTGAAAGAGCGCGCGTTTTGCCGTTTATTCTCTCGTCCGCAAGCAAAAACCTGAGCTACGGAAACATCTCGTTGATTTACCTGCTGATGCTCGTGCCGCTCGGGATTCTTTCGCTGATTCCAGGTGTTTTCAATAAATTCGCGGCGGCGGCTGAAGTGCGCAAGGTCAACGAGGCGATTGTCCGCATTCCCGTCAATTCCCAGCTCGTCGGCGCGCAGTGTCCGGGCGAGAGCGGACCCCTGGGCAAACGCTACGCCTTTCGCGAGGGCGATACGCTGATCGTCTGCCCGCAGTGCGGAACGCCGCATCACCTGATTTGCTGGGCGGAAAATAAATTTCAATGTATGAACCGGATGTGCGAGCGCCGCTACCAGATTCCGGAGCAGATTTTGATGAAACATAACGTGCAGGTCTAAGAAAACCAATGAAGGACAACGTCAGAATTTATTATTATTTTATTATCGGCGCGATCGGCGGTTTGACCGGCTGGTATTTAAGCACGATGCTCGGCGGCAACATCGGCGAGGATTTCGCCGCCGATTTGCTCGGTAAGGGACGCGCCTACTATGTTCTGTTCGGCGCGGCGCTCGGCGCGGTGATCGGCGTCGCGGTTTCGGCTTACGACGGCATTTCCAATCGTTCGCTGCAGAGATTTATCAAATTCGGCGCGGTCGGTTTACTGCTTGGCGCGATTGCCGGCGCGGTTTCGCTGCCTTTGATCGACTGGCTTTATCAAACCCTGACGAGCGCCGCGACGCAGGCTAAATCGACGAATGAAAACAAATCTCTGCTGACGTTTCTGATCGGCAGCGTGTGCTGGGTTTTGTTCGGCGGTTTTATCGGTCTCGGCGAAGGCGTCGGCAAGGGTACGCAGGCTTGGAAGGGCGTGCTCGGCGGAATGCTCGGCGGGCTTTTGGGCGGCGTGCTCTACGAGATAAACCGCGCCGTTAATCCGCCGTCGAGTCTCGCCGAAGATAATTTCAACAGTCATTTTTTTTCGGCGGTCAGCTTTACGCTGCTCGGCGCGTCGGTCAGCGCGTCGGTCGCGTTCGTTACTTCGGCGCTCAAAAGCGCGTGGCTCGAAATTCTCGACGGCAAGCTCGCGGGCAGCAATTACGACGTCACGAAATACGTTGATAAAAATCTCGGCACCTTCAAAGCCGGCATTATCGGCAGCGACGAATGGAGCGCAAACGTTTATCTGCCCGGCGATAACGAGATTCTTTCGCATCACGCCGAAATAAGTTATGCCAACGGCTCGCCGACCATTACCGTGACGCCCGAAGCCGCCAAGCATCAGACGACTTTTCTGAACGGCAGACGGCTGACGCATTCCAGCCCGCTCGTCAACGGCGACCGCATTCAGGTCGGCTCGACAAGTCTTATCTATCGCAATACTAAGTAAAGCAGTGAAAGGAGAAAATCAAATGAAAGGACAGCAAAAATCAGTTTGGGCAAGCCTTATGGCTTTCGCGGCAATTTCGATTTTATTCGGAACGGCAGCCGTTACTTCCGCACAGATATTTCCGAAAATTGACGGAGTTTATATAGACACGAAAGCTAATGCCGAAATAAACCGGGCGATTTTCCTGAGACCTGACAGTTTCGGCGAATCGGCTTTGATCGTCGGAACGAGCAAAGGTAATGCGATGTTCAGTAAAATAAAAACCGACGATTCGACGTTTAGGCAGCCCGTATTCAAGCTTTTCCCACCAGCACAGACAGGCGGCGCGCTCGTCAGGGATATTAATTTTATCAGCGAAAATAAAGGCTATATGCTCAAAAGCGACGGGATTTATTTTTCCGACGGAAGAACCGACGAATGGAATCAGATAATGAGTGTTAAAGACCTGCCGCCGCGACCGAATTCGATTCCGGAATTGTGGGGGATGAGTTTCGTTAACGATTCGCGCGTTTGTATCGCCGGTGTTTATTTGAGAAATACGAGCGATCGAAGCATTGATAAGGAACTGCTTTTTTGCACCGAGGATATTTCCAGACCCCGCGCTCTCTGGGACGAGCCCGGAACGCCGGCAAACAGAAATAACCAACAAATTCAACTGACGAATATTTATTTCGATAAATACCAAATCGGCTGGGTCGTCGGGACGGACGGAGCGGAAGGCATCGTGTGGAACTCGAAAAACGGCGGCAAAGATTGGGAAGAACAGCCGGCAACTATCGAATCTCCGCTTTTGAGCGTCAGCGGAGCGGGAAATAACGTTGTCGGAGTCGGTTTTAACGGCATTATTTTCGGCAAAGGATTCAGTCGAAGAACCAACGATACGTTAACTTTATCCGCAGAAATCAGAGTGGATGATTGGGTTGAGATCAGAGGAAGAATGTTGTCCGGAATAGAGGGAATCGGAAAGGTTATCGGGCGGGTTGAAAAGATTCGTACAAACGGAATGTTGAAGATTAGGATTGTCGAAGTAACTCCGGTAGATCTTCGAGGGGTTGTTCAAGATCTTATCGAAAGAGGCGATATCAGCCCACGCGATGTCGTCAAGATAGAGCCAAACGAAAACTCCAACAATGACAGAAATTCCAACAATGACAGAAATGACAGAAATAACCGGAACGATCGAAACGACCGGAATGACCGGAATGATCGAAATGATCGAAATGACCGGAATGACCGGAATGAAAGCAATAACTCTTCGTGGGGCAAGATAAATGTTTCGCCGGCACTGAGAAATCCGACCGTTTCATTGAGAAGCGTTAAGTTTGCCGACAACGGTCGGGACGGATTTATCGTCGGCGACAAGGGAACGATTCTTTTTACGCAGGACGGCGGAGCAAGTTGGAAACCGTTAATCGGCACACCGCCACAGCAAACTCAGCTTAATCTGGTTGATTTTTACTCGGTCTTCGTTGATAAGAAATTTTGCTGGATAGCGGGAAGTAAAGGAACGATCGTGCGGGTGAGATTTTCCAACTGATCGTTTTAATCGAGGTAATTGATAATGCGCTGTTTAAGATGCCGATACGAAGGGATAGAAGACGGGGAAGACACATGCCCGCGCTGTCAGACTTATTTGCCGCCGTTGATGCGCGATATGCTGCCGCGCGGCGCGGTGCTCGAAAACGGCAAATATCGGCTTAATTATCCGCTCGGGCGCGGCGGTTTCGGCATCACATACCATTCTCATCATCTCGGTTTCGACCGCGCGGTCGCGATCAAGGAGTTTTTCCCGCATCAATCGGTCGTGCGCGACGGCGCGGCGCTGCTGATCTCGATCGACATGCCGCAGCAGAACGATTATTTCAAAGCGTTAGACCGCTTTATGAAGGAAGGTCAGACGCTCTATGATCTGACGCATCCGAACGTCGTCCGCGTCCACGACCTTTTTCGCTTTAATAACACGGCGTATATCGTGATGGAACTGATCGAAGGCAGAACTCTGCGCGAGATTCTGGACGCGAGCATTGACCGCCGTCTGCCGATCAATCAGGTCGAAGACATCGTCGCGCAGATCGTCGCCGCGCTGACCGAGATTCACCGGCGCAAGGTCTGTCATCTCGACATCAGCCCGGACAATATTATGATCGACCCGAGCGGCAGAGTCGTGCTGATTGATTTCGGCGCGGCGAAACAGACCTTCAAATCGGTTCATTCGACCTTTGCCTTCAAACAGCTTTACACGCCGCTCGAACTTATCACCGAGAGCAATTTCGGTCCCGAAAGCGATCTGTTCGAGCTTTCGATGATGATTTACGAAATGCTCACCGGAAAACTTCCGCCGCCATCGATGCAAAGGCTCGCTTCGATGGATACGTGGCTGCCGACCGACGTGCCCGAAGGCTGGCGCAAACTGCTCCTGACCGGTCTGCGTTTGAAGCGCGAAGACCGTCCGAAGGACATCGCAAACTGGTGGAAAAGTTATAACAAGGGCGGTTTTATTTTGGGTAAACGACGCGTCAGCAAAGTGGTTATCGGAAACGGCAAACGCGCAAAATAGATAATTCTCGCACGGGTAAATAGAACATGGAAATAAAGGCGGAAGGTTTTCCCATCGGCACGATATTACTTAACCGCTACCGCATCGAGCGGGAAATTGACGCGGGCGCGATGAGCCACGTCTATATCGCCAAAGATCACTGGCAGCCCGAAAATCTGGCGATCGTCAAAACGCCGATCGCCGAGCTTCTCGAAGACGAATGGGTAAGCAAAAAATTCAAGCAGGAAGCCGAATCGCTGGCGCGCCTCAATCATCCGAACATTATCAAATTGCTCGGGCACGGGGATTATAAAAATCAGCATCCATACGTAATTCTGGAATATGCCGAAGGCAAAACGCTCAGGGAGATCATCGGCGAAATGCCTGATAACCCGCGCCGCACCGCGCGTCTGTTCATGCAGATCACCGAAGCGGTCGAACACGCGCACAGCCGCGATATTTTTCATCGCGACTTAAAGCCCGACAATATTATGGTGCAGCATGCGGGCACGGACGACGAAAGCGTCAAGATCATCGATTTCGGCATCGCGCGCATCGGCAATTCGTTTTTCTCGACGGGCGTTGATACGCGTTATCAAATCGGTACGCCGTATTATCTTTCCCCGAACCGCCTGAACCACGACCCGGACGACCGCGCCGACGATATCTACGCGCTCGGATTGATCGTTTACGAAATGGTCACGGGCATCAATCCGCTGACCGAAGCGCGCAATTTCGACGAGTTGGGAGAAATTCAGGAGCGCATTCAGCCGCCGCATCGTCTCAATCCGAACCTGCCGAAAGACGCCGGCAAGGAAATAATCCGCGCGCTTTCGCTGACCCAGATAAATCGTCACGATTCGGCGCGCAAATTCGGAACGCTTTTTTACAATGCAGTTCTCAAGCAGGAACAAAATAAGGCTGCCCAAACCTTGCGGATTTTGAAACCGTCGGCGCTGCTTCTCGAACCGACGGCAGCTTCGATCGAGCCGACCGCGCCTTCGATTAAACCGACTGCGCCCTCGATCGAGCCGACCGCTCCGTCGGTCCCGGTTGATGACGAATTTCCGACGCGCGAAGCGGAGAAGATCACGCTCGTCGGCGATACGAACAATATCGCCGATCTGCCGACGACCGCATTTAAAGAGTCTGAGCCCTTTTTGCCGATCTCGCCCGGAGAGCGTTCTCTGCTCGCGGGCAATTTTGATTCGGCGATCGCTTTTTATGATGAACAAATCGCGCAGAATCGGCAGTCGGATCTATTCTACGCGCGTCGTGCGATGGCTTTGCTTTTGAAAAAAGAATACGACCGCGCCGTGAGTGATTGTCAGGAAGCGACCAGGATCAACGCCGGAAACGATTTCGCTTACTTGATTCGCGGCATCATTTACCGGCTCAAGCTGAAAACTTCCGAAGCCGAAGCCGAATTGCTCAAGGCTGTCCAGATCAACCAGAACAACGTCGAAGCGGCGCTGCTTTTGGGCGATATATACATTTCGCGCGGCGAACCGGAAAAGGCGCTCAGCTATTACGACCACGTCTCCAGTGTCAATCCGCGTTTCAGCTGGGTTTACACGAGCCGTGGAAATTTTTACTACGACAAGGGCGAATATCGCTCGGCGGTCAAGGATTTTTCGGCGGCGATAAAATACAATCCCGAACTCGCGTGGAACTTTTACCGGCGCGGAAAAGCGCTCGCGAGAAGCGGGCACGACACGCTCGCGGTCGAAGATTTAACCGAAGCGATCAAGCTCAATCCGAAGAACACGACCTTTTACAACGACCGCGCGCGACTGTTTTTCAAAATCGGCAGTCATTCCGAAGCGCTTGCCGATTTTAATCGCGTCAAGGAACTGACCGCCCGCAATTCGTTTGTCGCCGACGAACATTTTCCCGACGGCATTGATCGAAAATCCGGTCTCGCATCGCTCATCGAATATCTCAAACAAGTACTGCTCACGCGCGCCGCGTAAGAAGTGAATAGTGATAAGTGAAAAGTGAAAAATCATTCCGAAACTTATCACTATTCACTTTTCACTTTTTAAGTTCATCATCGATCAGCGCGCGGAGATCGACTTCGCTGAAACGCGAGAGCTTTCTGCCGTTGACGAAAAACGACGGCGTTTGGCGTACGCCGAGCTGTTGCCCGTCGCGCAGATCGCGCTGGAGTTTTGCCTGAAAGCGATTATCATTGAGCGCCGCTTTGACCTGCGCGGCGTCCAATCCCAGATCGATCACGTATTTATCGAAAAGCGCGTTAACGTCGGGCTGCACGGTCGTTCCGGGCGCTCCGTGTTTCGTGCCCCATTCGCTCTGTTTCTGGAAAAGATAATCCTGCATCTGCCAGTATTTGCCCTGCTCGCCCGCTGCCTCGGTGAGCGCCGCCGCTTTCAGGGAATTCGGATGCAGCGGCATATAGCGCACGACGAGGCGGATTTTGCCGTCGTAATCTTTGAGAATCTTTTTCACCGTCGGCGCAAACGCCGCGCACGATTCGCATTCCGGGTCTAAAAATTCGACCAGCGTAACGGGCGCATCCGCCGCGCCCAAAGTCGGGCTGTCGGGACGGACAAGCGCTTCGAGCAGTGCCTGCGATTGTTTATTATTGCTGTTCGGATTGCCGCCGACGCGTTCGCTCTCGACGGATTTCCGGTAATAACTCGCGCCGACGACCGCGCCGATAACAACGAGAATGGCGATCACGCCTAAAATTTTTACTTCCTTTTTCATAAAATTACTTCTTCGATCTATAAAACAATAAACACGCCGTAATCATTACAAACGCGACGAGCGAAAGCAGCGGAATCGTGATAAACCCGAGCCATTCGATCTGCCTTGAAGTGCAGGAAATGCCCTGCGTACACGGCGCGATGCTTTCGGGAAGAATGCCGTAATAAAGCAGGTTGTGATAACCCGCGATGCCGAACCCCGCAATTGCGAGCGGCAGCGCGTAAAATTTGACACGCGAAAAATCGCGCATCACAATGCCCGCGCCGATGACAAAAATCAACGGATACATCGCGATCCGCTGATACCAGCACAAAACGCACGGCGGCAGCTGCATCACCTCGCTGAAAAACAAGCTCCCGACCGTCGCCGTCAGACTAACGATCCACGCCGCATAAAGCAGCATTTCCGACGAGCCTTCGCCCCGCACATTTTCGATATTCTCAGACATTCTTTTTCAGTGGTCAGTAGCCGGTGGTCAGTGAATAGTTGAAAAATATTCAAAATTAACCATTAACCATTAACCATTAACAACTATTTTACCCCGATGACTTCGATAATAAAAATCAGCGTCGCGCCGCCCGGAATGATCGCGCCCGCGCCGCGTTCGCCGTAGCCGATCGAGGCGGGAATAATCAGCGTCGCGTGGTCGCCGACGCGCAAAAGCTGTAAGCCTTCGTCCCAGCCGCGAATGACGCGCCCTTCGCCGACGAAAAACGAAAACGTCTGGTTGCGGTCGAGCGAGCTGTCGAATTTCTTACCGTTCGTCAAAAGCCCCGTGTAATTGACGATCACCTCGTCGCCCTTTTTAATCCGCGCGCCGTCGCCTTTTTTGGTCACGATATAGGTCAGCCCCGAAGCGGTCGTCACGCCTTCCTGTTTGACGGGCGTTCGCTTGACAACCGGTTTCTTAACGGTCGTCCGCGTCGTCGTAACTTTGCGCACCACGCGCCGCTTCGTCTGCGCCGTCGAAACAACGGCAAACGCCGCGATTATTAAAAAAACTGCAAAGATTGATTTTTTCATAAGCTTTTCTCAAAGATGAAGCAATTCTATCTGATCAAAAGCAGAAACGCGACTCTTATGAATCGTGTTCTTGACACCGAATCTTGGACACGCTCGCCCAAGATTCTAACAAAGTTACAAATCCGTGCGTTCGGCGAGTTCTGCCCAGCGTTCGATGGCGAGTTCTAATTTTTCGGTTAACTTTTGCTGTTCGCTGACAAGTTCGTTGAGTTTGTAGGCGTCGGTCGCGTGTTGGGCGAGTTCGGTTTCGATTTGGGCGAGACGCGTTTCGGTTGCGGGGATTTCGGTTTCGAGCGTTTCGAGTTCGCGTTTTTCTTTGAACGAGAGTTTTTGCGATTTGGTTTTTTCGGGCGTTTCGGCGGCGGTTTCCGTTTTTACGGCGGGTGCGCGGGTTTCTGTCGCGGTTGCCGACGTGCGGGTTTCGGCTTTTTCCGCCGTTTCGCGCTGCGTGATTTCAAGATAAGCGCTGTAATCGCCGGGGAATTCGCGCACCTTGCCGTCCGTTTCGAATTTGAAAACGTTGTCGATCGTGCGGTCGAGAAAGTATCGGTCGTGGCTGACGACAATTAATGCGCCCGCGAAATCGTCCAAATATTCTTCCAATGCGATCAATGTCGGGATGTCGAGATCGTTGGTCGGTTCGTCAAGCAGCAGAACGTTCGGCTGCGCCATCAGGATTCGCAAAAGATAAAGCCTGCGCCGCTCGCCGCCCGAAAGATTGGCGATGAACGAATACTGCGCGGCGGGCGGAAAGAGGAATTTTTCGAGCATCTGCGACGCCGTGATCTGGTCGCCGCTGACGGTCGTGACATATTCCGCCGTCTCCTTGATGTATTCGATGACGCGCTGCTGCTCGTTCAAAGCGCGGCTTTCCTGATCGTAATAGCCGATTTTGACGGTCTGCCCGATCTCGATCTCGCCCGTATCGGGCGTCACGCGTTCGGTAATCATTTCGAGCAGAGTGGTTTTGCCCGAACCGTTCGCGCCGATAATTCCTAAACGGTCGTCGCGTTTGAGGAGATATGAAAAATCCGCGATCAATTTTCTGCCGCCATAAGATTTTGAAACATCGCGCAGTTCGATGATCTTCGTGCCCAAACGCGCCGCGCCGATCGCGATGTCCATTTCGGCTTTCGCGCGTTCTTTCGGCTGCGCCATCAATTCATGAGCGGCGTTGATGCGATGTTTCGATTTGCGCGTTCTGGCTTTTGCGCCGCGCCGCAGCCATGCGAGTTCTTTTTTGATGAGCTGTTCGCGCTTGTGTCCCTCGGTCGCGCGCAAAGTCTCCTGTTCTTCCTTTTTTTCGAGATAATACGCGTAATTTCCCGCGAATGCCTGCACCGCGCCGCGATCAATTTCGAAAATCCGGTTCGTCACGCGGTCGAGAAAATAACGGTCGTGCGTTACCAATAAAAGTGCGCCGGTGTATCTTTTCAGATAATCTTCGAGAAATTCGATCGTGTCGGCGTCGAGATGATTGGTCGGCTCATCTAAAATTAGAATGTCGGGCTTGGTAATCAGTTCGTGCGCGAGCGCGACGCGTTTGCGCTGCCCGCCGGAAAGCGTTTTCATCTGCGCGGTCGTGTCGTGGATGCCGAGTTTCGTGAGAATCGTGCGGGCGTTCGTTTCGATTTCCCAGCCGCCCGTGATTTCCAGTTCGTGCTGTAATTGCGAAACTTTTTCGAGCAGTTTGGCGTTTGCGCCGTCCGTTTCCAGATCATGACAGGCGGTTTCGTAATCGCGAATTAATTGCATCACGCCCGAGCTCGACGCGAAGATCGTCTCGATCACGGTTTTTTCATCGTCAAACTGCGGATTTTGCGCCAGATAAGCGAGCGATTGTCCGGCGGTGCGCACGACCTTGCCCGTGTCCGGCTGCTCCAATCCGGCGACGACGCGCAGGAAAGTCGTTTTGCCCGAACCATTTGCGCCGATGATGCCGATTTTGTCCGAATCCTCGAAACCGATCTGGACGTTTTCGAAAAGCGGCTTGATGCCGTAATTTTTTGAGACCGATTCAAGCGAAAGGATATTCATAAAGTTAGTTTTAACTTTACCCAATAAAAGACGCGCCGCCAAATTCAATTTTTTTAGATATTTTCTCAAAACTCCTGTAAAATTATCGAGAGGTAAAAATATATGTCCGCAGTTTTAGAGAGAAAAACTCCGAACGCCGGCGCAAACGGCGTCAGACCGCGTTTGATCACGGTCGCCGAATATGACCGGATGATCGAAGCCGGAATTTACACCGAAAACGACCGCATCGAATTGCTTAACGGAGAAATTATTGAAATTATGCCGAAAGGACCCAAACACGCTTATTTTAATGAAGCTACTGCGGAACTGTTTAAGCAAAAGTTAGGTAATAATGTTGATGTCCGTTCACAAAATCCGATCCGGCTCGATGACTTTTCCGAACCCGAACCGGACGTTGTGCTGGCAAAACCGCCGCGCAAAAATTATCTCGAAAATCACCCGACGCCAACCGACATTCTGCTCGTGATGGAAATCTCCGACACGACTCTCGCCTACGACCGCGACGACAAAGCGCGCGCCTATTCGCGCAGCGGAATTCAGCAGTATCTTCTCTTAAATCTGCAAAACGAAACCGTCGAAGACTACCGCGAACCGAACGCCGACGGCTACCAATACAAACGCACACTGCGAAAAGGCGACGCGCTGAATCTGGTCGCGTTTCCCGAAATCGAAATCGAAATCACAAATTTTCTGTCCTGACAGACGAGATGAAATTTGCCGACCTCAAACCCGAAACCATCGAAAAATTAAAACTGCGCCGCTACGACCACATCGTCGAAAAACACGAAGGACCTTTTAATTGGAAATGGCAGATCGAACGCGGCGAATGCGAATTTATCAAAGCAGGCGAGTATTTCATTCTCTTGCCCGTCTACCTCGAACAAATCCCGAACATCAAAATCCTGCGCGTCATCGAAAGCAAAGACGGCAATTCACTGACAATATTTTTGCAGGACACGACCTATTATGACGACGATTTTTCAAGCGGCTTCCTCGCCGTCTGCGAAAAATTCGCGGGCGAAGATTTTTACACCGCAACCGTTTACCACGAGTGGTTTATTATTGACAGTTATGAAGATAAGCATCAAAAATAGCTTCGACAAATTTTATAAATCGTTTGTTTCGTGTTTGACGATGATGTTGTTTTGGGCGGCTTTAATACCCGTTGCGGCGCAGGTGCAATATCCGTATTATGTTCCATCGAAAGAGCGTATGACGCGAATAAATTTGGAAGCCTTGCCTCTGAGCGGTTTCGGATACGACCAAAGCGCGAAAATCGAAAAGTTGGAAGAATCATACGCCGCGCATCCAATCAAAGATTTTATCGCCGAAGAAAACGCCGAACGCGATTGCCGGAGTATTTTGCGCGAAGGTTATAAATGTTACGAAATCGAAAATACGCAAATCGGTTATGAAAGCCGGATTGCCGATTATTATCCGTATCCTATTAATAGAGGTTACTTTCGCACGGCTGATCCACAATCGAAAACACTACAAATTTTTTATCACGCCGCTAAAAATCAGTTTTTCCTGCGACCGTTAAAATGGATTGATAAAATCTACGGTCCGTTTAAGGGCGAGCCGCTGACTGTATTGAAAAAAGCGGAATTTCCCGCAAAAGAGCGCAACACATTTTCGGGCGTGGAATTTAAATATCTTTCCAAACGCTGGGAATTTCCCGACGAAAAAGATGCGATGGTTGACAGAAACCCTTCGTATTATGATTTTATCGGCGGGAGCCTCAGCGGCAGAGAAGTAGAAGATATGCGGCTTAATTCGCAGCTTTTCAAATTCAGACTGGAAAACAAAAGCGGAAAAAATCTCTATTTTCTTTATTTCGGCAACGAGCCGGAGGTTTTTCAGTTAGATAAATCTCCCGAATGGATAAGCTGGCGAAGACAGTCGCAGCCGAAATTTAACAGCACGTCGGATTACAATTTGAATCAATTGAATTGGACAAGCCTGCCGAACAATTCCGCCGTCGAATTTGAAACCAAAACCGGATGTGACATCAGACAAACTTGCGCCATCGGAATTTACCTTAATGACGAGCGGAGTTTTTGGGATGAAGTTGAAATAATCGCAATTTTCCCAAGCAACAAACGGCGCGAATTCAGCCCGCAAAATACACCGCCGAAAAGAAAATAGCCGATTTTTGATTTGTCTAATCGCGGCTAAGTTGATTTAATTTTAACAAGCAAAAGTTTTCAGGGGAGCGAAAAGCTGAGAGTTGTTCCGCGCGGAACATTACCCTAAAAACCTGATGCGGATAATACCGACGAAGGTAGAAAAACAATGACAGAAGAATTAAAAGAAAAAACGAGCGACGAGGTAAAATTGCCTGCTTCGCGCAAAATCTACGTTGAAACCAACGGCAACACGATTAATCAAAACAAACAAAATTTGCGCGTCCCGTTTCGCGAAATCGCTTTGAGTCCGTCGAAGGATTTCGACGGGAATTTAGAGGAAAATCCGCCCGTCCGCGTTTATGACACGAGCGGCGTCTGGACTGATCCGCAGGTGAAGTGCGATGTCCGCGAAGGTTTGCCGCAATTGCGCCGCGAATGGATTCTCGGGCGCGGCGACGTCGAAGAATACGTCGGGCGCGAGATTCTGCCGCAGGACAACGGTTATCTGACGAAAGGCGCGGAAGATGTCGCGAAAATCAAGACGAGCGGAAAGCTGGAAGAATTTCCGGGCTTGAAACGCGCGCCGCTTCGCGCCCGAACGGGCAAAAACGTGTCGCAGATGCATTACGCGAAGCAGGGAATCGTCACGCCCGAGATGGAATACGTCGCGATTCGCGAAAATCTCGGACGCCAGATCGCGTTCGAAGCGATGCAGGCGGGACTCGAAAACGACCGTTCATCGCTTTATCACCAGCACAAGGGCGAATCCTTCGGCGCATCTTTACCAAAATTCGTGACGCCCGAATTCGTCCGCGAAGAAGTCGCGCGCGGTCGGGCGATCATTCCTTCGAACATCAATCATCCGGAATCCGAACCGATGGCGATCGGGCGCAATTTTCTCGTGAAAATCAATGCCAATATCGGTAATTCGGCGATTGCTTCGTCGATCGAGGAAGAAGTCGAAAAGATGCGCTGGTCAACGCTCTGGGGCGCAGACACGGTGATGGATTTATCCACCGGCAAAAATATTCACGCGACGCGCGAATGGATTCTGCGCAATTCGCCCGTCCCGATCGGAACCGTGCCGATCTATCAGGCGCTCGAGAAAGTGAATGGCAAGGCGGAAGATTTGACGTGGGAAATTTACCGCGACACGCTGATCGAACAAGCCGAACAGGGCGTTGATTATTTTACGATTCACGCCGGAGTACGTCTGCCGTATATTCCTTTGACGGCGCGGCGAACGACCGGAATCGTCTCGCGCGGCGGCTCGATCATGGCGAAATGGTGTCTCGCGCATCATCTGGAAAGCTTCCTTTACACAAGATTTAGCGAAATCTGCGAGATCATGGCGGCGTATGACGTCGCGTTTTCTTTGGGCGACGGACTTCGTCCCGGCTCGATCGCCGACGCGAACGACGAGGCGCAGTTTGCCGAACTCGAAACTTTGGGTGAATTGACGCGCATTGCGTGGGAATTCGACGTGCAGACGATGATCGAAGGTCCCGGACACGTGCCGATGCATCTCATCAAAGAGAACATGGACAAGCAGTTGGAAGTCTGCGGCGAAGCGCCGTTTTATACTTTGGGACCTTTGACGACCGACATCGCGCCGGGTTACGACCATATCACTTCGGGCATCGGCGCGGCGATGATCGGCTGGTTCGGCTGCGCGATGCTTTGTTATGTCACGCCGAAGGAACACTTGGGTTTGCCGAACAAACAAGACGTCAAAGAAGGCGTCATCACTTACAAACTCGCGGCGCACGCGGCAGACCTCGCCAAAGGTCATCCGGGCGCGCAGTATCGCGACAACGCCCTCTCGAAAGCGCGTTTCGAATTTC
Source organism: Acidobacteriota bacterium (assembly GCA_031411895.1). GTDB lineage: Bacteria > Acidobacteriota > Blastocatellia > Pyrinomonadales > Pyrinomonadaceae > JAFDVJ01. The sequence goes on along the minus strand of JANOBZ010000083.1, from coordinate 1,295 downwards.
GCTGGGAAGATCAATTCAATCTCGGATTAGACCCCGAAAAAGCGAAAGAATTTCACGACGAAACGCTTCCGGCGGAAGGCGCAAAGCTCGCGCATTTCTGCTCGATGTGCGGTCCGCATTTCTGTTCGATGAAGATCACCCAAGACGTTCGCGAATACGCCAGAGAACAAAACGTCGCGGAAGAAAAAGCCTTGGCCGTCGGCATGGCGGAAAAGGCGAAAGAGTTTTTAGAGACCGGCGCTGAGATTTATCACGGCAATAAACCCGAAGGCGCGGATGAACATCATTGATTTTCTATCAAAAGTGTCAGTGATGAAAGGCTGTTCCTTTAGTGTATTGGAACAGCCTTTCACGGAAATTTGCCTGAAGATTTGAAAAAAATGAACAATAATACGCGAGTTTACAGGATGTCTTTTGCAAGTGTTTACCCGCATTATATTCAAAAAGCGGAAAAGAAAGGTCGCACGAAAGCGGAAGTGGATGAAATTATATTTTGGCTGACCGCGTATAACGAACAAACGTTGCAGCAAATCATTGACAATAAAACCGATTTTGAGACGTTTTTCGCTCAAGCGCCGCAAATTAATCCGAAGGTAAGGCAATGGAGAAGATTTTAAGAAAGTAAAGCATCACTAAATTTTGAGCCTCGAATAACGCAGAACGGGCACGAATAAAGTTGAAAAGAAAACTTATTCGTGCCGTTTCTTTCAGCAGAAGCCCGCGCGTGAGCAAAGGCGGATTTAGTCTGCGTACTTTTTCCGACCTTGCTCACGCGCGGGCTTCTTCACGCAATTCGTCCCGTAAATTATGGCAGAAAAGCGTTTTCGGTCGGAATATCGCTTGAGTTGCCCCACTGCACCGCGCCGAATCCCGACGTTGTTTGGAGCAGATACCACGTTCCGGACGAAGGTCGAAACACCGCGACATCAGCTTTTCCGTCGCCGTCGTAATCCGCCATTACCGGTCTATCTTCAGCTGTTCCGAATTGGAGGATCGTGTAGTTCTGCTCGCCCGAACGAAGAATATACCAGCCGCCGTTCGACGGACGATAGACGACGAAATCCGTTTTGCCGTCGCCATCAACGTCCGCCGGCGACGGAATGTCGCCGCTCGCGCCCCAATGAACAACCGAGAACTGATTGTTCGACGCACTTGCCGCATACCACCAATCGCCGGTCGAAGGACGAAAGATCGCCGGGTCGGATTTGCCGTCGCCGTCGAAATCTCCGACGAGCGGTTTATCCTCGGCAACACCGAATGCGAACGGCGTCGCGATCACTCCGGTCGCCGACATT
>JANOBZ010000082.1:0-11424 GCA_031411895.1 Acidobacteriota bacterium | reverse complement strand
TTGGTAATGCTGACTTACGCCGCCGCGCAATTACTAATCACCGAAGGCAGCGTGCGAAATTTACGAGAAGTAAAAAATTAGCCACGAACAAACACGAACGAACACGAATTGTTTTAAGAATTTTTCGTGTTCGTTCGTGTTTGTTCTTGGCTAAAAATTAGTTATTCGCCGCGTCGGTTTTGGCGCAGACTTCCTGAAAAGCGTTGACCAATTCCTGCGCGATCATCAGCGGGTGACGACCTTCGAGATCGCGGCGCTCGAACATTTTAACGAGCTTGCCATCTTTCAAAAGACCGATTGACGGCGACGACGGCTGGTAGCCCGTGAAATAGTCGCGGGCAACGTCGGTCGCGTCAATATCCGCGCCGGCAAAGACCGTGATCGCTTTGTCGGGTTTGACTTCGGAATTCTCCAAAGCCATCGCGATGCCGGGACGAACGCCGCCGGCGGCACAGCCGCAGACCGAATTGACGATGACCATCACGGTTCCTTCGGTGTTTTCGACCGCTTCTTTGACCTGTTCAGGCGTTTTTGTTTCTTCGATTCCTAATTGCGCCAGTTCCTGACGCATACCGTGAATCATTATTTCCGGATATGGCATAAAAATTTTTCCTCTATAATTTCAAATTTTGAGATTTCAAATTTCACTTTTCAGAAACTTGATTTTTTTATAAAGTATCAAATTTGAGCGGCAATCGCAAACAGGTTTACGGAAGTATCGTAACTTTCGCGCCCGCCGGAACGGCGTCGAAGATTTCGCGCATCGGTTCATTTTCGAGCGCGACGCAGCCCCAAGTCCAGTCTTTTGCGGTGCCGCCGCCGTGAATATAAATCTCGCCGCCTAAGCGAGTATTCTGCGGCGGCATCCGCTTTTCTGAAATTGCCTGAACTATTTCGTCATATTCCGCCTGCGAGATCAGATTTTCGCGCAAACCTCGCGCGGCGGCGTCCGTGTTCGGGTAACTCAAGCCCAAGGAAAGATAAAATCGGCTCTCCTCGTTCTTCGTGAAAACATAAAATTCGCCGAGCGGCGTTTTGCCGTCGCCCTCGATTTCCTTATCGCCGGCGGGCGCGAAGCCGAGCACGATGTTGTAGGTTTTAAGCAGCGTTTCGCCGTCGAAAAATTCCAACTTTCGCTCGCTTTTTTTGACGACCAATCGTGGATTTTCAATATTCGTCGGCAGTTCCTGCGCGTTTTCCTGTGCCATCATAAAAAATACGGCGGGCAATAAAATCAAAAAAGAAAAACCGATTAAAAACCTTTTCATTTTTATTCCGTCACGGCGTTTTGACGCTCAATTTTTATTCGTCGTGCATCGTCGCCGTCGCCTTTAATCGTAATCCGAAAAGTCTTTTCGGGAAAGGAATTCTTTTTGAGCCGCTCAGACCATTCGATGATCGTCACTGCCGACGCGTCTTCGAGAATTTCGCCCAACCCAACTGCCGCCGCTGCGTCCGCTTTTTCGTCAATCCGCCAGAGATCAATGTGATAAACGTCAAAGCGCGGAGTTTTATAAAGATTGACGAGCGTAAAACTGGGCGAAGTTACTTCGTCGACGTCGAAATCGAGCGCGTATAGAATTCCTTTGGTCAAAAGTGTTTTGCCCGCGCCCAAACCGCCCGCGAGAAGCAGCATTTCGCCGCCGCTTAAAGATTCGCCGATCTTTTCGCCCAGATCGAAAGTGTCCTGCGGCGTTTCGCAAATAAATTCGCCTGTCATTACATTTTCAAACCGATCTGCGAAAACCATGTCAGTTTGTCCCAGTAGCCGCGCTGGTAGATGATTTTGCCGTCTTTGAAGTGAAAAAACCCGCAGCCGCGCAGCTCGAATTTTCTGCCGGTCGGGGCTTGTCCGTAAAACTCGCCCTTGAACGTGCCGCCGCCGTTCCATTCCCACGCCGCCCAATCTTCGTCGGCGATGATATTTTCGACGATCGAATAGGAATCGGGAAAGCCGCGAAAAAACTCGTACATATCCTTGCGAATCCGTTCTTTCCCGACCGCCGGTTCGCCCGCCGCGACCTGAAAATTCACGGCGTCGTCCGCATAGCAGTCCATCACGGTTTCCAAATCCTTGGCGATAAACGCCGCAATCCATTTTCGTATCAAATCTTTTGAATTCATATTGGAACGCCCTCATCCTGACGGCAATGAACGCGCTTTAGCGTTCAAATATTGTTGTTTATATAAAACGTTAAAATAATGCAGCATTTTTACGCCGTTTGCACGACGTGTGCCGTCAGGATGACGGCGTTCCGGCTTTTTCGAACGCTTCCGTCAAACACTCGCGAACATCGCTCGCAAGCATCGAGCGCTTGCCGTATTTCTCCTCGGCGATGTCGCCCGCCAAACCCGCAAGATAAACCGCCGCGATCGTCGTTGCAAATATATCAACTTTCGCCTGCGCGGCTTGCGCGATAAAACCCGTGATAATTCCCGCGAGCGTGTCGCCGTTTCCCGCTTTTCCGAGTCCCGAATTTCCGGTCGGATTGATCACGACGCGACCGTCGGGCGCGGCGATCAAGGCGCGCTCGCCTTTGAGAACTAAAATAACATGATATTTTATGGAAAATTCACGCGCGACGGCGACGCGGTCTTTTAACGCTTCTTTGTCCTTCGTGCCGAGCAGCTTTAGAAATTCGCCTTCGTGCGGCGTTAAAACGAGCGGAAGCGCGTCATTTCCCTTCAATTCAAACGGCGCGAGCGCGTTCAAACCGTCAGCATCAATGACGACTGGCGTTTTTCTTTCTTCGACCAGTTTTTTAACCAGTCTTTTCGTGCTTTCGTCCGGTGATGACAAACCGCTTCCGATCAAAACGGCGTCAATACTTTTTTCGATAAATTCATTAATCTCGTCAAATGCTTCGACGGCGACCGCGCCCGATTCGGTTTCCCTGACGCCGCGCGTCATCACTTCGGGCAAAACGCGCGCGGCAATCGAATTCTGCGCCGATTCAGGCGTCGCGATCGTCACCAAACCGACGCCCGAAACGATCGCCGAATTCCCCGCCAAAACCGCCGCGCCCGCGTAATTATTCGAACCCGCGACCAAAAGAGCGTGACCGCGTTTGTTTTTGTAAGACGCGGACGAAAATTCCGTCTGTTCGAGCCAATCGAGCGCGTCCTGTTTTTCGGCGACAAAAGTTTGCGACGGCGAATTATCAATCAATTCCTGCGGACTTCCGATATTTGCCACGACAAGCTCGCCGTTAAAATTCGACGCCGGCGGCAAAACATTCGCCAGTTTCGGCGCGGTGAAGGTAACGGTTAAATCTGCGCTAATATTTTCGCCTATTGGTTGTGATAAATTCGCGTTTAAGCCGGAGGGCAAATCAACTGAAATTATGAGCCGTGATTTACTTAAATTCTCTGTTCTCTTAATCGCTTCGATTACCTCTTGTAAATCCTTTTCAACAGGTCTTGTCAAACCCGTTCCAAAAAACGCATCGATAATAGGAATTTCATAATCTGAAACTAGTCTCACTAACTCTTTTGAATCTTCAATTTCATTGAGGTAAAGGCAATTGTTATTTAGGCAATCGGCTTCGAAATCAAGATTCTCTAGTATTTCAAAGTTTATTCCGGCATCGCCCTTTGTGTCATTTACTTTCCCGAATAAATAGACAAAACACTCTGCTCCTTGCGTCCATAAAATCCGCGCGAGCGCCGCGCCGTCGCCGCCGTTGTTGCCTTTGCCGCAAAGGATTAGAAATGATTTGCCTTTCACGCTTCCGCCGAGTTTTTCGGTGATGACGCGCGCGGCGGCGTGGGCGGCGTTTTCCATCAAAAGGATTGACGGAATGCCGTATTTTTCCGTCGTCAGGCGGTCAACTTCGCGCATTTCTTCGGCAGAAAGGACTTTTTGCATAGCTTAAAAAAGATTTTGCCACGAACGGCGGGAATTTCACGAATTGTTTTTTCTTTTATTCGTGTGATTCGTGTGATTCGCGGCTAAATAATAAAAAAGCCGTGTTCTCGCTCAACACGGCTTTCTTTTTTTTATAGAAAAGAGATTATAAACAGACCTCGGACAGACACTTGTTTGCCAAATTTGCTTGCCACTGCACTTGACCACCTTTTGCTTCCGTTACTTTATAGAAATACTTATTCAGGTTTCGTTTCCAAAAATTTGGAGAAATATTTCAAAAAAGTTAAATTTACTTTGCAAAGCTCCGGATTTACGTCTTCTTGGCGCGGGTAAAAACCATGATCAAGCCTTCTTTTCCCGTGTAATAAACGTCGCGCGGAACAAATCCTTCGTCGAGCGCTTTTTGAAAAGCGATTTGCGGCGGATCGATCGTTTTTAAGAATTCCTGCGGATTTTTCTTAAACTGTTTCGGAATGACCGGCATAATTTTGACGAATTTTATCTCGCCAGCCGCCGCAAAGGTCGGAGTATTTTCAAAAATCAAAAGATTTTTGCTCATCTCGCCCATCGCCTGCGTATAAATGCCGGTTGAGTGAAACGCCGGATTTTTGGCGAGCGCAGCGCTCAAATCGGTCGGAAATGTTTTCTCGTCCGCTTCGAGCCAAAGATAACTGACCGGCGCCGTTTTTTCCTTTTCGCGAACGAGAATCGCGCTGCTCACATTGATATTTTCGATGCGAAAACCTTCTTTTGAAAACAATGCGATCTCTTCCCAAAGACCATTGCTGCGGTTTCCGCGCACGAATTTATAATCCAGATTTTTTACTTCGTCGCGTTTTTCGACCAGAATTCCGCTGAACGAATCCACGGTGATAAGGCTTTTAAAGTCGAAACTGAAATAGGTCGCGACCGGCACAAAGCCTTCTTTCAGCGATTGATCGAGCAGCAATTGCAATTTCGCCGTCGGGCTTCTGCCCGTGCCGACTCCGGCTTTGAGCAGTTTGTAGGTGCGCGGCGATTGTTTATTGTCGTCTCGTTCGAGTACGTAAATATTGCCGAACGACGGAAATTGGCGCAGGCGGTTGGCGAACAAATCCTCGATCAAAAGGCTGTCGTCGTCGCCCGAACCGGCAACGCTGATTACGTCGCGAAATGTCCAGCCTTCTTTTGCCAGATTGTTAAGCGTTTCTTCGGGATCTTTTTCACCCTCGGCGAAAAAGAAATTGTAATCAAAGCGACTTTCGCCGTCGAATCTGACAATGCCTGAAATCACCGTCGCGTTTGCCTTCTTCTTGCTGGTTTCATAGTCGCCGCTTTTTAAGGTCGTCATTTTATCGAGCCGGAAACCGCGCGTTCCCGCCTCTTTTAACGCGACCATAAAATCGCGAATATTCTGCGGCGCGATAAGTTCATAATTCGCTTTCGGTGCCGGAATCTCGGTTTGCGCGAAAACCAAACCGGTACAAAAGAGTAAAGCGATACCCAAAACCATACAACGGATATTTGTTTTCATATTTTTTTTACTGCTTTAGAAAAGACTATCTAACGCTCAAAATGGTTAAAAAGATAATTTAGAGGCATCGGAAAAACACCTCTAAATTATTGAGTTTAATGCTCCCGGCAGAATTTGAATCTGCGACCTTTCACTTAGGAGGCGAACGCTCTATCCAGCTGAGCTACGGGAGCGTGTCAATTTTGGATTTTGGATTCAGACCAGCGGATTGTCAAGTTTTACGAGTCGTAATTAATTAGCGAACGAACGTCGTAGCCGTTGAATTTTTCGCGCCCGTTCAGAAAATCCAGCTCGACGACGAACAGCAGTCCGACGATTTTCCCGCCCAAGCCTTCGACCAGATCAACGACCGCTTTAGCCGTTCCGCCGGTCGCGAGCAGATCGTCAACGATCAATACCTTATGACCTTCGCCGACCGCGTCCTTGTGCATTTCGAGCGTGTCCTGCCCGTATTCCAGATCATACGAGACGGAAACTTTTTCCGCCGGAAGCTTTTTCGGTTTGCGCACCGGCACAAAGCCCGCGCCGAGATGATAAGCGAGCGGCGCGGCGAAAATAAATCCGCGCGATTCGACGCCGATGACTGTGTCGATCTGCTCGCCCATGAAATTTTCGGCTAAAGCGTCAATCGTCAGACGCAGTCCTTCGGCGTCCTTCAAAAGCGTCGTAATGTCGTAAAAATTGATGCCTTCTTTCGGAAAATCAGGCACTTCTCTGATTAGTTTTTTTAAGTTTTCCATTTTTGTTAATGGTTAATGGTTAATGGTTAATGGTCAATCGATCTTTTTTCCGCCATCAATTAACCATTAACCATTAACCATCAACAATTTTCTACTTTTCTATCCTGAATGATGTATATAAATTGCTCGGTTCCAGAACCGTTTCTTCGATGTCTTCGACATTTGAATAGCTCGGTCCGGTCAATAATTCGTGTTTGAATTCTTCGACCGCTCGCGCGTCGCCTTCGGCTAAGGCTTCGACACGCCCGTCCTTTAAATTTTGCACGTAGCCCAAAACCTGATGACGCGCCGCCGCGCGCTGCGTAAAAAACCGGTAACCGACGCCCTGTACCGTGCCGCTGATAATGTATTTTCGAGCAATTTTCATTGAGCGTTTATCATTTATCATTGAACATTTATCACCCGAATTTTATGTTAAATGGTAAATGTTCAATGTTCAATGAACTATCCGATCGCGTCCAAACATTCCATCAAATCGCGCTGGCGGCAGGTGTAAATCGGCATTCCGCGCATCGTGAATTTGCTCGCGGCGGTTTCGCGCATTTCTTCCGCCAACGCCAGAAAATCCTTCGGTTCGTCGGTTTCGAAACTGACGATGTATTCCTGTTCGCTGAAACCGAACGCGTGAGTCATGTGAATCTTGATGTTCTCGAATTTTTTGCCGACCATAAAATTCTGTTCGATCAATTCGGTGCGTTCTTCGTCGGTCATCGAATACCAATCGCGGCTTTTCGCGCACGGGTAAACGAAATGATATTTTTTCTGCCCGCCTTTCACGTGATAACGGTCTTCGACCGAATTGTGCGAATCTTCGGAAATAAACATCATTTTCTTGGTGACCGCGAGATAATTGTCGGTCGTTTCGAGATAACTTCCGAGATTCGTGCGGTAGAGTTTGGCGGTCATTTCCTGGATCGAGTCGAGCGACGAGCCGATCCGCCAGAACATTAGATCAGCCTTCGAATCGAAACCGACCAGTGAATAGCTGAAAAGCAGAAGCGTCTCGTTAAACTTACTAAAAACGCTCTGGAATTCGCCTTTAAAGACGCGCTTTGTTTCCGAGTTGAGCTTGCGCCAGTCAGGATTTACCCGAAAAAAGATAAAATTGACGAACTGCTTCTCTAAAACCGGGACTGATTGAGGTTCTTTATTGTCGGAAACCAGACGCAAAGCGCTAATTTCCGGTTCTTTTTTGTCGAAATCGAATAGTGCCATTTTGTCCGTTAAAAATCGCGGCTGCGAGAAAGAATTTTTCCGAAGCCTATTTTGCCAATTTTCGCTGTTAATGTCCAAACTCGAAAGGTGTTTTAAAACCAAAGCCTGTTTTATATCGAATAAATAAAATACGTTGACTTTTGCTTATAATAAGGACTAACATTCGTTAATAAAGTAGTTTGCAGACAGTTTTTTTGAAGTTTCTTTTAACGATTTTAAAGTTGGATTTTTTATAAATGAAACTTAGATCAGCTTCGGACGAATGATTAAAATATTTATCCGAGGTTAAATTCATTGCATTTAAGAAGGAAATTTATATTTCTTCTGCAAGCTTTATCTTTTAACTTTGCAGTCATTCTTTGAGTCAAAGCATTTTTGCAGTTTAAAAATTATCGCTCCCCAAAACGGGTTTCAAAAAAAATGGAGGGAAAATGAGAGAAAATTTACGCAATCTAATCGGCATTGCGGTCTTCGTGCTGATCTTTTCGACAGCCACCAGAGCCGAGATATTTACCGCCTATCTGAGCAGCGCGCAGGAAGTTCCTACGAACGCATCAACCGCGACCGGCTATGCGCGAATCGTTCTGAACGAATCAGCCGGGACGATAACTTATACGGTTGTTTTCAGCGGGCTTTCGAGCAACCAGCAGGGTTCGCATATTCACGCGCCTGCAGCGATCGGTGCGAATGTCGGCGTTGCAATCAATTTTCCGCCGGTCGGCGGAACATCCGGAACACTGACCGGTACGGTATCGATAACACCGACCCAGATCTCGCAATTGCGCGCGCATTTGGGTTACGTCAATATCCATTCGGCTACTTTTCCGGGCGGCGAAATTCGCGGTCAGCTCGGCGTTCAGCGGGTGGTTGATTACGACGGCGACGGCAGAACCGATATGAGCATTCTGCGTTTTCCGAACGTTGCGCCGCCGGGAGTCTCGCAGGTTACGTGGTGGAACCAGCGCAGCACGAGCGGAAATCAAATCGTTGATTGGGGCAATGCCAACACGGATTTTCCGGCGCCGGGCGATTATGACGGCGACGGTGTCGCCGACATCGCCATCTATCGGGCTGGAGCAACTGTCGGCGCGCAAAGTGATTACTGGATTCTGCGAAGCGCGACAAATACTGCCCGGCATTTTGCGTGGGGACTTAACGGCGATCAGACCGTTCAGCGCGATTACGACGGCGACGGCATCACGGATGTCGCGGTCTTCCGCAGAGGAGCAACGGCGGCGGCACAAACTACGTGGTATATCAGAGAAAGCACGACCGGCAACGCCCGCGTTGAAAACTTCGGCTTAACCGGCAACGGCACGTCTAATTTCGATACGCCAGTTCCGGGAGATTACGACGGCGACGGCAAATTCGACATTGCGGTTTATCGTTTCGCATTATCACCCGCTAATAATTTCATTATCAAACGCAGTTCGGACAGCGGGGTTTCATACCAGCAGTTCGGCAACTTTACTTCCGATTATGTTTTACCGGGCGATTACGACGGCGACGGTAAATACGATTTAGCAGTTGCCCGAACCGGTGCGCTCGCAACGTCGCCGCTCGTCTGGTGGATTCTGCAAAGTTCGACCGGAACGACGCGCACGCAGATCTTCGGCTTAACTTCCGATCTTCCGGCGCAGGGCGATTACGACGGCGATGCCCGAACCGACATTGCCATCTATCGTCCCGGCGCAACCGCTGCTGCTTCCAGTAATTACTGGATTTACAGAAGTTTAACCAACACGCCGCAAGTTAGCCAGTGGGGACTCGGCGCAGATTTCTCGGTCAATACTTATGATAGTCGCTAAATCGCGTTTCATTTAATCCGAAAGGCTCCGGTAAATCATTTGCCGGAGCCTTTTTAATTGACATTAAAGCCCGATAAATTATCATTCAATTACTTATGTCAATCACGCTTCAACATCGCGAAGGCGACGTATCGATCGAAGAACTGCCCGACGGACGGCGGCGCATTCACGTTACGCCCGCGAGTGGTCAGTTTGTTCACGAAACCGATTGGACGACGAATTATCCTTTAGAGCTGATTAAATTAATCTTCGAGATTAACGGCGCGGCGGGTTTGTGTTTCGAGATAATGCGCGACGAAGACCCGAATTTCGTGCAGAAATTTCTGAAAAACGACCTTTTCGCTTATTTCGCGCCCGAAGATTTTGAAAACAAGACGATTTTGGAATTCGGCTGCGGCGGCGGCGCTTCGACGCACATTCTGGCGCGAATGTTTCCAAAATCCGAAATCACGGGCGTCGAACTCGTCGAATCGGCGCTGACGGTCGCCCGCGCTCGCGCCGCGTCGTTTGATTTGAAAAACGTTTCGTTTCTGCAATCACCGAGCGGCGATGCGCTGCCCGAAAACCTCGAAACGTATGATTTCGTTATTCTGAGCGCGGTTTACGAACATCTTTTGCCCGCCGAGCGCCGGAAGATTCTGCCCGAATTGTGGGAAAAAGTTCGGATGGGCGGCTTTTTGTTTATCAATCAAACGCCGAACATTCTTTTCCCGTTCGAGCTTCACACGACGATGCTGCCGCTGATAAATTACGTTCCCGATTCGCTGGCGCTGAAAATAACGCGCCGCTTTTCGAAACGGACACCGCCGACCGACACTTGGGAACAGCTTCTCCGCAAAGGAATTCGCGGCGCGACCGAACGCGAGATTCTCGGACATCTAAAAAACGCCGAAATGCTTGAGCCCGACAAAGACGGTTTGCGTGACCGGATCGATCTGTATTATCGCAACACAAATTCCGCGCGGCTCAAATCGATCAAAACGCTCGCCAGATTTTTTATCAAAGGCTTAAAAAGCGTTTCGGGGCTGACGATCGTTCCCGACCTTTCGCTCGCGTTTCGTAAAAAAAAGTTTTGAGTCCCGCCTTTAGGCGGCTTTTTCGCGCAACAAACCGACTAAAGGCGGGACTCAAAACTTTTCGTTTTACAAAATGAGCAAACTACGCCAAAATTAAAAACGATGAAACGCCTTTTCCTGACCTTTTCGATGATCCTTTGCACCGGCATTTTGGCTTTCGGGCAGCAGCGTCCGCTTCTGACCGAAGACGTTGACATTACGCCCGAAGGAACGATCGAAGTCTCGGCGGGCGTTGATTTTCTGCAAAACGTCAAATTCCCGCTTTCCGGCTTGAAAGGCGATCTGACGCGCGTCGGCGATATTCGCGTGCGCACCGGATTGTCGGGCAACGTCGAGCTGCAAATCGAAGGAACGCTTCAAAATTACCTGGCGATCAATTCGCAAAGCACGTCGCCGATTCCGCTCAGTTTTACCGGAAATTCGACCAACGATTTCGACGATTTCGTCGTTTCGGCAAAAATTAAACTCCGCAACGAAACCGCATATCTTCCGGCAATCGGCTTAAAATTCGGCTTCCAGATGCCGAATACCGACCAGGCAAAAGGCATCGGCACGAACCAGATCAACATTTTCAGCAAAATCCTGCTTCAAAAACGCTTCGGCAAAACGCCGGGAAAAACGCCGCGCGCGAATATTTACGGCAATATCGGCTTGGGAATCATGACCGCGCCGATCGAACGATTTACGCAAAACGATCTTTTGCTGTATGGGCTGGCGGGAATTTTCAGAGTTAATGATCGCATCAACATCGCCACCGAAATCAACGGGCGTTTGAACACGCGGAGCGGTGCCGCGCCTTTGGGCACGGAAAGCGTCAGCCAATTTCGCATCGGCACGCAAATCCGCGCGTCGGGCTTGCGCTTCGACACGGCGGCAATCTTCGGCTTAACCAAATTCAGCCCGCGCACCGGCATCACATTCGGCGTAACCTATCAATCGCCGAACATTTTCTCGCCCGCTAAATAGCTTACAAAATAATTAAAACAATTTTTCGTGAAGAAAGAACATCGTTCAGCAACAGCCGAATCATATTCAGTTACAACTTAATACTACGTCAGTATTGGATAAGAAAGGAACGCCGTCATCCTGACGGCACACGTCGCTGAAAGCGGCGTCAAACGTCGCGATTGACAGGAATCTTGAATATAAATGAACCGTTTGAGCGTTTTTCAAACGCTGTGCCGTCAAGATGACGGCGTTCCGC
>JANOBZ010000081.1:0-59110 GCA_031411895.1 Acidobacteriota bacterium | reverse complement strand
AAAAAAAAAAATTTTGCGGGATTGGGGCTTTGGGGGTAGAATTTGTTCCCCCAAATGCCGCAAAGCTCGCTAAGTTTTTTAGCAAGATTCCTGTCTTAATTTTTCGCCCGACTATTCCAAAAAATCGAAATCGTGGCTTTTTTCCTGCGGCGCAAGACGATTGGAATTGATCGTGCGGGCGCAGGAGTTCCAGCGCAGAAGCGCGTTATCGTTTTGGTCGGAACTTAAATTTTCCGCGCGATCGAACCAATCCATCGCCTGACTCAAAAGTTCATAAACGGTCGCTTCGTTCCCGGCGGCGTTTTTCCCCAAAATGGCTTTGGCGCGGCGTTCATAAACGATACCGGTGTAATAAGCCTTTTGAAATTCGTCCCGCAGCTTTGCCAGATAAGTGGTTATTTTCGCATCGCCGACCGAATATTCACGGGTCAGACGGTCGGTCATTGCCAAAATAATAATGACCAACGCCTCCTGATTATCCGGGTCGGCTTCCAGAATATCGAGACAGATGCTTTCCGCCGCGCCGGGTTCGTTGAGCAGGCGATATTGTTTGGCTTTTTCAATCGCCGCCGTGATCGCTTCTTTACCTAATTTCTTTAATTCAATCATAAATTTAGAGGACGGAAAACAGAAGACTGAAGTCAGTAGAATTTGTCATTTATTCTGTCTTCTGACTTCAGTCTTCTGTTTTCTTGGTCATTTTTTCCGAAACAGTTTCAAAAACTTCGTGACAGGGTCGTAAAATTCGTCGACGACGCGCTCTTTCAAAGGGATGATCGCGTTGTCGGTGATCTTGATTTCTTCGGGACAAACCTTTGTGCAGCATTTTGTGATGTTGCAGTAACCGATGTTGCCTTCGTCCTTTAAGTCCGCCAGACGATTTTCGGTGTCGAGCGGGTTCATCTCTAAATTCGCCGCATAAACCAGAAAGCGCGGACCGATAAATTCCTCGTGTTTATGATGGTCGCGCAAAACGTGGCAAACGTCCTGACACAGAAAACATTCGATGCATTTGCGAAATTCCTGCACACGGTCGATATCCGCCTGCTGCATCCGCCACGTTCCGTCCGGCGCGTCCGGCGCGCGCGGCTTGAATTTCTTGATGCGTTTTTTAACTTCGTAATTCCACGAAACGTCCGTTACCAAATCCTTCTTGAGCGGAAACGCTTTCATCGGCTCGACCGTGATCGGTTCATCCGTCGGCAACGTATTCATCCGCGTCATGCACATCAGTTTCGGATTGCCGTTGATCTCCGCCGAGCACGAACCGCATTTGCCCGCCTTGCAGTTCCAGCGACACGCCAAATCGCCCGCCTGCTCGCCCTGAATCTGCAAAACCGCGTCGAGAACGACCATTCCCTCGGAAATTTCCGTGTCATACGATTTGAAATCGCCGCCGTCGCTCGTGCCGCGCCAGATTTTGAATGTTGCTTTAGCCATCTTTTTTATTTTAGCCGCGGATTGACGCGGCTTTCGCCGATAAGAATTTCAATAGATTTTAAGAATATCTTTAGATTTAATCCGCGAAATTTGCGTCAATCCGCGGCTAAAATTTCTTATACCATTTCTTCGATAATCTGTTTCAATTCATCCGGCATCTCGGGAATCTGCTCGGAGCGAATTTCCATCGCTCCGTTCGCGTCTTTTTTGACGATGAAATTCACTTTGCCGAACTCCAAGACCTTCGACGGGAAATCGTCGCGAAACTGCCCGCCGCGAGATTCCTTGCGTTCGATCGCCGCGAGCGTGATCGCTTCGGAAACATTGAGCATATTATGCAGATCGAGCGCCGTGTGCCACGACGGATTGAAATCGATATTGCCCGTCAAAGCGATTTTTTCGCGCCGTTCGCGAAGCTTCTCGATTCCTTCGAGCGCCTGCTGCATTTCTTCTTCCGTGCGCACGATGCCGACCAAATCCTGCATCATTTCCTGCAAATCCTTCTGGATCGCAAACGGATTGTCGCCTTCCGCCCGGTCGAACGCTTCGAGCGCCCAACGCACTCTTTCTTCGATCTGGTCGCCCGCGATATTTCCGAAATCATTTTCCGACGCGAATTTTGCGGCGTATTCGCCGGCGCGTTTGCCGAAAACCAGAAGATCGGACAAAGAATTTCCGCCCAGACGATTCGCGCCGTTGATCCCGGCGGCGCATTCTCCGGCGGCGAAAAGCCCGGGAATCGTCGAAGCCTGCGTGTCGGCGTCAACGCGGATGCCGCCCATAATGTAATGCGTCGTCGGTCCGACTTCCATCGGCGTCGTCGTAATATCGAGATCGGCGAGCTGTTTGAACTGGTGATACATGCTCGGCAGCTTTTTCTTGATGTGTTCGGGCGCGTTCGAGATTTTTTCCTTGATCCACGCAATATCGAGATAAACGCCGCCGTTCGGCGTTCCGCGTCCGGCTTTTACTTCGCGCACGATCGCGCGCGCAACGTGGTCGCGCGTCAGGAGTTCGGGCGGACGCCGCGCGTTTTTGTCGCCCTGCGTGTAGCGCCAGCCTTCTTCCGGGTTGTCGGCGGTCTGGTCTTTATAATTGTCGGGAATGTCGTCGAACATAAAACGGTTACCTTCCGAGTTTTTCAAAATTCCGCCCTCGCCGCGCACGCCTTCAGTAACGAGAATGCCGCGAACCGACGGCGGATAAACCATCCCGGTCGGATGAAATTGAATGAATTCCATATCGATCAATTCCGCGCCCGCGTCGTAGGCGAGCGAATGACCGTCGCCCGTTCCTTCCCAGCTGTTGCTCGTGATTTTGTACGCGCGTCCGATTCCGCCGGTCGCCAGAATGACGGCTTTTGCGCGAAAAATCCGAAATCTTCCGTGTTCGCGCTCGTAGGCAAACGCGCCGACGACGCGGTTGCCGTCCTTTAAAAGCGCGATCACGGTAACTTCCATGTAAACTTCGATGCCCTGATGAATTCCGTGGTCTTGAAGCGTGCGAATGAGTTCCAAACCGGTTCGATCGCCGACGTGCGCGAGGCGCGGGTAACGATGCCCGCCGAAGTTTCTTTGCAGAATGCGCCCGTCTTTCGTGCGGTCGAAAAC
Organism: Acidobacteriota bacterium; assembly: GCA_031411895.1. Taxonomy (GTDB): domain Bacteria; phylum Acidobacteriota; class Blastocatellia; order Pyrinomonadales; family Pyrinomonadaceae; genus JAFDVJ01. Next base: position 56,060 of record JANOBZ010000081.1, on the reverse strand, counting down.
CGCGCCCCAGGATTCGAGTTCGCGCACACGGTCGGGCGCTTCTTTGGCGTGAAGTTCCGCCATTCGCCAGTTGTTGACGTACTGCCCGCCGCGCATCGTGTCGGAGAAATGGACTTTCCAGTTGTCGCGGTCGTCAACGTTCGCCATCGCCGCCGCCATGCCGCCTTCCGCCATCACGGTGTGCGCTTTACCGAGCAGCGATTTGCAGACCAATCCGACCGAAACGCCGGTTGCCGAAGCTTCGATCGCCGCCCGTAATCCCGCGCCGCCCGCGCCGATCACAAGAACATCGTGTTCAAAAGTTTGATAATCCGCCATAAATTGAAAAATTCAATACAAAGGGCACAAAAGTTATTTTTTGAAAAAATTAATTAAAGTATCAATCCCAAACCCCAAAAGGTTAATTATAATGAGCAAAGCAAACGCTCCGACAAAACTCAAAAACGCGCCTTTCAAAATTTTAAGCGGGAAATGTTTATCAGAGAATTCGATTATTCTAAATCGAATTAAAAGCCAGTAAACCAAACCGCCAGACGCAAAAATTAAAAGGACAAAAATACCTAAAAATAAAGGCAAAATTATATTAATTTCATCAGAGGCGCTATCCATTTATTTCTTTTCGTTCTTCATGTTTTTGTGATGAAAATACTAAAAAAATCGAAAATCGCGCCAGACGCCCATCGAAAGCAGGCGCACGTAAAGGTCGGAAAAGCCGACGACAAAAAGACTGCACCACGCGAAGAGCATATGCCGTTTGTTGAGCGAGCTGCACGCGTTGTAAGCCGCGCATTGCAGCGGTTTGCTTGAAAGTTCGTCGCATCTGCCGCCGATCAAGTGGCGCAGTGAATGACAGCTAAACGTGTAACCGCCGAGGAAAAAGACGTTCGCCGTCAGGACGATTGAGCCGAGATTGACGTGAAAACCGTCCGCAAAACGAAAAGCGTTAAACGCGTCGTAAGCCAAAAAGACCAAAAAAACGAGCGCGAGATACAGAAAATAGCGATGAATATTTTGCAGAATCAGCGGGAATTTGCGTTCGCCGCGATAATTATCGCCGCGCGGTTCGCCGACCGCACAACTGATCGGGTCAGCCCAAAACGCTTTGTAATATGCGCCGCGGTAGTAGTAGCAGGTAAATCGAAATCCGCCGGGAGCCCAAAGAATCAAAAGCGCGGGCGAAAATGGAAGCCAATCGGGAATCCACGAAGGTTTCGCGCCGAGCAGCGCGTGCGGCGAATTGCCGAAAATTTCGGGTGAATAAAACGGCGAAAGGTAGTTTCCGAAGTGATAATGGTCGCCCTGAAAAGCCGCCCATGTAGAATAAACGATGAACGCCGAAAAGCAGATAAACGTAACTAACGACGGCAGCCACCACGCGCCGCGCCGCATAGTTTGACCGAAAGAACGCCGAACAGGAAGACTTGCATAAGCCATAAAAGCCCAAACTACCTCCGAATCGAATTATGAAAAAAAGTCTGTTGGGAAAAAAAGCTTTAACTTTTGACGATCGGGAAGCGGTTCTGTCAAAAGTTGCGAAAAATTTACGAACTGAAACGATAAAGTGCGTAAAGTATGCCGTGGATTCAGCGGATAAGTCAAGCCTTAATCAGTGGTTGGTGGTCGGTGGTCAGCGAACGGTAGCGCGGTGTAACGAAAGAAGATTTTGAGCAACTGACGACTGACCAGCGACCACCGATTACTGACCACTGTTTATTTGGTTTTAGCGGGTGTCGGCGTTGCGGGTTTGTTCTGTTCGCCGACGATGTAGCTGTCGCGCGCGCGGATAATCAGGTTCGGGCGATTGACGCGCACTTTGATGTTTTTTCTTTGTCCGGCTTGTCCGCCTTCCTGCGGAATGTAGCCGATCGAATACTGTCGGCGCAGCTCTTCGGCGATGCTTTCGAAGGTTCTCGTCAAGCCTCCCGGCGAATCGTCGGCGTTGAAAACTCTGCCGCCGGTGCTTTCGGCTAAATCCTTCAGATAAGCGCGTCCGAGCGCGTATTCCTGCCGCGTCGTGCCGCCGACAATGGTCGGAAACGGCGAAAAAATTCCGCCGTTTCGCCGGTTATTGTCGCTAAAAGTATTGTAATAAATCGGGAAGATCGTCGCGTCGGCTTCTTCGGCTTCGCGCAGGCTGCTGTCGTAGCCCTTTTTCATCGAAGTCGTATCAACGCCGTCGGTAAAAAGCACGATCGCCTTGCGTCCCTGAATCTTGTTCAGACGCTTGTTGAGCGTAAAATTAACCGAATCGTAGAGCGACGTGCCGCCGCCGAAATCGGCTTTTTTAATGCCGCGAAAAATCAGGTTGCGGTCGGTCGTCGCTTCGGTCAGAACGTGGACGTTTTGGTCGAATTCGATGACCATCACGCTGTCCTGCGGCTTTAACTGATTGACGAACGCGATCGCAGCTTCCTGAATTTCCTCGATCTTGTATGCGGTCGAAGGGCTCGTGTCAATCAAAAGCACGACCGTAAAAGGATTTTCGGTCGTCGCGAAAAACTCGATCTGCTGCTCGACGCCGTCTTCGAAAATCTGAAAATTGTCCTTTAACAAACTCGGAATATAAAGCCCGTTGCGGTCGAAAACCGAAACCGGAATCGTGATCAGATTTGTCTCGACCTTAACGGCTTCGTCCTCGGAATCGCTCAAGACTTCCGCCTCGCTGGTCTTTGTCTTAGCCTGCGGTTTCGATTCGTTTTTCGAAGCGTTTTTGAGAGTCGGAAACGGCGAAATCGAGCGTTTCGGCAGCGGTCTCGATTCGGAATAACCGGCGTTTTCGTCCTTATCCTTGCTCGAAAGCGCGGCATCGGGCGTCGGCTGCGCGGTGATTCTTCTACCTGATTGAGCAGAAACGACAAGCGAAAAACTTAATAGAAATAGCGAAAAAATAACGAACCTTCTCATTCTTAACCTCAAATGAATTTTTGAAAATGAATTTTCTGCAATATTTTGATGCGGAAAAAAACTGAAAAGTTGAGATTATTTTGTAAAGAATTCGTAAAGCGTCAAAACCGAAAACCCGAACATTACCGCGACGACCAGCCAGCCCGAAATCTGCAGCCAGAGCGGATGAACGTAGTCACCCAAGATTTTTTTCTTTCGCGATGCAAGCAGTATTAAAGCTAGACCTATAACTAAAATAAAACCGTTAAAGGTTCCACCCCAAATTAATACTAAAACAGGTGTTCCGCTGACTGGAATAAAGATGATCGTTGAAATAATTATAAAAGCAATTATCATCAAATTACTCTTTTCTTCGATTTTCGGGTGAAAGGTCTTCAAAAAAGACACCGAAGTGTAAGCCGCGCCGATGACCGACGTGATCGCCGCCGCCCACATTACGATGCCGAAAATCCGGTAGCCGAAGCCGCCCGCCGCGCTTTGAAAAACCTGCGCCGACGGATTAGCGGTTTTGCTTTCGGTGTCAATCGTAAAGCCGAGCGCGATCACGCCGAGCGCAGCGAGAAAAAGCATAAAGCGAATCAGCGCCGTCAGAACGATGCCCGAAATCGCGCCTTTATTGACTTGCGCGAGCGAGCTTGTGCCCGTGATTCCGGCGTCGATCAAGCGGTGCGCGCCGGCGAACGTGATATAGCCGCCGACCGTTCCGCCGACTAACGTAACGATCGCGCGGGCGTTGATTTCGAGCGGAACAAACGTTCGGAGAGCGGCTTCGCCGATCGGCGGCTGCGACGCGAAAACGACGTAACAAATCAATCCGAGCATAATGACGCCGAGGGTTTTGACGAAAAAATCCATCGCTTTTCCGGCTTCCTTGAACGAAAATATCAGAATCGCCAAACCTGCGCTTAGAACCGCGCCGTAAGCGATCGGCAGATCGAACAAGACGTTGAAGCCGAGCCCGCAGCCGGCAATGTTGCCGATGTTGAAAATCAAGCCGCCGAACGCGACGAGCGCGGCGAGAAAATAACCGCTGCCTGCAATCGTTTCGTTGGCAACGTCCTGCCCGCGTTTGCCGCTGACGGTCAAAACGCGCCAGATGTTGAGCTGCGCGAAAATATCGAGAATCACGGAAAGCAGAATGACGAAGCCGAAGCTCGCCAAAAGCTGTTTCGTGAAAACCGTCGTCTGCGTTAAAAATCCGGGACCGACCGCCGATGTCGCCATCAGAAAAGCCGCGCCCATAATCACCGATGAAAGCGTCGAAGATTTTTTCATTTGTTGTAAAATAAGCGGTTTCCGCCCGATTGGCAAATTTCCGGCTAAACAATTCGCGATTTTTAGTCTATATTCTTTTTAACTTCGTTAATTTTAAGCAGCTGTTTGAAAAGTATAAAATGGGACGTGGATTTTATCGGATCGGTGCGGATTTACGCGGATTTTAATGATTACTCAAAATAAATCTGCGAAAATCCGCCCGATCAGCGAAATCCGCGTCCCATTTTTCCGGGTTTCATTCAATTTTAGATTTTTCAAACAGTTTTTAAGGAAAACAAAATATGGCGGCTGAAGTGGTGCAAAATCGTCTTGTTTCGTTGGACGTTTTTCGCGGTATGACTATCGCGGGAATGGTTCTCGTCAATAATCCCGGAACGTGGAGCGCGATTTATCCGCCGCTCGCGCACGCCGAATGGCACGGCATCACGCCGACCGATTATATTTTCCCGTTCTTCCTGTTCATCGTCGGCGTCGCGATTCCGATCGCGCTCGGCAAGCGGATCGAAGAAGGCATCACGAACAAGGTTTATCTGAAAATCGCGAGCCGCGCCGCTTTGATCTTCTTTCTCGGGCTTTTTATGGCGGCGTTTCCGCTCTTTGATTTTTTTTCGAAACCCGAAATTCCGCTTTTTGCCAAGCTCGTCACGATGTTCGGGCTGCTCACGATTCTTTATCTCTGGCTGACCGGCAAAACGCGCGAGCCTTTGATCGGTCTGGCATTGCTTGCGGCGTTTCTCGCGGCGCTCTATTTTGCGGGCTATCCGCTCGTTTTTCGAAATTTTCAAGTATTTCGTATTCCCGGCGTTCTTCAGCGCATCGCGGTTTGTTATCTGATAACTTCGATAATTTTTCTGCATGTAAACTGGAAGCAGTTGGCGATTATCGGCGGCGTTTTACTGCTTTTTTACTGGCTTTTGATGACGATCGTGCCGGTTCCGGGCTGTGATGTGACGACGATCAACGATAAAGCGTGTAATCTCGCCGCTTTTGTTGACCGCGCGATTCTGGGCACGAATCACATCTGGGTGAGCGCGAAGGTTTACGATCCCGAGGGAATTCTTTCGACGCTTCCGGCGATCGCGACGACGATTTCGGGCGTTCTCACCGGACTCTGGCTAAGATCGAAACGCGGCGATCTGGAAAAGGTTTCGGGAATGTTCTTTGTCGGGCTGATCCTGCTCGTTGCGGCGTGGTGCTGGAATCCGTTTTTTCCGTTCAACAAAGCTTTGTGGACAAGCTCTTACGTGCTTTACACTTCCGGGTTGGCGCTCTGTTTCTTAGGCTTCTGCTATTTTCTGATCGATATCAAAGGCTACCGCGCGTGGACGAAGCCGTTCGTGATTTTCGGCGTCAACGCGCTCGCGCTGTTCGTCGGTTCGGGCTTGATGGCAAAAATGATGGGCGTCGTCAAAGTCGCGGGCGCGGACGGCAAGGAAATCGGCTTGCAAACGTGGATTTATCAAACGATTTTCGTGCCCTTGGCGGACGCGAGAACATCGTCGTTGATGTACGCCGTCTGTTTTATTCTGTTCTGGCTGTTCCTGATGTGGCTTTTATACCGCAAGCGAATTTATATCAAGGTTTAACTTAGCAGATGAAACTTTTCCTTATTTTATGGATAACCGGAATCGCGCTCATTCTGATCGGCTTTTTGATTACAAACGGCTATGACGATTGTCTCAGCGATGTCAGAATCGGCGATTCGGTGTGTGCGACCGAATCATTTATCGCTTTCGGCTGGATTTCGTTTTTTATTGGGATCGGCTGTCTGGCTGCTTCATTAATTTTTTTAAGAAAAAGAAAAAACACAGGCGGCATTTTAGAAAAATAGTCCTGTTACAACGAGTTTATTCGACACTTTCAGCGTCGGAATCGGTTTTCGATCAAACCCGGGGTTTCGTTCGTTTTTAACTCACTTCACCCCGGGCTATTTTCTTTGTCGCTTTCAGCGACTTAATGCGAAACGTTACTGCGGAATCCGGTGGATTCTTATTATGGAAAAATAGAAAAACTTACTCGCTGATCGTAAAGGCGCGAATTTCTCGTGTTAATTCGCCTTCGAGCCGTGTTTGTTCGGCTTCGAGGTTTTTTCTTTCCTTTTCCATCTCTTCGAGCCGCGTTTCCTGATCGTTTGCCTTGGCGATATAGCGCGTGATGAGCGCTTTTGCTTCGGGCGTTTTCGATAAGGCTTCGATGTTTTCCCGTAAGCGTTTCTGGTCTTCTTCGATCTTTCCGACTTCCTCGTCGAACGAATTGAGACGGTTTTCGATCTCGTTAATTTTAATCCGCAAGTCAATCAGTTTTTCGAGCTTTGCGCGCGTTTCTTCGTTGATGTAGCGCTGCGAAACGAAAAGCTGAAGGTCGGTGCGCGAAAGGGAAGTCAGCTGATAATTATCCGCTAAAGCCTGACGAACGCGGATTTTCAGGTCTTTTTTCTCGAAACCGGCAAGCTCGACGCGGAAGCGATGATATTTCTGCGTCGTGTAATCGGGCTTCGGCGTATCGTCGCTCAAAGTCCAGCCGTCCTGCACCGGATATTCGATGTAGATCACTTTCGGGCGATTCGTCTGGTTCTCGATTTGATAAACCTTTTCGCTCGTTTGGAAATAATGCACCTGAAAAATTCCGTTGACGACCTTGATGATCTTCGCCGGTTCGCGGTCGGCGTTGGTGCGGACGCGAATATGCGTTCCGAGATCGAGCGCGAACGAGATCAGGCGTTGTTCTTTTGCCTTGAGGCGATCCATCAAAGCTTCGCCCGCGTAAGCGTTGCCGTCAAGCACGGTCAAACTGCCCGCTTCGAACGTCAAATCTGTCATATTTTTCAAAAGCAGACCGCTCATCGGTCGGTCGCGTCGCACCGCTTCGTTATAGATCGCCGCGCGCTCGCCGTCCATTTTCGTCTGAATGATCGGAATCAGCGCCGATTTGTCGCGCAGAACCGTGACCGGCTGTTCGATGCGGTATTCGAAAAGATCGCCGATCTCTTCGCCGACCGTCGTGTTCTGGTAATTGTTCTGCGAATTCGTCAAAGCGTCGCTGACGGTCGTTTGAGCGGCAATGCTGTTGTTCGAATTGAGCTGTCCGCTTCTGAAATTCGAGACCTCCTGACCGTCAACGACAAAACTGTTCTGCGATCCGGACGACCCATCGACCCGAACCTGACTCGACAAGTTTCTGCCGTTGACCGGCAAATTTTGAGTTTGCTGTTGGGTTACGCCGCTCTGCAAATTTCCGCTCGGTTCGTAAACCTGCGGCGTCAATTGCAGATCGGGCGAGGTCGGAACGATCGGGCGATAGCGGTAGAAAGGTTTCTGTAATTGCTGGATAAACGAGATCGGCGAACCGGAAACCAAGGACAATTGAACGTTCTGCCAGTCTTCCTCGCTGACATTGTCAACGATCGCCCAGCCCTGGAAAAACGGCTTGCCCGCTTCGTCCAAAACGACGCGGTAAGTGGTTTTCCAGATCGGCGCGGCGATCGTGTAGGAAACGATCATCTCGCGCTGCTCGCTTCCGTCCGAGGTGATCGTGATGGTTTTCGCATCGCGCCGCCGCGCCGAAGCCGCCGCGTTCGAAAATTCGTTCAGATCGCGCTGCGTTCCCGCGTCGAGCAATTTCAATGATTTAACGTCGTTCAGATCAAAGGTCGTAATCTCGCCCGTTTCCGAGGCGATCACCAGAACGCTCGTCATGAATGTTTCCTTTTCGGTCTTAACCTGCCGGCGTTCGACCGTCAGAATCGCGCCCGTCGCCGCGCCTTTCGTCGAGGTGACCGCGACTTTTGCGCCCTGCAATTGCGCCAAAACGCCCGCGATGCCGCCGCCTTCGCCCGTCAGAGCGCCGACCGAAAAGGGAATTTCCGCCATCCGCGAGGCGACCGGAGCCGACGAATTATACGAAACCGCGCCGATCTTGCCTTTTCCCAAGTCGAGCACGACCATTGATTTTAGAACGTCGTCGACCTGCGACTGCTTGAACGACAGGTTGATCTCGGCATTGCCCGAAACGACGCCGCGCCGCTCGACATAGGCGACGCCGTTCGAGTATAAAATAACGCGCTTGATCGGCAGCTGCGCGGTCGAATTATTTTCGACCGCCGGCAGATTCGGTTTCGTCGGTTTGACGACTCGTTTAGATTGACGCATCTGCGCCGGAACGATGATCGAACACACCAGGATTATCGAAAGAAAAAGTTTGATTCTCATAGATTTGCTTCCTTGTTTAACGTCAGAATTGAATAAGAAATGTTTATTTAACGCAACGGCGCATTTCGAATTCGGATGTCGGATTTGGGATGTCGGATTTGTTTTTCTTAAATTACAATCCGAAATCCGAATTCTCAAATCCGACATCGAAATACGGCTTCGTGATTTTGCGTCACTGGCGTTGAAATATTTCTTATTCAATATTCAGATTTGTTTAAGATTTTAGATTTTGTTGAAAACGTCAGATTAAAAGATGTTGCGACCTTTGAATATAGTTGCTTTCGCGCAAAGAAAAGACGAACGAATCATAAATGAATTCGTTCGTCCGCGCAAATTATTTGCGGATTAATTAGAAGCTCTTTGAATTGTCGCTTTTCTGCGAGCTGTTCTCGTTGGGATTGTTCTTTTCCTTGTTGCGAATGTATTCCGTGCGCGCATCTTTGCAGCCCTGCGCGATTTTCGTCTTGTCGCCCTGATTTTTCTCGATGTTGTCCTTGATTGATCCCTTGGCGAAATCAATCGCGTATTCCTTGATTTTCCGCGTCATAAAATCGTCGTTCGGATTGCTCTTGTCTTTATCGAGCAGATCGATCAGCTCGTCGCATTCGGCGACGCCGGTTTTCGAATTTAAGTTCGCGTCTGCCGAGTTGCTCGTTGAGGAGCTGTTCGATGAACCGCCGTTGTTAAAATAGTTGCAGCCGAAGCCGACGGTTAAAAGTAAAAAAAGCGCCGCGATGATGGTTATATTATTTTTCATAAAAAAATCTCTTAAAATCTGTCGTCACGCAAATTTTAAGAGATTTTTTATTTTTTGGAAAGCTAACGATTGTTAAAAAGCGTTCGGCGAAGAGTTCTCGGCGGTTTTTGTTCCGCTGAATTCATAGATCACGAACAGGTTGAGCGCGTTTTCCTTAATCTCCGAACGAACATCTTTGACGGTTGCGCGCATATTTCCGCTGGTCGCGGCGATCGGCAGATTCAGGGCGATTTGTTTACCCTGCAAAATCTGGATCGGATTAACGCGGTCGTTTAAAGTTTTCTGAACGAGCGGCGTCACGATTCCGCCTAAAATTCCCGCGCCGCCGTCGAGATTGACGGTTTCGATGTTTAACTGCCCGACGACGTTCTGCTGCGCCGCGTCGAAGCGGAGTTCGAGATTCGCCTGCGTCCAGCCCGAAAAATTGATACAGCCGAACATCGAGTTGTAACTTCCTTTAAAAGCGAGCGGCGCAACGATTCGCCCGTTCTCGAATTTCAGAGTGCTCTGCACGCCGCTGCCTTCGGGCAAAAGCGTTATTTGCCCGTCGCATCCGCCTTGGAGCGCCGCATATTCTACTTGACCGGAGTTATTCAGTTCGCGGTTTTCCGTGAGCGTCAAGGGAAACGACGGCGCGTTCATATCGCGGAATATCGTCTTTAGAACTTCGTTGAAAAATTCCTGTTTCAGAACGATCTGCGCGGTCGTCGCCGGCGAGCCGTTCGGGTCGGGCGGCTGAATCGGCGCGCCCGGTTTGTTGACTGCTTGCGGAACGCCGACAAAAAGATAGAACGTCAAAACTCCGCCGACGATCAAGCCGACGATGCTTCCGATAAGAAAAGTCAAGGTTTTATTCATACATTTTAGTTTCGGGTTTCAGGTTTCAGGTTTCAAGTTCAGGGTAGACAGTTTTTTACACAAAACCTGAAACCTGAAACCTGAAATCTGAAACCTGAAACCGGTTTATTACCTTGTCGTATTCGCGGCTGAATTCGTGTTCATATTCGCGTTCGGATTTGTCTGCGGCGAATTCAAAGCGCGGTTGAGAAGTACTCCGACGATGTTAAAAATCCCCTCGACCTGTCCCATGATCTGCTTCGAATCTATCTTTGCGTAATCGGTCGGCAGCGCAAAAAGCTCGGGCAAAACGTCGGCTTTGATGTTGCTCATTTCCGTTATCACGCGCAAATCGCTGAATCCCTGGACGTTGCCGTTCTGCGTCATCGAAACGGTTTCCGAACGAATCGGCAAACCCGTTTCCTTGTCAATCAAAAAGAACGATTCGGTCGCCACCTGTCCGGCTTGCGTCTGCGTGTTCGTGACCGAGCCGAAACGATATTTTACGACCTGCCGACCCGCGACATTTTCTTCGCCGACGCGCTCGACGCCTTTAACGGCGCGCACCTGTTTGACGATCTCTTCGGGCATCATCAACTGGCGAACGTCAAATCCCATGTTTTGCTTGTCTAACGTCGCATATTGTTTGCGGTTCGGCAGCAAAACGTGCGTGACGCCGGCTTTATCCAGATAAACCACTTTGTCGCCGTTCGGAAGATTAAACTCCATCCGGCGGTCGTCGCCGCTGCGCGCAACGTTGGCTTGAATCGTCGGCAGAGTCGTCTGCTTATTGTTGCCCATCGCCTGAAGCTTTAAATCCACGGTCGCCTGATAGCGGTCGGGCTCCTTGGTCTCGATGATCGGCGAATTCGTATCAACGCTCGTCGTCGTCGCGTTGATATTCGTATTGCCGTTAAACGTATTGGCTAGATTAACGTTCGTGTTAACCATTCCCGTGTTAACATTCGACGGATTCGCTCCGCAGCCGACCATTAATAAAAAACTCGAAACTAAAAACGCTGAAAATAATTTTTGCATTCTCAAAAAATCTCCTTTTTAAACTGAATGAAATCAATACAGCTTTATTGTGATTTTCATAATTGCAAAAATTATGCCTTCGCGAGATTCGCGAATTTTTCGAACGGTTTTTTCTGCCTGAAGTAGTTTTATACAAAGAAATTAGCCACGAATGAACACGAATTCTTTAGCGTTATTCGTGTTCATTCGTGGCTAATTTCTAAAAAAATAGTCCGCTTTCTGATTATAAGTCTATGTTAATCACGAGTTTTAAGTCGCTGGCGTCGTCGGTGATAACGTGGAGCTGAAAGTTTTTAAAGCAGTTGGCGAAGTGAATCGTTACCTGATCGCCCATATCTTCACTCTGCGCGTCAATTATTTTCAAAAGCTCTCTCGCGATTTGGTCGGACGGCTTGCTTGCTTGAAACTGATACATAAAGCTGAAATCACCTTTGACGGTGAGATGCAAATCCATCCCGAAACCGGCGACGTAAGTCCAAAACATATTCTGTCCGAGCTTTTTGAATTGCGCTTCGATTCCGTCAACGAGCGCTCCCTGAGCGCTTTTCAGAGGGCTTTTAGGAACGACTTTGAGCGCGTTGGCGATCCAAATATCGCCTTCCGTCCACGCGCTGCTGCTAAATTTGAAGCCATGACTACCTGTTGCACTTAACTTAAAACCGATCATATTTTTCTCCTTTTTTAATTCTATTTCTATTCCAATCGGAAATTTTGAGACGAAAAGAATCAAATAATTTTGCGGAATGATTTTAGGGAAATCAGCCACGAATAACACGAATTACACGAAGAAAAGCAAAAAATTATTCGTGTAATTCGTGTTATTCGTGGCTGATTTTTGTAAATTACGCTTTTTCGAGATTGGCGAATTTTTCGATCAGCTTTTTCTGCCCGAAGCCCGGAAAACTGACCGTTAATTTGACGTTGTCGCCCGTGCCCTCGCGGCGCAGAACCAAACCCTTGCCGTATTTTGCGTGGCGGACGTGCGCGCCCGGCGTAAAGCCTTTCGCGTCCGGGTCGGTTTTCGGTTTTTGGGCTTTGTATTGTTCGGAGTGATTTTTTAATTTATCAAAACCCGACGGCTGTTTCTGGATGGTCGGCGGCGGATTATCGCCTTTTTTCTTATTGAAAAATTCGGCGATCGCGTCGGTCGAATTGTAGGTTTTGCCGGTGTACAGATTTTTCGGCTTATCGCGCTGCGTTTCGCCTTTCAAAGCGGAAACGGCGTGTTTATTGGTTTTGACGGCGTTCGATTTAGCGAATGAAAGCCAACTTGAGCCGCGCGACAGATCCTCGACCAGATCGAGCGGCATTTCGTTCAAAAACTGCGACGGTTCCGCCGCTAATTCCTCGCCGTAAACCCTTCGGCGCATCGCATGCGAGATATACAAAACCTTTTCCGCGCGCGTGATCGCGACATACGCGAGGCGGCGTTCTTCCTCTAATTCTTTCGGATCGTTGACCGAGCGTGAATGCGGGAAAATTCCGTCTTCCAGACCGACGAGAAAAACGACCGGAAACTCCAAACCTTTCGCCGCGTGAACGGTCATCATCGTCACCGCCGCGTTGCGGTCGAATTTGTCGGTGTCCGATGTGAGCGCGGCGTGGTCGATAAAATCCCGAATCCCGGCGTCTTCCTGCCGGTCGTAATCAACCGCCGCGTTGACGAGTTCTTCCAAATTTTCGAGCCGCGTCGCCGATTCGTCCGTGTTTTCGGCGCGCAGCATATTCGCGTAACCCGTGTCTTCGATCGCCGCGATCACGACGTCCGACACTTTTCGGTCAGTCTGCGAAACTTCGGCGACTTTTGACTGTAAACCTTCGACCGTCTGCTTGAATTTCTTTAAGGATTCGACCGCGCGCGTGGTTAAATTCAGCCGTTCCTTGAATTCCAAACCCGTGATGATCGAAATCGTTTCCCACAGGCTGACGCTGAAATCCTTTGCGCGATGGTGCAATTCGTCGAGCGACGTTTTTCCGAAACCGCGCGTCGGCGTGTTGATCACGCGCAGAAGCGCGATGTCGTCGAACGGATTCAGAGCCATTTTCAAATATGCGATAACGTCTTTGATTTCGGCGCGCTCGTAGAACGAAAAGCCGCCGACGATGTTGTATTCGACGCGGTTGCGGCGCAAGGCTTCTTCAAAAAGCCGCGACTGCGCGTTCGTGCGGTAAAGAATCGCCATCCTGTCCTTCGGATTTTTCCGGCGATGCTCGTCAATCTTGTACGCGACAAACCGCGCCTCGCCGTCGCCGTCAAAAGCCTGATGATAAAAAATCCGGTCGCCGTCCGGGTTTGACGTCCAGAGTTTTTTGTCCTTGCGTCCTTCGTTGTTTTTGATGATCGCGTGCGCCGTGTCGAGAATCGTCTGCGTCGAACGATAATTCTGTTCAAGCATAATCACTTTCGCGTTCGGGTAATGCTCTTCGAACGACAAAATGTTGGCGATGTCCGCGCCTCGGAACGAGTATATCGATTGCGCGTCGTCGCCGACCACGCAGATGTTCTGCTGTTTTTCCGTTAAATAGTTTATCAGCGCAAATTGCAGTGCGTTCGTGTCCTGATATTCGTCAACGAGAATGTATTTGAACTTATTGTTGTACTTTTCGCGGGTTTCGGGCGAAACGCGAAGAAGGCGCACGGTTTTTATCAGCAAATCGTCGAAATCGAGCGCGTTGGCGTTGTTCAGACGTTCTTCATACATCTTGAATACGCGGGCGATCGCGGCGCGTTTTTCGTCGGTGTGTTCGACTTTTGAAGCAAAAAGCTCGAAATCCTCGCCGCGATTTTTCGCCGCCGAAATCGCGTTCTGCACCTGACGCGGCGCGAGCTGTTTTTCGTCGAAACCGATATCTTTGATCGAGGCTTTGATGACTTTAACGGAATCGTCCGTGTCGTAGATCGTAAACGATTTGTTGTAGCCTTCCTGTAAATGTTCGATATCCTGCCGCAAAATGCGCACGCAGAGCGAGTGAAACGTCGTCACGAGCGGCGCGGACTGCAAGCCCTGACCTTTCATCAATTCCGTGACGCGCTCGCGCATCTCCCCCGCCGCTTTGTTGGTAAACGTAACGGCGAGAATATTATACGGCGCAACTTCTTTCGTTTGAATAAGATATGCGATGCGAACGGTGATGACGCGCGTTTTGCCCGAACCCGCGCCGGCGAGAATTAAAACCGCGCCGTCGGTCGTCTTGACGGCTTCGCGCTGCTGTTCGTTTAGAGAATCGAGAATATCCATATTGTTTTGAGCGAAAGTTTAATGGTAAAACTTCTGCTTTGAGGCGTCAAAGTTTGCGAAATTGAAAGCGGCGGATTCCTTAAAAAATTCCGATTTGTTAAATCCGCGCGCTTATTTTTCGATTAAAGGCTTTCCTGAAAAAGGTTTTCTTTGACTTAGCGGCTCTGCGCCTTTGCGGGAAATAAAAATCTCTCCCGCAAAGGCGCAAAGCCGCTAAGAAAACCGTTAGTTATTTGTACTTTTTAATTATTTTTGAGATTGCCGCTAAACAATATCGGCAAAACTGCGTTCCATTTGCCGGAATTTTATCAACGAAAAGAATAAAATCGGCAAAATAACTGCGGTCGAAATGCCGAGTGCGGCGAAATCAAAAGGTTTGCCGAAAATTGCCGCGCGAAAGCCTTCGATCAATCCGGTCATCGGATTGATCAGCAGCAGCCAGCGCCATTTTTCCGGCACGAGACTAAGCGGATAAATGATCGGCGTGGCAAACATCCAGATTTGAATTAAAAAAGGCAGCGCGTATCGAACGTCGCGATATTTGACGTTGACCGACGACATCCACATTCCGACGCCGGCTGCCAAAAGCGCGGTCAAAAGCGTGAGAACCGGCAGCATTAAAAAGTTTAATGAAAACCCGATGTCGTAAAAAAGCATTAAAAGCAGAAGCAGACCGAACGCGATCGCAAAATCAACCAGACCGGCGCTGACCGCCGAAAGCGGGATTATCATACGCGGAAAATAAACCTTCGTAATGAGGCTCGAATTTCCGACCAGACTGTTTCCGCTGCTCGTCACGGCATTCGAAAAAAACGTCCACGGCACGAGCGCGGCGTAAGCGAAAAGCGCGTAGGGAAACCCGTCCGAAGGAACGCCGACCAGCCTGCCGAAAAAGAGCGTAAAAATAATCATCGTCAGCAGCGGCTGGATAATTGCCCACAAAATTCCGAGAACGGTTTGTTTATACCTGACTTTTACGTCGCGCGCAGTGAGCACGTAAAACAGATCGCGATACTGCCATAAATCCCGTAAATTCAGCTGGTTACGGCGCGGTTCGATAATTACGACCGGTTCATCCGGCAGTAAAACGCCGCCGGTCGCGCTCGAAACTAGTCCGGGGCGGTCACCCGTTCGTGTAATTTTCGGCGTTTCTTTATTTGATGAATTCATCTGCCAAACAAACCTTTTACGGCTTTGGCAGCGGACTGATGTGATGCGCGATCAAAAGCCAATCGTTCCCGCGTTTGACCCAAACGTCGGTCACGACGAAATCTCCGTCCGCCGCCGCGCCCGCAATATTCGCCTGCCGTTTGTAATTATATGTTACGACTGCCATTGCCGGAGACACGCGTACCATCGTTTTTTCTACCGCAAAAGCTCGCAGCTCAAAATTTTTGACCGTCCAGTCAATATAACGGATTTTGTCCGATTTCGTCCCGGCAATCGTTATTCCGGCAAGCAGAAAATCGTTCGCAAGCAGACTTTTCAGCGTCGCCGAATCGCGTGTGCGGAGAGCTTCCAGCAATCTTCTTTCGAGGTCGAGAACCGCTTTTTCGATTTCCGCCGCCGTCTCGACCGGTTTCGCTTCGTTCGTCTCCTCGGGCGTTTGCGTTTGCGTCGTTCCTGCCGGATTTTCGCTGACCGGCAAGGCGGTGCGCCATGCGTCAACAGTTGTCGTGGTCGGTTTTTCCGGCTCCTTTTTATCCTTATCCTGTGAGAAAGCTGTGAGATTCGCCAAAGTTACGAGCAAGATAATTGTGATAACCGGCATTAATTTAGACATTGAAATTTCCTCCTTGTTCGGCTGCTGTTTTGTGATCGAAATAAACGCGGCAGTTACTGACCGACGCGGACATTGTTTTTGACGCTTTTGATTCCGTTAATATTTTGAACCAACTGTTCGGCTTTTTTCTTTTTTTCCTCGCTCGGAACCTTGCCCGTGAGCGTCGCGTTTCCTTCTTTGATTTCGACAATCACGCCGTTAATTAATTCCGGGTCGGCGCTGAGAGCGTTTCTGACCTGCGCGAATAATGCCAGATCGTCGCCGCCCGAACCGATTTTCGGCGACGGCATATTGGCGGCTGGCACCGGTTTTACGTTCCTGTTGGCGTTTGCCGTCTGATTATTACTCGTCGCCGGCGTATTGACGTTGGTCGTCATCTGCGTTGACGCGGCGTTAGTGTTTGAAACTACATTCGTTTGATTCCGGGTATTGTTTACCGCCGAATTCGACTCCGGACTGCCGGAACAGCCGAAACAAACGCTTGAGATCAAGACCGCTGAAAAGATTATTTTGTGGTTTTTTTTGAACATCATTTTAATTTACAAATAGACAATTTTAATAAAGACGACTCGATTGACTCAGAATCCGTCGCCGTGAAATATTGCTGGCGAAATTTGAATTTGTACCATTAGCTTGCACTTATCGCGAAAGACTTGTCAACTTTTTCGAAATTTCACGCTTAGAAAAAGCGAGCCGTGGTTTCAATTTAATAAGTCCGCTTCTTCTTCGGTCAAAACGATTCCGGCGGCTTTGCGATAAACCGCGAGATACGCTTTCGCCGTTTGCTCTAAACTAAAATCGCCGAGCCGTCTGAAACCCCGCGCGCGATATTCGTCGCGTAGTTTTTCACCGAGCGACAGCTTTTTTATCGCACCGGCGATCGCTTCGACCGAAAGCGGGTCAAACAAAAGCGCCGCGCCCGAAGCCTGTTCGGGCAAAGACGTGACCGCCGAACACGCGACCGGCGTACCGTGCTGCCAGGCTTCGAAAAGCGGCGCGCTCGCGGCTTCAAACAAAGTCGGCACGACGACCGCCTGCGCGAGGGCGTAAAGCATACTCAATTCTTTATATTCGACAATTCCCGTAAATCGGATTTGAGTTTCCAAATTTAATTCGCCGAGGCGTTTTTCGATAACTTCGAAAAACGAATTTTTGTGTCCCGTGCAGACGAGGTTGATTATCAAATTTTCGCGTTCGCGCAAGGCGTGGACGGCTTCGATCAGGCGCAGGTGATTTTTATGTTCCCAAGTCATCGCCGGATAAAGCATAAACGGACGCGGCGGGCAATCGTATTTTTTCAGCAGCGCGGCGGCGGCAGTTTCGGTAAAATTTTCCGCCGCGATTTCGGGCGGCGACCACGCAACGACCTGAATCTTTTCTGCTTTCGCGCCGTAGTTTTGAATCACATCCTGTTTGACGAATTCCGACGCGACGACGACCGTTTGCGCCGCGCGGCACGCCGCCGGATAAATAATTTCGCGGCGCTCGATTTCTTCCCGAGTGAAAAATTGCGGGTAATGCAAATGCTGCAAATCGTGCGGGTTATAAACGGTCGGCAAGCTTTCAGCGCAGTAAACGTAATCCTGATAAGGAAAATGTATCACGTCGCAATTCAAACTTTCGAAAAAACCGTCGGAAACCGGAACGCTCGGCAGATTTTGTTTTTGTTCAGTCGTCGGCAAGATAATATTTTTCACGCTCCGCACAAATGATCGAAAAACGCCTAACATTTGTTTGAGATTTTCCGCCTTCGACGCTTTGAACTGCTTTTCCGGACGCGGCGCGCGGACTAATTTCTGGCGCTCGCCGAGTAGCGATTCGAGCCACGCGGAATCTTCCCAATGACCGATAAAAACGTATTCTTCATCGCCGCCAAACTGATTTAAAGCGGTCAAAACGCGCAGAACGGTTTCGATGCCGCCCGCGCCGCTTTCGGAAGGAATCTGCGCGTTGATGCCGATCCGTAAAGGTTTGTTCAAACCAAATTCTCCATTTATTTAAATTTTAACGCAAAGACACTTCGATTTGGGATTTATGAATTCGGATTGCGGATTTGTCGGTTTTGAAACTTCAATCCTAAATCCTAAATCCTAAATCCTTCGGCACCATTGTTCGAGCACGAGCGCTTTGAATGAAAGCGGGCAAACCGCTTGTGTCGGAAAATCGCCTTTCGCCAAAAGCCGCCCGCTTTCGGGTTTTAGAACTCCGGCTTCGACCAGAAAACCGTTATCGAGCGATTCGCCGTAAGCGGCAAAAAGCGCGTCGTGCCATTCGCGCGTCGGCGGCGCGAAACCGCGTTTCGGACGATTCAAAACCCAATCCGGCAAAATGCCTTTCGCCGCTTCTTTTAACCAGTGTTTCGGCGGCAAATTGGCGTCCGACTGCGCTTTACGTAAACCGATAACCGTTTCGACAAATTGGTAATCCGCAAGCGGCAGCCGCATTTCAACCGACGAAGCCATTCCCAGACGGTCGCCCTGAGTGATCCCGTTTTCGCGCAGGTAAGTCGCGCAAACGAGTTCGGTCAAAGCGATTTCGGCGGATTCCCAGTCGCCCGCGAAATTGAAAAGCGAATACGCGTCATTTTCGTTGATCTGCGCGGCGAATTTTTCGCCGTAAAGCGATCGAACCTCGGCGGCGGCGAACAAAAAATCGTCCGATTTATCGTAAAAAGCAAGCCGGTCGCGAGTCGCCAGATTTTTTCTGACGTTTCGCAGAGCCGACCGCGCGCCGCCGAAATCTTTCAGCCAATCGGAAATGTTTCGAGCCGATAAATTTTGCGGCAGACGGAAATTCAAAGTTTGAATCAGGGCTTGCGCAAAAGGATTTTTAAGCAGCGCGGCTTTTTTGAAATTTTCTTCGGCGGCAAGACGCATCTGCGGGTAACCCCAGAATAATTCGTCGCCGCCCTGTCCCTGCAAAACGACCGGCACACCGTGCGCGCGCGCCAAACGCATTACGGCGAAATAACCGAAACCGGCGATATCGGCGATCGGATCGTCGCGCCAAAAGTTTAGTTCCGGGAAAAATTCGACAATCTCGCGCGTGTCTAATTCGACATCGGCAAAGGAAATGCCGAGATGACGCGCAAATTTTTCCGCGGCGGCGCGTTCGTCCGATTCCGGGCGATTTTTGTAACCGACGCTGAACGCGTGCAGTTCGGGCTGCTGGCGAACGGCGAAAGCGGCGACCGCGCTCGAATCCAGACCGCCGCTCAAAGCGACGCCTACGGGTACGTCCGAACGAACTATCAAACGGCTGACTTCTTCGAGTTTCTCGCGAATTATTTCGGCGGGCGCGCCTTCGACCGGCGGCGCATCAGCCATTTTCCAGTAAGTTTTTTCTTCTGTTCGCCAGTTTTCCGTATCAACGACGAGCATCCGCGCCGCGTCGAGTTTGCGCACGCCTTTGATCGGCGTCAACGGTTCCGGCACATACTGATAATGAAAATACAGATTGACGGCGCGCGCGTCGAGTTCGAACGGCACGAGGCGCGAACTCAAAAGACTTTTTAATTCCGAGGCGAACAAAATCTGTTCGCCTGATTCGAACAGATAGAGAGGCTTTTCGCCCATCCGGTCGCGCGCCAGAATCAGCCGTTTGCGGTTGTTGTCCCAGAGCGCGAATGCGAACATTCCGCGCAGCTGCTCGATAAAATTCGCCGGATTTTCTTCGTATAAATGGAGAATAACTTCGCCGTCGGTTTCCGTCAGAAACTCGTAACCTTCGGCTTTCAAACGTTGGCGTAATTCGATGTAGTTATAAATCTCGCCGTTAATCACGAGCGCGAGCGATTTGTCTTTGTTGTAAAGCGGCTGCCAGCCGCCGTGCGGGTCAATAATGCTCAAACGACGCGAGGCGAGCGCGACCGTTTCGCCGAAAAATTCGCCTGCGCCGTCCGGTCCGCGATGAATCTGCGCCGCGCTCATTCGCCCGACCGCCGCGCACAGATCGGGCGACAATTTTTTTTTCGCGACCGCGCCGCTAATCCCGCACATTTGAATTTTTCTCCGGTAAATTCGCCTGAGCGCGCTTTTTCATGAGCCAGTTTTCGAGGTCGTAATCGTCGCGATGACGACAAAATTCGGGACTCATCAGCCGCCGGAAATCTTCGAATCTGAGAAGATCGAAAACCGTCTGCGCCAAAACGTCCGGCGCGGTCGAAGGCGGCACGAAACGGTATCGAAAAAGCGTTTCCCGCGCGTCCGCGCCGCGAAACAGAATATCCTGCAAAAAATTTCCCTGACGCTCCGCGCCGATCAATTCGATCACACACGCCGCGTGCGCCGACGGCAAAAGCAAATTCGAGCCGTGAACGCCGACGACCGCGTGGCTCGCAGCATAGCGCGCGCACCAGTTGCGTTCGGCTTCGGCGTCCAGTTTCGTCAGCCGCAAATCCTTGATCCAAGCCGGAAAATCGCCGGTTTTGCCCAAACCCGCGACGGCAAAATCAATTTGCGGAAATCGCGTCCGCAAACATTCGGCAAGCTCGACGATTTTGCGCGTTTGTTCGGCAAGACCGTTTTCGGTCGCTTTGAACAAACGTTTTATTTTTCCGAAACTTTCGTCTTTCGGGTTGTTTTCAGCTTCCCACAGCCGATCTTCGCGCCAGATAAACGTGACGACCGGACGGTTTAAAGATTCACCAAAGTTTTCGAGCGCGAACGGCTTAACGCGCGTAAAGCGTTCGATATCAAAGTCGTCCGCGTGAGGATGCGAAAAAGCCGTGCTCAGAAAAACTTCGGCAAAAGATTCAAGTCTTTCGGCGATTTCGCGCGCCAGCCAATCGTTCCACTCGATTCCGCGCCGCAAGGGAAGTTCGACAATCCACGCCTCGGCGATGCCTTCGGGCAAAAGCCATTCGAGAAACGACGGCACGATGATAATTAAGCTGAAATCGGGTTTATGGTCGAGATAAAACTGCGCGTTGAGGAGCTTTAAAAGCGAATGACCGTATAAAACGTCGAGGCAATTTAAGAGAATCACCTTGTTTTTAACTTCCGAAAATTTACGCGTTTCAAACCCGAGCGGTTCATTCGTTCGCTGCCGGTAAGAATCCGCGAGCCAATCGGCAAACCAACGCGCATCTTCGCTGCCGAAAACTTCGCCGGTTTTCCGTTCGAGCAGCGCGGGCGTGAAAAGCGCTTGTCCCGCAGGCAGATCGCCGTAATACGCGCCGCCGCAGCTCAAACAGTGCAAACCCGCCAGATTTCGCATTCCGGGAATCAGAAAATAATCCGTCAGAAGCTCCGCGCCGCAATGCGGGCAGGCAGTTGAAATTATTTCTAGGACGGGTTTGAGACGAATCATTTTTTAGACAGGCGTCGCGATATGCATCGAATATTTTGCCTTTTCGACCGATTCGCGACCCGGAAAAACCTTATCGCCCGCGACCATATTGCGAATTTTATAACCAAAATTATTCAGAAACCGCTCGATTTCCGAAGGTTTATTGCCCATATCAAAAGTCGTCTGCCCGAATTCGAATGTCAGACACTTGATGCTTTTTGACTCTAACATTCGGCGCGCGCCCTGCATAACCTGAAATTCCGCGCCTTCGACATCAATCTTTAATAAATCGATAAACTCGATTTCGTTTTCGGCGCAGTATTCGTCAACGGTCGTCGCCGGAGTTTCTTCAATTCCGACCGGCTGCAAATCCAAACCGTAATTTTCGAGCGGGCGCACGGCTATCGTGTTAAAACTCGAATAAGCCTCGTCGTAAACATTCAAGCGAATCGTGCCGCTTTTGTCTGCGAGAGCGAGATGATTGATCGCGACGTTGCGGCGTCCGGCGGCGCGGCAGACGGTTTCGAGTTTTCCGAAAACTTCGCCGCTCGCTTCGAAAGCGTGAACTTTTCCGTCATTGCCTGCAAACCTTGAAAACAGAAGCGTTAATTCGCCGACGTTGGCGCCGACGTCGAAAACCGTCATTCCTTCGCGCAAATATTCGAGATAAAAAATTCTCTCTGTCCGTTCGACTTTTGCAAAATCTGCCGTCTCGGTCGGTTTTTGCAGACGGCGGCGCAGATTGTTCAGAAGATTTTTCATTTTTAGTCCAAAAGCCGCCATTCGGCATCAACCAGACAACAGCCGTGCGAGGCGGGCGGAACTTCGCCCGAGCCGTAAAAGTCGCCGTCAATCACGATTAATTCGCTCGCGTCGTCAATCCGGTCGAGATATTCCTCGCCGCGCATAATGCTGAACCCGAAACGATAATTGGCGGGCGGAAGAGGCAGTTTTTTGATGCGGCAGACGAACGCGCCGTGCGGCGGCAGCGCATCCCAATTATCGCCCGTCAAGCGATTGTGCTGTAAAAATACCGGCACGTCCAGATGAGTTCTGAGCATAAATCCCGCCATAATTCCCGCCGCATTAAACGCCGGCGCGGTTTCAAAGTGAAAGAAAATTTCGATGTCCTGCCCGCTCATTACATTGTAGAGCGGATTGCCCTCTAAATCCTTGATTTCGATCTTCTTGACGCGAACTTCGCCCGAGCCGGAACGATCGGTGCGTTCATTCATTTCGATTCCGATATTCCGGCTGATGCTTTCGAGATACCGCGTGATCGCGGCGCTTTGATCGCCCGTAAAAATAACTTCGCCGCGCTCGATGACGATGCCGCGACTGCATAAATGTTCGACCGCCGCCATATTGTGACTGACGAACAAAACCGTCCGTCCGGCGCGCGCGACGTCCTGCACCTTGCCGAGACATTTTTTCTGAAACTGCGCGTCGCCGACCGATAAAACCTCGTCGATCACCAGAATATCGGGATTCAAATGCGCCGCGACCGCAAACGCGAGACGCATATACATTCCGGACGAATAATGCTTGACGGCGGTGTCGAGAAATTGCTCGATTTCGGCAAAAGCGACGATTTCGTCAAACAGACGCCTGATTTCCGCATTGCGCAAACCTAAGATAGCGCCGTTCACGAAAATGTTTTCGCGCCCCGTCAAATCCTGATGAAAACCCGTGCCGACTTCGAGAAGACTGTTTGCGCGACCGTATAATTCGACGCGTCCTTCGGTCGGTTCGGTAACGCGCGCGAGGATTTTTAAAAGCGTTGATTTGCCCGCGCCGTTGCGCCCGATGATGCCGACAACCTCGCCCGGCGCGACTTCGAAATTCACGCCGCGCAAAGCCCAGAACCAATTTTCTTTTTCCGCCCGATCGCGCGAAAACAATTTTCGCGGCGCGCGCGCGAGATTCGAAACCGCTTCGCGCAGAGTCGTCGAAGCATCGGCGCGGCGTGTGCCGAGCCGGTATTTTTTGCCCAGATTTTCGACCTTGATAATCGGCTTCATTAATTGTAACTCTCAAGTTAATGAATAACAGTTTCCCGCAAAGGCGCAAAGCGGCAAAGTTTTTATTTTCTTTGCGCCTTTGCGCCTTTGCGGGAAATTTCCGCTCATTCAATCACTCAGGAACCGCTCTAGCCAAAAATTTCGATAAATCGCTTGGTCTATGTTGTCGAAGTTAAACTCCGGCGGATGATTTCGTCAATCCGCTCGGCGCGGTTCGCAAATGTGTGTTCGCGCAAAGTGCGACGCTGACCTGCTTCGGCAATCGCGCGGCGTTCATCTTCATTTTCCAGTATAAACTTAAGTTTTTCGACGCATTCCTCAGCCGAATCGTAGGTCAAAACTTCCTTTTCGGGTTCAAAAAGTTCGGGCAGATTTTTTTTCTTGTCGGTGAGCAGGCAAGCGCCGACGCCGGTTGTTTCGAAAAGCCGCATATTCGACGCGCTGACTGGCGAAATGTCGATGTGATTATTAAAAACCACGCGCGAATCGCGCAGCTGTTGGAACATTTCAAGCCCGAATACCGGGGGATGCGTTCGGTTGGCAAGCCGATCGTCAATTTCGTTTGCAGAATCGTTGCGGCGCTTGAAAATTTCGGAAATCTTGCGGCGCAGCGAAAATGCGGGCTTTTTGATGTCCGACCAGATTTGCAGATTCGTGTTTTCGATCAGATAAAGCAAAAGCCGTTCGCGCTCGACGTGAAATTTGCTTTGTTTGAAAACCGAACCGATAAACGCGAAATCAACGTCGGGCGGCGATTTTGTATCGAGCGCGTCTAAAATACGCGGCGCAAAAGCGTGATTGACGTGAAAACTTCGAAGTCCTGCGGCGCGAAAACCCAGGACCATTTCCGGTACGCACGAAAGCGCGATGTCCCATTCTTTCATCACCGACAAATCAGTATAAGGCGCGCCGCACCAGCCTAAGATAAGCTGGATCGAAGGACATTCGCGGCGAATATTTCGCAGAAAATCGGCGGTAAAAGTCGAATAATCGGCGACGAGCAAAACGTCGGGGCGAAATTTTTTGATTTGCGCCGCCGCGATTTCAAACAGCCAATTATTTTCGTCGAAAACGCAATCGTTTTCGCGCGCCCATGCTTTTTGCAGAACTTCCGCGTTGGCGATAATATCGCTTGTTTCGTAATTCAGTTCGCCCAGCGCGGAAGTCCAGAAATCGGCGGAACCGAAACCGTCGGCGATCAAGGCTTCGTGCTGTGCGGCGTAAGATTGCGACTTTAGATGAGGCTGCGCGGCATAAAATTCTTTGAGATAGGTCGCGTGATAAATTCCGAGTTTCAATAAACGCATAACTATTTCATCCGCTTAGAGTTCCATGTGATAAATGATGTTTCCGGTTGATTCTTCCGTGCCGGTTTGATGCAGACCCAATCTTCGCGCGCCGCGCGGCGAAACGTTTTCGGGGTGAATTTTCGCCATCAATTTTTTTGTGTCCGAAAGGCGGCAGATCAATTTTGCGGTGTCGAGCGTCAAGCGCATAATCGCGCCGCCGCGGTATTTTTCGTCGATCAAAACGCCGAACGCCGGAACTTCGAAGCCCGCGTCCCAGCCGCGCAGCATAAAAATGCCGATCAGGTTTTCCTGCCAGAAAACGCCCGAATAAATATCTTTTTCGGTCGCGGCAAGCATTTCGCCGATCGCCGCTTCATCGGCTCCGAAAGCGTAGAAAAAACGTATGTATTCGGGCGGTTGGCGACGCAGAAAATCCGCGATTGCGGCGGCATCCGGCGGCGTGAGCGGAAAAATAGCGAAAGATTTACCTGAAGACATTTTTAAAGTTTTACGATTATTCTTTAAGAAAAATCGCCATTTAATTTTGAAAGCGTTAGAATGTATAAGATAGATTAAATATAAACTTTATTCAAAAGAGTCGGAGAATTCCCGCTGTTCTTATGTCTGATTCCGCAAAAAAAATGAACGCGAATGACGCCGTGCCGTCCGAAGCCGTTTCTTTAAAACAAAAACGGCGCGAAACTACCGCAAACACGGAATTTTCAACGCCGGAAACAAAATCGGCGGCGCATAACTTGTTCGAAACCGAAAATCAGTACCGGATGCTTGTCGAGCAGGCTTCGGACGGCATTCATACCTACGATTTGCAGGGAAATATTATTGACGTCAATTCGAAGCTCTGCGAGATGCTCGGTTACACGAAAGAGGAATTCCTCAAACTCAACGTAAAAAAACTTATTCCCGCAGAAGACAAGATTCTCAATCCGATTCGTTTCGATGAATTAAACAGCGGAAAAACGCTGCTTCGCGAACGCCGCCTGATGCGTAAAGACGGGACGATTCTGCATGTGGAGATTAGCGGAAAACTCATTCAGGAAGGCGTTTTGCAGGCAATTATTCGCGATATTACCGCGCGGCGGCACACGGAAATACTAATCGAAGCGCAGAAACAGTCGCTCGAAATAGTCGTCAAGGGCGCGCCGCTCGCCGATGTGCTGCTTTATTTGGCGCGCGTCGTCGAGGAGCAATCAGACGGGCAAACGGCGGCTTCGATTTTACTGCTCGACGAGCACGGGCATCTCCACAACGGCGCTTCGCCGAGTTTGTCGGAAAAGTATCTGCGGGCGATCGAAAATCTAAAAGCGGACGTAAATATCGGAACGTGCAGCGCGGCGGCGGCTTCCGGGCAGATCGTCGTCACTCCGGACATCGCGACCGACGCGAAATGGAAGAAATTTGCGTATCTGCCGCTCGAAGAAGGATTTAGAGCGGCATGGGCAATGCCGATCACGGTACGCGGCGGTCGCGTGCTCGGAACTTTCGGAAGCTATTTTCGTGAACGTCGCTGCCCGACGGACGCGGAACGCCAGACGATCGAAATTCTCGGACGCACTGCGGCTTTAGCGATCGAAGGCAAACAGCTCGAAGAAGAACTGCGCAGCCGCGAAAATCAACTGCGTTTGATCACGGACACGATTCCGCTGCTGATTTCCTATATTGACAAGGAACAAATTTACCGTTTTGTTAACCAGACCTATATTGATTGGTTTGGAAAACCGCGTAAAAAAATTATCGGCAGACACGTTTCGGAGGTTTTGGGAAAAGACGCCTACCGCAAACTTCTGCCTGAAATCGAAAAGGTTTTAACCGGTCAGGAAGCGGCTTTCGAGCGGCTCGTGCCGTACAAAAGCGGCGAGCGATTTGCGCATATCAACTATATTCCGAAGTTTGATGCAGCAAACGGGCAGGTGATCGGTTTTTACGCCTTCGTGCTCGATATTACCGAGCGAAAAAACGCGCAGGAAGAATTGAAGCGTTCGCGCGACGAACTGGAAATTCGTGTCAAAGAGCGCACCCGCGAATTGGAAGCGTCGAACCATGCCCGCATCAATGTTTTGCAGCAGCTCGTCACCGCTCAGGAAGACGAACGCCGGCGAATCGCGCGCGACCTGCACGATCATCTCGGTCAGCAGATGACCGCGCTTTGGCTGAATCTCGAAATTCTCAAAAAAATGTGCGGCGGCGACGTGGACGGCGCGATTTACAAACAAGTCGAAGCGACCCGAAAAGTCGCGCGGCAAATAAATTCCGACGTTGATTTTCTGGCTTGGCAGATGCGTCCGTCGGCGCTCGAAGACCTCGGAATTGCCGCCGCGTTAGAGGATTACGTCGGGCAGTGGTCAAAAAATTTCAAGATTCCGGCGAAATTCGATGCGCGGCGATTCGGCAAAACCCGGACTGCGTCCGAAGTTGAAAACAACCTTTACCGGATCGCGCAGGAATCGCTTAATAATATTTACAAACACGCGCGGGCGGGCGGCGTCAACGTCTTTCTCGAAGCGATTGATGATTTTGTGATGCTCGTTGTCGAGGATGACGGAATCGGGTTCGAAGTAGATGCGCTTGCCGGGAACAGGACCAAAGGGATGGGCTTGATCGGAATGCGCGAACGCGCCGCGCTCGTCGGCGGTTCGCTCGAAATAGAATCTGCGAAAGGCGCAGGCACGACCGTTTACGCGAAATTTCCGATTTTGTCGTCAATCGAGGGGGAAATATGAATAAAATAAACGTGCTCATCACAGAGGATCATAAAACGGTGCGTCAGGGCTTGAAAATGATCGTTGCGGCGGAAACGGATATGGAAGTCGTCGGCGAAGCGGGAAACGGGCATGAAGCGATAAAACTGACACGCGAACTTCAGCCGGATGTCATAATTATGGACATCTCGATGCCCGAACTAAACGGTATCGAAGCGACCGAGGAGCTCAAAAAAATCGCGCCGTCGGTCAAAATACTGACGCTCACGCGGCACACGGATAAAGCCTATATTCATAAATTAATGCAAGCCGGTGTTTCCGGCTACGTATTAAAGCAAAGCGAACCCGACGAACTGATTCGGGCGATTCGCAAAATTGCGGGCGGCGGAAATTATCTCGATCCGGCGATCACGGAAACGGTTTTCGATATCTGCGCGACAAAGCAGGATAAGCCGCACGGCGAAGTGCGGTACGCAAAACTCAGTGACCGCGAATCGGAAGTCCTGCGCCTGATTTCACGGGGTTTCAGCAACAAGGAAATCGCAGTTCAGCTTAAAACCAGTATAAAAACCATCGAAACTCAAAAATCTTCGGCGCTCAGAAAGCTCAACATCAGCGGACGCAACGAAATCGTCAACTACGCGATTCTTCAAGGCTGGCTGCAGGACAACTAGTTTACGGCGGGTTTCGAAAGACAGCTCGAAAATCGCCCCGAATATTTTGAACTACTAGGGATTTTCCTCTTACTCGCTGCGGGAAATCCTCTCATAAATCAACCCTTCTCCCGATATATAAAATCATTTCCTTATTAGATAATTGAGATATTTATTGCAGCTTTAAAGCTTTATGATTCGATGACGCCAAAAAATGTTTATTGTTCATCAAGTTCGGAAACTGCAACTTTACAAATTTTAGAAGAATAGAAGCCAAAAGGATTTTGCCGAAACCGAATCTGCTGTCGTAATTTACAGCACGGTTTTACCAAAATAAGTTTTGAAAAAAAATATTTCAAATCTGAATCCAAATTTTGGAAGTGTCCGAATAGAACATTAAAGCTTTACCAAAAAGATGGATTGTAGAAGTTATCGAGTTCAAGCAAAATAGACAGTCAAAAGGCGAACGAAGCCCGAAAAACCGGATTATTTTAGTTGAATTAGATTGATACGAAATTTGCATGTTTAAGTTTGAAAAAAGGGAAATTTCAGGTTTTCCGTTATCAAAGCCTTTTTAGCTAAAGGCATTGATTTTTTGAGCTAGGGTTAAAAACAAAAGGCTACAAGGAGGAAATTTAATGCGAAAAACAACGCAGACTTTTTTGACGATCGCAATCGCTATCGTTACAGTTACGGCATTACTTATTAGCGGATTTCGCGGCGGAGAGGTGGCACAGGCATCGAGTCACCGTGAAGCGCCGCTTATCTCGCAGGATCCGCTCGCGGACAACACGGACCTTTATGCGTTCGTCAGTCCCGACAGAGCGAATACGGTTACATTACTGGCTAATTACATTCCGCTTGAAGAACCGGCAAGCGGTCCGAACTTTTTCAAGTTCGACGACAACGTACTTTATCAAATCAGACTTGATAACAACGGCGACGCGCGGTTAGACCTCGCGCTCGAATTCCGTTTCCGCACGGTTGTCGGCAACGGCGACACATTTCTTTACAATACGAACACGATTGACAATCTTTCCGACCCGGACTGGAACGTCAAACAGTTTATGGATGTGACGGCGCGAATCCGTCAGGGCGACCCGAACAATCCGACCTTTACGACGTTCGTGCTCGGAACTAACCTTCCGACGCCGCCCGTCAACATCGGTCCGCGTTCGACGCCGAACTACGAAACGAATTTGGCGGAACCTTCGATCAGCACGATCCCGACCGGTGTCGGCGACATCAAGGTTTTTGCCGGTCAGCGCGATGAAGGTTTCTATGTTGACCTCGGCTCGGCTTTCGATCTGCTCGGACTTCGCCCGTTTAACTCGGCTCACTTAGCTCCGCTACCCACCTCGAACGGTGTTGACGCGACTGCCGGTTACAACGTTCATACGATCGCCGTTCAGATTCCGACACAGCTTCTGACAGCAAGCGGCGCGCTTCCGTCAGGTCCGACCGATCCGAATGCGATCGTCGGTTTTTACGCGACCGCGAGCCGCCCGTCAACGCGCGTGCTGAACACGAACGGTACGGTTACAAATACCGGAAACTGCGCCAGCGGACAAGGACTGCCGGGAGCCGATCCGTCGTGCGTACAGGTTTCGCGTATCGCCAACCCGCTCTTTAACGAATTATTTATTCCGATCGGCACGTCGCCGACGGTTTCGGAAAACGATAAGGATTTATACAACGCGCAATTGCCGTTATCAGACATCAACCGCATTGACTATGTTCGCGGTACTGTTGCACGTGGAGTCGAGCCGGTACGGTTGATTAATTTGCTCTATCCGCCCGTTTTAGACGCTCCGACTTCAGGAAGAAACGATTTGGTCAGAGTATTTTTAACAGGTGTTCCGGGAGCGACTCGTCCGCCGGTACAGGCTGACCCGGCAGATCCGGGTGCCGGACTTGGAGCAGTTCCTTCGGAATTACTGCGCCTTAATACGGCGATAGCAGGGGTAGCGCCTACTGCGCCCGGCTATAGTCGTCTCGGCGTAATTGCCGGTGATTTAGGCGGTTATCCGAACGGACGCCGCGTTGGCGACGACGTTGTTGATATTACTTTGCGCGTTGGCGCGGGCATCCTGCTTCCGGGCAATGCTTGTGCTGGCGGTACGCAAAGCTGTAATCAATTCCCGAATAACGTGCTTGGCGACGGCGTAACGCAGAACGATAAACCGTACCGGACAACGTTCCCGTATCTCGCATCGCCGTGGGATGGATATTCAAATCCGTATCATGGTCGTGAGTGTTCTTCGATGCCGGATGGAGTTTGTCCGTCACCGAGCCCGACACCGCGTCCGTAATTTTCAAATCTAATTGAGGATTCTGCGTTTTAACGGAGTCTTCAAAGTAAATGAAAACAATTCGCGGGCGGTATTTACCATAAAAATACCGCCCGCGAATTTATGATTTTTATAACCAAATGCGTAAAAAGTTTTTTTTAATAGTTGTTCCGGGCATACTGATCGGCGTTATACTAACTTTTATAATTTCGACCGCTTTTAAGACTAAATCCGCTCCCGAAGCCGAGCTGCTGCAGCCGGTTAAAAGTAATCAATCAACGGCGGCTGATAAACAGATTCTATCGGCACAGGCGACGATTCAAAAAAATTCGTCTGACCCGCGCGGTTACAATCTGCTGGCGGCGGCGTTTATGCAAAAATCCCGCGAAACCGGGGATTTCAGCTTTAACGCGCGCGCCGATGCCTCGCTCAAAAATTCTTTCAGAGTGTCGCCCGACAATTACGATGCCTTAAAATTGCAGGCGAATTTACTACTCAATTATCACCGTTTCAGCGAAGCGCTTCAGTTCGCCCGCCGCGCGCAGGCGATCAATCCGCGCGATCACGATGTTTACGGCGCGCTCGTTGATGCGCTCGTCGAGCTGGGCGAATACGAACCGGCGGTCGAAGCCGCGCAAAAAATGGTTGATCTGCGTCCCGAAACGTCTTCATATTCGAGGGTTTCTTACCTGCGGCTGCTTCACGGCGACCGCAAAGGCGCGATCGAAACAATGAAAATGGCGACCGAATCAGCCAATCCGCAGAGTGTCGAAAGCGTTGCGTGGTGCCGCGTTCAATTGGGCGACGAGTTAATCAACGAAGGGCAATTAGGTGAAGCCGAGCGCCAGTTTGATCACGCGCTCTATGTCTTTCCGGATTATCATGCGGCGCTTGCGGCGAAAGCGCGTGTCCGCAATGCGGCAGGCGACAGCGAAAGCGCGATTGCTTTATACAAACGCGCGATCGAACGCACACCGCTTCCCGAATATATCGCCGCGCTCGGAGATTTATTCACCAAACTCGGACGCCTGGAAGAAGCCAAACAGCAGTACGATCAATTCGAATTTATCGAGAAAATGGATTCGCTGAGCGGAACCAATTCGCGTCAATCGGCAATGTTCTGGGCAGATCACGATATGCGTCTCGACGAAGCGCTCGCGATTGCGGAAAAAGAACGCGCCGCGCGCCGGGACATTTATGCGAGCGATGTTCTTGCCTGGTGTCTCTTCAAAAAAGGCAGATTCGCCGAGGCGAAAACCGCGATGGACGAAGCCTTGCGCCTGAACACGCGCGACCCGCGCATGCTCTATCACGCCGGTTTGATCGCGGCGGCGAACGGCGATAATCAAAAAGGCGCGGAATATCTTCGACAGGCGCTCGGAATCAATCCGCTTTTTGACGTTCTGCAGGCTGAAATTGCGAAAAAGAAATTAGCGGAACTCGTTGGAAAATAAACGTTTGAAGCGGTAATTTTATGCTCAACAAAATAATCACAACGCTCTTTATCTCGCTAATCTTCGCAGTTTTAACGAACGCGCATCCGCTTTCAAATTTCAGCGTAAATAGTTTTACGCGAATTGAAGTCGAGAAAAATCAGGTTCGTCTAAAATGCGTTCTGGATATGGCGGAGATTCCGACCTTTCAGGAATCGCAAAAGATTGACGCAGACAAAAACGGCACGCTCGACGAAATTGAGCTTCGAAGTTATCTTGAAAGTTTGACGCCGCAATTTATTGCCAATTTGAATCTACTGGTGGATAATCAGCGGGTTCAAATTAAAACTCTTTCGAGCGACATTTCACTTCCACCGGGTGAAGGTAATTTGCCGACGCTGAGAATGGAATGGAGTTTGACGAGTGAAAACTTTTCGATCGAAAACGCCGCCGCGAATCGCTTTAAATTTGAAAATAATAATTACAAAGAGCGCGTCGGCTGGCATGAAATCGTGATTAATCGCGGCGTTGGCGTAAATATTTTCGACAGCACCGCCTTCGGCAGCCCTTTAACCGACGAGCTGAAAATCTATCCCGAAGATATGTTGACCGCGCCTTTGGCGGAAAAATCGGCGGAATTTTCCGCGACCACGGCGAACACGATTCCGGAAGGCGCGAAACCGCTCCAAAACCGCAACGGAAGCGCGAGCACACCGGTGCAAAAAGATAAGTTCTCCGAATTAATCAACGTGCCGGAAATTACGCCGGCGATCGCGCTTTTCGGTCTGCTGCTCGCATTCGGTTTCGGCGCGATGCACGCGATGTCGCCCGGACACGGCAAAACCGTCGTCGGCGCTTATCTGGTCGGCTCGCGCGGAACCGTCAAACACGCGCTATTTCTGGGTTTGACCGTCACGATCACGCATACGCTCGGCGTTTTTGCGCTCGGGCTGGTGATGCTTTTTGCTTCGAATTACATTCTGCCCGAAAAAATAATGCCGTTTTTGGGATTCGTTTCGGGCTTGCTCGTTTTTTTCATCGGAATTTCGCTCTTTAAGGACAGACTTTTTGCCGCGCTCGGCTGGCAAAGTCATCACAGCGCCGGACATACGCACGATCACGGCGAACATTCACACGATCACGAGAGTCATTCGCATGACGGTCACGAACATTCGCACGAACATCACTCACACAATGAGCATCATTCGCACGACGACGAACATCACGCGTACGGCGCCGGTGTTACGCATACGCACGGCGGTTCGACACATTCGCATCTGCCGCCGGAAAACATTACGTGGGGAAGTCTTTTGGCGCTCGGAATTTCGGGCGGCTTGCTGCCGTGCCCGTCGGCGCTTGTGCTGATGCTCTCGGCGATCAATTTGCAGCGAATCGGTTACGGTCTGGTTTTAACGATCGCTTTCAGTTTCGGATTGGCGGCGACATTAACGGCGGTCGGCTTAATTTTTCTATACGGCGGCAGATTAATTGACGGCTCGAAACTGGCTGGCAGCCGGATAGTTAAAATGCTTCCCGTCGCGAGCGCTTTCATAATTGCCTGTGTCGGTGCGGTCATTTGTTATACTTCACTGGCATAAAGCTTTTCGGACGATGCCCGACCTCCGAAGCATAATGATTTTATTGTTCGAGTTTCTTCGCCGTTTGAAGCGTTTGGCGGAAAAAAATGGCGAGAAGCCGGTGCAGATGTGATAATCTTTTTATCAAAAGTGAATAATCAATACAAGGCGGGTAAAAATATTGCTGCTCAATCCGGACAGGCACTGTTTGGCAGCAAAACATCATCGGAAGAGTTTCGGACGAATAAAAGCAAAAATAAATTTCCTCCTGTTTATTCCTTAACCACATGAAACAGAAATTGGTTTCAGTAATAATCCCGACATATAATCGCGCTCATTCAGTGGTCGAAGCCATTCGGAGCGTAAAAAATCAAAGTTACCCGAAGGTTCAAATAATCATTATTGACGACGGTTCGAAGGACAATACGGCGGAAATCGTCGCTGAATTTAAGGATGTCGAATATTATTATCAGGAAAACCGCGGACAGGGCGCGGCGCGAAATCTGGGCTTAAAATACGCGAAAGGCGAGTATATCGCTTCGCTCGATTCCGATGACGTGTGGGAGTCGGGGTTTCTTGCCGAAAGCGTTAAATGTTTGGAAAAGCATAACTTAGACTTCGTGTTTCTCAACTGGAAAAGCTCGGACGGAAAAGACACTTTTCTCGATGTCTGGACGCAAAACGAAAAATGGCGCAAATTTATCGCCGAAAACGACGAGCAATGGCAGCTGATTGATGCCAAACAACTGCGCCGTCTGTTCTTATTTATTTGTCCCGCGCCGACCTCGTCATTTCTTCTGCGCCGCAGCTCGCTCAAACTCTGGAACGAAGAAGTGATCGCCGCCGACGATTGGTTTCTGATTTTGGATATGATTATCTCCAAACCTTGCCGCGCCGGTTTTACGCTTTCGCCTTTCTGGCTGAAAAGAGTTTTTGACGACAATATTTACGACGGTCGCGATATTGTCGAAGTTACCCAAAATCATATTCACGACGATCTGTTGATGCGGCGGCATCTCTATTCGCAGATGACTTTTGCCGAACGATATATTTTCCGCAAGCGTGTGGCGTGCAACTACTTTAACTTCGGGCGCTTAAAGATGGAGCACGGAAAACTCTCCAAAGTCGCGATCGACAATTTTGCCAAAGCAATCAAGATGGAACCGATCGGCGTCGGATTTTACATACTTGAAAGACTGATGACTTCCTTCAAGTACCGCGTCGGCACGATTTTGCCCGAGAAGAATCCGGACGAAGGTCAGAAAGTAAAGCTTTCGGTAAACAAAAAAACTGTCTTAAAATAGAACTTCCGATAATAAAAGATTCAACCGACGAAATGCCGAAAAAAATACCGGTTGCCGCGCCTTCGCTGCTCGGTAACGAAATAGAATACGTAAACGACTGTATGAAATCCGGCTGGATTTCATCGGCAGGCAAATACGTCGAATTGTTCGAAGAAGGTTTTGCCGAATTTTGCGGCGTCAAACACGCCGTTGCCTGCTGCAACGGTACGGTCGCGCTTCATCTCGCGCTCGCGGCACTCGGCGTCGAAGCGGGTGATGAAGTAATTGTCCCGACTTTGACTTTTGTCGCGACGCCGAACTCGGTAACATACTGCGGCGCGCGACCGGTTTTTGTTGATTCGGAAGCCGAAACCTGGAATCTCGATCCGGCGGAGGTCGAAGCCAAAATCACGCCGCGCACGAAAGGCATCATCGCCGTTCACCTTTACGGGCATCCGGCGCAGATGAAGAAACTGCGTGAAATCGCGAATCGTCACGGAATATTTTTGCTCGAAGACGCGGCGGAAGCGCACGGCGCGGTTTGCGATGGTCAAACTGTCGGTTCGATCGGCGACGCGGCGACTTTTAGTTTTTACGCCAATAAAATCATCACGACCGGCGAAGGCGGAATGGTCGTCACGAACGACGATGCGCTTGCCGAACGGATTCGCCTTTTGCGCGGTCAGGGAATGGATCCGCAGCGCCGCTACTGGCATCCGGTGATCGGCTACAATTACCGGATGATGAATCTGTCGGCGGCAATCGGGCTTGCGCAGCTCGAAAAAATAAACGAACAGCTCGCCGAAAGGTTAAAGATCGTGGCGGCTTATCGCGAGCGCATTCTTAATTTACCGGGAATCTTCCCGCAGACGGAACAATCGTGGGCGCGGCACGTTTACTGGATGTTCAGCGTCGTATTTGATTCCGAATTTTGGCAGGAACGCGACAAAATCATCGAAATATTAAACGAACAAGGCGTTGAAACCCGACCGCTTTTTTATCCGGCGCACACGTTTCCGCCCTACCAAAAGTTTTCCGAAGGCGAAACGTTTCCGGTCGCCGAAAAACTTTCCGCTCACGGAATCAGTTTGCCGACATTTACAGGATTGACCGAGGAAGATGTGAATTACGTCTGCCGCGCGCTCGAAAAATGCCGGAAATAATTTGAACAGAAATGTTTTAACGCAAAGCAGCAAAGCCGCTAAGCCGCGAAGGATTTTTAAAATATTTTCCGCCAACTTTTAACCTGTGAAATAAATTTACCTTTGCGCCTTTGCGCCACCAGCGTTAAAATTTCTTTTTACCTATGGCAGTTTCCGAAACCGGCAATCAAAAAACATTTTCGATCATTGTCGCGACCTTTAACTGCGGGCAAAAAATCGAAAATACTCTGCAGTCGGTTTTTTCTCAAAACAGAGCGCTCTTTGAATTAATTGTTCTTGACGGCGCTTCGACCGACGGCACACTCGATTATCTGAAAAAATACGAAAACGATCTGATGCTTGTTGCCGAAAAGGACGAAGGAGTTTACGACGCTTTTAACAAAGCAATTGATCTAGCGACGGGAAAATACATATATTTCATCGGCGCTGGCGATTGTTTGAAACCGGGTATTTTGGAGAAAGTCAAAGATTCGCTGCCGGCGGGCGAAAAACCGGCGTTCGTTTACGGCAGATGCTTTTTCGTTCACCAAAAACTCGAAAACGGCAGAGAATTCGAAAGTAAATTGTTTATCAGAGACAATCTTTGTCAGCAGGGAATTTTTTATCATCGCGAGATTTTCGAATTAGTCGGAAAGTTTAGTTTACGCTATAAAGTTCTCGCCGATTGGATGTTTAATCTACGGTGTTTTCTTGACGACCGAATAACCAAAAAATATCTTGATCTGGTCGTCGCCGATTATGAAGAAGGCGGATTGAGCGCGGAAATTACCTGTGATCCGGTTTTCTTAAAAGAATTTCCGATTTTCGTTAAAAAGCAGTTCGGTTTATCGAGCTATTTTATCTGCAAAGCCTTTTTGAAGAATCCGTATTTATTTAATTATATTTACTACCGGAAATATTATCTGCTGCTGTTGTATTTTATTTCGCGCTACAAATTTTTAGGAAAACTCGCTACTTTCCTAAAACCTCACGTCGGCGGTGATCGAAATTCGAAGAAAAATATCAAAGGGAAAAGCAGTCTTAAAGGCTGAAATTCAAGTTGATCTTATTTTTTCGGAATGTATTCGGCGATGCTGAAAAGGTAGAAAACGAGCAAGAGTACTGCCGCGATCGAAGCAAAGAGAAAGAGATTGAACCGCCACGGCTTAGAACGTTTGCCGAACGCGACTTTGACTCGCTTTTTTTTGACTGAATTATCCGACATTTTTCTTTTACGTTATTGAAATTGTAACATAAAACCAAGCAAAAGGGTTCTAAAACCGCGCTTTGAAATAATACTTTGCGGAATGTGTGCGTCAAAAATTTACGCGATAATTTCTTAATATTTTATAAATTTAAGTGTGGAGAAATCTATTTTATTAAATTTTGAATTTCTTTGAATTGCTCGTGTTTGGCGTCGCGCATCATTTCGAAAAGCGCCATTTCGACCGTCGCGGGCACGACGCCGCTCTG
Organism: Acidobacteriota bacterium; assembly: GCA_031411895.1. GTDB lineage: Bacteria > Acidobacteriota > Blastocatellia > Pyrinomonadales > Pyrinomonadaceae > JAFDVJ01. The sequence goes on along the minus strand of JANOBZ010000081.1, from coordinate 18,851 downwards.
CATCATTTTTTGAAGTCCCGCGCTGCGGTCTTCCTTATAGCGCGAGCTGACGGCGTCAGTTAAAACGTGAACTTCAAAATTGTTTGCGAGCAGATCGTGCGCCGTCTGATTAACGCAGATGTGCGTTTCGAGTCCGCATAAAACGATTTGCCGCGCGCCGTATTCATTGAGTTTCGCGATAAACGCGTCAATGCACGAGCTGAATGTGATTTTTTCGATCGTTTCGAAATCGTCGGGCAAACTGTAAAGAATCTCTTCCGCCGTTCTGCCTAAACCTTTCGGATATTGTTCGGTAACGATGACCGGCGCGTTCAGAATCTGAAAGCCGCGCACCGCCATCGCCGCGCGCGAGGCGACCTGCGGAAACTCTGGGATCGCCGAACGAAAAGCTTCTTGCAAATCAATAACGACGAGCGCGGTCTGCGAAATGTCTAATATTTTTGGATGATTCATAGCGATTTCGGATTTCGTGTTTTGGATTTCGGATATACCTTTTTCCCTTAATCAGTTTTTTAATTTCTTAAAATCTATCCCGGCTGACGAGCGCGTGTCGGCTTTTAAGACTCGTTCAATATAGCGAAGCGTCGCGTCGTTGGATTCTTCTTCACAGGCGGCGACGCAGTCTTTTGGAACAAACAATTGAAAGTCGCGCATATAGGCGTCGTTTGCCGTAAAAAGTATACAGATGTCGCTTGTCACGCCGGTTAAAATCAGCGTTTTCGCGCCGAGATAATCGAGAAGAAGATCGAGCGTCGTCGAATAAAAAGCCGAATGTTTTGCCTTTAAAACGAAATAATCCTCTCGTTTCGGCGCGAGCAATTTCGCGACTTTATGCCCGCGAACTGATTTCAACTGGCTGTGCTTTAGTTGTTTTGTAAAATCCGAGCGCCATTTTCCGAAATTGTCGTTGACATAGATCACGGCAACTTTCGCTTTTTCAACTTTTTTCTTGAGCGCGGCGATGTTTCCGGCAATCGCTTCGGCAAAAGTGACGAGACGTTCGCCGCCGTCGAACTTGAAATCCGAGATCATATCGATGATCAAAAGCACGACTTCGGATTTATCGGGCGCGTTGCCGTGCAAATCCTCATTTTTCGGCATATTGCTTTTGCTGTTCCTGTTTTTTTAGTTTATCGGCTTCTTTTTTGCGCATTTCCTTTTTATACGTCCTGAAGAAAAAATAAACTGTCGCCGTGCAGACAATAAGAATTAAAAACATCATCGCGGCGATAAAATAAACTTCGGCAGTTGCATAATACGGCATAATTAAATCTTAACGCAGGCGAGCTTTAAGGGGCAAAAGCAACGCGCGAAGATTTGTTTGTATCAAATACTGGCAAAGCGTGAAATAGTTCATAATCGTTCAGAGTTACGGCTTGAGCCGTGATAAAAGTTCGCCGGAAAAGCGAGTTCCGAAATTTTCATTAACCTCGTCTATCGAGTGCGGTTTTTCCAAGGCTGAAGCCGTAACTCTGAACAAAGAAGATGGAGCTTCAAAAATTTACATTCAAGTTTTTAATGGTCTGCGTCATTTTGGCGGCAAATTATTCGACGTTTGCGCAGAATAGCGTCTGGCTGCGCGTGCAGTCGAAAAACTTTCAGCTTGTCGGCGACGCTGACGACGCGAGTTTGCGGCGTACGGCGGCAAAACTCGAACAATTCCGTTACGTTTTCGCGCAGCTTTTTCCGCAGATGAAATTCAATTCGCCGATTCCGACGCGGGTTGTCGTCTTCAAAGACAAAAAAACTTTCGACCAATTCAAGCCGATCGAATGGGCGGCGGGCTTTTTTCAGCCGGACGAAGACATAAATTACATCGTCCTGAGCGCCGACGGCGGCGAAACCGGAAATTTTCAAACGATCTTTCACGAATACACGCATTTTCTGGTCGATAATTCGATGGGACGCGCGAACATTCCGCCGTGGTTTAACGAAGGAATCGCCGAATATTACGAGCAGTTTTTGATCGAAAACAATCAAAAAGTAACGCTCGGCGCGGCGCACGCAGGAAATTTACAGGTTTTGCGGCGCGGCGAAATAATTCCGTTCGAAACGTTTTTCGCGACCGATTATTACACGCTTCACAAACAGTCGAAGGAAAGCGCGCAGCTTTTTTACGCGCAGTCGTGGGCGGTTCTGCATTATCTTCTGCAGGGCGGCGGCGCGGCGCGGCGTGCGCAGTTCGATCAATTTGTCGAATCGCTGATGCGCGGAACAAAGGCGAAAGACGCGTTTCGGCAAGCGTTTCAGACTGAATTTGCGACGCTCGAAACGGAACTCAGAAAATACGTCGCGCAGACCGATTTTTCGGCAACGGTCGTGCCTTTCAGGGAAAAACTGATTTTCGACGCCGATATGAAGACTTTTCCGGTCAGCGAATCGGAAGCGAAAGCCTTTCAGGGCGATTTGCTTTATCACACGCGGCGCTTGGACGAAGCCGAACGCTTTTTAAGCGAAGCGCTCGCTCTGGACGCAAATTCGAGCATCGCAAATACGTCGCTCGGACTCGTAAAAATGAAGCAGAAAAAGTTTTCCGAGGCGAAAATCTATCTCGAAAAAGCGATTTTGCTCGATTCGCAAAATTATCTCGCCTTTTACAGCTACGCGTCGGCGATCAGCCGCGAAAGCATGACCGAACTCGGATTCGCGTCGAACTACGAAAGGGCTGACGCTGAAAAGATTCGCGCGAACCTGCGCCGCGCAATCGCCTTAAATCCTGATTTTGCCGAAAGTTACAATCTTTACGCGTTCGTCAGTATCATCCGCAACGAGGAAATTGATTCCTCAATCGCGATGATCAAAAAGGCGCTCGAAATCGCGCCCGGAAATCAATGGTACGCGATGCGGCTCGCCGAGCTTTATATGCGCAAAGACGATTTTTCGGGCGCGCGCGCGCTGGCGCAGAAAATCGCGCTGACGGCTTCCGAAGACCGTCTGAAGGTTTACGCCGAAAATTCCGTCAGGATGATAAACGCCCTCGAAGCGCAGTTTAATTACGCGCGAAATTACCGGAAACGTCCAGACCCGGAAGAAGTTACCGAAATTCCGATGAGCGACGAGGAGATCGCGCGGCGGCGCGAGCGGGCGCTGATCGAATCCTTAAACACGACTCTGCGGCGCGCGAATCCGGACGAAAAAAGATTTCTCGGCAGATTGACGAATATCGAATGCCGCGAAAAACAGGTGATTTTTTCGATTTCGGCGGACGACGGCGTTTTACAGCTCACAACGGCGTCGCTCGAAAATCTGCGGCTTATTTCCTTTGAACCGGAATTCGTTAATTCCGAATTCGGCTGCGGCGCGGTCAGAAAAGAAAATCTCGCCGTCGTCACATATCGTCCGGGCGCGGTCGGCAAATCGAAAATCGCGGGCGAAATCGTCGCCGTCGAATTCGTCCCGAAAACCTTTAGATTTTTAGGCGAGGAAAAATAAGAGCTTAAACCGCGAAAAACGCGAAACGACGCTAAAAATAAATATAAATTAACGTCAGTGTTAGATAAGAAATTTGGCGAACGGAACGCCGTCATCCTGACGGCACACGTCGCGAAGGCGGCGTAAAAACGTTTCGTTAAACTCAACACCTGAAATTAAAACCAGAGTTTAAGCGTTCTTCAAACGCTCTGCCGTCAGGATGACGGCGTTCCTCAGTTATCCAATGCTGACGTTAATTTAGCGTCGTTTCGCGTTTTTCGCGGTTCAAAAATTCTGAAACTCTTTCTTCGAAATTTCCGTCTAAAGAAAGGTAAGACAAACATTCAGAAAACGGCACAAGCCGCGCCGTTTTTTTTTATTTACAAACAGGAGATTATGAAAAAAACTACAACAGTTTTATTTTTGCTATTTTGCTTTTTATCACAGAGCGTTTTGCTTGCAAACGCGCAAAGCATTCCGAATGAAGCGCAAGTTTACGCGCAGATTCGTAAGGAAGGAATGGAAAATTCGCAGATCATGCGGACGCTCTATTATTTTACGGACGTTTACGGACCGCGCCTGACCGGTTCGCCGAATCTGCAGGCGGCAGGGAACTGGGCAGTTTCGGAGATGACCAAATGGGGTTTTGAAAACGCTAAATTGGAGCCGTGGGATTTCGGTCATCCGGGCTGGGTCAACGAACGCGCTTCGGGTTTTATCACCTCGCCCGTGCAGGATTCGCTGGTTTTCGAAGTGCTCGCGTGGACGCCGGGAACGAAAAAAGCGGTCAAAGGTCAGACTTTTCAGCTTTTGATTCCGACGTCGCCCGCGCCGGCAAATTTCCCGCCGGGTTTTCAACTGCCGCCGACGCAGGCTGAACTGACGGCGTATTTCGACAGTGTCAAATCGCAGATCAAGGGCAGGATGGTTTTGATCGGTAAGCCCGCCGTCGTTCCGGTCAATATCAATCCGAGTCCGAAACGCCTTGATGACGAAGGTTTAAGACGGCGTTTAGACCCGAACGCGCCGCAGCAGCAGCAGAATTTTCCGCAGTTTAATCTGCCGCCGGATCGTTTGACTTTTCAACAGGTCGCCGAACAGCTCGACAAGTTTTTGCTCGACAACAAAGCGGCGGTCAGAATCAACGATGCCGGACGCGAGCACGGGCAGATCCGCGCTTTCAATAATCGCAGTTTCGACGTGACGAAAACCGTTCCGACGGTCGTTCTGCGCAACGAGGATTTCGGACGAATTTCGCGTCTGATGACGAACAATAACGCGGTTTCGCTCGAATTTGACATCAAAAACCGCACGATTCCGACAGGCACGACTTCCTACAATACGGTCGGCGAAATCACCGGAACGGACAAAAAAGATGAGGTTATCATGCTCGGCGGACATCTGGATTCGTGGCACGCCGCGACCGGCGCGACCGACAATGCGATCGGCTGCGCGATTATGATGGAAGCCGTGCGGATTTTGAAAAGCAGCGGCGTCAAACCTCGCCGCACAATTCGCGTCGCGCTTTGGTCGGGTGAAGAACAGGGACTTTTAGGCTCGCAGGCTTACGTCAAACAGCATTTCGGCTCGTTCGAAAATCCGCTGCCGGGTTACGAAAAATTCGGCGGTTATTTCAATATTGATTCGGGAACCGGCAAAGCGCGCGGGATGAGCATTTTCGGTCCGCCCGAAGCCGCAACCCTTTTGCGCGAAGCCCTGAAACCTTATGAAGACTTCGGTTTTATGGGCGTTATCAGCACAAAAAGCCGTGGACTTGGCGGTTCCGATCACACATCGTTCAACCAAGCCGGACTTCCGGGCATCGGCGTTCTTCAAGACCCGATCGAATACGGTTCGGCGACCTGGCACACCAATCTCGACACGTACGAGCGAATCATCGAGGACGACGTGAAGAAATCGGCGATCATCATCGCTTCGGCGGTTTATTTCTTAGCGATGCGCGACGAGCTACTGCCGCGTTACAATTCAGATCAGATGCCCGCGCTGCCGACCCCGCAGGCAACGCCGACGCCGAACCCTTCGCCGACGCCGCGCAAGAAATAGAAGATTTTTAACGCGAAGACGCGAAGGCGCAAAGGTTTGATGGTCAGTTAGAATAAGCAGACTTATCAAATTACTTTGCGCCTTCGCGCCTTTGCGTTAAATATTTCTCTGCCTTTTCGCGGCTTAAAGTTTTCGAAAATCGAAGCTCGGCGTGATTCCCTGATTGATCTGTTCGCGCCAGGTTTTAATGGCTTGGATTTTACCGGCGAACAGCTCCGAGTAGTTCAAAAGTTTTTCGCAGAGCGCGAGATATTCGGCGACCGTGTCCTTTTCGCCGATTTCGAGAAGCTCGCGGGCGAGTTCCATATCAATCTTCGAAAAATAACTTTTCTCGCGGCGGAGCGGAGCGCGAATAGCGATGAGCAGATACTGCTTGGCTTTCGCCGCGCTGCGTTCGCGAATCGCGACGCGCCCGAGAATAATATTGCCGACGTGCGCGGCTTCGGTGTAATCGGCGCTGCTTGCGTCCTGCCCGAAATCGAGGATCAGTTCGGTCGCTAAAGCTTTGGCGCGATCGAATTTTTCAAGCTCGAACGCGATTTTCGCGAGCGATTCGAGCAGCCCGACTCGTTTTGTGTCGCGCTCCAAGGAACGTTCTTTTTTGAGCAGCGCGAGCGCCGCTTCGCCGGCTTCGAAAGCTTCGAGAAGAAACGCGGATTTTCGTGCGCGAAAGTCGCGCGAGTTTTCGTCAAGATCACCGGTTTCCGAGTAGATCAAATCGCATAAAAGCAGCGGAAACTCGTAATTTTCCTTGTCGAGCCGCCGACCTTCGACGAGCAGCCTTTGTGCAATTTCCGGTTCTTTGTCGCGGATAAATTCGACCGCGTTGAGCCGTACGCGGGCGTTTGTTTTCAGTTTTTTGACCTGCCTGAGCCATTCGCGGCGAAGCGTCTGATACTCTGCTTCATCCGCCGCGTAGAACGGAGTTTTATAACCGTAAATATCGAAATCGTCGGTTTCGGGACGATTTTGCAAAATCCACAAGCGGTGCGCTAAACGCCTTGCGCGTCGTGCCGTTGTGTCCGGCGCGTCGTAATTCGTGTAAAAACGCAAAAGCCGTTTGCGGCTTTCGGCATCGTCCGGCGCGTCTAAAAGCGCGGCTTCAAGCTGCGCCGCCTGCGCGTCGGTCAACAAATTTTCGCCGGTTTTACCCGAAACGGCGGAAAGTTTTGATCTGGTCTGAACCGAATAATTTCGCCGCGTGGCGTTTGTGCGCCGCGCCAGAGCCGGAGCCGCCGAGTATTGGATTTCCGCGCGTGAACCTTCGACGGATTTGCCGATCAGCGCGCGGATTTGCGGATAATCGGCGGTCGAAATAACGTCTTTGCCGATCACCAATTCGCGCATTACGCGAACGCCGCCCGCTTCGAACGTAAATTCGCTGCGATAGCTTCCGACCTTGTTCGAAAAATTCACGGCAGCCGGCAGGCGCTCGATTTTAACGCCTTCGGGAAACGTGAGTTTGAAGGTTTCGCGAAATCTTGTCGCGCCTAAAATCAGATTTGTGTTGCGTTTCGCGGGTTTGACGAATTGTTCAAGCTGAAGCGCGTTGAGTATATTGACCGCGACCGGCATTCGGATCGCGCCGTTTGCCGCAAACGTCGTGAAATTCGGCAGTTCGACTTCGAGTTCGACCGTGAAAGGCTCGCCGACCTTAAACGGGTTGCCGGTTTTGACGAGCTTGCCGAAGCCGTCAACGCCGAAATACGCGAGCAGTGTGCGGACGAAATTTTCCGAGTTTTTCTGTAAAGCGGAATCCGCAAAAAGCGGGCGATAGATAATTTCGTTGCGCCCGTCGTAAACGTTTTTCGAAACGGCTTTCAAGCTTCCGTCCGCCGCGAAAACGATCTCGACCTCGCTTAAAAGCTGGTTGTTCGCAGGATTATCCTTCGGCGTTTCGATCACGCCCGTGCGCTCGCCCGCGAGCACCGCTTTTTTCCCGACGATCTGCTGCGTGATCAAACCCAGACGCGTGTTCGGCGCGGTCGCGTCGGCAAACAGGTTGAGGCTCGGAATATAGAGAATCGCGTGGTTGAAATAATCCGTCGCGGCGACTTCGGGAAACCAGTTGCCGAGTTCCGAACGAATCAGAACCGGATAGCTTTCGATGCCTTTCGCCTTTAGAAGCGCGTGAATGATCGTCGAATAATCCTTGCAGTCGCCGTAGCGGTTTGCGAGAATTTCGGTCGTCGAATGCGGAATCCAGCCGCCTTTGCCGAGCACCACGGAAAGATAGCGAATGTTTTTGTTGACCCATTCGTAAATCGCGTAAGCCTTTTGTTCGGGCGTTGTTAAATCTTGCGTAATTTCGTCGGCAATCTTTTGAACTTCCGGCGTGACGACTGCTTTTTTCTTTGCTTCCGACCAGTAAGCCGCGCCCATTTCTTCGAAATTCTTGAAACTAGTCGCGGCGATGCGCGGGCTCGAATTGTAGAAATCATACATTCCCGGCTCGATCTCGAAAGCCTTCAGCTTTGCCTTGCGCCATTGCCGCCGCGTTCTGCCGTTTTCCGTCGTGATTTTCGCGTCGCCGAGGTCAACCGCTTGTATATAAAGCGGAAAATCGGTTGGCGCGGAGAGATTGACCTCGATCGAATCCCAGCCGAAACCGAGCGGGAAAACTTCGATAAAATCGAACTGCTTTTCGAAATGCGGCTTTAAGGTCGTGAGCCGGATTTTATAGTAGATCGAATCGCCTTTGCGCAGATCGGCATAGGCGATTTCGATCTGCTTGTAAGATGAAAACGACGGCGCGGCTTCGGCTTGCGTGGTCGGTTTGATTTGGATCGCGTCACTTGGAATCGCGGATTTCGTGCCGTCAGCGCGAACGATGTAAGCGTCGAGAACCTCAGCCTGCTGCAAATCGCCGTTAAACGAGCGCTCGTATTTTTTGAAGCGGTCAATCACCAGATCGGAATCGAACCGCTGCTGCATTTCCCATGTTTTTTCCGCCGTTCCGTCGCTGTTGACATCGTAGCTGACAACGTATTTTTCGACCGTGATGCCTAAGGTTTGCGGCATCGTCGCCGTTTCCGAAGTTCGCGAAATTTGTCTCGTGCGGCTTTCGGAAGAAACGGAAAGCGCGCGTTTTTTACCCTGTGGAAACAGAGAAAACGAGCAAAACGCGATAAACAACAGCGCGAAAGTAAATTTTTTCATCTTGGTAATACTGCTTGGAAAGGTAGAACTTTACGATGAAATTCTAAATTATTTTCGGTCAATATGACAAGTTTTTTCGGGAGAAGTGCGGAAAAAATTACGTATGCCGCAAAACGATGCAATTCTGCCAAGAAATTTCGAAGCGCAGACAAGTGGATTTTTGGCGTGAGGGGTGTTTTACCAATCTTTTAGAAACTTCTAGAAGTTTTGAAAAAGTTCCTAAAAGATTTGAAGAATCTTATTCGTAACTCAAAGCTTCGACCGCATCGAGCCGCGCGGCTTTAAGCGCCGGATAAAGCGCGCCGAGAACGCCGCCGATCAAGCCGACGATTGTTGTAATCGCCACTACCATCCAACCGATTTCGACTTCGAGGGTCGTCACGCGGGTTAAAAGAAACCGCAAAATGTAGGTTAACAAAACGCCGCTCACGATGCCGCAAAAGCTGATTAAAATCGCTTCCTGCGCGATCGTCCAGGCGATTCGAAAACTGCTCATGCCCAAAGATTTCATGATTCCGATCTGGCGTGTGCGTTCGGTTACAGTCGTGTACATCGTCAGCAGAACAACGAGCGCCGAGATCACTGCCGCGACGCCGATAATCACGTCGAGAAACACGTTCAAGGCGGGAATCCCTTGCATATAAAGCTCTTCGAGCTGCGATGTGAGCAAAATCTGGTTGTTCGGAAATTTATTTTGGAGTTTTTCGCCAACTTCTTCCGCTTTCAAACCCGGTTTGATTTTGACGAGAAACGCTGAGGCTTTGCCTTCGCCGCCAAGCTGATTCTGCATCACCGAAAGTGGGATTTTAACGCGCCCACCGGCAGCCGGTTCATAAGTTCCGACAATCGTGAACTCACGGTCCCAGAGATTGATTTTATCGCCGAGCTTGAGTTTTTTTTGCTTTTGAAAACCCGTGTCGATGTTCGCTTCGTTATCGGCATTCGTGATGGCGCGACCTTCAATGATTTTCAAACCCGCTACGCCCGCATATTCGTCAAAGTTTACGCCGTCAATCAAACGGCTTCCCGTGTTGGTGTCTTTTGCTTCGACCGAATTTTGTGCAATCGGAATCGCGCTTTGCACGCCTTCGCTTTGTTCGATCTCGCTTTTCAGCGCAACTGGCAAATTCAAAGCTTCCGAACCGCTCAGCCCGATTGAACCGCCGACCCGAAAGAAAATTTCCGCGCCGACATTGCCTTCACGCTTGCCGCGTTCGCGCATCGTGCCGTTTGAAAGTCCGACCGTGAAAATAATCAGCAAAACGCCGACCGCGATGCCGAGAACGCTGACCACGGTGCGCGCCGGACGGTGAAGCATATTTGAAAAAATGAGATTTTCCATAAAGAGAATATTTGAACAGGATTGAAGGCGATTTTCAAAGCGCGATGCTGTTTTTGCGCGGTCAGCGCGGAATGTGTTCGCGAAATCGAAGGAAAAGATTATTTTTTTCGAAAAATATGTCCGACTTTTATAGATTATTTCGCATGTCTTTACAGAAGCCGAAAAACTGCGCAATCGGCGGTTTTAACCGATGCGAAACGCAGCTTTAGCGATGATTATCTCCAAGTTAATCAAAACCTCACTGTTTCCTTCCTTTTGGCATTGTCCTTCGAGTTAGCTCGTGGTTCTGAGTGGGTAACAACGCTCAGAACCCTTTTTTTCTTGAAATTCGCGGAAAATAAAATTATTGTAGATGTCCGCTTTTTATTTTGTCTTCCGCAGTTGAAAAAAAGTCTATCTAAAATGAGGAGAATGAAAAATGATTAAAAATAAACATCTGTTGGCAATTTTATTGGTTTTGGCGGCGCTCGCAAACGGTTGTCAGAGCTCAGGCGGAAATACCTCGACGGGCACGACCGAAAATGCGCTGAAAGACCCTAAAGCTTCGGTTTCGTACCAGTTCGAAGCTCTCAAAGCGGGCGATTTTGAGAAGCTAAAAAGCTGTTTTACCGACCGCATCCGCGACCGCGTAAATAAGGAAGATGTCGAAAAGGCAAAGACAAAGGTAAGTGAAGCGAAAATGACGATTGACGATCTTTTTCAATCGGTTGAAATGGGCGAATACGAAGGCAAGAAAACCGCTAAAGTTAAAATGAAAAACGGGCGTACATTGACGACTTTGGTCGAAACCAACGGCAAATGGCTGTCGGACACGATCTGGTATCAATAAACTGCTTGTCGTTAAATGCTATTTCTTCTCGGCAACCGCCGTGTTGGAATTGGCGTTATTGGTTGTCGTCGTGGTTTGCGCGGCGGCTTGAATTTCTTCGGGCGATTTCCAGCCGGCTTGTTTTAAAAGCTCGACGGCAAAACGAATCGGAACTGCCATATTAGCGGCGTTGCTCTCGGTAAAAACGCCGAAATTGACGCCGATGACCTTGCCCGTCTGCCCGAAAAGCGGCGCGCCCGAACCGCCTTCCGCCGTTTTCGCGTCGTGCACGATGCGCCGCTGGTCTAAGTCTGTAATCGAGCCCTGCGTGGTGAGCGGTACGATCTTGCGGTTTTGCGCGAGAAAGGTTATCAAAGCCTGCCGCGAGCCGCCGAAACGCGCGTTGATCGATTTTGCTTCGGCGTCGTCAACCATCGCCAAAAGCCGATCGGGTCCGTTCGGATAGCCCATCGAAACGACCGTTTTGCCGACCGCCGCCGCGTCCGAACCGGCGTCGAGCGGCAGAACCGGAATCTCGGGCGTGAGCAGCGCCGTGTCGAAGGACGCGACTGCCAAATCTTCGCGCCCGCCGGTTTGTCTGACCTTTAGAGTAAACGGCTGCGGAATGTTCGGAAAATAAATCACCAGACGCTTGATGCGCGCGCGCCCGTTCGAATCGCGCATCATCTGTTTGACCAGATCGTCTTCGCCCCACGGCTGCAAAACGTGACGATTGGTGATAATGTAACCGCCGCCGACGTGAAAGCCAGTGCCGATAAAATCGTATTCGATCGGCGTTCCGTTACCCTCGGTCGTTAAACCCGGCTGCGCAGTAGTGGCGGCTTGCGGAATCTGGTCTTCCTGCGGCGTCGTCTGCGGCATCGGCTCATACGGGTCGGGCTGAACCGCCGCCTGCGGGTCGGGATAACGCAGAGTTTTGCCGTTCGTTTTGCTGACCAGATCGTAAACGCCGACGATCAGGCAAATTCCGTTGCCGTAATCCGAACGAAGGCGCGGCGCGAGCGAGAAAATATCGATCACCTGCTGGTTGCTTTGCTTGATATTGCCGATCTGGTCGCTCGTTTGATTGAGTTTTTCTTCGAGCTTTCGGACGACCTCGTTCTGCTGTTCGGTTTGCTGGCGCGCGGTTTTGAGTTCTTTGTTAAACGCGAATCCGAGATACAAAATGCCGCTTAAGAATGAAATTACGAGCACGAGCACGATGAGCTTTGTCGCCCAACTGATCTCGCGCGACAATTCGCGGACAAATTCTCTTAAAAAAGCTTTCGCATCGTCGCGTTTCGGCGAAACGGCTGATTCTAACGCGGCTTCCTCGATAAACTGCGCGACGTGCGTGTCGCGGTGCGTCGTAATCAGCGCGGATTTCGAGGCGAGCGTGAAAAACGAAAAAACGATATCCGTCAAATCTACCGCGATTTTATCGCCGTCCATGATCGCGACATAACGGCGGACGGGCTGATTATTGCTGTTGTAGGTCAGCTTGATTGATTTGTTGAGATTGACAATCCGGTAATCGCCTTCCGAGAGTTCGAGTTCGAACCACGTTTCCTGCGGTTCGAGCGAATTTGAATGAATTTGTATATCATTATTTTCGTCCGTGCCGACACTGATCCGCTCTTCGGAAAAATATTCCGTGCGCTTTTCCGTGCCGACCGAGATGTGAATAATGATGCCTGCTGCCATTTACCGCTTAAAACCCAATTTAACAATATACATTATCCGACAGCCGAAATGGTAGCACAAGCCATAAGCGATAATCACTTGCTAAAAGAATTTCTGATAGCCGAAAATATTTGGTCAGAACCGCCTGCGGTAGCGGGCGGGTTTTATTTGCATTATCCTATATTTTAACGTGAGTATTGGATAAAGCGGAACGCCGTCATCCTGACGGCACAGCGTTTGAAAAACGCTCAAACGGTTCATTTATTTACAAGATTCCTGTCAATCGCGACGTTTGACACCGCTTTCAGCGACGTGTGCCGTCAGGATGACGGCGTTCCTTTCTTATCCAATACTGACGTTATATTTTAAGTAATAACGATTAACCCGCCCGCTACCGCAGGCGATTCTGACTGTAAATATGAGTGAAAGAAAATTTATCGAAGACCGCGAAAAACTCGAGAAACTCGCGCCCGTCGCGACCGCACCGACAAAACGCCACGTTTTCGTCTGCAACGGCAAATCCTGCGCGGCGGTCGGTTCGGCGGAAGTAAAAAAAGCGTTTGAAGAACAGTTGCAAGAGAAAAACTTACGATACGGCAAGGAAGCGAAAGGCAGAAACCCAAACGGCGCGGTCGTGCTCACCGATTGCAGTTCGGTCGGATTCTGCTCGATCGGCGCGGCGGTTCTGGTTTATCCCGAAGGCATCTGGTACGCGCAGGTGCGCGCCGAAGACGTCGAAGAAATCATCACGGAACATCTCGAAAACGGAAACGTTGTCGAAAGATTGGCGCTAAAATCAATGACAGGTTGAAAAATAGACGAAATTCGAGCTGCTCGAATTTCTAAAAGTTATTTATTAGGCTTGATCGTCGGGACGACGCTCGATTTCTGATTCGGAACAATTTGAATGTTATATTTTATGTCTTGAAATAGATTTATTCGCGAATTCAGCCGAAACCGCAAATTCTCGAGTTTTTCGATATTTTGGTAAATTTGCTCAAAATATGTTTCAATGAAATTCTTCGGCAACATCTGGGGATTGTAAAACGTGTATGGACTAACCTCGCCCTTTTCGGAAAGCATTCGGTTGTGAATTCGACTGAAAAAAATTAAATATTCCTCATAGAGTCCGATTGATTCATTTTGAAATCCTAAATCATAATAATATTTAACCAGATTATTAACAGAACCGAGACCCATCAAACTCAGGAAATTATTATTTTGTAATTCCGGAATTTCCATGCTAAATAGTTCGGTTTTTGCTTGATCGAGCAATTCAAGAAAAAACTGTTTGTACTTTGAACCGTAAGTTATGGAAAAATTCATCGCGCGAATGACGATAAACGGGCGAAGGTTCGGCGGCGAGTTTTCGATGAATTGCCTGACTTCGGTAAATTTTCCCTGACCAAGAAGCGCGCGAGTAAATTCGCTGCCGGATTGCAGCCTTTCCGATTCCCACCAATGAGTTAGAGATGGTGTGATTTTTCTTGATTCTTCATCAATGCCGTCCAAAATCTCGATGGCAAGACGGTAATTTCTTTCATCGTGTCCGGCGCGTGATGCCGCATTCATAGTTTGACTTATCCGGCTGGGCTTATCGGTCATCCGTTTCGCCAAATCCAGATAATCCTGGCTGGTTTTCGCCTCAAAATCGGGTTTTCTCCAAAACTCGATCGCCGCTGTCTGACAAACGATCAACGCCTGCTCGACAAAGCCCGCGCTCGGCGTCAAAAGTTTCTTGTAATCGTCCAAAAATCGTTTTCCGTAGGCTTTGGTTAAGATGCAGTTATCTCTCTTTTTTTGAAGCAGTTCATCGGATTCTTTTTGAATATACGGAACTAACAGTTCCAACAACTCTTTCTTTTGCGTTTCAGAAACATTCAGCGGCTTTACCTTTGAAGAAAAAGTATTGGAATACTCAAATGAAATTCTCAATAATCCTAAAAGATGATCTATATTGCCGCTCGTTTTGGCAAGATCGAGCGCTTTGGTAAAGTATCTTTCCGAAAGTGCGGCGTTTTTGTTTTTCGATTCTTGTAAAAATAAATACGAATTCCAATCAAAAACCGGTTTATTGCCTTTTAGAGAAAGAACCGCCAAATCGGTCGCCAATTTTTCTTCTTTTTTAAGTAATTGATTGGCAAGCGTGATAAGCAGCCCGCCGTATTCGTCCGAGCGCTTTTCATTTACTTCCTGATTCAAAACTTTGACGATTTCGGCAATCGGTTTTTTAAATAATCCCTCTTCATTTTCAAGGACTTCATAAAAAACCAAAATACTTCGTACGACTTCTATTTTTTCTTTGTTATCTTTATATTCAGTTGCGGGATTGAAAGCGATTTCAAGCGCTTGTGTAATCCAAAGCGCCGCTTCTTTTTTATCTTTAGACAAAAATATTTTGCCGAATCTGCCGTAATATTTGGCTTGTTCTTTACTCGACAAGGTTTCGATATCCTGCAAAATACCGGCTTTAACCCGAGCCATCCGTTTTTCCCAAATGTCTTCGACCGTATTATTTTCCGGTTTGATGGCTTGTGAGAATGCCGAGATCGAGATAAATACAGAGACAGCCAGTAACCCAAGCTTAGAAAATTTCATATATTTTTGTTTTGTCACGAAAAGTAGTTTACAACTCTAAACTACAACGCCCGGCAAATCAATAAAATTATTAAAGCCGAATCCGGAAAGTAAAAAAGAGCCGCAATTCTTTAATTGCGGCTCTTTTTCTAAATAAACGCGGCTAAACTCTACGCGGATTTTGACAAAGTTTCCATGTCCGGTTTCCAACGCAGAACGGGTTTGCGTGCCGCCGTCGCTTCGTCTAATCTTCCGATGCGCGTTGTATGCGGCGCGTCGATGACCAATTGCGGATCGTTTTGCGCTTCTTCGTTGATGTCCTTCATCGCCTCGATAAACGCGTCGAGATCGGCGCGACCGACCGATTCGGTCGGTTCGATAAGCATTGCGCCTTCAACGATCAGCGGGAAATAGATCGTCATCGGGTGAAAGCCGTAATCGATCAGGCGTTTCGCAATATCGAGCGTGTGAACGCCTTTGCGCGATTGTTTTTTATGCGAAAAAATTACTTCGTGCATCGGGTCTGATTCAAACGGTTTGTCGAAATCTTCTGCCAGATGATGCGCCAGATAACGCGCGTTCAAAACCGCCGCTTCGGTCGCTTCGCGCAAACCTTCCGCGCCGTGCGTGTAAATGTATGCGAGGGCGCGAATCATCATTCCGAAATTGCCGTAAAACGCCTTGACGCGCCCGATCGAGCCGGGCAGATTGTAATCGAGCTTGTAATCTTCGCCCGTTTTGACGACGCGCGGGACGGGCAGAAACGGTTCTAGATCAGCTGAACAGCAGCACGGACCGCAGCCCGGACCGCCGCCGCCGTGCGGTGTCGAAAAGGTTTTGTGCAGATTCAAATGAATCACGTCAACGCCCATATCTCCGGGGCGCGCGACGCCGACGAGCGCGTTCATATTCGCGCCGTCCATATAAACCAGTCCGCCCGCTTCATGAATAATCGCGCAGATTTCCTTGATGTTCGTTTCGAAAATCCCGACCGTGTTCGGGTTCGTGAGCATCAGACCGGCAATGCCGCCTTCGTCGCAGAGCTGTTTTAAATGCTCCATATCGGTCAAGCCTTCGGCGGTCGAGCGAATCGTTTTGACGGTGAAACCGGCGAGCGCGGCTGAGGCGGGATTCGTGCCGTGCGCCGAATCGGGAATGAGCATCACGCGGCGGTTTTTCGATTCTTCGCCGTCGCGTTTGTCCAAAAATGCGCGGATCAAAAGAACGCCCGTCATTTCGCCCTGTGCGCCGGCGGCAGGCTGGAGCGAAACGCCCGGAAGTCCGGTGATTTCCGACAGATCTTCCTGAAGGCGATAAATCAATTCGAGCGCGCCCTGCGATTCTTCAACGGGCGCAAGCGGGTGCAAATTCGCGAGTCCCGCAATTCGCGCGACCTTTTCGTTGAGCCGCGAATTGTATTTCATCGTGCAGCTTCCCAAAGGATACATTCCGAGATCGATCGAATAATTCCACGTCGAAATACGCGTGAAATGACGAATCACGTCGACCTCCGAAACTTCCGGAACGCCTTCGAGATCGTCCGTGCGGCGGAATTCTGCGGGCATAATTTCGTCGAGGCTGGTTTCTTCGACGTCGAGTTTCGGCAGGCGATAGCCGACTCTGCCGGTCTGCGAGCGCTCGAAGATTAACGCTTCGTTTTGCGATGGATGCTGTGTAACTTTTTTAATGCTCATAAATTAAATTTTATCAGAAACTGCGGGTTTTTCGCTGTGATAAAAAGGAAACCCGGATCAACTTTTAAATACAAATTAATTTTTTCATCAGTCTTTCACGCTGGACGGAATAATTTCAAAATCATCGGTTCGCGACAGGTTTTTCATCGCGTTCGCGAGCTTTTTCGGCGGAACGATGAGTTTTCGCGTTTCAAGACTGAGCCAGCCGCCGATCGTCGTCAAACTTGCCGCCAGTTTGCCGTCTTCGCGGAAAAAATCGTTGCGGATTCTGAATCTGGTCGCGTCGTCGCTCAATCCCGCGCTTTGAAACGTGATGCGGATTTTATCGAGCATATACATTTCCTTGTAATACGTGATTTCGTCCTTCATTATCACCGGACCGAACTTTTGCCGCTGAAATTGATGGGCGGGAAAACCGTTTTCCGCGAAGAAAAACATCCGCACGTCAACCGCCAGATCGAGAAACGACGTGTTGCCGAGATGCCCGTTAAAATCAACGTGCGCCCAACCAACGTGAAACGTTTTTTCAAACAACTTTGTCGAGTCTTTAGAGTTCATTGAGTTCGTAGAGTTTGTAGAGTTCGTAGAGTTTACTGAGTTCAGGAATCTTCTTTTACTCAATGAACTCAATAAACTCTAAAACTCTATAAACTTATGGTTTTTAAGCCTTCGACCAAATTATCAATCTGCGCTTTCGTGTTCGTTTCCGTCACGCAGACGAGAAAATCGTTTTCGCTTTCCGCATAATATTTCGAGAGCGCGAGCCCGCCGATGATTTCGTTTTCGGTGCGCAAAGATTCTAAAACGTCTGTCGCGTTTTTCGGCGCGCGAACGACGAATTCGTTAAAGGTCGGAGCCGAAAAGGGAATCGAAAAGCCTTCGATCGCGGCGATCTGCTTTTTCGCGTAAGCCGCCTTTTGCGCGTTGTGCGCGGCGACTTCCTGCAAGCCTTTTTTGCCCATTGCTTCCATATAGATCGTTGCGGCGAGCGCGATCAAACCCTGATTCGTGCAGATATTCGAAGTCGCTTTTTCGCGGCGGATATGCTGTTCGCGCGTCGCTAAAGTCAGCACGAAACCGCGATTGCCGTTTTTGTCGTAAGCGATTCCGGCGAGGCGTCCGGGCATATTGCGGACGTATTTTTCCTTGCACGCGAAAAGCCCGAGATGCGGACCGCCGAACGACGGCGGAATGCCGAAACTCTGTCCTTCGCCGACGACGATATCCGCGCCGCATTCACCCGGCGTTTTCAAAAGTCCTAAGGAAATCGCTTCCGTAAAGACGACGATCAAAAGCGCGCCGACCGCGTGCGCTTTATCGGCTAACGCCTGTAAATCTTCGACGCCGCCGAAAAAATTCGGCGATTGGACGACGAGCGCGGCGCATTTATCGTCGAGTTTCGCTAAATCAGCATCCAAAACGCGTCCCGATTCCTGATCGAAACCGATCGTTTCAAACGCCGAATCGCCGTGCTGCGTGTAGGTTTTCGTGACTTCGACGTATTCCGGATGAACCGTCTCGGCGATCAAAACCTTATCGCGGCGCGTGACGCGCTGCGCCATCAGAACGGCTTCGGCGGTCGAGGTCGAACCGTCGTACATCGACGCGTTCGCAACGTCCATTCCGGTCAATTGCGCGATCAAAGTTTGAAACTCGAAAATATACTGCAATGTGCCCTGCGAGATTTCCGGCTGATACGGCGTGTATGAAGTGAAAAATTCCGAGCGCTGGATCAGGTGATCGACGACGGTCGGCGAATAGTGCGAATAAACGCCCGCGCCTAAAAACGACGGTTTGCGCGCCGCCGAATTTTTCGCCGCCATTTCTTCCATCGCGCCGATGACTTCCGATTCCGCGAGCGGTTCGGTAACATTTAAGGCGCGGTTTAACTGCGCGTCCTGCGGGATCGAACGAAAAAGCTCGTCAGCCGATTTCAGTCCGACGATTTCGAGCATTTCTTTACGCTCTTCCGGTGAATTTGGTATATATCTCATTTTGATTTGGGATTTCGGAGTTGGGATTTAGGATTTGAAAATAAATACCAAATCCGAAATCCCAACTACCAAAACCTCAAGCGCATGCGCACAAAAATTCTTCGTATTCTTAAGCCGAA
>JANOBZ010000080.1:0-11689 GCA_031411895.1 Acidobacteriota bacterium | reverse complement strand
AGAGTTTCCCGCAAAGGCGCAAAGCTGCAAAGATTAAAGAAGTATTTTTATATAAATCAATGATTTAATCCGCGCAATCCGCGTTTATCCGCAGCTAATTGTTTTTAGCGCAACTACTTAAATTAATCTTCCCGGTTATTCCGCCGCTCGATGCTGATTCCCTGCTCGGTTTCCCAAGTGGCGATCAGGTTTCCGCGCAAATCGCAGTCTTCGACGGTTGCCGCGCTCGCGCCGAGCACACGCACGCCGACCGTCCCGTTTCCCTGAATCCGGCAGCCGCGCACCCGCGCCTCGCTCTCGCCGAAAAGCGCAACGCCGGCGTCCGCATTGTCGTAAATCTCGCAATTCTCGACAGCCACGCGACCGCGATTCTGCACAATAACGCCCGAATTTTCGCCGTCGCGGATCACGCAGCGCCTTAAAATAGAATCTGCGTTCTCAGTGATTCCGACCTCGGCTTTCGCGTTCCGGTATATTTGACAGTTTTCAAAAGTTCCGTAACCGTCCTGTTGAATATAAACGCCCGTATCGTTCCCGTCGTAAATTTCGCAATTACGAAAAACCGGATTGGCGTATTCGCGAACGCCGACATTTGCCAGACGGTGCGCGTAAATCCGGCAATCTTCGATCAAACCGGCGGAGCCTTTGCCCCAGACGACCACGCCGCCGTTACCGCCTTCAAATATCCGGCAGTTTTTGAGCGTCGGCTGAGCGCCCGAGGCGATCGCGACATTGACGTTGCCGTTGCGGTAAATCGTGCAGTCGCTGACGCGCCCGCGCGCCTGCTCGAAAATATAAATGCCCGAATCAGTGCAGCCGTAAATCCGGCAGTTTGTTATCAGCGGATTGGCATCAGCACCGAAGACGGCGATGCCCGAAAGCGAATCGGAAGTGACGTCGCAATTTTCCAGAACGAGCTCGCCGCGCGAAATTTCGACGGCGAAAAACGCCTGCCCGCTGTGCGCCGCGCGCGCCTGCAAAGTTATGCCGCGAACCAGCGCCTTCGCCGTTCGCATGACGAGCGGGCTGGCATTCGAGCCTCTGACAATGATGCGCTGCGGGCTGCCCTCGCCGACGATTTTCACCGCCTTTTCGAGCACGAGGCTTTCATCGTATAAACCTTCGCGAACCGTAATTAATGAATTCGGCGGCGCGCGGCGCACAGCTTCGGCAATGCTCGTAAAATGCCCCGTGCCGTCCGAAGCGACGATCAACGAGTTAGCAGCCGCTTTTGGTTGAGCAGCAGCAGCAGCAGCAGCCGCGCCGAGCGCCGTTTGCGCCGCTCCTGACTGTCCGAAACCCCGCTTTCCCCGAATAATATTTATTTCGAGCGCTGATTCGTCCGGCGTGATTTCAGAGGCGGAAATCACGCCGAGCGCGAGCGCCCATGATTCGATCGCCCAGCGCGCGGATTCTTCGGATAAACCGAGGTTGTCGCATAAGCGCCGCGCGAGACGCGAGAGCAGGACTTTGCGCGGAACGCTCGACGGCGCCGCGAGCAAGTCCAAAACGGCGTGTTCCTCGACCGCCCTGACAAGAACGGAAATTTCGCGCCGAAACGCGCCGCAGTAATCGCGCAGAAGCCCTTCGAGACGACGCGGATTTTCGATTACCGAACGCCCCTTTTTCGCGAAAATTTCGATCAGCTTTTGACGCGGCAGATCGTTCATGAATTTTTTTGCTCGCCTTGTTCGACGTCTTTTTTCGGCGCGGCTTCATCGAGCAGCTTATTTTTATCTTTTTTAATCGTTATCGTAACCGTCATGTCTTCCATGTTTTCCGGCGTCAATGGAAACGAATTTTCAGGCTGTTCAGGCTGGTTGGAAGACGCCGAAACTTCGGTCGCCGTAATTTCCAATTTATCCGGTGCGCTGCGCTTTTTGACCGCTTCGGGACGATAGATTATGCCGACCGTCGTATCGTCGCCGCTGCCGGTCGCGGTCGTTTCTTCGAGCCACGTTCCAAGATTTTCGCTGATAAAATCGTCGCCTTCCGTGCCGAGCAGTTCGAGAAAATCGCTGCCCGCCTTTAAGAATCCGGCTTCTTCCGAAAACGAATTAACATAGCCGTCGGTCGAAAGCATAATCAGCGCCGGCACGTTTTCGGCGGAAATTTCCTGGACAAAAAACCGAAAATCCTTTTCCGCGTGCGGCAGGCAGAGCGACGTCGTTTCGTTCGCGAAAAGCCGCGCGTCGTCGGGCAAAGCGCGCGTCACTTCCGCCTTTTCGGAGACGAGCATAATGTCGCCGTCGCCGAGCTGCAAATAAAGAATAAAATTTTCTTCGACGGCGACCGTCAGCGAAGTCGCTCCGTAAGCGAGAAACGGGTTTTCCTCGACTAATTTGCGCGCTTCCGCACCGCTTTTTTCTTCGAGCTTTTTAAATTCTTCGTCGGTAAAAGGATTCTTTTCGAGATGATCTTCGACGGAATTCCGCCAGCGTTTGACGAATTCCGCCGGCAGAAACTCTTTGCCTGAAGTTTCGATTTCCTTTAAGTCGAAGCCGTTGCGGCGATCGTCCAGAAATTCGCTCAACAAAGCCGCGCTTTTTTTCACGGCGAATCGCGAACCGAAATTGCTGCGAAAACATTTCGGGCTTCCGTGACCGTCCGAAACCGCCAAAACGAGCGGCAGCGCGCGGCTCGATTCGCGCAGCTGCAAAATCGCGTCTTGATTCGGAATCCCGGCGCGCAAATGCGACGCGCCGGGAACGGTTTCGCCGATGATTCGCCAGTCGGTCGAATTAAGCTTCGCTGTCATTCGTTAAAACTCCTCACCAAACGTCGTCGACCGCGAGCGGATTGTTCGGGTCGCCGGGCGAACCCGCAGGCGTCGCGGTCGGCAAAGGCGGCGGCGTGGTCGTCGCGCCCGTTGCGCCCTGACCAGCGGCGGTTCCGGTGGCGACGGGCGGAATCGGCACGTTTGCCGTGTCCGTACCGGCTGGCACCTCGGCGCCCGCAGCGGGCGACGAAGCCGATTTCAAAACGGCGGTCGAAGCCCATTTGATATGTTTGACGAGCGCTTCGGGACTGTTCGCGGCGAGCGGCTTTAATTCCGAGTTGCCGATAAACTCCTGCAAGACTTCCGGATCGGCGTCGCGTCCGATCGAAATCGCGATGCGCACCGCTTTTTTGCCCCACGGCTGATCCATCAAAGCTTTGAGTCCGGCGTTGAAATCGTCGGTCGGCTGCCCGTCAGAGACTAACACCAGCACGGGCGGCAGCGCACGCTCGCTCATCGGCGGCATCTTTAATTGTTCGGCGACGAGTTCGAGCGCCTTGCCCAGATCGGTTTCGCCGTCGGCTTCCAAATCCGTCCACGCAAAATCGGCGACCGGCGTCGGCTGCGAAATGTGCCACTGCGCGCCGTTCGAGAATTTCACGGCGCGCACCAGAACCTGCGCGTTCGGGTTATCTTCCGCCACTTTCTTCATGTGCGGAACCGCCTCGCGAATCGCGGTGTTGAGCGATTGAATTTTCTCGTCCTGCTCCATCGAGCCGGAACTATCGGCAATCCAGATAAAATGCAGCGGTCTTGAAGCGAGTTCTCCGCCTGGTCGTTTACTCATAATAAATCCTCCTTTAACTTGCGTTAGCGGCTTTAACTTAAAAGCCTAAAATCATTTAAAAGTTAAGTTTATGCAATAGCCTTGCCAGAAGATAAAGGCTTGTTTTCGGCAGTTTATATTTAAAGTATTTTTTTATGTATCAGTTGTATGCAGACGAGTTTGATCAGTATTGATACAAGCTCAGCGAACGGGAAAGCGCGGCGGATCGTTCTGTCGTTCGCGCTGCGTCTCGCGCATTTTTTCGAGCGCAAACGGCACGCCGAACAAAAGCAAGACGGATGAAACGATTAACAGAAAAACGAAGACCAGACAGCCGCGAAAGAGCCATGAAGGAGTTTTTCGAGCGGTCGGATAATTCGGCACGGTTGTCGGAATCGCCGACGCATTATTCGCCGGCAGATGAACGGGCGGCGCGGACGGAACAGGAATTTTTGCAGGCGCGCGGCGGGCGGGCGGCGTCTGTTTCGTAGTTGCTTGATTAATCGGCGCTTTCGTTGGCGGCTGGTTGCCAACCGGTTTAAGCTCCGGCGGTTTTTGATTTAACGGCTTGTTTTCTGCGGCGGGCGGAAGAATCTTTGCCGGTTCTCCGGTCGTGTGATTAATTTGTTTCGATTCGCGCGCGGCAATCTCCGAATCCGTCGCCACGCCGAGCGCGAGCGCCCACGATTCGACCGCCCAGCGCGCCGCTTCCGGCGTTAATCCAGTCTGGTCGGCAAGCCGTTTTTCGAGACGGGTTAAAAGCAAATCGGTCGGCAGCGAGCGCGCCCCGGCTAATAAATCGAGCGGAATTCGTTCCTCGACCGCCGTTACCAGAACATTATTTTCGCGGCGATAAGCACCGCTTAAATCATTTAGCAGACCTTTACAACGCCCGACATCGCCCGCGATTTCTTTGCCGTGTTTAGCCAGAATTCGGCGGAGCGTTTGGCGCGGAATATTATTCATAAACACATTCGAATCAAAAGCTTTTTCGACCTTAAACTCCGGCAATTAAATCGTCTTGAAAGGTGAAACGGGCAAGTCAGGGACGTTAAAAAAACTCTCTGACCTGCCCGTTTATTGTATTCCGAAAAGCATCAGCTTAAATTTGTGTTCCGAAAAGCATCAGCTTAAATTTTCGAACATCGTCTTATAGTTTTCCCTGTCCGGCGCTGCGTTCCTTTCCAATATTGACGACTGTATCGTCGTCTTCATTGCCGAACGCGCCGCTTTTATCAACCGGCAGATTGTTTTCGATCCGAACCGATTCGACACGGTCTTTTAGGTCGTGCTGCCTTTTTTCGACTTCCTGCTCGGCGTCAACGTATTTACCGAAATTCTCGCGGTCGCCCGCATTCAGAAAATCTGATTCGTAGGTATGACTGATATCGCCGATTGACGCGCGGTGCGGCGGATTTTGACGAGTCTTGAACACGTACATCAAAGCCACGCCCGAACCCAAACCGATGAGCAATGGCAGCAGACTGCTGCTGCCGCTAAAAACCTGCTTGCTTAAATAAGACTTATAATTTTGCCCGCCGCTTGAAGCCGTCTGCTGGCGCGATGGCGACGATTCGGAAATCTCGCGAATAACGCGATTGGCTCTGATCGGATTGACGCCCGACTGAACGACGTCTGCCTGCGCGACGATTCCGACGCATCTGCCGTTTTCGTCAACTATAATTACGCGGCGGATTTCCCGATCCTCCATCACGTCGAAACAATCTTCGAGACTGGTTTCGGGCGTCACCGTCGCGATGTCGGCGGTCATAATGTCCGATGCCTTCATGTTCATCGGATTTTGATTATCCGCTAAGGTGCGGATCGTAATGTCGCGGTCGGTGATCGTGCCGACGGGCTTCATATCCGCCAAATTATTGACGACCGGGATACAGCCGCAATCGTTGTCACGCATCATTCGCGCGATTTCCTGCAAAGTTGAATCGGGCGTACAGCACGCCGGATTTGATGTCATTATTTCTCTGATTTTCATAAAAAACTCCTTGAATTAGTTAACTTGTGAAGCGTTCCGATACGCTTTATTTTAGATAACTTTGAGAAAGGCAACTACTATTCCTGACGCCGCCGCGCGAATAAATCAAACAGTTTCGTCCTAAGAAAAAAAGATTGTTGATATTGATAGTTATCGTGTCAGGCGAGAAAAGTCGGTGATAAATTGAGCGAAAATTTAGTGCGGCTTCCGACCGGCATAAAAATCTTTTTTTCACTCATAATAAAAAACCCCAAGCCATTTTGTCTGATAGCCGACATTCTCCAAACTTCAAAAGCATCGGATCAGGAGAAGAATTCGGTTGGAATTTATTTCGCACTAAAGCCAAATCCAACAAAACTCTAAAGAGATTTTTATCATTTAGAACACAAACAAAGCTTTTTTATCTTTGTCGGAGGTTTATTTTCCTCTCTGTGTGTTAAAGCACTTACAAAGAGTTTTAGAAGATTTAACTTTATACATACAACGAAATAGAACTTCAATCATTAAACTTGAATTTCTCAGTACAGAACAAGGAGGGAATTAAACATGAAACATAACTTTACATTAGCCGCTTTATTTATCTTTTCTAATCCATAGCCGGTTAAATCATTGACTCGTTGCGGATATCGAACGGTGAGTAACAATTGCTTTTTTTGGTAGTAGTTAAACTTTTTACCGTTTAATGCCCGACGAATAAGAATGGTCATATCGTAATTTTTCAAATCCAACCCTTTTTTATTTAACCAGCTTCTTTGATCGGAATTTGGGGATACTGCAATAGGTGATATTGGCGCCTTTTAATTTCAAGCACCAATAAATTCCACAAATATCGTTTTTTACAAACAGGAGAATTTATGGGTGAAAAGAGTATTGTTCAGAGAGATGTACGAATATGCAGACAAGCGGCGGCGGCGATTTTAGTTTTTAGTTTTTTGGTAATTTCATTTTTCTCGAACATTCACGCGGCGAGTTATAAACCGGCGAAGGTATTGAAACGCGCCCCAAAGCTAAAAATCGCTTCCGGTATAAAGCTGGAAACTTTTCAAAGCGAGAAAATTTCCGGCGCGGTAAAACTTTCCTGGAGAACGAATTTTGAAACAAACATTCTCGGTTTCAGAATCTGGCGCGAAGTCTCCGGGCAGAGAGAAACGGTTAACGAGGAAATGATTGCCGGAAGTTTTTTGAAAGCCGGCAGCGGAGCTTTGCAAAACGGCGACGAATATAACTTTTATGGCAATTCGGGTTCGCAGGAATTCTCTTATTGGCTCGAAGCGATTGATCTGAATAACGAAAGCCGCTGGTTCGGACCCGTTTTTGCTCGAACGGGTTCGGAAGAAAAGTTTGAAGAAAGCTCAAAAACGCTTTCCGAATTGGCAAAAGAGCGCAATCAATCAAGAAAACAAATTGATAGACTTGAATCCGCGCAAGCGCCGGAAGATAAAGAATCGACTATCGAAGCAGACACGGCGGACATTTTAAGCCAGACAGATTTGGCGAAAGACGGAAACGCTCTGAAATTCGAAGTTCGGCAGGACGGCTGGTATCGCGTCAACGGTCAAATCATGTTGCAGAACGGTTTCAGTCTTGAAACTGCGAACAACTGGCAGCTTTTTACCGACGGACGCGAACAATCCATGCAGGTTAATGCAGACGGCTCGATTGAGTTTTACGGGCGCGGCATCGATACGCTTCAAAGCGATGCCAAAATGTACTGGTTAGTTACACATACCGAACCGGGAAAAAGAATCGGCACGGCGAGCCAAAAGAATACGCAATCGGCTTCGACCGGCTGGTCGCGCGTCATCGCCGAGCGCAAAGATAGAATCATCCGTACCTCTAATGTCTTAAACGGAGCAAAAGAAAATTGGTACGGCGCGGTCGTCAATCAGACGGAAGCGATCCAAACTCTGAATTTAACCGAAATTGCCGCCGAAAGCGGTGAAACCGCGGCTTTGAGCATCGATATTCAGGGACTCGGCAATCAAATGCCTCACCGGGTTTCGGTAACGCTGAATGGAACAACCGTCGGACAAATCAATTTTAACGATTTGGAGCGAATGGAATGGACCGTCAACGTCCCGCTTGCGCTTTTGCTTGCCGGGGAAAATCAAGTAAACCTGCGCTCGGTCAGCCCGACCACCGATGTCTCGCTGCTGGAAGCCGTTCGCATTAATTACCCGCGCCGTTCAACCGCCGTAAACAATCGCCTGATATTTGCTCTTCAGGCAAAAAGATCGGTTAAATTAAAGGGATTTGCAGCCCCGAGCGTAAAAGTATTTGATATTACGATTCCCGAAAATACGATTCAAATTCTGCCGACCGTGCGCCTTGAAACGGACGGAACTTATTCGGCGGCGATTTCTTCAAAAACCGCCGCGCGAGTTTTAATGGCTCAGGACGATACGGCGAGCGTGCTCGCGATCGGTTCGTGGACAAAAAATATTTCGTCGGATTTACACAACCCGCAGAATCAAGCCAATTTCGTGATTATTGCGCCGCCGCAGTTTCACTCGAATTTGACGACTTTAAAGATTGCCCGGGAAGCGCAGGGACTGCGGACGATGATCGTTGATCCGGCTGATATTTACGACGAATTCAACGGCGGCGTGAAAAGCGCCGAAGCGCTTCGCTCTTTTCTCCAATTTGCCAGACAGAATTGGATCGTAAAACCTGATTATTCGATGCTCGTCGGCGATGCGTCGGTTGACCCGCGCAATTATTCGGGCAGCGGTGGCGACAGCGTAAACTTTATCCCGACGATGATTACGGACACCTGGAACATGGAAACGACGTCCGATGAAATGATCGCGGATTTTAACAACGACGAAATCGAAGACATTTCTCTCGGCAGATTGCCGGTGCGTAATAATTCCGAGCTGACCGCGATATTAAATAAGATCATGGCGCACGAAACATTTTCGGCGCAGGAGATCAAACAGCGCGGCGTGCTGATGGTGTCGGATGCTTTTATCGGCTACAACTTTTCTGCCGGTTCGAGAAATACGGCGAGCACCATTCCGGCAGGAATTAATGTCAATTATATTGATGTCGGCACCAACGATCCGGCAGTAATTCGCCGGAATGTTCTGGATTCGATGAATGCCGGACCTGCCGTCGTTAATTATTTCGGACATTCGACGATCACGGTTTGGACCGGCGCGGGCATCTTTCACAGCTCTGATGCTTTTGCGTTGACGAATTATTCGCGTCCGTCATTATCGGTCATGCTTTCATGCCTCAGCGGAAGCTACGCCGAAATTAATTATGAAGCGCTCGCCGAAGCCATGTTAAAAGCGCCGAACGGCGGAGCATTCGCGGTTTGGGCGGCAACCGGCTGGAACGGGGCGGAAGAACAGGAATTTATGGGCAAAGAGTTTTACCGCCGCGTTTTTCTGGGAATGCGGCTCGGCGACGCGGCGCGTGAAGCAAAATTAACGACCAATTCCATTGATCAGCGCCGAACATACATGTTGTTCGGCGACCCGACGCAGCGACTCATCAGACCGTAGCAGATATCAACCGAATATTGATTCGCCGGCTAAATATACGGAACGAAAACTATTCGTTAAAGGATTACGGATATGAACACAATATCTTTCAGACTTCTTATTTTCGGATTCGCAATAGGGTTATTTTTTTCTCCCTGCATAACTAATGCGCAGAAGCCGAAATCGAAAATAATTCGAATCAAGGTTGAAAATAAAATCTTATCTTCTTCGGCTATTTCCGCGCTTGAATGGAAAGTCTTTCAACTAATTAATATAAAAAGAATTTCCAACGGATTAAGTTCGCTTGTTTGGAGTGAACAACTTACAGCGATTGCGCGGCTTCATTCGAAAAGTATGGCAATAAATAACTTTTTCAGCCATATCGGACTCGACAGCAACAGAATTGACGGACGAGCCGATTCATATGGACTCGGAAAATGGAGGATGATCGGTGAAAACATCGCATACAGCCGTGGTTACGCGTTCGTGGCAGAAAGAACAACAGAGAATTGGCTGAGGTCAGCGACGCATCGCAAAAATTTATTGGACAAACGTTGGAAGGAAACGGGTGTCGGCATTTCTATTAGAAATGACGGGACTTACTTTATTACTCAGATTTTTCTGAGAAGATAACAGCGAATTTCAGTTGAATGAAGCCGCCAAGACAGAAGCCCGCGCGTGAGCAAAATGTCCCGCGACTAAATCCGCCCTTGCTCACGCGCGGGCTTCTGCTGCGGCTCTACTCAATTGAAATTTGCTGTAAAGTTTGTCGAGTTTGTCGGGAACAACGCCGCTCTCCGCCTTTTTCATGTAAATCTCGTCGTGAAAACAAGAGGACTAAAAACCCGTGCGTCGGTCGGCGCGATTCTGTCCCAAGCCAGCATTTTTATTGAAGAAAAGCGCATCAATTGATGCGCTTTTTAAGCTTTACGAGGCGGCTATGATTTAGCGCCGTCCCGAATTTGAAAATGAACGCACTGGTTTGTTCCCGAGTCGATAATTTCAACCTGCGCGAAAGATTTCAACAATTTATGCGCCTTTTGTTTTGCGCGTTCGAAATCCTGCGCCTGAGCTTTTTGTTCGAGCGGCTTTGAATCGCTCACTTCGATATCACCTGCTTTGATCAAATACATTTAATTGCCTCCCTTCATATGTTCCGAAACGGCTTCGAGCGCGACCTGCCGGTTTCGGCATTCCGCGATAATTTCGTCACCGTAATAAACGATGACCAGTGATTTTGTCCGATGAACGAAGGTAACCTTAATTCCCTCAGCGGTCATCGCGCTTTCGGCGACACCGATTGCAGACCTTTCAAATATCAGTTCCATAAGTTTTTCCTCGTCAGTTTGTTCGGGCAAAACTGTTTCGAATTTTGCCCGACTCTCATAAATATCCGGCGTTTAATATCGTCTGTTATTGTCCGACAACCAGTTCCCAGCCGGTTCCGGCACAGGTCAAACAAGGACTGACGCCGTTACTTCTGCCGCTTCCGCGACACTGCCAGCATTCTCTGGCGCGCCCGGTGACCGAAACCAATCCTTTGCCGTCGCAGACAACGCACGAAGCGTTATTGCCGGGAGCGATGTTCCACTTTCCCGTTCCGCCGCACCACGCGCATTTCACCTTCTGCGTTTGATTGTTTTGCGTTTGATTGTTTGACGTGACTTCTTCCATTTAAGCCGCCGGCATTGCGGATTTCGCAAGCGTGTCCGTAAAACTCTCGACCGCTTCGGATTCATTGTCATAAATATCAAAAATCGTCAAAAGTTTGGTCATCTCCATCAGCTCTTCGATTCTTTCCGATAAATGAAAGAGTTTTATTTCGCCGCCGGTTTTATGGAGAGTCGTGTAGCCGGAAACCAGCTCACCGAGTCCGCTCGAATCAATATGAGAAACGTCTGCCATATTCAGCAGAATTTTCTTTTCGCCGCTTTCAGTCAAGCGGCGCAGCGCTTCGTGAAGCTCGACGGAGCCTTCGCCGAGCCTGATATTGCCTCGCAAATCTAAAATGGTAACCAGGTCGTTTCGTCGTTCCGCAATATTAAAATTTGTCATAAAAGTTTTCCTTTTTTATATTTGATGAGAATTTGCAGCCTATTCTTACCTTTTTATCCGGCGATTAGAATTTAGCAGTTCTTTCACATTAGTTATCAGCCCCGGACGATGTTCCGACAATCGAAACAACGCCGCTGCAAAATTTGTAGGCGGCGCGGGCAGAGTTTTATGCCCGCAGTTTCCGCGAAAGTTTGATAAAAGAATTAGCTTTAAATTGTATTTTGGCGCGAGATATAAACATTTGTCAGATTCTCCTTCCGAAAGCTGTGAATTTCAGTTGGACCGGTAAATTCCGGAGAATCTGAGTAGAAAGTTAGCTGTACTCTATACAGCCTAAGTATCTGCTTTTTTGAACAATAAGTCAAAAATCAGACTTATTTTAGATATGTAATATATTTTATAAATAACTAATTTTGCGGCATTTAGAGGATTTTAAGTTAATCCGCTTTTTCGCCCATGATTATTTTTACTTGATGGCTTCGTCCATCGCTCATTAAAAGAATTTCCCTCGAACTCGGCAGACCTAAATTTACGCAAGCCAGTAAAAGTTAAATTAACTTGGTAAACAGTTTAACGCGCGAAAAAAAGCGAAAAGACGCTAAAGATAT
>JANOBZ010000079.1:0-39315 GCA_031411895.1 Acidobacteriota bacterium | reverse complement strand
AAAACTAAGAAATGGGACGCGGATTTAACGGATCAATGCGGATTTTCGCGGATTTTTTAGATGTCGTTAAAATAAATCAGCGAAAATCCGCTCGATCAGCGAAAATCCGCGTCCCATTTCTTCTGTTTTCAAACAGCTTCTCAAGAATCACAATCTAAAACTGCCGATAACGAAGTCAGGCAAATCATCAATGCGCCCGCTTCTATTTCAGTAAAATGAGCCGCGCCCGTTTCGACAATTTGGAAAATCCGGCTTTGTTTGATATTGAACAAAACGGCGGCTTGCGCGATTGCCAACATCGGTTCGCCGCATTTCGCATCAAAGGCGGAAGCTCGCACGTAAGCCAGGGCGCAATTTTATGACCGTTGAAAGTATAAATCTATTTGATGTTTGTAAGTTTCCAAAGCTGTCCGTCATCTGTGTCCGAGGTTTTGACCATTTGAACTTGAAACGCGGAAAACGTCACTGCTTCCAATGATTTTCCATCGCCGAGAGATTCGTTGGTCAGACGGAAATAATCGTTTCCGACAGGTGTCATTTTCCAGTTTTGTGAAGCGGAACTTGCTGATGCGGACATCATCACACGATCATTTTTACTTGAATTAATGTTCAACGCTTTGCCGTCTTCGATCGCTGTCAACGTATGAAAACCGTTGCCCAAATCGTTCAGATTCCATTGACGATTGCCGTCTTCGCCCGATTTCATTACCAGCTTATCTTTAAACACATCCGGATCCTTGAGCGACTGTAAAAGAATCGTATCGCCATACTTTTTGTTCGTCAGATAAAAACCTTTTCCGCTTGGCGCAGGGATTTTTTTCCAAAGCTGTCCGTCGTCGCTGTTTGAATCTCTGATTCTCAAAAAATAATGATATTGCTTGCTGTATGAAAGCGATTTCGTGTCGCCGAGCCATTGATTTGTAATGCGGTAATAATCGCCACTGACTTTGGTCATCGCCCAAAGCTGTCCGACATCTTTGGCTGATTGTGCCATCGTAACCGAAGAATCAGAATTGTCGTCAACGACTTCCAGAGACATATTTTCGCCGATTCCGCGATTGACGAAGCGGTATAAATT
Source organism: Acidobacteriota bacterium (assembly GCA_031411895.1). GTDB lineage: Bacteria > Acidobacteriota > Blastocatellia > Pyrinomonadales > Pyrinomonadaceae > JAFDVJ01. The sequence continues at coordinate 38,237 of JANOBZ010000079.1, read as the reverse complement.
TTTATCACTCGCATCGGGCGTTATCTGCCATTTTTGGAAAGCATTATTATCTGTGCCGACCATCAAAAAAGTTTTGTTCGGATTGTCGAATTCCAAGATGTTGGTTGAAACATTTGGCTTATTGGTCAGAAAATAAGACTTGCTTGACTGCATCGGTTGGGCTAAAAAATAAACTGCTGTGCCGCCGCTGATTAGCAAAAGTAAAAGCAAAACTGCGCCGATCATTAAAACTTTCGATTTTTTTTTCGGTTCGGTGTTTGCTTTGGGCACTTCAAATTTCGGCGGATTATTAAATTCGACCTTTTGCGGAATTTCGACTTTCACGGAACTCCGCGGTTCATTTGAAGGCGGAACTATCGGCTGCACGAACTGTGTTTGCGGCAGAGGTTCGTTTCGGTCGGTGTTTGGCGCAGAATAATACTGAGTCGGCGGCACCGCTGGAATAAAAACCGTCGGCGGCACTTCCGCTTGAGTCGGCAACGCTTCGTTTCGGTTTGTGTCCGCCGGAGAATAAAGTTCAGTCGGCAAGGGCGGCATTATGTGTGTCGCCATTTCGTCGCGTCTTTTTACGACCGTTGCCGCTTCATCGGAGTAGTCATCAGCCATTTGGGGAATCATCGTTCCGCATTCGGTGCAGTACGTAAATTTCCCTTTATTTGGAGCGTTACATTTTGGGCAATTCATAATTAAATCCTCTGTTCAGAGTTACGCATTTATGCGTGAAGAAACCGCGAGCGACGCGAATGCGGTTTCCGACCATCGGCGAACTTGAATTTTAATCGAAGCAAAAACCGCTTGCGCTTCGCTCGCGGTTTCACGGCTGAAGCCGTTACTCTGAACATTATTCTCAAAGTTGGTCTGCTATCGTCTTGTCTTTTTTAGGCGTGGGATTTTTCTCCCAAGGCTCACGCTGATCACCGGAATAAGTATCTGGATTGGTCAGATGCGCCGCCGTCTTGCAACCCGATGTCAAGATTAAGAAGGTCAGAGCCAACAACAAACTTAAATTTTTTAATGTCATTTTTTACCTTCAATTTGTTTGGAATCAGTATAGTGAGCGGTAGCGAACGCCTTCATTTTTTCATAAGTTGAAGTTAGATAAGACTGCTCACTACCCTTCGCTATACTGATTTTATCTGCGATTCAAAAACAAATCGGACTCGACAGGATCATTAAAATCAATCTGCAATATTTTTTCATCATTCAAGATTTTGTAAGTTCCTGCTTTCTGACCGCTCTTCAATGTGATGATGACGTTTTCTTTGGAAGTAATCACATATTGTGCCAAATCGCTTTGCGGAAAGCCGGTGTTGGCATCAATAAATTTCATCGCTCCCCCGTATCCTCTGTCATTTTTTTGCGCGGGTTCAAACTGGATGTATGTATCAGGTGCCAAACCCATCTTTGTCGCCACAGCGGAATCGAGATTCCAGTCATGTTTGGAGATAGTCTCGGCGGCTTTTTCCATTTCCGCATTGCTCGTGCCTTTCCTCAAAACCCACGGTTTATCGCCTTGGAGTGAAATCGTTTTGCCTTCATCCGTAATTTTATAGTCGTAAGTTTTTGAACCGGAACTGGGAGGCAAATATTCTAAAGTTATCGTCTTTTCCGTAATCGTATAATTTGCGATGTCGTCGTTATTTGCCATATCGGTAACTTTTCCGGTGTATCCGTTATCTTTTTTTGTTGCATCACCAAATTTCCAACGGACAAAACCGCCCGAAGAAGCTCGCGGGTCATTCGTTTCCCATTCGCCGACAAACGCTGCCGACGGATTATTGGGAGTCGGAGTTGCCGTCGGTTTTTCCTCCGTCATCGTCGGAGTTGGCCTGTTCACTGCCTGATTTTTATTGGAACTGCTACAAGCTGAAACAGCCGCCAAAAACGTGATAACTAATAAAAAATTAACTAATCTTTGCATATTTTTTGTATTCATCTAATTTTCTCCAATTTATTGTTTGGAATTCTGCCTAAAGCTAGGACTCAAAACTTTTTCGTGTCAACTGCAACCCTCAATCCATCCGACTTCTTCAGCTTGCCCGACGCGAAATCCGGTTACGACTTTTCCGTTGGTTTCAAAAATGATCAGATAGTTTTCATCCGCCGAAAAAACTTTCATATCGTTCTGCTTCTCGTCGTATGTATTCGGAAATACGCTGATTCCTTTATAAAGACTCTTGATTTTCTCTTCGGTATCGCCGATTTTCGCGCCTTTATCGGTAGCGTATTCTTTGCTTGCAATATCAATCCGCGCAATTTTTCCGCTGATAACCATAAAACCCACGCCTCTGAAACCTTGTTTCGGCTGAACGTAATAACATTCGCCTTTGCCGTCCGGCGCGACGAGTTCCGTGCCTAATGCTTGCGAGGCTTGGGCAACGGTCATTCCGACTTTTATGTTGCCGAAACTGTTATGCGTAACCACCATGTCAGCATTCGTTGGCGTGGTGTCCGTGTCGGTCGCAGAATTGCTATTTGCATTCGTCGAATTGCTATTTGCATTTGTCGAAGTATTATTTGTCGTTGCCGTGTTTGGATTTTCTTTGACAACGGGCGCGTTTTTTTCTTCCGTCAATTTATCCGAATCGGGATCAACCGTAACTTTCGCCGATTCGTCGGACAGATTAGGTTTTTCCCGCTTCACGGCTTTTAAATTCTTGTCCTCACCCGGTTCGAGACTCTCGGACAAAGCGCGGCAACTTGAAATTGTCGTTAAAAGCGCGAGAATAATAACAACTTTTAAGGTTTTACGCTTATATTTTGTAGTCAATTTGATTTCTCCCTAGCTGTATAACTGAATTGTTCGGCTTCTATTGTTTTAAATTTTGCTAAAATTACTTCGTGCGGCAAATTATAGCAAACGTAAAATCTCACACTTGTCTTTTCAGAGAAATGAGCAAGGCGCGAGAGGCTTTACGTTCCCACGTCTTGAACCCGGTTTCTGTCAGCGATTGCCATTTAAGTTTAATCGCAACTGATAAATTCAGTCGCAACCCAAGCATAACCTCTGCCCCAGGTAATTCGTATTGCTGTTATTACTCAACTGCTGATAACCGATTATCGCTCCTGTGCCGATTACTCCCGTTGCTAATGTTCCGGCGATTGCTATACCTAATTTATTCATAATTTTTTTTTAACTTTAGTTAATCTCCTCAATGTTTCTCTAAGAATCACGATCTAAAACTGCCGATAACGAATTCAGGCAAATCATCAATGCGCCCGCTTCCGCTTCGGTAAAATGAATTGCCCCTGTTTCGACAATCTGGAAAATGCGGCTTTGTTTGATGCCCAACAAAACGGCAGCTTGCGCGATCGTCAACATCAGTTCTCCGCATTCCGGCGGACAAACAAATCAGATTTTCGTCCGAATAAATTTGCGGTCGTTGTGGACAACTTTTCACACCATTTCATAAAACAGCTCAAATCACCGAGTGATTGAAACCGTTAGCGTGAACTTTGTTGCTTTTTTGCCATCGTTCACAATGAAAATTTCGTTATCGCCATTTTCCGTTACACGCGCAAGTGATGTTCCGTTTCCGGATCCCTCGGGGTCACTAAAACCAACATTTCCGTTGCCCGAACTAAGCTTTGCTCTTAAGTTTTGACCGCTTTTTGCTGTCAGAACAAAGATTCGTCTCGCGCCGGGAGCGAGATTGCCGGAAACACTCGCTGACGTGCTGCCACGTCGAAAGCTAATGCGTGTTTGAGAAAATACATCGGAACCAAATAGCAATAAAATCATTGCCAATGCCAATACTTGTGTCATCATTTTTTTTAACATTTTTATCTCCTGAATTTTAATTTTTAAGGTCAAATAAGTTGAAAACCATCGTAAATTTGATTGCTTGATTGTTTATGGTTTTCAATCTTAAGGTTTTTTACATATACCCGAAAGAAATTGGTTTGCGAAAAATAGTAGTTGCAAAGCATAATCATATCAATAGCTTAGGTTTTTAGTTTTTCGCAAGCTATGTTCTGTCTAGGTATAGCTTTAATTTTTAACTGTTCGTAAATCTCATTTATCTCCTTTAATTTTTTCTAAGACTTACAATCTAAAACCGCCGATAACGAGGTCAGGCAAATCATCAATGCGCCCGCTTCCGCTTCGGTAAAATGCGCCGCGCCCGTTTCGATAATTTGGAAAATCCGACTTTGTTTGATGCCCAACAATTTGGCGGCTTGTCCGATTCTCAACATCGGTTCGCCGCATTTCGGGCAAGCTGTTTGTTCAACTGACGGTGTTTGGCGAATGACAAATCGCCGTTTGGTGACAACCAATTTTTCAAATTTTCGTTTGATTTCCATATTGCTTTTTATCGAAAAGAAAACTCTCTTTCGGCGATGAGAGCGAATTTATGATTTTCGGATAAAAAAGTCTGGATTTTTTTTGGATTTTTTTTGGATTTTTTTTGGATTGTGGTAGAATCCCAAAAAATCCCCGTTTATAATTATGGACAATCCTAAAAAAACAAAGGAACTCTACCGATTTGGTGTGTTTCGTTTGGATGCCGCGGAGCGTCGTCTATGGCGCGAAGCTGAACCGATACAGCTTGCTCCGAAACAATTTGATCTTCTTTTCTATTTTGTCGAAAATGCCGGACGAGTGGCGAAAAAGAGCGAATTGCTCGACGCGGTTTGGGCGGATACTTTTATCGAGGAAACAACGCTGGCGCGAAATGTTTCGTGGCTCCGAAAATTGCTCGAAGACGGCGCGGACGGTGAAGCGATCATCGAAACCGTGCCGAAATTAGGTTATCGCTTCACGGCGGAAGTAGTTCGTTCAGACGAAAACACCTTCATCATCGAAGAACAAACCGTTCAATACACTCGCGGCGAGGAAACAATTACCTTTGACGATGAGGCGGCAGAATCAATATTTAAGAAAGAATCTGAGCAGAAAACTGTCCGTGTTCCAACGGTGAATTCCAAACATCGTCAGTCCTTGATTATGCCGATGATTGTTATCGCAACATTGGCAGTCAGCATACTTGCCGGAGTCGGTTTTGTTAATTTTAACAGACAATCTAAATCCGACTTATCAACTGACGACCTGAATTTAAAGTCAAATCAGCCCGCAAAAGCCGTAACCAATGTAGATGCATCTGCGCTTAAAATCGGCTCGATCGTTCACTTGCAAAACCGTTATCCCAATGACGGCTCGTATCTCGATGCGTGGGGAGCGGTTTGGAGCAAACCGGAATTCAAACAAGTCCCGACCGAAACGATGTTTGTCTCAACACACAATAATCCCGACCGCGATAACGGTTCGGGGAGTTGGGAAATCGTTTCCGCGAACGGGAAAAGCGAAGGCGAGCCGCTCGAGGTCGGCGACCGGATTCATTTGAAAAATATGTATCCGAACGCCGGTTATCTCGATGCTTGCGGATGGACTGAACATCTACGGGTTTTTGATAAATTTTTAGATCAAACGGGAGCGGTTTTTACCACCAGATCACCTGACCGTGACAATGGAACCGGCATTTGGATCATCAGATCGGCAACCGGGGAAGACGGAACTCCGGTTTTGGAAGGAAACAGCATTGCCATCGAAAGCAGTTATTTTATAAATGATAGAGGAATAAATCGTGTATCCGGTTTTCTAAATGTTGCGGGTAAAGTAAAAGACATACCCTCATTCAATGATTACGACGGTTCAAAGCTGGTATTCACCCAAAACATTTCATTTAATCAACCCGTCGTTGATATTTGGACTATCACTATCAGCAAAGCGGTTTTAGAATCGAGACAATAAAATCAATTGCTCATTGACGATTTGCGGGGCAAACAGAAAGCGTTTTAAGTTGACCGACGACTTTCTAAATAAAAAAAGCATCCATCGTTTATTGCGATAGATGCTTTTTTTTATGAGCGATATTTTCCCCGATTGAAACTCACTTACATTTCGAATAACCGCAGTCGCGGCACGAATCGCAGCCCGAGGCGTGTTCGAGTTGACCTTTGCATTCCGGACATTCGCCGATCAGGTTGCTCATTTTCGGTTCGGGATTAACCGCCGTTATTTCTTCCGCCGTCGCGGCAATGATTGGCTGCGTTGCCACAGCTTTGCTGATCGCGCGTTCCGATTGCGGGAGATGTTTCAAACGACGGTCAATCAGCAGAAGACATTCGGCAATCGCCTGTTCGGGCGAGGTCAAAAGACGCTCGTTAAACCAGACGGCGTGTGTGCCGGTTACTTTGTTCAAACTGCGCGCAACCTCACGCACGTTAAATCCGCCGCGCAGCATTTTCGAAGCGAGAAGCCCAACGCCTTCGGAAATCGGTCCGGTCGCGAAAACTTCGAGAAGGTTTGCGCCGTCGTGATTGACCGTCACGTAAAGATTGCGACCGTCGAACGGAATGCGCCACGTCGCGCCCTGCAATTCACGCGGACGTTCAAAACGCGTGACGGTGACTTCTTTCTGCGGCGTCGGCGTTTTCAATTTCGGCGCTTCGGTTTCAACCATCACAATTTCCGGCATAAATTCGCCCTCGATCGTCGTGGTCGTCTCCTCTTCTCCCGTTCTCCCCTTTTCTTCTTCTTTCTTATCCGCTTTCATCGAAGTCAGAACCTGACCTTCACGCGAACCGTCGCGGTAGTAGCTAACGGCTTTACAGCCCAAATCTTTCGCCATGCGGTAGAGTTTGTCAACCGATTCGACCGTGTCGTCGTTCGCGCCGTTGCAGGTTTTCGAGATCGAATTGTCAACGTGTTTCTGCGCCGCCGCGAGAACTTTCACGTGCTGGTGCGAAGTAATATCCATCGCCGAGATAAAATACGACGGCAATTTGTCCATATTTTCGACGACGTGATTCGCCGCCGCTCTGATCGAGTCTTCGTTCGACTGGTCAACTTCCATTCCTAAAGCCTCAGCCGCCAGAGTGTGAACGTAATGACGTTCGCCCAAAGTGTCGCGGCGAACATACGCCCACGAAAAATTCGGCTCGATCCCCGAAGATGTTTCCGCAACGAGCGAGATCGTGCCGGTCGGCGCAATCGTCGTTACTTCGTAATTGCGCGGCGTCAAGGGCATATCGCGCGGAATTCCGATCTCTTCGTAGAGAAATTTCGCATAATCTTCGCGGTTACCTTCGAGCTCGGGAAACGTGCCTTTTTCCGCGCCGAGACGGAGTGAAGACATCCACGCTTCGCGACGGACAAAGCCCATTACTTTTTCCATCAGTTCGATCGAATCCTGGTTGCCGTATGTAACTTTCAGGGCTAAACACAAATCGGCAAAGCCCATGATGCCCAAACCGACGGGACGCGTGCGCTTGACGACATCGTCGATTTCCGGCAGAGGGAAATGTCCGGCGTCAACGACGTTGTCCAAAAACTGCGTGCAGAGATGCGTCGCGCGCGCAAGACGCGCCCAATCGATACATTCTTCCGGATTCGTTCCGTCGCCGACCTTTTTGTAGAATTTGGCAACGTCGATCGAGCCGAGATTGCACGAATTGTTAAAATGAAGCATCTGTTCGCCGCACGGATTGCAGGCGTGAATCGGTCCCATCGTCGAGATCATATGGTTATGACGATTTACTTCGTCAATATAGATGATTCCCGGCTCGGCGTATTTATGCGCCGAAGCGATCACACGGTTCCAGATGTCGGGCGCGTAAACCATTCCGGGGCTTGGCGGGTTTTCGATCGTACAGTCGGATAGATCGGAAGTTTCAAAAGCGAGTTTGTCGGCGAAGGTCGCTGTTTCGCCCGTCTGACGGCGATAGACGACGTAATCGGCGCCCGTCACGGGATCGGAAACCGCCTGCGTCCACGATTCACCGTCGAATTCGGTCTGGAACCATTCTTTATTGTCCACCGCCTGCATGAATTTGTCGGTGACGGTCACGGAGATATTGAAATTCGTTAAGCTGTGCTGGTCGTTTTTAGCGTGGATAAATCGCAAAACGTCCGGGTGCTTGATGCTCAAGATGCCCATGTTCGCGCCTCGGCGAACGCCGCCCTGCTTGACGACTTCGGTCGTGCCGTTGACGATATTCATGAACGAAACCGGTCCGGAAGCGACGCCGCGCGTCGAATTGACCATCGAGCCGGCGGGACGCAGAAATTCGTAAGTCATTCCCGTGCCGCCGCCGGTCTGGTGAATGATCGCGACGTTCTGCGCATGCTGCATAATGCCCGAAATCGAATCGGGAACGTTCAAAACAAAACAGGCGGCGAGCTGTCCTTTCGGTTTGCCGGCGTTAACGAGGCACGGCGTATTCGGCACGAATTCGCGGTTGAGCATCACTTCGACCATCGAATCGTAAAAGTAATCGCGCTTGACCGAATCGGTTTCCGCTTTCGAAACGTGCCCGACGACGCGGCGCACGATATCGCCCCAGCTTTCGAGCGGTTCGCCGTTCAAATCCTTTAATGAATAGCGTTTTCCGACAACCTTCTGGGCGTTTAAGCCTAAAGCTATAACTTCGCGTTTGAGAGTCGCGCTCGTTCCGTTTCCGTTCGATTTTCCGTTTTTGGCGACAACATCGCCCACTCCGACAGGCTCAAAGACTGTACTCATAATCAATCATCTCCTCAAAATATCCGTCCAGACACAATTAATGACTAGATGGACATAATTATCCGTTTAGTTAAATTTTACTCTTTTCTCGATGCATTATGAAATGCGAGTTTTGTAGTATTGTTTTTGATTTTACCCGAGAAGCGGTGTTAATTTTTCGTCCTCAAGTGAAATGAAATATATAACATCTGAAATCCGCTTGTCAATGAAAAAATACACAATATGTTGTGCCACTAAAAAAAATATTACCAAAATAGCGCGTAACTTCAAGTAGATCATTAAGTTTTCGTATCAGAAAATATTTAGGTTGCGGCTTTTGGTCTTTGGTTTTCGGTTTTCGGTTTGATTTTTCTGCAAACAGCGCGCAGCAGATTGTAAAAACAAAAAGCCGAAAACCGAAAACCAAAGAGCAAAAACCATTTCTTTAACTTTGACTTTCCGCGCGAAAATTTCCGAAACTGTAAATATTATGGATAAACTCATACACGGATTAGCCGCCGACGCGACCGTTCGCGTGATGGCGGCAACTACGACCGACGTTGTCCGCGAAGCCGTGCGGCGGCATCAGACGTCGCCGACCGCTTCCGTCGCTTTAGGAAGTCTGCTTACGGGCACGCTGCTTTTGGGTTCGAGTCTCAAAGAATTCGACCGCCTGACCGTGAAAATTGAATCCGATGGTTCGGTCGAGGCAATTGTCGCCGAGACGATCGGCGACGGTAAAGTGCGCGGGTACATAAAAAATCCGTTCGCCGATTTGCCGCAGCGCGCCGACGGCAGCTTCGACGTTCCGGGCATCGTCGGCAAGGGAATGTTTAACGTTATTCGCGAATCGGGCTTTGATGTCGGTCTGCACCGCGAGCCTTACGTCGGCAGCGTTCCTCTCGAAACAGGCGAAATCGCGCAGGATTTCGCGCATTATTTGATAAAATCCGAGCAGATTCCGTCCGCCGTTCTGCTCGGCACGCTTTTACAATCCGAAGACCCGTTTATCAGCTGTGCGGGCGGCGTGATGATTCAGATGCTGCCGACGGCGAACCCGAATATCGCCGTCATGATCGAAGACACGATTCTGCACGCGCCGAGAGTTTCGGAAGCGATTCGCGAAGGCGCGGACGCCGAAGGTTTAATAAAGATAATGCTCGGAATTATTGATTATGAGATTCTGGGCGAAAAGGAAGTTGAATTCAAATGCAACTGCTCGTTCGCGCGCGCGGTGCAGCTGATCGGTTCGCTCGGAAAAACCGAAGTCGAAGCGATGCTCGACGAGGACAAAGGCGCGACGATGACCTGCGGTTTCTGTAACGAAGTTTATACGCTGAACGAGGACGATCTGCGGAAAATTTTGGAATCGGAAACGGTTTGATTGCAAAGAGCAATTTCCGGCACAACGAAAAAGGCGCGCCAATGATCGAATTATTGGCGCGCCTTTTGTTTTTTGATACTTACTTTAATTTTTTGTTTTCGTGCCTTCTCAGATGCTGCCGTCCGCGTATTCGATGCGGAAAACTCTGGCTTCGACGTTTATATCTCTTCCCGGAAAATACCTTATTTACGAAATTTGAAATTTTATAATTTTTACGCCGCGCATTCCCGTAATAATATCCCTGACAATGACGCCGATTTGGTATTTTCCGGCGGGTAGCGCAAAAACTCTGCGTAAAATCACGGATTTCATTTTAGAAACGTCGCTGAGTTCTTCGATGGTCGCACCGATAATTATTTTTTCTTCAAAAAATCCGTCGGTTGTTTTATCTTTTGAAGTAATTCGCCCGTAAACATTGATTCTCGCGGTTGGCTGACCGCCGACCGTTTCAAAAACGAGTTCCGAAGTACGCGTTTCGATAATAACCGCGACCGCTTTTTTGCCGTCGGGTAAATTTACAGTTCCGACTTTAACGGCGAATTCTATTTTGTAGCTAATGCCGAGAATGCTGTCCCGATATTTTGGTACATTTTTCGTGAATTTGCCGATATTCGAAGAAACGGGCGTCAATTCGCTGACGGTTTCGGCGGTCTGCGCTTTGACGGCGAAGGACGCAAAAAACAATAAAATAAAAAACGTTATTTTCACATTTTTACTTGATTCGACTTGTTTGGGAAAAGTTGTTCGGGCGAGAGTTAAAACCTTATCTGAGTTGAATGGATAACGCCCTGTGCGCCGCAGTAATCGGTGTAATACCATGTGCCGTTGTTGTCGGAAACGCCGGTCGAGCCGAGAATGTTGACGACCGTGCCGCGCGTTCGGGCGACGCATTGAACGCCGCCGTTCGGCGCGCTGCGGATGTTCGAAGGCGGGTCAATAATCACGGCGGTTCGCGCGCTCGAAGTCGGCGGCGTTGCGGTCGGTGTCGCTTCCTTCTTTTTATCTTCGAGCTTTTTATCTTCGAGTTTCCGGCGCTCTTCTTCGAGTTTTTGTTTGTCTTTATCGAGTTTTTCCTGAAGCGCTTTCAAATTTTGCGCGGTATTGTCATTGGCGGGTTTTTTATCGGCAGACGCATTTTTGTTTAATTTGTCGTCGGAATTTGAAACGACCGCGACGTTCGTATCTTTTTTACCGGAAGAATTCAGCGCGTACATCACGACGCCGACAATCGCGCCGCCGGCGACAAGGGCGAAAAATCCGACGGCGAGCGCGATTAAAAGCGTGTTGCCTTTTTTCACCGGTGGCGGCGCGGCGGGCGAAATTTGCGGAGTAAACTGCGGCGCGCTGCCGAAATTGGTCGGCGGCGGCGCGCCGCTGTAAACAGTTGGCGGCGGCGCGCTGCTGTAAACGGTCGGCGTTTCGTCATACGAAGCGGCTGAATCGGAAACCGGCACGAGCGTCGAGCCGTCAGACAAGCAAAAATTCGTGTCGTCGCCGTAAACCTGTTCGCATCTGAGACATTTTTTCATATTTGCCGGTTAGCCGATTTATAGCATCAAATCCGCCCGTTTTGCAAGAAAAGAAAATATCGCTATTCTTTTTATAAATGAACGATTTGGAAAATTTTTTCAACCATTGCAGCCGAATTGTTGACGCGAAACTCGACAAATTGATTCCGTCTGCCCGAACCGAACCGGCGCGGCTTTACGAAGCGGCGCGCTGGAGCGTTTTCGCGGGCGGCAAGCGCTTTCGTCCGGCGCTTCTGCTGGCGGTCGGCAAGGCGTTCGGCTGCGCGGAAGATAGATTGTTGAGCACGGCTTGCGCGGTCGAGATGATTCACACATATTCCTTGATTCACGACGATCTGCCGGCGATGGACGACGACGATCTGCGGCGCGGACGCGCGACCTGTCACGTCAAATTCGACGAAGCGACGGCTGTCTTAGCGGGCGACGTTTTACAGACATTGGCTTTTCAGGCGATCGCAAATGATGAAAATCTATCCGAAAAAACGCGCGTGCGGCTAATTTCCGAACTGGCAAATTCCGCCGCCCGGATGGTTGACGGGCAGCAGCTCGACCTGGACGGCGAAGGCAGGAAGATCGCGCTCGAAGATTTGGAAAAAATCCATCAAAACAAAACCGGCGCGATGATTTCGGTCTCGGCGCGCAGCGGCGCGATCATCGCCGAAGCGCCGGACAAAGAGTTAAACGCGATCACCGATTACGCCGTCAAGCTCGGGCTGCTTTTTCAGATCACCGACGATCTGCTCGACATTACGCAGACGACCGAAATTTTGGGCAAAACCGCGGGCAAGGACGAACGCGCGGAAAAAGCGACTTACCCGGCGTTTTACGGCATCGAAGAAACGAGCAAACTGGCGGAAAAAGTTCACCGGGAAGCCGTCGGCGCGCTCGATAATCTCGAACGTCCGACCGACATTTTGCGCGAAATCGCCGATTTTATTCTCGATCGAAAATCCTGAAACAGCTCAGCGGGGCTTTGCACAAAAACTAAAATCAGCCACGAAGAAACACGAATTTTCACGAACTAATTACAAAAATTCGTGTTTATTCGTGTTCATTCGCGGCTAATCTTAAAAATCGGTTCTTTTCCCGAGTTTTTGCGCAAAGCTGCTCACCGGTTAAATTCCGGTTCGTGTTCCAAAATAAAAGCGTTAATACTCGGTACTTTTTCGCTGTCGGCTCCGTAGAATTGATTATTCGCCTTCATATCGGTGTAAATTTTAAGGCTTTCTTCGAGCAGCGCGCGGGCTTCACGCGATTTTTCGGGGTTTCGTTCGCGAGCGGCAATCAGCGCCGTCGTTTTACCTGTTTCCATCAAAGAAACCGCCAATTCCCGGTGCAGAATCAAATTTGTCGAATCGTCGCGACTTAATTCGCGGTTGATGGCGAGCGCTTTGTTCAGTTGAACGAGCGCTGCCGGTAAATCATTTTGAGCGACGAGCGCCGCGGCGATTTTATTACGGCTGATCGCAATAAACCGCTTGGCAATCGTCATTGCCGGGTTTTGTTTAAGCGCCGCTTCACGCATTTCGAGCGAGCGGTTCAGGAATTTTAACGCGCCGGCAAAATCGCCTGCTTTGACGCGCAAATCGCCCGCCGTATCGAGACTGACGGTTAAATCGCCGTAAACCTGAATATTGGTCGGATCGGCGGCAAACAGTTTTTCGCGCAGGGCAAGGGCGTTGTTCGAGAGTGCGGCGGCAGCTTCCGTTTCTCCAAGCTCCAGATGCGTATTAGCCGATAAATCATCGATAATCCCGAGTGTTCTCGGCAAATCGGTGTTGTTCGGTTGAACGGCGATCAGGTTCGCGATCAAAGTTCGAGCTTTCGCGTATTGTTCAATCGCTTCCCGATATTTTCCGTCGTCCTGCAGGGCTTGTCCGATCTCGTAATGACTGATAAAAACGTTGCGCTGTAGATTGGTGTTGGTCGGCGCTAAAGCATAAAGTTGTTCGGCGACGGCGAGCGAAGACCGGTAATCTTTAATGGCGGCGTCTAACTCGCCGGTTTTGGCTTTAATGTTTCCGAGGCGATCGTAAATCGTCTGAAGTCCTTCCAACGCATTTGTATCGGTGGGATTCTCGTTGAGCAGCTCTTCGCAAAGCCGCCGCGCCGTTTGATAATTTTCGAGCGCGTTCGGCGTGTCGTAAGTTGCTCTTTCAAACATATCGCCGAGCATCGAGTGGTATTTCACTAAATTAAAACGATAAATCCGATTGCCCGGATTACGCCGAACGAGATTCGTGCCGATCCTGATGGATTTGCGAAAACTCTCGATCGCGCCCGCGACATCGCCGATGTTCGGAGATGTCGGATGTCCCTGAATCTCGCCGAGTTTGCGATAAGATTCGGCTAATTCGTTTTGGAGCGAATCGTCGTCGGCAGATTCTTCGGCTAAACTGTCGAGAAACGGCAGGGCTCGTTCGATCACCAGTTTGCGCGCCGGTGTCGCTCCCGACAAGTTCTTGATCGAGTCGTGAAATTCAAACAAAAACGAATTGGACAATTTTCGCACATCATTAAAACGCTGTTCGGCACGGGCGCGTTCGCGGCGCGCGACGACTGCCTGCCAGGTCGCGACGGAAATTCCGCCGACGAGTGAAAACCAAACCAGTGCGGCGGCAAAAACTCCGGTTTTATGACGTTTGACGAATTTTTCGAACCGGTATTTTAAGGTTTGCGGGCGCGCCAGAACGGGCAAACCGTGCAGAAATCTTGAAATGTCTTCAGCCAATTGCTGAACCGAGCCGTAACGTTCCGAAGGCTCTTTTCGCAGGGCTTTCAAAATAATGTTGTCCAGATCGCCCCGGAGAGATTTGGGATTTGGAATTTGGGATTTGGGATTTGTTTCCCGGGTTTGATTTTCGGTTTCGCTTGAATTGAGTTTCGTTTTGGGCTTCAAATCCGAAATCCGAAATCCGAAATCCCAAATTGCCGCTGACGGCGGCTCGGGTTCGGTTTCGCAGACGCTTTTGATGATTTCGTCATAAGATTTTCCTTTTGTTTCAAACGGGCGATAACCGCTCAGAAGTTCGTAAAGAATGACGCCCAAACTGTAAACATCGGTTGCGGTCGTGACGGTTTTGCCCAAAATCTGTTCGGGCGAAGCATATTCGGGCGTGAACATTTTGGCTTGCGTCGCGCTTACTGCTTCCACATCCGCTTCAGCCGATAAAAGTTTGGCGATGCCGAAGTCGAGCAGTTTCGGCACGCCGTCTGCCGAAACGAGAATATTCGAAGGCTTTAAATCGCGGTGAACGATAAGGTTTTTGTGCGCGTAATCAACCGCCGCACAGATTTGGCGGAAAATTTCCAGACGCGCTTCGAGCGATAAATTATTTTCGCGGCAAAACTCGTTAAGCGGTTTGCCGTCAACAAATTCCATTACGAAAAACGGCAAGCCTTCGCGCGCAGTGCCGCCGTCGATCAACTGCGCAATGTTCGTGTGTGTCAGCCGCGAGAGAATCCGGCGTTCGGCGGCGAAGCGTTTGAGAATCGCTTCCGAGTCCATTCCGCGCTTGATAAGTTTGAGCGCGACCTTTTGTTTAAAATCCGAATTGACGCGTTCTGCCAGATAAACCGTGCCCATTCCGCCCGCGCCGATTCGTTCAAGAATCAGATAATTTTCGATTTTCGCGCCGATAAAAACATCTTTGGTTTCGATTTGGGCAATGCCTTGTTCGATCAGGATCGGCGTATCAATAAAGTTTTCCGCTTTTTCGTGCGCCGCGAACAATTTTTCGACTTCGGCGCGAACTGCCAAATCGGTTTCGCGTGCCAAAAAAACGGCGCGGCTTTCTGCGGGCAGATCGAGCGCCGCCGACATTAAATTTTTGATATTTTGCCATTCCGCCGAGTTCATAGATTTTTTCTCAAAACACTACGCGAAAAGTGAGGCAAAATCGGCTCAATCGCCGTTAATTTTTTGATAGAGCCACGCCCGCGCGATCGTCCATTCGCGCTTGACGGTGGCGGGCGAAATTTTCAGGACTTCCGCCGTTTCTTCGATCGTGAGTCCGGCAAAATAACGCAGCTCGACGACGCGGCATTGCGTTGCGTCGAATTCTTCAAGCTCGCGGAGCGCGTCGTCGAGTTCGAGCAGATTTTCATTCTGCGCGGCGGAAACGGTCAGCGCGTTGTCGAGCGAAACTTTTTCCGCGCCGTATTTCAGCGATTTTCTCTGGCGCGCCGCGTCGATCAAAATCCGGCGCATCGCCTGCGCGGCAATCGCGAAAAACTGCCCGCGGTTTTCCCAGTCAACTTTTTTTTGATCGGTGAGTTTAAAGTATGCTTCGTGGACGAGCTCGGTAGTCTGGATCGAAACGGCGTGTTCGCGGTTTAGAAAACTTGCCGCAAGGCGGCGCAGCTCGTCATAAACAATCGGCAGAAGTTTGTCCAAAGCCTCGCGGTTAGCATTTTGCTTTCCTTTGCTAAGTTCTTGTAATAAAAGCGTAACTTCATTCGCCATAAAAACTTTGAGCCAATTTTAACATAGTTCTCGCGTAGTGCGCTGAAAGGGAAAGTTCGCATTTAACATTGAAAAGCAAATCTTAAGTTTTCGGTAAGGAAAAACGAATATGAAAAAAGCCATTTTGAAAATCTGTTTGGCGGCGGCGATTCTGGCGTCGCAAAGCTTTTTCGTACGGGCGGGAAACTCGTTTCTCGACGGCGTTTTGATCGCGCCGCCCGGAACGACGATCGTTTTGCAGAAAGACGGCACGGAAGATTTAAGCCTGACCGCGCGCGCCGCCGGGAGCGCCGCTTTTTCGCGCACTCCTTTTAAGTTTCCGAACGCTTACACGGACGGCACGCCTTATTCGCTCGCGATCAAATCCGCGCCCGCCGGAATGACCTGCAATATCGAAAAAGGCGTTCGCGGCACGATCGGAGTCAGTCCGGGCTTTATCCGCATCGGCTGTGATTTTACTTTCGAACTCGTCAGCCGGAGCACCGACAACGCGAAATTCGGCACGTTTTATGAAAGCACGGCACCGGTTGTCGGCGGTGATTTTACAGAAGAAGGTCGCTATGTCGCGTTCGTTTCGAGCGCGGTCGGTCTCGGCGGCTCAACGGGCAAAAAACGCCAGATTTTCTGGCGCGACCGCAATTCTGGCGTCACGAAACTGGTCAGCGTCGGCATGAACGGCGTTGAAGGCAACGGCGATAGTTTTGCGCCGTCGATCTCGGCTGACGGTCAGTCGGTCGCCTTTGAATCGTATGCGACGAATCTCGTGCCGACGGATACGAACGGTGTCCGCGACATTTTCGTCTGGAACGCACGAACGAACGTTTTAACCGCCGTCAGCACGGGCGCGGGCGAAAGCGAAACGAACGCGGAAAGCTTTGAGCCGGTCGTTTCCGGCGACGGAACGCTCGTCGCATTTTCGTCGAGCGCCGACAATCTCGCACCCGGCGTCAGCGGAACGAGCACCGTCAACGTCTATCTCAAACGGGTGGCGAGCGGACAGTCGCCGATTCTGATCAGCATGGATCCGAAAACGAAAAAAGGCGTCGGCGGCTCAAACCCTTCGATTTCCGACGACGGCAGAAGAATCGCGTTTTACTCGTTCGCCGCGACGCTCGTCGAAAACGACAAAAACGATTTGTGGGACATTTTTCTTTACGATTCCTCGAATCCGAAACTCAAACGGCTGACTCTGACAAGCAGCGGCGGCGAACGCGATCAGGGCACGGAAAGCGCGAGCCGCGTCGTCGCGCCGTCAATTTCCGGCAACGGCAATTTTGTCGCCTTCGCGACGACCGCGACAAATATGGTCGGTGGCGATACGAACAAATTTCAGGACGTTTTCGTCGTCAACGCCGATTCGGGCGAGGTCAAACGAGTGAGCGTCGGCACGGACGGTTTACAGGGAAATGCCGACAGCCCGCGCGGGCAGGGCGAGAAAATCGCAATCTCGTTCGACGGCAGCTGGGTCGCGTTTTCGACCGCCGCCGCTAATCTCGGCGGCGCGTTGATTATGAAAAACACGCTTACCGGCGAAACTCGCGCAATCGTGTCGGGACAGAGTTTCAGCGTCGGTCGTCCGGCAATTTCGCGCAACGGCGGCTACGTCGTTTTTGGCGCGGGCAGCCGGCTCGACGGGCGCTATCAATCAAGCGGAATTTTTGCGCGTTTTACCGCGACGACGCGCTGCCGGTTTTGCATTCAGTAATCGGTCTTAACGTTTGCCGACGCCCGACAAAACGTCGGCAAACGGTTTTGTTATCAATCAGAAAGGAGAAAATTTATGAGAAAACAATTAGTGGTTTTATTACTGGTTTGCGCCGGGATTCAAATAACGGCGGCGCAGAAAAACACGGACGCCGAGCAGGAAAACAGAAGAGCGATTCAAAAAGAGATTGCGGAAGCCCGGAAAGAACAGCAGCAACCTGTAAATTCTCTGCTTTCGGCGGCGGACGTCGGCGAGCCGGATTCGTTCGGGCGAAACGTGAAATTTTTGGGAACGGCGGCGACCGGTGTGGTTTATGTTTATCGAAGCTGCGATCCGGCGATTCTGCTTGCCGATCTCGAACTCGTACTCGGCGCGGACGATCGCTGTCTGGTCAATACGGTCGGCGGCGGAACTTTGAGCGCAACTTTTAACGATCTCGGCAGAATCACGATTCCCGGGCGCAGCGCCGACAACGTAATTTATTTTGTCCTCAATAATACTGTCAGCAGCGAAACTCAAAACACTTTCGCGGGCGGCTTGCCCGTCTTTTCGAGCTACATTCCGCGCCTCACGATCGAAAGCGCGGCGCTGAGCGACCCGGCGGCGCTCGATCCAGTGACCGGACAGCCGCTCAACGGCGTTCTGACGGTCAGCGCGTTCGGCGCGAAGATCTTCAACAAAACGATTTTGCCCGGCGATGCCGAATTCTTTTACGAGACATACAGCTCGGCGGCAACGCGCGGTTTCGCCCGCAGCTATTTCGCCGATCTCGGCTTGCCGCAGACGGTTATCAACAATCTTTACCGCCAACCGATGACCATTCGGCTCGGAATGCGCGTCGCGTCGCGAAACGTTTCTTTCGGGCAGTACTTCTACGCAATGCGCTTGACGGGGAATTAACTTCGGCGTTTAGAGAAGCGAATTTTCGATGGGGAAATAGTTTGAATGACGAACCGATCACGGCGATCAACGGCTTTACGAATGTCAGCCTATTTTTGCCTAACTACTTATCTGTGAAGCCTTGAGCGGCACGAAGGACAGCGTTAAAAAGAACGCATTTGACGGCGGGCGAAAATCGGCTTGAGGGGAAAATATGAAAAAAATATTGTTGTTTATTACTTTTCTGGCGACAGCAACGACGATTTGCGCGCAGACGTCGGCAAACGACGCGTTTAACCCGGATTTCAATGCCGTGGTGCAAAAAGTCGCAATCGCCTCGAACGGCTTTATTCTCGCGGGCGGCGGTTTCTCGAGCGTTGGCGGCGTACCGCGCAATCGGCTGGCGCGGATTTACCCGAACGGCATCGTGGATCCGGGTTTTAACGCGGACATCAACGGGAATGTTACCGCCATTGCGCCGCTGCCGATTCAGCAGAAGATTTTGATCGCCGGCACGTTTTCGATGGTCGGCGGCGAGACGCGCACGAATTTCGCGCAGCTCAACGCGGACGGCACGCCCGATGCGGTTTTTACCTCGCCGAACGGCGCGGTGCGCGCGTTCATCGTCCTGCCGGACGGGAAATTCATCATGGTCGGCACGTTTACGCTGGTCGGCAGCGTGACGCGCAACCGCATTTCGCGCCAGAACGCCGACGGTACGATTGATCAGACATTTAATCCGAACGCGAACGACACGATCGAAAGCGCCGTTCGCCAGCCGGACGGAAAAATCATCATCGGCGGGCTTTTCACGAGCGTCGGCGGGCAGCCGCGCAACCGTATCGCGCGTTTGAACCCGGACGGCACGCTCGATCAGACGTTTACCGCTTCGGTCAATTTTACGGTGCGCGCGGTCGAGCTTCAGCCGGACGGTAAAATACTGGTCGGCGGCGAGTTCAGTTCGGTCAACGGCACTTTGCGCAATCGCCTTGCGCGGCTCAATGCGGACGGTACGCTCGACGCGTCGTTTAACCCGAATATTAACAACATCGTCTGGGCGCTCGCCGTGCAGCCCGACGGGAAATTCATCGCAGGCGGCGCGTTCACGACCGTCGGCGGCATCTCGCGCCCGTATCTGGCGCGGTTCAATTTCGACGGCTCGCTCGACACGACTTTTACGCCGAGCCCGAACACCGAAGTTTATTCGGTCGCCGTCCAATCGGAGGGCAAAGTTGTTTTCGGCGGGTTTTTCACGAGCGTCAACGGGCAGCCGCGCAACCGTCTTGCGCGGGTCTACCGCGACGGCTCGCTCGAAAGCGAATTTAATCCCGACACGGTGGCAGGGTTTGCCGTCACTTCGATGATCGCGCAGCCGGACGACAAAATTCTCATCGCCGGACAATTCACGACCGTCAACGGCACGCCGCGCGGACGGCTCGCGCGGCTCAATCCGAACGGCACGCTCGACACGACGTTTGCCGACCCGCAGATCGGCGGCGTGCTGCAGGCGATTGCCCGGCAGACGGACGGGAAAATTATCGCGGGCGGCATATTCAACACCGTCGGGCAGGCGAATCAGGCAAGTCTGGCGCGCTTTAATCCGGACGGCTCGCGCGATACGACCTTTAACCCGTCGGTTGCCGGAAGCGTCCACGCCATCGCCGTGCAGCGCGACGGCAAAATTTTGATCGGCGGCTCGATCTCGCAGATCAACGGCTTTCTGGTCACCAATCTTGCGCGCCTCAACCCCGATGGCACGCTCGACCATCTTTTTGACGTATCCCCCAACGGCGGCGAAGTCCACGAGATTCTTCTGCAAACTGACGGCAAATTCCTTATTCGCGGCTCATTTTCGACCGTCAACAATCAAAGCCGCCCGCTGCTCGCGCGGATCATGGACAACGGAACATCGCTCGATACGGGCTTTACGCCGACTTTTTCGAACACCGCGCCGAGCGTCACTTCACTCACCAGAATCTTTCTCCAGCAGGACGGCAAAGTCCTGGTTGGCGGCAATTTTAACAACGTGAGCGGGATCGCCAAACAAAACATCGTGCGACTTGATGCCGAGGGCGCGGTTGACACGGCTTTTACCGCCGGCGCGAATTTTGCGGTCACCGCGTTTGCCGAGGAATCGGGCGGTAGATTGACCGTCGGCGGACAATTTACGACTTTTAACGGGCAGAATTTCGCGCGGCTGGTCAAAGTCGGCGCAATCAACGGCGCGGTCGCGACGGCGTTCAGCCCCAACCTGAACAGCACGCCGACGGGCGTGCTGATTCAGCCCGACGGAAAAACCATGGTCAGCGGCAGCCTGTCGAGCGTCGGCGGGGCGAGCCGTACCGGAGTCGCCAAAATTATATTTTCGAGCGACGGTTCGGTGCAAAACCTGACGCTTACGGGCGGCACCGCCGTCTGGCAGGGGCTTTTCAATCTGCCGCAAGTGCACCGAGTGTTTTTCGAATGGTCGAGCGACGGCGTCAATTACGCGCCTCTCGGCGAAGGCACGCCCGACGCCAACGGTACCAATTGGCAGCTCAACGGCGTCGTCAACTCGAACGGTTTTCTGCGCGCCCGCGCCGTTTATCCGGACGCCTCGAATCAGAAATCATCGATGGAATTTGTCCGCTACATTGCGCGGCGTGGCAGCGCGCCGTTTGATTTTGACGGCGATTTAAAGACCGACATCGGAATTTTTCGAGCCTCCGACGGCTCGTGGTGGCACACGCGAAGCTCGGTCGGCGATTTCCGCGTTTCCACTTTCGGCACTTCGACCGACCGCCTCGCGCCGGGCGATTACACGGGCGACGGTCGGACGGACATCGCCGTGTTTCGCCCTTCGAGCGGCGAATGGTTTATTATGCGCTCGGAAGATAATTCGTTCTTCTCGTTCCCGTTCGGCGCTTCGGGCGACGTTCCCGCGCCGATGGATTACGACGGCGACGGAAAAACCGACGCAGCTGTTTTCCGTCCTTCGACGGCGACCTGGTTTATCTTAAACTCAAACGGTTCGGGAACTTCGATCGTTACTTTCGGCTCGCCCGAAGACAAACCCGTACCGGCGGATTACGACGGCGACGGCGAAGCGGATATCGCGATCTTCCGTCCGTCGGACGGTTCGTGGTGGTATCTGCGCAGTTCGGACAGCCAATTCCGGGTTTTTCGCTTCGGTTTAGGAACGGATAAACCCGTGCAGGGCGATTACACGGGCGACGGCAAGGCGGATATCGCCGTCTGGCGACCTTCGACGGGCGAATGGTTTATTCAAAGAAGCGAAGATAATTCGTTTTACTCGATTCCGTTCGGCGCTTCGGGCGATGTTCCGTCGCCGGGCGATTACGACGGCGACGGGCGATTCGATCCGGCGGTTTTCCGCCCCTCGACGGCAAACTGGTTCGTCCAGCGCTCGACCGCCGGAACATTAATCACCACGTTCGGTGTTTCGGGCGATCGTCCGCTTCCGAGTTCGTTCGTGCCGTAAAAACAATTTGCGCCGATCGAAAGCAGGGTCGCGGGTAAGCATCTGAAAAAGTGTTTATCCGCTGGTTTTTTCTGTGTTAAGCTGTCGTTTGCGGAAACTGGACGCGATTTGACGTTTCCTGCCTTATTGCTAAACCGATGAACCGAGGCGCAAACAATCTAAAAAATATCTGGAAACCCGTTCTCGTCGGGCTGGTTCTGGCGTTTTTGTATGCGAGCGTACTCGTAAAACTCGGGCGCGATTGGTGGACGGACGAAAATTATTCGCACGGACTGCTTGTGCCGTTCGTGATCGGATTTATCGTCTGGCTCGAATTCGAAGATTTCGACGCAATCAATAAAACACCGAATTTCTGGCTCGGCGCGGGCACGATTCTGGCGGCGCTTTTCCTGCTTTTGGGCGGCGCTCTGGGCGCTGAATTGTTTACGCAGAGAATTTCATTCGTGCTCATGCTCGCGGGCGTCGTCGTCTATTTTTTCGGGACGCAGATTTTGCGGTTTCTCGTTGTCCCGTTCGTGCTGCTTCTGCTTTCAATTCCGGTTCCGCAGATCATTTTTAATAAAATTGCGTTTCCGTTGCAGATTTACGCTTCGCAGATCGCGGTTTGGGGAATTCGCCTGTTCGAAATTCCGACCGTGCGCAAAGGCAATGTTTTCGAGATTCTTCCGCGCGGCGCGACGCAGACGATCGCGCTCGAAGTCGTCGAGGCGTGCAGCGGAATCCGCAGTTTGATGACGCTCGTGACGCTCGCCTTGGTCCTCGCGTATTTTACGCGCGCGCGGCGTGAATTTGCCGGAAACGGCTGGGCGGATTTTTTCAAAAATTCCGATGTCTGGCGCGCCGTGATTTTGATGCTTTCGGCGATTCCGATCGCGGTTTTAACCAACGCGGCGCGTGTTACGGCAACCGGCGTTCTGACTTATTATTACGGCAGACAGGCGACCGAAGGAACGCTTCACGACGCGCTCGGCTGGCTCGTCTACATCGTCGCGCTCGCGCTTCTGATTTCGTTAAATCTCGCGCTCCAATTCGTCTTTCGCAAAATTTCTTCAAACAAAAGTTCTTCGAATGCGTAACAACCTTTGAAATCTATTCAAAAAGGAGTTTTACGTTATGAAAAAAACAGTTTTATTTTTATTGTTTCTGGCGATTTTCGCGTTTCAGTCAGCAAGCGCGCAAACTGCGAATGTTTCCGCCGAAGACAAAGCGGCGATCACGCAGACGGCGCTCGATTATATCGAAGGCTGGTACGAAGGGAACGCCGAGCGCATGGAACGCGCGCTGCATCCCGATCTGGCAAAACGCATCGTGCGCACGAACGATAAAGGACAAAGCTCGCTCGGACAGATGAGCGCTCTGACGCTCGTCCAGTCGGTGCGCACGGGCTACGGCAAAAACACGCCGAAGGACAAACAGCAGAAAGATATAACGATTCTCGACGTTTTTGAGAACGCGGCGACCGTGAAATTGGTCGCCGCGGACTGGATCGATTACCTGCACATCGCCAAATATAACGGTCGCTGGGTGATCGTCAACGTTTTATGGGCGATGAAACCGCAGAAAAAATAAGTGTTGATTAAGAATTTTTAGCCACGAATGACACGAAATTTCACGAATTCTTATATTTGAATTACTTGAAAATATTCGTGTTTATTCGTGTAATTCGTGGCTAAAAAAGAAATTTATCAAGCGCCAAGTCGGAAAATCGTTTGAATTACGCGTTTATGTTTGCTGGTATAATATTTTTCCGATGAACGAAATTACATCAAACGTCGCGCCGGCGAAATACTGGCTGCTGATCGCCGTCTTATTATTCGGCGGCATTTTCATCAATTGGTTTCAGGCGCGCAGCGAAGCGGAAGTCGTCCGCAAACCGCTCGCCGAATTGCCCGAAAAATTGGGCGATTGGCGGCAGAAAGGCTCTGAGATGCGTTTCGGCGAAGCGACCGAAAGCGTTCTGCGGGTTTCCGATTACACGCAGCGTTTTTATTTGTCGCCCGACGGTCGGCTCGCCAATCTTTACGTCGGGTATTATGCTTCGCAGCGCACGGGCATCACCTATCACAGCCCGCAAAACTGTCTTCCGGGCGCGGGCTGGGTCATGCGCGAGCCGCAGGTTGTCGAGATCAAAACGCCTGCCGGAAAGATTTTCACGGCAAATCGTTATCGCATCGAAAACGGTGTGTACGACGAAATAATGATCTACTGGTATCAGGGTCGCGGGCGCACGGAAGCGAGCGAATACCAGGATAAACTCAACACCGTCTGGGACAGCGCGTTTCGCCGCCGGAGCGACGGCGCGATGGTTCGCGTGATGACCTCGGTCGCGGGCGACGAAAAGCGCGCAACCGCCGCCGCGATCGACCTTTCCGCGCAGCTTGCCGACAATTTAGGCGAATTTGTTCCCGAATAAAACGCCGCGCAAAAAGCCTTTTCACAGACTCCGGAATTTAGCCTTTTCTTAACCTAAATTCCTTTTGCAAATTCCAAAACCTGTGCTATTCTTTCGCCTGTAACTGATAATTTCAGCAAAATTTTGATTCCGCTTTGGGTGAATAAGGCGTTTTTCTGCGTCAAAGTTCCGCCTAAACGAGCGGAAACCGTAAATTTTTCTGAAATTTAGCGTTGATTACGTTTTTTCTTCAATGCCGGTGTAAATCGGTAAACATTGAAAACTTTGCTTTTACCCGATTAATTTACGAAAGGTTTGCCCCTTTTCGTGAACGGCGACAGAAGGTTTGAGAGTCATTGCCCGACGATCGAACCGAACGTGTCGAATTTTTTCGGATCGAAGCGTCTTCTGAAGAAAATGAAACTGAAAGAGTGCCAAATTTTTAAACCCCGTTTTTTTGCCCAAATCGCGCTTTGCGGTTTACTTGCCCTGTTTATTTCCTCCTGCGGACAATCCAAAGATAAACATCTTGCGCGCGGCGAAGAATTTTTGCAGAAACGCAAATTTCAGGAAGCCGTCATGGAATTTCGCGCCGCCTCCGATATCGACAAGGATTCGGCGCTCGCGCACTGGGGCTTGGCGCGCGCCTTCGAAAACTTAGGACAATTTAACGAAGCGCTCGAAGAACTGCGCCGAACTTCGGAACTCGCGCCCGACAATCTCGACGCGAAAACCAAACTCGGCAATTATTACCTGCTCGTTTCGCCGCCGATGATTTCGGAAACCGAAAAGATTTTAGAGGAAATCTACCGGCAGGACCCGGAATTTATCGAAGCACACGTTCTGCAAGCCTCGCTTTTCGCCGTCCAAAACAAACCGGAAAAAGAAATTCTCGATGTTCTGAACGGCGCGATCGCGCTTAATCCGAACCGCACCGAAACATACATTTCGCTGGCGCGCTTTTTTATGAAGCAGAACAAGGCGGCGGACGCGGAAAGCGCGATTCAGAAAGGCATCGCTGTTAATCCGGCAATTGCGCTCGGTTACGTCGAATACGGCAGATTTCTGTTTTTTGCCAATCGCGCTGCCGACGCCGAAACACAGTTTAGAAAAGGAACGGAAGTCGAGCCGAAAAACTACGAAGCGCACGCGGCGATCGCCGAATTTTTCGTCGCGCAGAAGCAGTTCGATAAAGCCGAAGCAGCTTATAAAGATTTAGTTCAGATTCAGGAAAACAGCCCGGAATCGCGCGTCGAACTGGCGAATTTTTACGCCTCGATCGGGCGCAAAGACGAAGCGGTCGTGATTTTTAATCAAATTTTGGGCGAATCGTCCGAATACGTTCGCGCCCGTTATCGCCTCGGCGAAATTTACCTCGAACAAAAGGAATCGGCGCTCGTCAGCGAGCAGATCGAAGCGCTTTTGAAGATCAACGATAAGGACGCCGAAGCGCTTCTGCTGCGCGCGCGTCTCAGTTTGCAGGACAATAAAGCGGAAGACGCGGTCAAGGATTTGGAAGAAATTCTGAAAAAGCTGCCGAGTCACCGCGACGCGCTTTTTTTTATGACCGAAGCGCGTCTCAGCTTAGGACAAACCGATCAGGCGCGGGCGTTTATCGGCGATCTGGAAAAATATCACCCGAATTACTTGAAAACGCGTCTGCTGAAAGTTCAAATGGCGTTTGCCGAAGGAAACGCGGAAAGCGCGTTCCGGCTCGCCAGCGAGCTTTATGAAGCGGCGAAAGGCATCGTGCCGGATTCATCGTTGATGACGCGCGAAGTTTTGGAAATCCGCGTTCGTGCGCTCTCGGCTCGCGGTTTGGCAAATTTGCAGCTCGGAAAAACGGCGGAAGCGAAAGCCGATCTCCAGGAAGTTTTGAATAGTTCGCCGAAATCTTCGGGCGCGATGATCAATGCGGCGAAGGTTTTCGTCGCCGAAAAGAATCTCGCCGAAGCTCTGCGGCTTTATGAAAACGCGCTCACGAATGATGCGAAAAACTTCGATGCGCTGAGCGGCGCGATCGGCGTTTTGAACCGCCAGCGGCAATTTGCGCAGGCACACGCCAAAATTGACGAGTTTCTCGGAAAAAACGCCGACAAACGCGACGTTTCGGCGGCGCTGCGTTATTTGAAATCAGACATTTTCATCGCCGAGAAAAACCCGGACGCTGCCGAAGCGGAATTGAAAAAGGCGATGGAGCTGGACGAAAACTACCTGCCCGCGTATTCGGCTTACGCTTCGCTTTTGATCGCGAAGAATCAAACCGACGCGGCGATCGAGCAGTACAAAACAGCGGTTCAGAAAAAGCCTTCCGCCGCGATTTTTACGCTTCTCGGAATGCTCGAAGAATCGCGCAGTAACGGCGCAGAAGCCGAAAAAAATTATCGCCGCGCGCTCGAAATCGCGCCCGAAACAACGATTGCGGCAAATAATCTGGCGTGGCTGATCGCCGACGGCGGCGCGGGAAATCTCGACGAAGCGCTGCGTTTATCGCAGTCGGCGGTTAATAAAAATTCGGGCGTCGCCGGTTATTACGACACGCTCGGCTGGGTTTATTTCAAAAAAGGTTTATATTCGCCGGCAGTCGAACAATTGAAAAAAGCGGTCACGCTCGATGAAGCGGACGCGAAACGCGCGGGCGCGGCACCGAATCCGGCGTATCGTTTGCGGCTCGGAACGGCGCTCGCTTCGTCGGGCGATAAATTATCGGCGCGGCGCGAAGTCGAAACCTCGCTCGCAAATGAACAGAGTTTGAGCCAAAAAGAAGCGCAGGAAGCGAAAACTTTGCTCGCAAGTCTCTAAAAAGTAAGGGGTTGAAATGTTTTTATTATTTGAAGTCGCAAGCGAGAATCCGATCCTGGGAATGATTCCCGAATCGCTCGAAGTGTTGATTTTCGGCGTCGGCTTGGTTTTGCTGGCAATCGGCTTGCGGGCGGTTTTGAAGCGCATTGAAAAAAATGCGGACGGCGAAATGATTCACCGGACGAAATAAATTTAAGCGGTAATTTTTAGTAAATAAAATGAGCATTGAATTCAGACAAAGAACGGCAGGCGAGTTTATCAAAATGCTGAAACGGCGGAAATGGTTTATTTTTCTGCCCATAATTACGATGACGGTGGCGATCGGCTATGTCGTCTATAAACTGCCGAGCGTTTACGAATCGAAAACTCTTTTGACGGTCAAACCGCCGCAGATTTCGGATAAAGTTGTTGAGTCGCTTTCGGACGAAAAATTATCGGAACGCCTGCAAACTATTAATCAAGAAGTCCTTTCGCGCTCGTCTCTGGAACCGATGATTACAAAATACAATCTTTTCGAATCGGAAAGAAGTTCGGGCATGGACATGGCGCTGATCGTCGACAAGATGCGCAAAAACATCGTCGTCGAGCCGGAAAAAAGCGACAATGAAAAGCTTGCCGCGTTTCGCATCAGCTATCGCGACCGCAAGCCCGACGCGACGCGCAACGTGACGAGCGAATTAGCCGCTAAATACGTCAACGCGCAGATTTTAGCCTCGACGCAAAGCGCCGAAACGACGCGCGATTTTTTGCAGAGAGAGCACGACAACGCGAAAAACGAGCTTAACGTGATCGAACAGGAACGCCTTAAACTGATGATGCAGAACGTCGAAACTCTGCCCGAATCGGCGCAGGGCTTGATCGCGCAGCTCGACGGTTTGCGCAAGCGCGAAGAGAGCATCACGAAGGAAAAAGAAACGCTGAGCGTCGAAAAAGGACGGCTCAACGACCAGATCGCTTCGAACAATCGCCAGATGCGTCTGATCGAAGATTACGGCGAGAAGGAAACGCAGGAAGCGGCGCGTTCGGCGTCGCAGATCGAAGACACGCCAGCCTACGCGCAACTGGTCAATCGCCGCGCCGAGCTTTCGGCACAACTCGACAAGCTTTTGAAGGAGCTGCGGGAAAAACACCCGCTGGTCGTTGCCAAAAAGGACGAAATCGCGCGAATTAACGAGGAAATCGAAAACCTGCGGAAAAGTACCGACAAGCGCGTGCAGGTCGCGAGCCAGTCGAGCAGCCGCAAAGCCGAGCTGCAAAAGAAAAACCTCGAACTCGAAAATCAGCGGATTCAAAGCCAGATCGCGCAGATCGAGCGGCAGATTCAATTTAAGGAGCAGGAAGTCGGGACAAACGCCGGACAGATTTCGATTCTCGAACAGAAGATCAACCAGATTCCGAACGTCAAGGTCGCGCTCGAAGGCATCAATTCGCAGTATCAATCGGCAAAGCAGAAATACGAAGATTTGTCGAAAAAGATCAACGACGCGTCACTTCAGGTCAGCCGCGAATCGAACGCGCAGGGCGAAACCATCCGCGTGCAGGATCCGGCAAATCTGCCCGAATCGCCGGTCGCGCCGAAACGCGCGATGCTTACCGGTTTGGGCGCAGGCATCGGGCTTGCGATCGGTTTATTCTTAGCGGCGCTGTTTGAGCTGCCGCGAGTTTTCAAAATTCAGAACATCGAAGACGCCAAGCATTACACGGGACTGCCCGTGCTCGCGTCGGTTCCGCCGCTCATGTCGCACGACGAAAAAATCTGGCAGCGGCGCTCGCACTGGCTGCGCGTAATGGCGGGCGTAATCGGCGCGGTCGGCGCGATTCCGCTGATCGCGATGATTTTGCAGGCGACGAAGATTTTTGAACGAATGGTTTCATAGCGATTTGGGATTTGGGAATTCGGATTTGGGGTTGAAATTGAGATTAAAGATTTCAGATTCTTTCGGAGAAGGATATGTATAAGGAATTTTTTGGATTAGAAGATACGCCGTTTACTTTGACGCCCGACCCGCGTTTTATCGTCTTTACGCCGAGTTATAACGAGGTTTTGGCGAGTCTTTACTACGGTTTGGAGAATGCGAAAGGGTTGATCGTTTTAACGGGCGAGGTCGGCACGGGAAAAACGACCGCGCTCAGATGGATTCTGCGGCGGCTCGATTCTTCCGTTCTGGCGGCGTATGTTTTCAATCCGCGCCTTTCGATCGACGAGTTTTATCATCACGTCACGCAGATGCTCAACATCAAGGATTGGACGAACAAAGCCGAGCTTTTGCAGGTCATGGGCAAGGTTTTGGAAGATCGTCACCGGCGCGGACTTCGCACCGTTTTAATCATCGATGAAGCGCACGAATTGTCAGATTACGTTTTAGAAGAAATCCGCCTTTTGATGAATTTCGAGTCGGACAACGCGAAACATTTGCAAATTGTTTTGACCGGACAGCCCGAATTGCGCGAAAAACTCAATCAGCCGAACCTGCGGCAACTCAAACAGCGCGTCGCACTTCGCTGTAAGATGCACGCTTTGCCGAATGTTGACGAGGTCGAGCGCTACATCACGGAACGGCTTTTGATCGGCGGCTCGGATCAGCCGAACATTTTCACGCCCGGCGCGATCGATTTTATCTTTCAGTGTTCCGAGGGAATTCCGCGCCAGATCAACAATCTGTGCGACAACGCGATGCTCGCGGCTTATGCGGCGGGCGAACAGATCATCGGTCGGCAGACTATCGAAGACGTCGCCGACAATCTCGACCTTCTGCCGCGCAACGAAGCGCTTCTCGCGAATGATAAAGCGGTCGAAGCGGTCAATTCGGCAAGAGTTTTAACTTCGGAAGCGCGCGAGGAACTATGGAACAATCAGGCGCGCGCCGAAAAGCCGAAACCGATGTTCAAGACCGAACAGCCGAAAACCAACAGCAACGGCAACGGCAATTCAAAAACGAGCGCCGCCGATAAAAAATCGCCGTTCGATGATTTCGACGACGACGTCAGTCTGGAAATCGAGGAGATCGGCGGGTTTTACTAAAAGTCATGAGTCATGAGTCTGAAGTCATAAGTCTGAAGTCATTGTATTTCGACTCAAGACCCAAGACTTCGGACTCATGACTAAAAATGCGGAGCATTTTATGAGTATTCTCAAAGCATTACAAAAAAAGCAGATCGAGCAGACAAACGACAGCGTGGAAACGCCGAAGGGAACGGTCGTTCCTTTCGACCGCAGCGAGCGCACCAACGCGAAACGCGTCAACACGCCGCCGGAAATGTTTGCCGACACGGATTTTAAGATCGGATCACCGAGTTTAGCGTTCGATGGGCAGTCAGATTCTTTGGTCGGGACGGCACTCCCTGACTCTTTATCTGAAATTACTGCCGGGGCAACATCGAACGCTATCAGCTCGACGCGCCCCGCCGAAAAATGTCTGCCGGAATTTTCCGCGTGGACGATCGAAGCGGAGCGCGTCGAGCCGCGTCTTGTCGCGATAACTCAGCCGCATTCAACTTACTGCGAAGAATACCGAAACCTGAGAACGCAGATTCTGCATAAAAGCCAGCGTCAGAAACTCCAGTCAATCGTCGTCGCGAGCATCAATCCGAGCGAAGGCAAAACCATTACGGCGCTCAATCTTTCGTGGCTTCTGGCGCAGACCGACGGCGTCAAATGCCTGATTATCGACAGCGATCTGCGAATGCCGAGCTTAACGGATTATCTCGGCATCGAAACCGATAAAGGCTTATCCGATATTTTGACGAACGACGCCGATTTGCAGGATTCGATTATTAAACTCGAACCCGCCGGACTGCATATCTTACCCGGCGGCGAAGCCCGCTCGGATGTTGCCGAGCTGATTTCGGGACCGAAATTCAAGGAGATTCTCAGGCAGGCGCGCGAGATGTTCGATTATGTGATAATTGACGCGCCGCCGCTCGGAATTTTTACCGACGCGAATATTTTGATCAACCACGCCGACGGCGCGATGCTTGTAATTCGCGCTGGCAGAACCAGTTACAGCGCGGTTGACCGGATTCTCGAAACGCTTCCGAAAGACCGCATGATGGGCGTCGTTCTGAATCAGTCGGAAGACGTTCTGGACGAATCGCATTACGGCTATTACAAAAAGAATTAGAAGAGGAGAAGTAGAAGAGAAGAGGAGAAATGATTTTTAGTTTTAGCGAAAACTTCGATTTCCTAAAAAGAACTCTCCTCTTTTCCTCTTCTTAAATTAAAGCGCGATGAACTCGAACCGCCTCAGCCTCAGAACGATCGGATTACTGCTTGCCGACGCCGCGATAATTTACGGCGGCATTATTCTGGCGCTGTATCTTCGTTTGGGCGTTGAAGGTTCGAGCTATCAGCTGAACGAAAACAACGGCTGGCTGAAAATTACGCTCGCGACCGCCGTCTGCGCGCTCATACTTTATTTTTACGATCTTTACGATTACACGGTGATGACGAACCGCCGCGAGCTGATGCTGCGGCTCGTGCAGGCGATCGGCATCGCGTGGGCGATTCTCGCGCTCGTCTTTTATTTCGCGCCGCCGCTGCTTTTAGGACGCGGCGTTTCGGTCATTTCCGTGCCGCTCGTTTTGATTCTGCTTTTAGGCTGGCGGTTTTCGATTCATTATTTAATGGGACATCCGGAAATCGGCGAAAAAATTATCGTCGTCGGCACCGGGCAAGCCGCGCGCGACACGGTTGCGGCGGTTTCCGAACGGCGCGATGCGGGCTACCGGATCGTCGGCTTCGTGACCGAAAACGGCATCGAACCGCAGACGAAAATCGGCGGCACGACCGTTATCGGCACGACCGAAGAACTCGACAAAATCGTCAAAAATGAAAAAGTTGACCGCATCGTGATCGCCGTGCGCGAGCGGCGCGGTTATTTTCCGACCGAGACGCTTTTGAAAATGAGTCTCGCGGGCAACGTCAATATCGAGGAATGCACGTCGTTTTTCGAGCGCGTCACGGGACAGGTTCACGTTGATATGCTGCGCCCGTCGTGGCTGATTTTTGCCGGACGCAAACGCGACACAAGGCTTAAAACCGCCTACCGCGAAGCGATTCATCGCGGTCTGGCTCTCGTCGGTCTGCTGCTTTCGCTGCCGGTCGCGGTTTTGACGGCGATTTTTATCAAACTCGATTCGAAAGGCGAGATTTTCTATCGTCAGGCGCGGGTCGGAAAAAACGGAAGAATTTTTCACGTTATCAAATTTCGCTCGATGAAAACCGATGCCGAATCCGACGGCAAACCGGTTTGGGCGACCGCCGAAGACCAGCGCACGACGCGCGTCGGGCGGATTATTCGTAAAAGCCGGATAGATGAAATTCCGCAGTTCTGGAACATTATTAAAGGCGAAATGAGCTTTGTCGGACCACGCCCGGAACGTCCGCATTTTGTCGAACAGCTCGCGCTCGAAATTCCTTTTTACGAACACCGGCATCTGACCGCGCCGGGTTTAACCGGCTGGGCGCAGATAAAATATCCGTATGGCGCGTCGGTCGAAGACGCACGGCAGAAACTGCAATATGATTTGTATTACATAAAAAATCAAAGCGTCGCGCTCGATTTAGTGATCGTCTTTGAAACGGTCAAAACCGTTTTATTTGGGAAAGGCGGAAGATAGTAATCCGGGTTCCAGATTGTAGATTGCAGATATGAAATATGACTTTTATTCTTAAATTCGGAATTTGGAATTTGAAATCTGGAATTTGAAACAGTGTTGGAGAAAGAAATATGAAAGCAGTAAAATTTTACGGAAATATCGCTTTAATAACAGCGGGAATTTTTGTTTTTTCACATAGTTTGTCGGCTCAGACGGAAAATCCGGCGGTCAGGACTGAAAAAATCGGGCAGCCGGAAATCAAAATCGCGGCGGTTGAAACTATTAAATCGGACGCGAAAGGTTCTGATTCAAAAACCGAAACTCAGAATGTAGTAACGCCGAAACCCGTCGAAACACCTGCGCCGGTTTCGCAGGAAGAAGCCGAAATTTTGCCGTATTACAATAATTATCTGAAGGAATACCGGCTCGGACCGAACGACGTGATTACGGTCGAAGTTTTCGGACAATGCCCGGATTACTGCAAAGGCGGAATCAATGTGCCGCCGACAGCCAGAATTTCCTATCCGCTGATTCGTGAAGGCATAATGGTCGGCGGCAAAACCGTCGAACAGGTCGCCGACGAAATCACGAAAAAACTCGATGAATATATTATCGAACCGAAAGTGACGGTGACGCTCGACAAAGCGATGTCGGCTCGTTACAGCGTTTTGGGCAAAGTCGCCGCTCCGGGCGTTCGCGTCCTTGATAGAAAAGTGAGCGTTTACGAAGCGGTCGTCGAATCCGGCGGCGTGACCAAAGAAGGCGATAAAAAGCGCGTCGTTGTTTACAGTTACGACGGGCAAGGCAGAATTTCGCCGAAAATCGTCAATTTGCAGGACATAGAAAAAGGAAAAGGCGAAATGGTTTTCCTCAATCCCGGCGATCAG
This sequence comes from Acidobacteriota bacterium, assembly GCA_031411895.1. GTDB lineage: Bacteria > Acidobacteriota > Blastocatellia > Pyrinomonadales > Pyrinomonadaceae > JAFDVJ01. The sequence continues at coordinate 4,611 of JANOBZ010000079.1, read as the reverse complement.
GTTTTCGTTCCCGATAAAGGTTTCCGCCTCAACGTCAATTCGGTTTTGGATATTTTATCAAAAGCGAGCATCGTTCGTTTGTTGTTCGGCAGTCCGTTTTAATTGATTTGCGATTTCAGATTTGCGATTTGCGATTGATTTTCCTCCGCTCGAACTTCAATCGTAAATCGCAGTTTTTGTTTATAAATGATTCAGCTTAAAAAAATCTTGATTCTCGCGCTTTGTCTTATCTTTGCCCAAACGACAAACGCCGAATGGACGAAGCTAAACTCGAAAACTCTCGCGTGGCTGCACGACGTTTATTTTATTAGCGAAAAAAAAGGCTGGATCGCGGGCAGCGACGGGGCGTTTTTGGAAACTTCGGACGGCGGCAAAAGTTGGCGGCAAAAGGAGAAATTTACCTCCGATACGATTCGGCAGATTTATTTTTCCGACGAACTGACCGGCTGGCTTTTGTGCGAGCGAAGCGTCTATAATCGCGGCGCAAACTTTCCGTCTTACGTTTTGCAAACTTCGGACGGCGGCGCAAATTGGGACAGACTGGAATTTGCCAAAGAAGGACGCGAGCGAATTGCAAAAATCGTCTTTAATAAAAAAGGTTCGGCACTGGCTTTCGGCGAAGGCGGCGTGATTTTCGCGCTCGAAGACGATAAAAAAAGTTGGAAGAAAACCTCTCTGTTCACTAAATATTTACTGCTCGACGGCGTTTTCGCCGATCAGTCGAACGGCGCAATCGTCGGCGCAGGCGGCAGCATTCTTTTCACCGAGGACGGCGGCGCGAGCTGGAACAAAGCGAATATTTACGGCGACAAATCGGCAAAACTGAATTCCGTCTTTTTCATCAACCGCGCAAACGGCTGGAGCGTCGGCGCAAACGGAAAAATTTTGCAAACTATAAGCGGCGGCAAAAACTGGCGCGAACAAATTTCCGGCACGAACGCCAGCTTAAATGACGTTTTTTTCACCGATACGGCGAAAGGCTGGGCGGTCGGCGACGACGGTGTGATTTTGCATACGACAACTGCCGGAAACATCTGGAATTCTCAAAAATCCAATGCGCGGCATCGTCTCGAAAAAGTTTTCTTCGCCGGAAAAAAAGGTTTCGCAGTCGGTTTCGGCGGTACGATTCTGTATTACGATGAAACATAATAGCAAACTGTAAATGCGGAAAAAACAGCGGCGGCATCTTTGTTAAAAAAGCTGAATTTATAAAAATTCACCGTCTAACTTGACAGGGAAAGTCTAATTTTCGTAGTATGACAGTTCGCTCTTTGGCAAAAACGAGCGACGTTTTTTTGAAAAATTGTGGGTTCTCGAATGTGCCGAACCGTCGGATATTACAAAAAGTTTTTTGCGGGTACGTACGTCAATTGGTAGACAGCCTCCCTTACAAGGAGGAAGTTAGGGGTTCGAGTCCCTTCGTACCCACCAAGTTTGACAATTAAAAGTTTAGAATTAAAAATTGCAAAATTTCGGAAGCCCTGAATTTTACATTTTTGATTTTTAATTTCTCTTGCGGAGTCGTAGTTCAGTTGGTTAGAACGCCAGCCTGTCACGTTGGAGGTCGCGGGTTCGAGTCCCGTCGGCTCCGCCATTAATCTCTTTATAATCAGTAGTTTCCGAGTCGCTTTTTGAGCGGCTTTTTTCGTTTTCAGGGTATGTAGCCCGTTTTGTGCCATTGAGTTCGTCCATCAATTTTCCCGCGATCAATTCGGTGGTTTGTTGAAAGAATGCCGGCGATATACGTTTATATGTATAAGTCAGGATGTGTTTTAACAGAAATGAGCATCCGGCAATATTTATTTGACGATATTTCAACCGCGGAACTGCTGAATTTAAACCGCTGAAATATAACTCCAAAATCTATTTTTTATAATTCTCCGCGACAAACTTATTGAAGAGCTTATTTAGATTTTCCGGCGGGACAAGCGAAATACGATTTTCTGAGATTTTCGCGCGACGGAAATTTTCTCTCTTTTGTCGGTGTCGAAAGCGAAAATCAAACGTCTTCGCTTTATCAAATGACGACGCTCGGACGCAATCGGCGCAAAATAATCACCGGCGCGGCACGACCTCAAACGTCTGGACGCAGCCGCTCGACGGTGCGCAGCCGACCGCTTTAACCGCTTTCAAAGAATTTCAAATCGCCGCTTTTGCGCTAAACCCGGAAGGCAGCCATTTGGCTGTCGCACGCGGCACGCGCAATCGGGACATCGTTTTGATAAAAAATATCCGCAAAGGAATTTAGAGCAGGTTCAAATTCAATGTATATGGCTTTAAGGGTGCAAAACGCTTGCTCACGCGCGGTTTTCCGCCCTTAAAGCCATATACTAATCTCGAATCTGCTTTAAACGACGGTGATGATTATTTATCGTCCGAATCTTTATTCTCGCCTGCTTCGGTTTTCGTATCATCGGCGGACGGCGCGGCGGGTTTTGCCGTCTTATCTATATTCCCGCCGATAATCGTAAAGCTGCCGGTTTTGCGGTCGAATTCTTTGCCGTCTTCGCCGGTCAGAACGACTTCGACTTTATAACTGCCGGGAACGAATCCGCCCGGAACGGAAAAGGTAAACCATATCGGGCGGCTGCCTTCGATTTCCGATTCTTTTTCGAATTTATAGGCGACCGTGCCTGTTTGCGCGCCTTCGACTTTTTCGACCAACATGCGGTATTTTACTTTGTTCTTATCGTTCGTATTATTTACCGCCGTTACTGCGAAAATTTCGTCTTCGGGTTTGAAACTCGTGTCTGCGCCGCTGGCGTTTTTGTCCTTACCGAATTTCAGATCGCTCAAATTTGCCGTCGAAACATTGAAACTGCAAGCCATCGAAGCCAGAATCAAAATTCCCAATGCGAAAATCGAATTAATTTTATTTGTCATTTGATTTTTCTCCTGTCAATTTTTTTATTTTTTTGAAAAACTTGTTCTTAACCGTGTAATTTCATTGAATCCTTTTACAGGATTTGGTTGATGCTTTGTCAGCCGGATGCTGCGCCTGCGCGTTTTGATTTTTACCGGATTTGACAATATCAGTTACACAGGCATTTGTCGCGTTGATTTTGGAAACTATCGGAAATGAAGTCGGTGGTTTTCCGTCGCCTTGTTCAGGTATTTGACATCACCTTTATTGCTCATATTCGTTGTTCGGGAACAGTTTTCAACAAAAAGATCATTCTTAAGCCCGTTGGCATAAACAAGATATTTTTTTCCGATCTCAAAACCGTAACCGCACATCGAGCTTTCTTTATTGGTTGTGATGCTAATTTCGTTTTTCAATTCGCCTTTCCACAATTTTGCGACTTTGAATTTTACAAGCAAACTGTTTTTGTCTGCCGAAGACTCATTGATTTCCAAGACCTCGCCCGAAAAAATCGCCCGCGAATTCATAAAAGCCTGCTGAACTTGCTTTTTCTCCGGTTCGAGGCTGGCTGCACAACTACAGGCAAACGATTTTTCCGCCGAGGCAACCACGAACAAAGCCAAAGCCAGTGAAATATAAATGGATTTTTTCATTTGATAGTTTCTCCTCAAACTTACTTTCCTGAAGTTTTGCGCCTCGATCACTCGAGCGTCCGACCGGTTTCCATTCGGCGGCGACGGCTGAATTTAACTCTGCTGTTAAGGCTTTTTAACCGTGATCTTTTTCCCGTCGAGTTGTTTGCCGTTTAGTTTTGCAACGGCTTCACCGGCTTCGGCAACCGGCATTTCGACATACGCTGTGTCTTTTGAATTTCCGTCTTCATCCGTTTCGATTCCGACTGACTTTACTTCACCGAATTCTTCGAACAATTCCCGCAAGGAATCTTCGGTCGTGTCCGATGAAAGGTTGCCGACAAAAATCCTGATCGTTTCCGGTTCAATTTCTTCCTTTGGCGGCGCGGGTTTCTCAGGTGCGGTTTCGGCTGGCTTTGAAGTGTCAGGAGCCGGTTCCGGTTTAACCGGCTCCGGCGGCTTCGGCGGTTGCGCTTCGGTTGACCTTGCTGCCTCCTCCATTTTCTTTCTGAGCGATAGCGGACGCATATCTGTCCAGACTTCTTTGATATTGTTCAAACACTCTGTTTTGGTTCCCTTAAAGCCGGTTTTCGTCCAGCCTAAAGGAATCTCTTTATCGGCGAGCCAAATGGAGTATTGTTCCTCGTGATTCACGACGACAATATAGCCTCTGTTGTCTTCTCTATCGTCCTGCGCCATTGCGTTAAAACCAAACACCGCGCATAAAAGCACCAAAGCGATGGCTGATTTTGTCCAATTGATGCCGATTTTGAATGTTTTACTCATTTTGTTTTTTCTCCCGCCTGTTTTTTTCCGTTGTGTTTTGCTTGTTCCGATATAGAGACGGAACTCATTCATAAATCGGGTCAGCATTTCGGAAAAGAACTTGAATCTTTATTTCTTATAGTTATCAGCGACAAACTTATTGAAGAGCTTATTTAGATTTTCCGGTTGATAAATCGCGAATCCGTCGGCATCGGGATTTGCAGACCTGACCGCATTTTCTTTGCTTTCCTGATACGCGATTGTTTCCTGTAAATAAGCAGTCATGAATTTTTTTCCGAGCGGCGTGGCGACGAACTTGTAATATCCCGCTTTTTCCGCTTCGGTGAAACC
>JANOBZ010000078.1:0-11232 GCA_031411895.1 Acidobacteriota bacterium | reverse complement strand
ACGCGGATTTCGCGGATTAAATCAATCAAAAACAAATCGGCGAAATCCGCGTTTATCCACGGCTAATAAAAAAATGATGGAAAAGATTATTCAAATCATTACATTTTACGAATTCAAGCGGCTCGAAAATCTTCCGGAAATTCAGGAACGTTTAAAAACGGCGATGCGCGAAAATTCAGTTTTGGGCACGATAATTCTTGCGGACGAAGGGTTTAATTCGACGATCAGCGGCGCGCCGGAAAATATCGGAAAAATCATCAAAATCTTCGAAGGAATTTTTGAGACAAAGTTAAAATATAAATCGTCGTTTCACGTTGAAAGCCCGTTTCGGCGAATTTTCGTCAAAATCAAGCCCGAAATCGTCACTTTAAAGAAGGAAGTTGAAATCGGGCGCGGCGTCGGAACACACGTTTCGCCGCAGGAATGGAACGCTCTTTTACGCGATGAGGAAGTTTTTGTCCTCGACACGCGCAACGATTACGAGTTCGAAGTCGGCACATTTCGCGGCGCGGTCAATCCGAAAACCGAAAAGTTCAGCGATTTGCCGCAATTTATTGAAGAAAATCTCGACCCTGAAAAACATAAGAAAATCGCGATGTTCTGTACGGGCGGGATTCGCTGCGAAAAATTCGCGCCGTTTATGAAGCAGATCGGCTTTGAGAATATTTACCAGCTCGAAGGCGGGATTTTGAAATATCTCGAAGAAGTTCCCGAATCGGAAAGTCTCTGGCAGGGCGAATGCTACGTTTTCGATCTGCGCATTTCGGTTGACGAAAAGCTGCAAAAAGGTAAAGCGCAGGATTTATCGCTCGAAATTAAGAATTTATCCGCAGATGAACACAGTTAAAACCGAATTTATTTTCGACTGTCTCTGTTCCCATCTGCGGATTTCTGTAGATTAAAAATGAAAATATCTCCGGCAAGATCATCGGCGTTTCAGATTTTGACGAAAATCGAAACCGAAAAAGCCTTTTCGTCCGTGCTTTTACCGTTTTACGAGGAGAAACTGGAAGCCATTGACCGAGGGCTTTGCCACGAACTGACGCTCGGAGTTCTGCGAAAACAGCTTTATCTCGACCGAATTATCGAAACTCTGACGAACGGCAAAAAGCTCGATTCCGCCGTTCGAATTATTCTTAGAATCGCGCTGTATCAATTACATTTTCTCGATAAAATTCCCGCACACGCGGCGATCAACGACGCGGTAAATTTGACGCAGCAGGCGAAAAAAACTTCGGCGAAAGGTTTTGTCAACGCGATTTTGCGTAAATTTACCCGCGAAAAAATCGAACTCACTTTTAAGGACGAAGTCGAAAAACTATCGGTCGAAACCTCGCATCCGCGCTGGCTGATCGAAAAATGGATCGCGGATTTCGGTTTTGATGAAACCTGCAAACTAGCCGCCGCGAACAACGAAACTCCGAAATTGAATTTTCGCTTTACGGCAAAAACCACCGAAGCCATAAAAAGCTCGCTTGAAAATGTAAATATCGAGGAAGAAAAAAGTTACCTGCGCGAATTATCTGAAAACGGGAAGATTTATTTTCAGGACGAAGGCTCGCAGATCGTCGCCAATGCGGTCGAACTAAAGGAAAATGAAAGTTTTCTCGACGTGTGCGCTGCGCCGGGAAGCAAGACGACGCAAATTCAAAATTCAAAATTTAAAATTCAAAATTTGTTTGTGGCAGGCGATTTACATCGGAATCGGATAAAGATTTTACAGGAAAATTGCCGGCGACAAGGCGTCGAATCTGTGTCAATCGTGCAATATGACGCTGAAAACGCGTTGCCGTTTGCCGATCAAAGCTTCGATGTCGTGCTGCTCGACGCGCCGTGTACCGGAACCGGAACGATTCGGCATAATCCGGAAATCCGATATTTTCTGGAAGAAAAAGATTTTCGCGAATTATCCGGCAAACAACTCGAAATCCTGCGCCATGCATCAAAGCTAGTCAAACGCGGCGGTCGCTTAATTTATTCAACCTGTTCATTGGAGAAAGAGGAAAACGAAGAAGTGATCGGCAGATTTTCGAGTGAAAGCGCGGATTTTCGATTGATAAAACCGAATGTGCCGGAAAAATATTTAACCGCCGAAGGCTTTGCGCGAACGTTTCCGCAGAGCGATAAAATGGACGGATTTTTTATTGCCGTGTTTGAAAAGGATTAGTTTTCTGGTAAGGTTTTAAGAGTCTTTTCACTCGTTTGATTAAATAAATAATGTTAGACTTGCGTTTTGATTTCAGGAGTTTTACAAAAAAGTGAGTTTTATAAGTAAAATCGGTTCGGCGTTAGGCAAGCTGCTGATCGTCGCATCACTCGCGGTGGCTTTTTTAATCGGCGCGGGCTATGTCGTTTACCGTTCGCTACAGGGCACGGAAATCATTGTTCCCGAAATTGTCGGTAAAAACTACGCCGAAAGCGAAAAGGAACTCGAAGCGCTCGGCTTGCGCGTCAAAAAACGCGCCGATCGCTACAGCGAAGAAGCGCCGAACACGGTTTTGGAACAACTTCCGAAACCCGGCGACACGGTCAAGACCGGACAATTGATTCTCGTCGTCACGAGCAAGCCGAATCCCGAAGGCGATGAAAAACCGACGACCTTGAAAAAGGGAAATACTCCGATCGAAGACGATACGGAAAAAATCGAGGAATTGATTTCCGATAAACCGAAAAAGAAATCGAATTCAAACGTCAACACGAATAAGAAAAAAGCCTCGACGAGCCGCGACGTGATTAAAGACAACTCGAATTCGGATACCAATTCGTCAAACAACAACAGCGGTTCGACGAATTCGAATAATAATTCGTCGAAAGACAATAAAAACAATTCGACGACGCCCGGAAAAACTCCGAATCCGGCAGTAACGCCGAAACCGTCGCCTAATAAAACACCGACAACCGGCGGAGATACGCGCCCGCGCCGCAATCCGTAATCCCCGGCGAAGGGCAACCGAAAGATTTTTTTGTGCAACAAAGTAAAGGTTAAAAAAGTAAAAAGGTAAAAGTAAAAAGGCAAAATATTATCCGTTATTTTGCGTCAATCATAAATTTTGAAAATTGAAAATAATTTTATGTTTGAATTAGCTCCTTCGATTTTGTCGGCTGATTTTACGCGATTGGCGGAAGAAATCCGCGCAGTCGAAGAAGGCGGCGCGACTGTTCTGCACGTTGACGTGATGGACGGACGATTTGTTCCGAACATCACGATCGGACTGCCGGTCGTTAAATCAATCCGCAAGATCACGGATTTGACGATTGACTGTCACCTGATGATTGTCGAGCCGAACCGATACGCGGTCGAATTTGTCAAAGCCGGAGCAAATATGGTTTCGGTTCATGTTGAAGCGGACGTTCACCTGCAAAGAACTTTGACGGCGATTCGCGAAGCCGGGGGACAGTCGGGAATCGCGATCAATCCGGGAACGCCGCTCGGTTCATTGGAAGAAGCGCTTCCGTTTGCCGATTTCGTTCTTTTAATGTCGGTCAATCCGGGTTTCGGCGGGCAGAAATTTATTCATACATCGGTTGATAAGCTGCGTCGGCTGCGCCGCATGATAGACGAACGCGGATTAGAGACGAGAATCGAGATTGACGGCGGAATAGATGCCGGAAATGTTAAAAAAATAGTCGAATCGGGAGCTGAAATTATCGTCGCCGGTTCGGCAGTTTTCGGTAAAGAGAATCCGACCGAAGCCGCTCGCCAAATGATCGAAGCGGCGACAGTTTGGGTCTAGCGATTTCGGATTTTAGATTTTAGATTTTGGATTTGCTGTCGCGTTTACGGAATTGCTTCTCTATCAGAAACGTTTCGCGAAAGTATTAATTCAAAGGTTAACGTTTTAGCTTATTGACGAACCAATCCAAAATCCAAAATCTAAAATCCGAAATTGATTGAGGTTATTATGTTTTTCAGATTAAATAAGGCAATTATAATTGGTTTGATCGTAGTTTTGAGTTTTCCGCTCGCGGCTTTCGCGCAGCAGAAGCCCGGTGAAGGCACGCCGTCGCAGCGGCTTGAAGTTTTGAGCCGTAAGCTCGATACGATGCGTCGTTCGCTGCAAAGCGCGATTTCCGTGCTCAAAGAGGAAAATAAGGACGACAAATCCAAAAAGGACGATAAGGATAAACTCGATACTCCGCTCGGTCGTCTGCGCGGTATGGAAAAGGAAGTTTCGACTTTGCAGTCCGATATCAGCAGCCTGCGCGGAAAGGTTGACCGCTCGGAAAAATACGAGATGAGCGAGATTGATCAGGCGGAAGAACGCGTCCGTGAGCAGCAAACCGGCGTAGACGCTGCTTTGCAGGAAACTGCCGCGCTGCGCGCCAACCCGCAGTCAACTGTCGGGCAAACCCGCGAAAAGAAGAAAAAGAAAAAATTTCTCGGTCTTTTCGGCGGCGGAACGGACGAATATGAAGAGCTGATCGGCGAAATTCAGCCGGGACGCGACCGCGAATTGTTTGTCGTTGCGACGAAAGAAGTGCGCAAAGCCAATTACGAAGTCGGACGCCTGCTTTTCCAGACGATCATCACCACTTATCCTGAATCGCCTTATTTGCCGATGGCAAAACTCGCCGTTGCCGATTCGTTCTACATCGAAGGCGGCACGAGCGCCTTGATTCAGGCGGCGGCAGGTTATCAGGAATGGCTGACGTTTTTCCCGACGCATCCGCTAGCAGACCGCGTCTTGCTGAAAATCGCCGAATCCGAGATGCGCCGCATCGGTTTGCCGGATCGCGAAATCGCCAACGCGCGCCGCGCCGAACAAAAATTAAAAGCCTTTATCCAGAATTATCCGAATTCGCCGCTCCGCCCGCTGGTTGATCTGCGTCTGAAAGAAGTTCAGGACAATCTCGGTCTGCACAATCTGTATATCGGGAATTATTACTACACGCTTTCGGTTGACCAGAAAAAAGGCGGCTTAAAAGGCGCGCAGTCGCGTTACCGCGAAATTCTCGAAAAATATCCGAACTTCAGCTTTATGGACGAAGCGCTCTATAAACTGGCGGTAACCTATCTTCTCGAAGAAGAAACCGATCAGGCAGCGCGTTATTTCCAGCAAATCGTGAGCGATTACCCGAACAGCCAGTGGGTTGATAAATCAAAGGAACAGCTCGAAATCATCGGCGCGAAAATTCCCGAGCCAAAACCGGATCGAAATACGGTTCTGCCGCCCGAAAAAGTTTCTTTCATCAACAATTTCAGAAATCAGCTTTTCGGCGTTTACCCGCTGACGATCGATAAAGACGGCGTTTTGATGACGCGCGATTTCGATAAATGCAAATTCGAGCTGATTGATAAAGTTATGGAAAATCTCGGCGATGTCACGTCGGCGGATGTGCCGAAAACCCTGACGGCGGTTGTCGTTCCTTGCGAACAGCAGACCAAAAAGCCCGACGAAGACAAGGAAAAAACGGGTAGTAAATAAATTATCCGTTTTAAGTTTGAATTGATGAACGAAAATTTCAACGAAAATCTGCCCGAACTTGAAAAACGTTACCGCACGACCGTTTTAATCATTTTGGCGCAGATTTTTTTTGTCCTGATTTTGATCGCGGCGTCGTTCTTGTTCGCTTTACGAATTGAAACGAGTCTTATCGAGCAGGATTCTAAGACGATTTGGATCGGTGTGTTATTTATTGCGGTCGGCAGCTTTATTCTGCGCCGGATGTTTTTTACATGGGAAAGGTTGAAAAACGTCGCAATTTTGAAAGGTGTTTCGGGTGTCCTTGGAACCTTACAGCGAAATTCGATCATTTTGAGCGTTTTCGGTTTGCTGGTCGGCGTTGTCGGCTACCTGATTTCGCTTTTTAGCGGGAGCGGTTTCGATATGCTCCGCGCCGGTGCCATCGCGCTGGTCGTTTTTCTGATAAATTTTCCGAGAAAAAAGGTTTGGAAAACTATCGTTTCAAATCTTGAAAAAGCCTGAGAGGTTTACAATGAATCTGAAATTATTATCCGTACTCATTTTACCAATTCTTGCCGGTACTTCTGCGGTTTCCGCACAGGACCCGGGTTCGACTCCGACACCGCGCCAGACTCCGCCGCCGTCTGTCAGAACCGCGACCCCGACGCCGACGCCGCTCGTTGTCAGAGTGCCGACGCCGGTGCCGAACGTAAAACTTTCGGAGACGCTTGGCAGAAACCTCGAAAATTTGTCAAAAACCGAGGAAGTATCGCGCGAACTTCGCGAACAGGCTTACGCCAAACTGCTCGAAGGACAGCGCTATCTGTGGGGAATGACCCGCCAGCGCGGGCAGAATAATTCGAGCGGCGTGAGGCTTGCCAAACAAGCGTTTCAAAAGGCTGCCGAGCTTAATCCGACGCTTGCCGAAGCTTATACGGCACTTGCCGAACTCGCTCTGACGACGCCTCCGGGCGATATGAACGAAGCGATCGCGCTCGCGCTGTTGGCGGTCAAAATTGATAAAAACAACTTCGGCGGGCATCGTATTCTATCACGGCTTTACACGATTAAAAGCGGGTTGAACGACGGAGATTTGGATCCTGCGAACACGGAAAGAGCCATAACGGCATGGAGAGAAATTGCGCGGCTCGATCCGCGGAATGCCGAAGCGTGGGCATTTTTAAGCGAGTTTTACCGGCGCACGAATAAAACGGAAGATCGAATTACGGCGCTCAAAAACTGGCAAAGCGCGGCAACTCCGGTCGAAACCAGGTTTTACCGAACCGTTCTCGGGACGCAGGAAAATTTATCGCCCGAAGGCGCGACGGCAAAACTCGGCGAGGCTTTATATGATGCGGGTCGAATTCCGGAATCCATCGCGATCCTAAATCAGGCGCTTTCCGACGATCCCGAAAATCAGCAAACGGTCGAGATGCTCGGCAAAGCGCTCGAAAAAGCCGATCCCGCGACGGCGGCAACCGCCATCCAAACGCTTCAGCAGGCGATTTACGCCAATCCCGATAATATTGGGCTCGTGATGCTGCTTGCGAAAGTGCAGTCGCGTTCCGGTAATGCCGGCGACGCAGCGAAATTTATTAACGATACGGTTTCAAAACTGGCTGAGAGAGACAAAGCCGCCGCCGCCAATTTACAGGTTTCGCTCGGCGATATGTACAGCGAGCAGAATCGTCCCGACGAAGCCGCCGCCGCCTATCAAAAAGCTTTGACGCTTGCCGGAATTGACCAGAACAATCTCGCGACCGACAACGAACGCGAATTTGCCATCGCCGTTTTCGAAAAGATAATCCGTTCTTACAAATCGGCAAACCGGTTTACGGAAGCAAAATCCGCGATTGATAAATCGAGACTACTTCTCGGCGAAGAAGATTCGTTCAGCGACCGGCAGATGGTTTCGCTCTACCGCGAAAACGGTAAAAGGCAGGAAGCTTTGCAGGCATTAAAAGCTGCCCGAATCCGCTTTCCCGACGATTATGGTTTCTTGCGGCAGGAAGCGACGGTTCTGATGGAACTCGGCAAAGTTGACGAGGGTGTGACGGTTATTAGATCGCTGATCGGCAAAAAAGACCCGTCCGGAATTCCGTCGCCGATGTTCGACGATTTTACGAATTACCTGTTTATCGCCTCGCTTTACAGCGACGCCAAACGCGGCAAAGAAGCGATCGAAGCGGCTAATCAGGCGTTACAGATCGCCGGAAGCGACGAGGCACGCAAACAGATTGCGAAACTTTCGCTCGCATCCGCGCAGCAGAGTTCCGGAGACTTTAAAGGCGCCGAGACAACGCTCCGCGAAATTCTCGCCCAATCGCCGAATAATCCGATCGCGCAGAATAATCTCGGTTATTTTCTTGCCGAGCGCAACGTAAAACTCGACGAGGCGTTAAAACTTATCCAACAGGCTTTGAAAACCGATCCCGATAATCCTTCATTTCTCGATAGTCTCGCATGGGTTTATTTCAAACAGGGCAAGCTCGATCTGGCGGAAGAAAATCTCAAAAAGGCGCTCAAATTCGATGCTTCGTCGGCAACGATCCACGAGCATCTCGGCGATGTTTATCAAAAACAGGGCAAACTCGAACTTGCCAAAGCCTCGTGGGAAAAAGCGCTTCTGCTTTCGTCGGATGCCGCGCAGATCGCTTCGATCAAAGTTAAATTGAATAAAAAAGCGGCTAAATAAAGTCGTTAATAGACATAAAATTTTCCAATAAAAAAAGCGGCTGTAATTCCGCTTTTTTTATTTGGAAAAAATATGCGATTAAAAGTTTCTAGAACTAGCACAATTCACCCGAATTTCGTCGTTGTGTAAAATCAGTCGAACACATCATTTGTGTTCGAACCTTAACCGAAAAGGGCAACTTCGCCGCGAGGCGACAGGCGCAAAGTTTCGAGTCTTTTTAAGACGGTCGAAACTACCGAAGTGAGGTGTCATGAACTTAAAAAATAATTTTTCAACATACGCCGTATTCTGCGCGCTCATCTTCGGCGCGCTCTCCGCAAATCTTTTTGCCCAAACGATCACAATCGAAAAAAACGGTTCGGTCGCCGATTACAGCGAAGATTCCGGCATTGTCAGAAAACGCACCGTCGAACCGGAAAAATCAACCGTCAAACCGCCGGAAAGCCAGGTTTTCGAACTTGAAAAACAGGCTTTTTCCATAATTAATCAAAGACGCGCCGACAATGGTTTGTCGCCGATCGAATGGAGCGACGAGGTCGCGAAAGTCGCGCGGCTGCACTCGGAAAATATGGTCAAGTTCAACTTTTTCGCGCATCGGGGAATGGACGGAAAAAATGTTGACGGGCGCGCCGATTCGTTCGGGCTGACAAAATGGACGCTGATCGGCGAAAACATCGCCTACAATCGCGGTTATAAAAATCCGGTCGAAACGGCAATCGAAAAATGGATGCTGTCGCCGTCGCACCGTGAAAATTTATTAAACGACCGCTGGAAAGAATCCGGCATCGGCATCGCCGTGACAAATGACGGAACTTATTATTTCACACAGGTTTTTATCAGAAGGAAGTGAAGTAAAAAGTAAAAAGGCAAAAATAAGAAAGCGTTTTAACTCAATCAAATATTGAAGAGTTACGATGCTTTTTTACTTTTTACTTTTTACTTTTTACTTTTAGGAATTATGCTAAATGTATGAGTGATCGAAGTTTTACGCTGCCGAGTTTTGCCAAAATCAACTGGCTTTTGCGAATTCTCGGTAAACGTGAAGACGGCTTTCACGAGCTTTGCACGATTTTTCAAACCGTCTCGCTGTTTGATGAAATTACTTTCGAAAAAAGCGAAAAACTCGTTCTGACGTGCAGTAATGAAAATATTCCGACCGATGAAACGAATCTGATTGTAAAAGCCGCAAGGATTCTAAAAGAAGAATTCAAAGTTACAAAAGGCGCGAATATTCATCTTGAAAAACGAATTCCCGCACCGGGCGGACTCGGCGGCGGTTCGTCGAATGCGGCGATTGCGCTGCTCGGGTTGGCAGTGCTCTGGGATTTGGACGTAAGGCGTGAAAAACTGGTCGAAATCGGCGGGCGACTTGGTTCCGACGTGCCGTTTTTCCTTTACGGCGGAACGGCTGCCGGTTCGGGACGCGGAACGGAAATCTTTCCTTTACAAGATGTTAACGAGAATCATCTGCTTATCGTGACGCCTGATATAAATGTTTCAACCGCCGAAGCATTTGCCCGAACAAACGCTCCATACTTGACAAAAGAATCCTCAAAAAGTATTCTCAAAATTTGCCAAAATGAAGCCGAGCGCTTTCAGAAAGGGCAAAAAAAATTTTCAAACGATTTTGAAAAGAGCGTTTTCGGAGTTGAACCCGAAATCGGGCGCGTCAAGAAAAGACTTCTTGAATCAGGTGCGAAACAAGCTTTATTGAGCGGAAGCGGCGCAAGCGTTTTTGCTCTTTTTGACAAAGTAGAAACACGGCAAGCGACACAAAAAGCCCTTGAAAATGAAAAAAACTGGCGACAGTTTGCCGTAGCAACCGTTGATCGCGATGAATATCGCGCGGCATTGAAAAAATGCGAGCGGTTGTTTCCGATTAGTTTCTGAAAAAATTTGCATTGGGGCGTAGCCAAGTGGTAAGGCACCGGTTTTTGGATCCGGCATTCGTAGGTTCGATTCCTCCCGCCCCAGCTAATTTGTTTTTAATCGGACGAGTAATCAATTTGAGATTGCTCGTTTTTTAATTGATTTGGGATTTGGGATTTTAAATTTTTCTTTCAATCCGAAATCCGAAATCCCAAGTCCCAAATCGAAATGAGCGTAACAGGCAATATCAAAGTCTTTTCAGGAAATGCGCATCGCCGTCTGGCGGAAGAAATTTGTCGTCATCTGAGCTGTGATTTGGGAAAAGTCAGCACGGAAAGATTTTCTGACGGCGAATTTAATTTTCAAATCGGCGAAAATGTTCGCGGAACCGATGTTTTTATCATTCAGCCGACTTGTCCGCCGACCGATCAGAATTTGATGGAGCTGCTGATTATGATCGACACATTCGTTCGCGCTTCGGCTGAACGCGTCACGGCGGTGATTCCATATTTCGGTTATGCGCGCTCGGATAAAAAAGATCGCCCGCGTGTTCCGATTGCCGCTAAACTTGTCGCAAATCTATTGACAACGGCAGGCGCGCAGCGGATTTTGACGGTTGATCTTCACGCTTCGCAGATTCAGGGATTCTTTGATATACCGGTTGACCATCTTTACGCCGCGCCGGTGATCGTTGATTATTTTCAGAATAATCCGATCGAAAATATGATCGTCGTCGCGCCCGATACGGGCGGTGCCGAACGCGCCCGCGCTTATGCGAAAAGATTAAATGCCGGTTTAGCGCTCTGCGATAAACGGCGCGAAAAGGCGAATGTTGCCGAGGTGATGAACATCGTCGGCGACGTCGTGGGAAAAAATTGTTTGATAATTGACGATATGTGCGATACCGGCGGCACGATTTGCAAGGTTGCCGAGGCGCTTAAGAAATCGGGCGCGAACGATGTTTATGCATGCTTTACGCACGCGGTATTGTCGGGCAACGCGATCGCCAACATATCGGCTTCTGAAATCAAAAAAGTGATTGTTACCAATACGATTCCGCTTTGCGATAAAGGCAGGCTTTTGGAGAACGAAGGACGCATCGAAGTTTTGAGCGTCGGAACTCTGCTGGCGAATGGAATCAAATCAATTCACGACGAAACAAGCGTTTCGTCATTGTTTATATAGCGGTGGTGAGGGTGAGGTGGTGAGGAGATAAAAAAATAACACAGAACAACCAACACATAAAACCCAACACAGAAGCAA
>JANOBZ010000077.1:0-17593 GCA_031411895.1 Acidobacteriota bacterium | reverse complement strand
TCTTTTGCGTATTTGGGTTTTCGGATTTCTGTTTTTTTTATTCACAAACCAATACGATTCTCCTTAAACAAACCCCAAACCCGAAATCCCAAATCCGAGATTGATTTAGTAAGGACGGCGGGACTCGAACCCGCTTCTCTGGATTGAAAGACCAGCCACGCGACCCTTTGTATTCGTCCTCAAAAATGCGCGTGAAGAGATTTGAACTTTTACATAAATCGGGTTTAAGCCAATCGCCTCTGCCGATTGGGCTACACGCGCACACTGATTTGTGATTTGTGATTTGTGATTTCGGATTTTATTAAAGTTATTACTCGTGACAGGATTCGAACCTGTAGTAACGAAGTTTTGAATTTCGTGCGTTTGCCGGTTTCGCCACACGAGCACAATAAATCCGAAATCCAAAATCCCAAGTCCGCAATCGAAATGGTGGATCGGAAGGGATTCAAACCCTTACAGGAAGTTTGCAGGACTTCAATGCTGTCAATTACATCACCAACCCGAAAATTTAGTACCGACGGTGAGATTCGAACTCACAATACCGAGTTTCTAAGACTCGTGCCTTTGCCGTTTAGACCACGTCGGCGCGAAAAAAAATTGGTCTGGGTAGCAGGATTCGAACCTGCGAACACTTGTTTCCAAAACAAGCCCGTATAGCCATCTGCGGAACACCCAGAAAAAGAAAATTTTTAGCTTCGGGTAAAGGATTCGAACCTCTGTTTCTTGATCCAAAGTCAAGCGTCCTGCCAGTTGGACGAACCCGAAATAATTCAAACTTGCAAATCCGCAATTCGAATTCGCAAATCCGAATTTGAAATGGCTTTGGTGAGATTCGAACTCACAACATCAGGTTTCGAAGACCTGCGCTCTAATTCCGTTGAGCTACAAAGCCGGTAAAAGGGAACGAGAGGATTCGAACCTCCAACCTGCTCCTTCGCAGAGAGCCGCGCTAAGTCCATTGCGCTACGTCCCCAGATTGATTTTAGATTTTAGATTTTGGATTGGTTCGTAAGCTGAGTAATTTAAACTTTCGCCAGTTGAATTAATCGGAAATTAAAATCCGAGAGTTAAGGCAGAGAGCGAATCCAAAATCTAAAATCCGAAATTGAAGTGAGCGACGGGAATCGAACCCGCAGCATCCGGTTTGGTAGACCGGCACTCAGCCGTTTGAGTTTCGCTCACAGTTTGATTCGGGATTGGTGAACTCTGATATTGGATTGAAACAAAAAATTCGAAATCCGAAATCTAAAATCCCAAATCGAGATGGTGCATCGGGGAAGATTCGAACTTCCAGAGCGCGAACGCGACAGTTTTACAGACTGCGTGCCTTAACCGATTGGCGACCGATGCGTGAAAAGTGGGTTTTCATAAAAAAAAATCTATGTAAAAATGAAAAAGGCAGAGAAGTAGACAGACTTCGGACGCAATTGTGCCCGAACAAGTCGCACAAGATTTTCAACTTTCGGGAACTCGCCAAAGTAACGCAAGTTGAAATCTTTCCAAACTCTCTGCCTTTTTCCGTTTTTGTCCGGAGCCTTTTCGCTTCCCGCCGCATCTTCGCTGAGCGGGAACACGAAACCTCCGAACTTTTTTCGGTTATTCAGTTGTCAAATATCATAAAAACGCAAAAGAGCGGCGACTTTCCAAGTTCCGAGAACTTTCGCGTCACCGCTCCTAAAACAATTTTTGAGTTCAACAACTCGCTAATTTTAAGTTTCGGGAGCGGAAACATGCCGCTCCCGCTTTTCTATATCTTCGTTTCCGGACGGTCTGAGCCGCCGAATGTCGGATTATATTTCGTATTATCAAAATCTAGACATAAACCTGCCGACAGACTTCTACTCAGCCGCATCTCTTTTCCGGCGGCGACGCAGGTCGTTTTCTGGTTTGTATGTATCCAACTTTGAATCACAAAAATATCTCCTAAAAAATTTTGTCTGCCACTAATGCAGAACGTTTGAAAGTTTTACCACGGAAAAAAAACGCTTGTCAAGGCTTTTTCGAAATTTTTTTTCTGGACGCCTGAAAATCGGTTAAAAATGACGGAATCCTTCCGGTTCTAAAATTAGTGATTTTCCGTCGTTAATAAGTTCAATTATTCCAGCGTTTACGGTGATTTCTCCAATGTACGAAATTGAGTGGTTTTTCAGTGATTTTTCAAGCTGAAAATTTTTTTTTGGAGGAACGGTAAAAAGCAGCTCAAAATCTTCGCCGCCGTGCAGCACAAGGGAAGTTTTGCCCTCATTCTGAAAATTTGCGAAATCGAAATCCAAAATTTTGGATTCGGCGGGAATCTTATCAACAAAAATTATTGCGCCAACGCAGCTCGATCGGCAAATATGCATCAAATCCGAAGAAAGTCCGTCGCTCAGATCAATCATAGCTGTCGCTAAAGTTTTCTCGCCTAAAATTTCCCCGATTTCTATCTGCGGGTTCGGTGCGAGCTGGCGCAAAAGCAGATTTTCGTGCGCGGAATTTGCAAATTTTTCGCCGTTTTCCAGCAGCTTCAAACCCGCTGCCGCGCCGCCTAAATTGCCGGTGACAAAAATTAAATCACCGGGCTTAGCGCCCGAACGCAAAACGGCTTTTCCTTTTGAAACTTCGCCCGCTGCGATCGAATCAATGACGATTTTATCCGGCGTTTTCGAAACGTCGCCGCCGATCAATTCAACGTCGTATTTTTCGGCTAAATTCAGATAGCCTTCGTAAAATCTTTCGACAAAATCCGTCTTCCAGATTTTGTCGGGCACGCCGATCGAAACCATTGACCAGACAGGGTTTGCTCCCATCGCGGCGATGTCGGAAAGCGACACGGCGAGCGCCTTATGACCGATGAATTCGGGCTTTGCCCAGGCGAGCCGAAAATCTATGTCCTCGACCAGCAAATCGGTCGAAATGACTAGATCGGTTTTCGAATCTTTCGGCAGAACCGCGCAATCGTCGCCGATTTTTTCGAGCGCGTATTTTGTCTTGAGATTTTCGAGAAATTGAAATTCGGAAAGCATACGATCATACTAATACTTTTTATCGGGACGAAAAATCATTGACAAGAAAACTAATAAAATCTTACAATAACGGCGGCAAGACTTATAAAAAACTTTAACATAAAAGAGGCTTAAAATGGGATACGCAGCTGTTTCAATTCCGGAAAAAATATTTTTCAAAATCGGCGAGGTTTGCGACATCGTTGACGTGCAGGCGCACGTGCTGCGTTACTGGGAAACCGAGTTTCCGCAGCTTTCGCCGCAGAAAAACCGTTCGGGACAGCGCAGCTACCGCCGCCGCGACGTTGAAATCGCGCTGCGCATCAAAGAGCTGCTTTACGTGGACGAATACACGATCGCGGGCGCGCGCAAAAAACTTCAAAACGAATTGCGCGAAACGAGCCGTCTGAAAATCGTTCCGAGCGAGCCTGTTCGCCACGAAAATTTTATTCAACCGATCATTGCACCGGAGCCGGAAATTACTGATTTTGAAGAGCTTGAAGATTTTGAAACCGAAATCGAAGAAGCGGAAGTAGAAAATTTTGTCGAAGTTTCGGCACCGGTCGCGATCAATTCCGAACGGCGGCAAGCTTTGAGCGATTTGGCTTCGCAATTGCTCGAACTGCGCGAAATGCTCAAAACGAAAAAGATTGACGAAACGAATATTTATCAAAGAAAATACTGAATTTGACAAAGCGTCGTCCGTTTTTTAAGCTTATTATTCGTTTAACGGGACGTAGCGCAGCCTGGTAGCGCGCTTCCTTGGGGTGGAAGAGGTCGCAAGTTCAAATCCTGTCGTCCCGACTCCTTTAAAAAAGGCTTTTGATTTATAAATCAAAAGCCTTTTTTCGCATTTAAACCTTTTCATCTTCGACAGTTAGCGAATCCGCTTCGGAAACTGTCGAAGGATACATTTTTTCATTGAGCCGTAAATTTATAAACTGATTGAAAAACACAATTGCGCCGACCGCGACGATCAAAATCACGCCGACAACCGGAGTAAAAAACAAACTATCGGATTTTTCAAAATTATAGCGCATTTTTTCGAGCCAGAAAGTTCGCAAAATGACAAAAATCGTGAAATATGCAAAAGTAGTCCACATTGCCCATGCGCGGCGTGTATTCCAAAATATGACGTTGGCGATAACAAGCAGGATCAACGACGAAACGCCGAGAATAGTCGCGCCCCAACCCGCATAATGATAATAACCTTCGAGCGTGGCTTTCGGATTTCCGATACTGCCGAACCAACTGTTTGCGTAAAAGGTAAAAAAACACATCACGATAAACGCGACCGCGAGCAAAGCCAGATAAATTTTATTCCACATAAATCATCTTTTATCATAGATTTGGACGATTTACCTAGAAAAAATAAGCCTTCGGTAAAAAATAATTTTACCGAAGGCTTTAAAGAGTTTAGATGCGTGAGAATTATTTTGTTGGCTTAACCGTCAGATAAGTGACCTGTCCGCGTCTGGAAACCACCAGAAGAATCGGTCGGTCGCCTGATTTTTCGAGCGCCGTCTGCATTTGATCGAGCGTTTCGACGGGTTGACGATTGACTTCGAGAATCACGTCGCCGCGCTCGATTCCTTCCGATGCCGCTGATCCGTCCGGGTCGGCATCGGTTACCAGTAAACCGGTTGTGCCGTCGGGAAGCTGAAGTTTTTTAGCTTCGTCGGGCGTCAAGGGTCTCAAATCCAATCCGAGTTTACCGCTCGGTTTTGCCGGATTTGCCGGATTGTTTTCGTCCTGCTGCTGATTTTCCTTTTTAGCGTCTTCGGTATCGAATTCGTCGAGCTTAGCGACAAATTCCTGTTCCTGACCGTCGCGGAAAACGGTTAATTTTATATCCGTTCCGGGAAGCGTTCCGGCAACTTTATTGCGCAGAACGTTGCCGTCCTCGACCTTTTCGCCGTTGATCGCGGTGATAATATCGCCGCGCTTGATGCCGGCTTTATCAGCCGCGCTGCCGGGGCGAACGTTGCTCACAAGAACGCCTTTCGTGTCCTTTAAGTCAAGACTTTTCGCCACGTCTTCGGTAATATTCTGGATATTGACGCCGAGCTGTCCGCGTCGGACTTTACCGTTTTGAATCAATTGTTCCATCACGGTTTTCGCCATATTCGAAGGAATCGAAAAGCCGATGCCGATACTTCCGCCGCCTTGACCCGACGATAAAATCTGCGAGTTAATGCCGATCAGTTCGCCGCTCAGGTTAACGAGCGCGCCGCCCGAGTTGCCGCGATTGATCGGCGCATCGGTTTGCAGAAAATCTTCGAAACTGCCGTCCGACAAACCTGTCCGACGACCTTTCGCGCTGATAATTCCTGCCGTTACGCTTTGACCGATGCCGAGCGGGTTGCCGATCGCGAGAACAATATCGCCGACGCGCACCGTATCGGAATTACCGAGCGTTAAGAAGGGAAGATTAGTCGTTTCGATTTTCAACACCGCCATGTCTGAGGGCGGGTCAGAGCCGACGACTTTGGCGTCGAAGGTTTTACCGTCCTGCATCCGGATCGTAATTTTTTCGGCGCCGTCAATCACGTGGTGATTGGTTAAAACCGAACCGTCGGCGCTGACAATAACGCCCGAACCGGTTCCGCGCTCGACCTGCGGACGCTGCTGCTGCTGCTGCTGTTTCGGGATAAACTGGTCGAAGAAATCGCCGCCGAAAGGAAATTGCTGCGGCTGCTGTTTCGATTTACGTTCGGAAAAAATCTGCACGACGGCGGGAGCGGTTTTTTCGACAACGTCTGCATAAGAGGCGCGCACGCCGTCAACTACTAACGGTGCGGGCGGTGGCAGTGTCTGGGTTTGGGTTTCAGCCGTCGGCACGTTGCCGCCGCTGAAAAGATTTGTCCGGCAGCCGGAAATGCCGGCGACCGAAAAAAGTAGTAAAAGACTCAAAAAGTTTTTGACTTTCATATTAAATTTCTCCAAAAACTAGCATCGGAAATTTTATTTAAAATCTGCATTGATTAAAAAATAACAAAGCTACTTACGTATTGATTATAGCGCAAGTTCGCAATTTTTTAATGTCCTTCAAATTACTATGATTGCCTACGGAATATCAACGCCTAAGTCTTTGCCGCTAAACGAGAAGTTCGGACGTTTGCGACCTTTCATATATTTCGCGGCGGTTTGCGAAAGCGCCGTAATGAGCATCGGCAGGGCGATGGACGGATCAGCCGGAACATACGCGGTTGTCGCGCCGCGCAGAAGTTTTCCGAAAACCTGCGTGTGCGAACCGGCGAACGACGGCGTGCGAATATCGAGCGGCACCGAATCGGTCGTCACCGAAATCGCATATTTATGCCCGCGCGGATTGGTGCGCGTGATGTACGAAGAAACTTCAGCCATATTGACCATTTTCTGGCTGCAGACGCTGCCGAGCGTGATAACGCCCGAATTGCGCGTCTTATTGGCGATATTCATTATTTCGAGCGTGTCCTGCGTGATGTCGAAGTTAAACTGAATTTTCTTTTCAAAACGGGCGCGGGCGATGCCGACCGAAAATTCGCTCGCCAGAATGTCGGGACAGAAAACCGGAACGCGCGATTTGAAAGCGGCGGTCAGCAGACCGTCTTCGTGCGCGATCTCTGCAAGTTCGCGTCCTAAAAGATGCAGGAATTCGCGAACCGAATAAGCGCGTCCCTGTTCCAATTGATTGATAACGCTGCCGATCCATTCGTCGGCTTCGTGATATTCTTCCTGATTAGCGAGCATATCGCCGATGCGCGTAACTTCAGATGAATCCAATTCTTCATCGGACATCGAAGGATGCGCCTGGTAATGATTGCGTCCTAAGGTTTCGTGAATGTCGTGAAACAGAACGGTTCCCGACATTACGAGCACGTCAACAAAACGGTTTTTGATGACATAAGCCAGCAATCGGCGCATTCCCGAAGGAATCAGGTTGCCCGAACCGCAAAGATAAATCGTCGAGTTATCGTCGAGCATATCGAGCCAGATGCGATGCGCTTCCGCCAATTGTTTTGCTCCAAAGCCTGCGCCTTCCATCTTTTCGAGCAAGCCTGCCACGGAACGATCGCGATCAACCGGAATCGGTCGTGTCGGAACGGTTAAAAACTTGGAAGACTTTGATTTTTTCTGAGTAGCCATAATTTCTCCAATAAAAACTGTATAAATTTGCGATTTGCGATCTGCAATTTGCGATTGCCTGAGTTCACAGGACTTACTGAATCGCTCAAAACTTGAAATCTATTGCAGAAGCATCAAATCGTCTTAAATGTCGAAAAATTGCAAATAAACTTAGCCGCCGTTTGGCGACAGATATGTGTAAGCATCAATCTGAACTTCGTAAAGTTCGATCAGCTGATGACCGTCTTTTTCCGACAGCTCGCCGTTTTTGATGCGCTTCTGGACGATCTTGCGAAATTGGTCGTGAAGCTGCGTCGCTTCATAGCGAACTGTTGCCAGCGAATCGCCGAGCGTCGCGCCCTGAATAACTTTTTTAATGATATGACCGTCTTCGCCGATATGTATGTGCGCTTCGTGCGGCACACCGAACAAATTGTGATTATTGCCCATCACTTCCTGATAAGCGCCGACCAGCAGCATCGCCAAATAATATGGCTCGTCTTTTACCAGTTTATGCAATTCGAGAACCGGTTTGACATCGTGCAGATCCACGAACTTTTCGACAATCCCGTCCGAATCGCAGGTTATATCACATAGAGTAGCATATTCCGTCGGTTTTTTGTTAAGTCTATGTATTGGAACAATTGGAAACAGTTGTTCGAGCGCCCAGTTGTCCGGTATCGAGCGAAAAACGCTGAAATTCGCCAGATATTTGGTCGAAAGCAAGCGCCGCAATTCATCGAATTCTTCGGATACGTATTTTTTCTGCTGCGCGTATTCGTCCGCCTTTTCGCAGACGTCCCAGAACAAAACTTCGCCCTTGCCCTTGTCTTCGAGCGTGATCAGTCCGAGATTGAACATTGTGAACAATTCTTCGCGATGTTCGAGCGCGTCGTGGTAATATTCGCGGTGATTTTTAACGTTGATCGTTTCGCGCAGATCGAAAAGTTCTTTAACAACCTGCGGGTCGTCAACTTCGACCGAGATCGGCGCGTTTGTATCTTCGACAACGGTTTCGATTTCGTCTTGAATATTGGTTACGAGAATCGCGTGATAAGCCGAAAGATATCGTCCGGATTCCTGAATGATCGTCGGGTGCGGAACATTTTCGTCGTCGCAAACCGTCTTGATAACATAAACGACGTCGTTGGCGAATTCCTGCGCGTTGTAGTTTGCCGAAGATTCATACGACGTTTTCGAGCCGTCGTAATCGACCGCCATACCGCCGCCGACGTCCAGATAATCAATCGGAATCTGCATTTGAACGATTTTCGCGTAGGTTCGCGCGGCTTCCTTCATCGCATTTTTAATGCGTTTGATGTCGGTCAGCTGCGAGCCGATGTGAAAATGCAGAAGTTTCAGCATATCGGTGCGTCCGGCTTCCTGCAGGCGGCGGATTACTTCGAGGATTTCGGTTGTCGTCAAGCCGAATTTCGCCGCTTCGCCGCCCGATTTTTCCCATTTGCCCGAACCCTTCGAGTAAAGCTTGACGCGCACGCCGATCATCGGTATCTTTGCATCCGGCTTTTCGGCGGTCAGTTCTTCGGCGATTTTTAATGTATGGTCGAGCTCGCTCATTTTTTCGATCACGATCACGACGTTTTTTCCGGCTTGCGCGCCGGTAAAGGCAAGTTCGATAAATTCCTTGTCTTTAAAGCCGTTCAAAACCAAAAGGCTGTCTTCGGCTTGTTCCATCGCGAGTCCGGCGTAAAGTTCGGCTTTCGAACCGGCTTCGAGCCCGAAATTATAGCGTGCGCCCTCGCGCAGGTATTCTTCGATCACGGCGCGATTCTGATTGACCTTCATCGGAAAGACGCACATATGACTGCCGTCGTAACCGAATTCTTTGATTGCCCTGCGGAACGATGATTGAAGTTTGCGGATTTGCCCGACGAGCAGCTGCGGAAATCGCAAAAGCACGGGCGTATTGATTCCGCGTTTTCTTAAATCGTCAATAATTAGTTTGACGTCTGCCGCGAGGTTGTCGTTTTCCGAGGCGCGGACAATTAAATTCCCCTTGCGATTAACACCGAAATACCCTGCGCCCCAATTATCAATTCCGTATGTCTCTATCGTCTGTTCGGTAACTGCGCTCAATTAATTTTCTCCCCGAAAAAATATTTGCTCAGAAAATCTGAGCAAACGATATAAAAATTTATAGCCTATAAAAAATTTAGCAAAAAACAAAATTGAGAACAACAACTATTTTTTTGAGTGCAAAATTACCGGGCGACGCGAGCCTTAAATTCCGTGGCATAGCCGTTGCAATTTTATCGTGTGGGCATTTTATGTCGCTTTCAATTTATTATAGCTAAACTGGGCAAATATTGGATTTGCCGGAAAGCTGGAATTGGACGGAGCAGGCAAATTGTCGAAACTTGTCAAAATGCCGATGACAAAAATTGTCACTCCTTCTCGAATTTATTTGATTATATTGTGAGGTAAAGAATGAAAAAAAATACTCAAAGCGGATTTTCATTGATCGAATTACTGTTGGTGGTGACGATCATCGGGATCATTGCCGCGCTCGGCGTTCCGTCATTCCAGAAAGGAATCCGCTCCGCCGATAATGGCGCGGCTTTTGCTAATTTGAGAACAATGTCAGCCGTCCAGATCAGTTTTTACTCGCAAAACGGACGATTCGCTAATTTAAGCGAGCTTAATGCGGCGCATAATAACGGGTTCGGTACTCTTTCAGAAACCGGCACGAGCATCTTGCGCGGCAGATTTATTTATGAAATGAGCCCGCTGACGCCCGACAACGATATGCTGAAATCCGGATACACGATAATTGCCAACGGATCGAACGGCGTCGTTGGTACGCCATACATCTTTCGAGTCAATCAGCAAGGCGCAATTATTCAAGTCAGCCCCTAATTTTACGAATTAGAATCTTCCGTACACAGCCCCGCAAGAGCCATAAACGTTGTACGAAATTTAATTCCACGCAAAAACCAAAAATGTCCAAATCTTACCCAACATGAATATATTTGAAGATTTAATCGAAGAGCTGAAAGAAGAAAACTTACTCGAAGAAACGGTTATCGAGGTTCATCGAGAGAAAAACCTGATGGCTAATCAACCGGTCGCGCAAAGCGTCGTGACTGATTTTCAAACGAAAAACGTTGTCGCTAAAAAAAGTTTTCAGCCGCCCGCGCCGTTACTTCTAAATGAAGAACCCCGCGTTTTACCGACCGAATTTCGTTCGGATGCCGAGATTTACCCGGCGGAAGAATTTGTTTTGTCGCAGGAACCGGCGGTCTTGGATAACGCCGATAACTTTGAGGAAGTAGTTGAACCGGAATTAGTCAAAAAATATCCTGCGGTTGAAAGAACCAAGATACTTGTCAGCGAGAAAGAATATTTTCGCAAACGCGCGATGGACGAAGTAACGGGTTTACAGTCGGTTGACCACGTGCTTTCCGGCGTCGAACGCGAGCAGATGAAACTTGTTCCCAAACCTTACGACGATTTGCCCGTCAAACTCGCCCTGCACGATTTTATGCAGGTCGCGCACGAAACCAACACGACCGAACACGCGCAATCGGAATTCCGTTTAATGCAGGAAACCGAAAACTGGTGTTCGGCGCTTTCGCATCGCGATAAACATATTTCGATCGCGCATCTGCGCCGTCATTGTGAAACGACTCGTCCGGCTTTAAGCTCGCAGGCGCTGATTGCGCTGGCGCGATTTTACCGGAATTCGCCTTATTCCGAGCCGGTCAGAAGTAAATTCGAGCTGGTCACTACAAGACTTTTTACCCGCGAAGTTGCACCCGATCAAAGAGAATTGATCCTCAACCGCGAGGAAATGATTCAGCAGCTCAAAGAACTCTATGCCGATTGGTCGAGCATACAGCTTTATTCGTCGGACGAGGACGATTCGGAAATTTTGATTTCGATGCTGAAATTTGAGGATTTCATCAATGAATCCGAAACAACGAACAGCTTCGAGGAATTGATCGCAAGCGATTTTTTTAATCGTCTGCGATTGTTCAAGCAGAACTGCAACGAGAATTTCTTTGCGCCGATCGTCGCGGTTGCGGCGATCGAGGCGAATGTCAAAATCGGCAATCGCTATCTCGCGCTTCTTAAAAAGGAAAAGGAAAACTTTAACGCCGCGACGCTTGAAGAAAAATACGGATTCCTGCACGATCAGGCAATTTCCGACGCAACCGGCAAAACTTTCGAGCTTGCCGCACTGCTCCACGAGCGCAGCGGAAATGCCGGCAGCGAACCGGCGGAAATTGTCTCGGTTTCTGTTAAGGAACAGGAAAAATCTCGTGTTAAAACGACGCCGAAAAAGCCGCGCAGCAAACTTTTTGCGGTCAATAAATGGCTTCTCGCGGCAACGCTTTTAACGGTTATCGCCTGCGTCGGATTGTTTGTTTGGGCAGAAACCGAAAGTCAGGAGATCAAACCGTCGCCGACCGTCAAAAAGGTTAATCTCGAAAATTCCGAGTTCAAGGATTTTATCCAGACCGGGCGAATTGATAACGATAGTTTTTACGGCATCACGACCAATGCGTGGGAAAGTTTGAACCGAGAGAAAAAAGAAGAAATGCTCAAAAAGCTTCTCTCGATCGGAGCCGAAAAAAATTACAAAATAGTTCATTTAATCAACAACGGCGGCAAATCGGTCGGTTTCGCATCGTCGGATAAAGCCGAAGTTTATAATCAATAATTCGAAAGAATTGTTCAGACTAAATTTTCAGATTCTTACAAATTTGTAGGAAAAATGCCGTTTTTCGAATTATCGAAAACGGCATTTTGAACTTATGGCGCGGTGTTGTAAAATCACTCCTGAGTTTCGTGTAAGAAGTGTGATCTTCCCCGATTTAACTTTATATATACAACAAATTTCAGGAGAATTAATGAACGCAAAAAATGTATTAAACTACGCCGCAGACCAGGGGGCGCGATTCGTCTCTGTGCGTTTTACGGACTTGCCCGGCGCGTGGCATCACTTAACATACCCGATTGATCAATTAACAGAAGATAGTTTTGAAGACGGATTCGGATTTGACGCATCGAGCCTCAGAGGCTGGGCGGCGATTAACGAATCGGACATGCTTTTGATTCCCGACCCGGCGCGTGTCTGGGTTGACCCGTTTGCCGAAGAAACGACGATTTGTTTGATCGCCAACGTGGTTGATCCGATTACGAAAGAAGGCTACGGGCTCGACCCGCGCTCGGTCGCGGTGCGCGCGGAAAGCTATCTTAAATTTACCGGTTTGGCTGATACCATTTTCGTCGGACCGGAAGCCGAATTTTTCGTTTTTGACGAAGCGCAGTATCACAACAATCAGAATTCCGCCGGTTTTACCGTAAATTCCGAGGAAGGACATTGGAATTCGGGACGACAGGGAAATGATATGTCGCCGAATTTCGGTTATCATATCCGTCCGAAAGAAGGCTATGTGCCGGTCGCGCCGGTGGACAGCTTAATTGATCTGCGCAACTCGATTTCGACGATTTTAGGCGAAGTCGGTATTCAGGTTGAATGCCATCACCACGAAGTCGCGACCGCCGGACAATGCGAGATTGATTTCAGATTCGCAAACCTTCTGCACACGGCTGACAATGTCATGCTCTTTAAATATATCGTCAAGAACACGGCTTACGCGCACGGCAAAACCGCGACGTTTATGCCGAAACCGCTCTACGGCGACAACGGTTCGGGAATGCACTGCCATCAATCTTTATGGAAGGACGGCAATCCGCTTTTCGCGGGCGACGAGTATGCCGGACTTTCGGAAATGGCAAAATTCTATATCGGCGGACTTTTGAAGCACGCGCCGGCGCTGGTTGCTTTTGCCGCGCCGACGACGAACAGCTACAAGCGGCTCGTTCCGGGCTTCGAAGCGCCGGTTAATCTGGCTTATTCGGCGCGTAATCGTTCGGCTGCCGTCAGAATTCCGATGTTCTCGAATTCGCCGAAAGCCAAACGGCTCGAATTTCGTCCGCCCGATCCGTCGTGCAATCCGTATATTACGTTTGCGGCTTTGCTGATGGCAGGTCTGGACGGCGTTCAGAACCGGATTGATCCCGGCGAACCGCTCGATAAAGATATTTACGATCTTTCGCCTGAGGAATTAAAGGACGTTCCGAGCTTGCCCGGAACACTTGACGAGGCGCTCGTCGCGCTCGAAAACGACCACGAGTTTTTGCTGAAAGGCGATGTTTTCACGACTTCGATGATCGAACGCTGGATCAAATACAAGCGCGAAAACGAAATTAAGCCGCTTCGGCTGCGTCCGCACCCGCTCGAATTTTCGATGTATTACGATATTTAACGTGAGTATTGGATAAGGCGGAACGCCGTCATCTTGACGGCACAGCGTTTGAAAAACGCTCAAACGGTTCATTTATATTCAAGATTCCTGTCAATCGCGACGTTTGACGTCGCTTTCAGCGACGTGTGCCGTCAGGATGACGGCGTTCCTTTCTTATCCAATACTGACGTTATTTAAGTTCAAGTTCGAAAACAAAAAAGCCGCTGTTCTTTCGAACGGCGGCTTTTTTGTTTTTCCGGTTAAGGCAATTATTCAACTGCCGTAAAGTGAACGTTTTCAACTGCGTCGTTCAAAACGAAGGCTTGCGTTTCCTGTTCAAAAACGTATCTCTTATTGGATACGGAAATGATGTAGAAATCGCCTGCCGGCAGATTTTCAAAGCGGTAATTACCGAACGTATTCGTGTAAGCAGTTTGAATTTCTCCATTATTCGTATTTTGAATAGTTACGCGTGTTCTTGCAATCGGCTGTCCGTACGCATCGGTAACTTTTCCGGCAGCCGAAAGATTTGCCGCCGTGGTTACCGAGTTAAAGAACGTACAGGTTACCGTATCGCCGTATTGAAGCGTGATATTGACCAAGTTTGCAGGAATATTCGGAGCCGCCGTGCTGCCGCCGGCGCCGGTTACCGCGCAGGAAAGATTAGTCAAACTATAAAAGCCGTTGGCAGTTTCCGTAACACTGAACGCGCCGGAAGCTGCGGGTGCCAGCAGGTTGTTGAAAGTAATGCTGTTCGGGGTCGCATCGTTATCGACACCGTCGTCAACCAGTGTAAAGTTTGAAAGCCCGGTTCCGGTCGTGGTAAATCCGAAGACCTGCGCGCTTTCCGGTGACGCTTGTTTGATGATAATGATTCGTGAGTCGAGATTTACCGCACTGGCTGAAAGTGCGCGGTCTTGCGAACCGCAGCCGAAACTACAATTGTCCTGACTCATATGATAAGGCGAACCGCTGATAAAGACGGCAGAATTAGCCGCTCCCCAATCGGCGCGCGTGCCGATGTGTCCGCCCCACGAAAGAACCATATTGGTGGCATTCGCTGTAAACGTAATGGTGATACTGGTGTGGCTGTCGCCGGCGTATGAACCGGAAACAGTGTAGCCCGAAGTTCCTGTGATTGTTCCGCCGAACAATGTGAAATTACCCGGAATTTGCGTAATATCATCGCTGTTACCCGGAATCTGATCTTGACCAGCCGTCACTTTCGGGTCGGTCGGAATCGGAAATGTCGTAAAAGTTCCGAGGTTGCAGCCAGTAACGCCCGAACACGGATTATTACCCATCGCCAGCGTTTCGGTACGATCAAAGCTGGTTAGATAATCAAGCGCGTGTTTTCCGCCTTTGGTTGTGTCATAACCGAGAGTAACGCTGTATGATGATCCGATCGAAAAGCCTGACAGGATTTGACGGTAAGCGACGGATTGTCCTTCTGTCCAGTGTGCTTTACTATTGTTGACGTTTCCGTTGACCCAGCCTGAGCCGGAACACGGTTCAACCGGGTCGCCGACGCCGCCGTTCGCACACTGGTCAAGATTTGCCGCTTCCCCTTCTGGTATAGGGGCAATAATGGTTTCGGCAGTTGTTCCGGTTTTTGCTCCGACCGCCCGAACCGTGTATCTGCCATTTTCCGAACTCAAAGAGTCAAACGGAACGGATGCCGTAAAAAATCCTTTTGCATTGGCAAAAACATTCCATTGCATAACCGGAATGCTCTGCTGCAGCGATTCGCTGTAGGTTTCGACCGAAATCGAAACGTTTTCAAAGCCGCTGAATCCTTCGCCGTTAATGACGACGGTTTCGCCGCTGACATATCCGCTTTTTTCGGTTGCTAAAGTGGCACCGGCGGAATTTCCGTATGCGGAGACGTTAAAAAACGGGTTTTGAAATGTTTCCGCAAAAACTGTTGATACGCTGAAAATCAGCAAAATACATAAAATAAAAAATCTTTTGTTTGTTGAACTCATAATATTTACTTTGACCTCCAATTGTTATGCGGCAATCGCCGCGACACTCACAGATTTCAATGAAATCCGTACTAACAATCCGAGAGCCAAACCAAACGGGGGCGTAGTCCAAATCTTCAGAAAAAAGGGGGCAATGGGGACTTTCCTTATCTCATAGATTCAATTTACGTTCATTCGGTATAGCTCTTACTCATCCCTTGATCGTAATGTTTGAACATAATCAATGTTTCCTTCGTTTCGAGAACGAAATTGATGTTTTCGAAACAATTTTTGAGATTAAAAATAAATTTTAATCCCGAATAAAATATCAAAGACCGGGCACGGCAAAAATCGCACGTGCTAACCTCTGTATGCCTGGGCAGAAAGGCAAAACTCAAAATCCAAGAATGACTGACTAAACTTCTAATGACACTTGAATTCCAGTATTTTTTTATATGTCGGGATTTTATCCTATTTTTTGCTTAAATCAAAGATAATTTTTTACTTTTCCCCGGATTTATTTATTGCAAACAAAGAAAAAAAGGCTTTTTGTATAAAAAAGCCTTTTTTAAAATAAATTATTTTAGTTGATTACTTCGGTAATGCTCTAAAATCCAAATCGCCAACCGCATCGTTGAGAACAAATATTTGTTGGTCTGTTTCAGTTGATTTGTCATCAGTCACGCATTAATCTAATTCTTCAGAAATACTTGTACAGAACATTTCTGCCGTCCTGTAACCCGGAATGAAAGTAGAACCACTGACATTAAACGGCGAATTTATACGCCTTGAGCCGCTAAAGATCGAGCATCACGCGGCGCTTTGCCAAATCGGACTGCATGAAGAAATATGGCGTTTGAATCCGGCGCAGATCGACTCGCCCGAGGCGATGAAAAAATATATCGAAACCGCTCTCGAAGAACAAAAATGCGGCGCGGCGCTGCCGTTTGTTACAATCGAAAAGACGACCGAAAAGATTGTCGGCTCGACTCGATTCGGAAATATTGACATCAATAACCGGCGGACGGAAATCGGCTGGACTTGGTTAAATCCTTCGTGGCAGAGAACTTATGTCAACACCGAAGCCAAATTATTGATGCTCGCCCAAGCTTTTGAAACGTGGAAATGTATCCGCGTCGAATTCAAAACCGACGTTTTGAACGAAAAATCGCGCATTGCGATTTTAAGGCTCGGTGCGCGACAGGAAGGCATTTTCCGGCAGCACGTCGTCTGCGCGTCGGGACGTTTGCGGGATTCGGTTTATTTCAGTATTTTGGATAACGAATGGCAGGCGGTAAAAAAGAATCTATTACAAAAACTGTGGAAAATTTAGTGAAATATTATTTTTTAATTATCGTAATTCTAGTTTTTTCGGGCGGCTGCTCTTCAAATCCGGCAGCTAATCAGGCGACCGGCGGCACAAATCCGGCGGCGAATTCAAATTCGGTAAACGCCAACACCGTAGCGGCGACAAATTCGAACCCGCCAGCCGAAATGCAGGCATATAACGGAATGCAAAATGTCAATCCGAACGCCTTTAACGCGAGCGGCGATAATTTAAAGGTTATTCCATACCAGCCGAAAAAGGACGAAATACCCTACGGTTCAAGAACCGCGCCCGATGATTCGATCGTCAGTTCGGGCAGTCGCGGGAAGAATTTTGTCGAAACGCGAACTTTCAAAAACCATCCGTTAATTTCAAAAGTCGAAAAAATTATGGACGGCAAAACCACTAAATACAAGGTTTATCTGAAAAGCGGCAAGGTCGTTGACGCGCCCACAGACAAGATGAGTAACTACACGGCGATGGCGCCAAACTCGATTCTTGAGGCGATCGGAATGAAGCCGCAGTTGGAACCCAATCCGCAGACGAAACCCGAAGATAAGGAAGCGCAGAAACCGTAAAGGATATTGTATAATTTCTCTGCTATGGAAAAATTCAGCATAATCTGTCCGTGCTGCGAAGCCGCGCTCGTGATTGACGCGCAGACCGGCGCGATTCTCTCGCACGAAGAAAAAAAGAAAATTTACGGTTCGTTTGAAGATTTGAAAGGCGAGATGAGCAAACAAAAAGAACTGCGCGATCAGCTTTTTTCGCAGGAAATGTCTTCGATGAAAGACCGCGAGCGGCTTCTCGATGAAAAATTCAAGGAAGCGATGAAGCGCGCCGAAGGCGAAAAAGATGTGCCGTATAAAAATCCTCTCGACTTGGATTAAAAGTCAGTGGTCAGTGGACGGTGGTCAGTTGTCAGAGAGGACAACT
>JANOBZ010000076.1:0-163839 GCA_031411895.1 Acidobacteriota bacterium | reverse complement strand
AAGAAAATTCCCGCAAAGACGCAAAGCCGCTAAGTAGAACAGATTTTCACAATCGCGCTATTTTGAGATTGCATTTAATTCAATTTGCGCCAACTCGTGAAAACGCCGCCGGACGGAATTGATATTGACGAACGGCAGTTCGCGCGCGTGTGTGCGGTTTGTGAGAAGTATAAAAATGCGTTCGGTTTCGGGTTCGATCCAAAGCGAAGTTCCGGTAAATCCGAGATGCCCGAAACTGTCTTTCGATAAAGCTTTCGAAGCCGTCGAATCTTTGGTTTCCGCCAATTGAAACCCGAGCGAACGCGCTTCGTTCAAACCTTCCGTAAAGTTCGTGCGAAATAATTGACAGGTTTCGGGATTTAATAAAACGGATTCTTTGGCTAAAAACTGCTGCGCGATTTTGAAGGTTTCCGCGGCGGTCGAAAAAAGTCCGGCGTGACCGGAAACGCCGTTCATAAAGTGACAATTGCCGTCGTGAACTTCGCCCCAAATCATTCGATTTCGGAATTGGGATTGCGGATTTGGGATTTCGTAACCTTGCTCGATACAGGTTTGTTTTTCGAATTCGTTTCCCTTTTCGCTCGCCGCGATTCGTTTTTGTAATTCCTTCGGCGGATTGTAGAAAGTATTTTCCAGATTTAGCGGCTCAAAAATCTCCTTTTCAGCAATTTTGTCAATTCTCTCGCCGCGAAGTTTTTCGAGCAGAAATGTCAGCATTAAAAAATTCAAATCGCTGTAAGTAACAATCGGTTGATCGAAACTCAAAATCATTTTCATAATTTCAGTTGAAATTTGTGAACGATTTTGTGCCATTAAGTAAAACGGCTTCCAAGCGGGAAAATCCGAGATGTGAACGAGAAGTTCACTAATTGAAACATCCCAACCCGTATCCGAACTGATGAAAACATCAAATTCAGGAAAATAAAAATCAATCATTCTGCCTAATTCCAGTTCTTTTGTTTCAATCAGTTTTGCGCAAAGCAATCCCGCCACCAAAGGCTTTGTTAAACTCGCCAAATCATAAATCGTATCTAATTTAGCTTCGATTTTTTCGGGTTCGACGACGGCGAAACCTAACGCGTCCTCGAAAACGATCTCGCCTCGCTCCGCGACGAGATAAACGGCGGACGGAAAATCCCGCGCGTCGATTCGTGATTGTAAATATTCTGAAATTCGCTCGCTTTTCATTTTATTTTTAACGCAAAGCCGCAGAGCCGCGAAGAAAAAATCAATTAAAATTTTTGCGCCTTTGCGCCTTCGCGTCTTTGCGTTGAAATATTTTCTAAACATTCAAGCGGTTGCGGTGGCGTTCGATTTTATCTAAAACGCCGAGCGCCAAAGCTAGTGCGCGGCGTCCGTCGTGCGCGTTGACGGGCGGCGCGTCGTCGCGCTCGATGCAGTCGAGAAAAGCGAGAATTTCGGCGCGCAGCGGTTCGATGTCGTTGATTTCAAGGCGGTTGATCGAAATCCCGAGAAGCGGGTGCGCGGCGTTCGGCGCGAGACTCGTGACGGACGCGAATTTCGTCGCGTAATCTAAGACGACGTAGGAATTCGTTTGATAAAAGCGCGTTTTGCGGATTTTTTCCGTGCCGATTCTGGATGCCGTAATATTGGCGACCGCGCCGTTTTCGAATTCGATGCGGGCATTTGCCGCGTCAACTTTATCGGAAATGACCGGAATGCCGACGGCACGGATTTCCGAAACGTTGACGTTTTCGCCGACGAGCCATTGAATCGCGTCGAGATCGTGAATCATCACGTCGAGCACAACGTCGACGTCCAAACTGCGGTTCGGAAACGGCGAAACGCGGTGAATCTCGAAATAGAGCGGGTTATTCACGTGCGGACGCAAAGCGATCATCGCCGGATTAAAGCGTTCGAGATGCCCGACCATTAGTTTCGCGCCCGTCTTTTGCGCCGACGCGATCATTTTATCGGTTTCTTCCAATGTTCGCGCAATTGGTTTTTCGACCAGCACGTGAACGCCTTTTTCAAGAAACGCGCAGGCGATTTCCGAATGCATTTCGGTCGGCGTGACGATCGAAACCGCGTCAACTTTATCTAAAAGCTCGCGCCAGTCGGTAAAATACGCGCAGCCGTTTTTCGCGGCGATCGCGCGGGCGTTTTCCTCGTTAACGTCGCAGACGCCGACAAATTCGCCTTTGCCTTCTTTGCTAAGTTCAGCGTAATTGCGCGCGTGATGCTGCCCTAAACTGCCGACACCGATCACCGCTGTGCGAAGATTTTGGATTTTGGATTTTGGGTTTTGGATTTCTTCCATAATTTGAACGTATCGTTTTTTTCAGCGATACTTTCATTTTCATAAAAGATGTCTGAAATTACAAAAACCGAAGACCAAAAACCGAAGACCGTCTATTTCTGGATAATTTTCGCCGTCCTGACGGTCGCGGTTTACCTGACGGGTTTGACGATTCCGCTTCTCGGACCGGACGAGCCGCGCTATTCGCAGGTCGCGCGCGAAATGTTCGAGCGCGGCGATTGGATCACGCCAACTTTGGGCGGCTTCGACTGGTTCGAAAAACCGGCGCTGCTCTACTGGCTGCAAATCGCGGCTTACAAACTATTCGGCGTCGGCGAATTCGCCGCGCGCTTCGGCTCTGCCGCTTTCGGTCTGGGAACGATTTTGAGTTTGTGGATTCTCGGTAAGAAGACAGAATACGGAAAACAGGAGACGGAAGGAATCCGAAATCCGAAATCCGAAATCCGAAATCGAAATGATTTCGCCGGCTGGCTCGCGCTCGTTGCGGCTTCGACGCTCGGGATAATCGTCTTTGCGCGCGGCGCGAGCTTCGATATTATCCTGACTTTTCCGGTTACCGCATCGCTTGTTTCGTTTTTTATTTTTGATTTAACGCAAAGACGCGAAAACGCAAAGGCGCAAAAGTTCGGGCTTTCGTCTTCCATTTTGTGGCTTCTTTCTTTCTACTTTTTTATCGGCGTCGCGCTGATCGCGAAAGGCTTGGTCGGCATCGTTTTTCCGTTCGCGATCGTCGCGTTTTATTATCTTCTAAGCTTAAAGTTTCCGCCGCGCACGTTTATTTTCAGTCTTTTCTGGGGAACCATCTTAAGTTTGATCGTCGCCTGCGCGTGGTATCTGCCGATGTACCGGGCGAACGGCTGGAAGTTTGTGGACGAGTTTTTCATCCAGCATCATTTTCAGCGCTACACGTCGAACAAATATCTGCACCCGCAGCCGTTTTACTTTTTCTTCTGGGTTCTGCCGCTCA
The DNA here is from genome assembly GCA_031411895.1 of Acidobacteriota bacterium. GTDB lineage: Bacteria > Acidobacteriota > Blastocatellia > Pyrinomonadales > Pyrinomonadaceae > JAFDVJ01. The sequence continues at coordinate 160,591 of JANOBZ010000076.1, read as the reverse complement.
TGACACTGCCGTGGCTGCCGTTTTTCTTCACCTCGATATTGAGTTTTATTAAAGGAAAGATTTCCCGCAAAGACGCAAAGACGCAAAGCGAAAATCTCCTCTACTCCTCTACTCCTCTACTCCTCTTCTCGACGGCGTGGCTGATCGTTCCGCTCGTTTTCTTTTCCGTTTCGGGTTCGAAACTGCCCGGATACATTCTGCCCGCTTTGCCGGCGGCGATAATTTTGACCGCTCTTTCCGTCTGGCAGTTCGTTCAGAAATCGCGCGCGCGGCAGATCATTGTCAAAGCTGTCGCCGTGACAACTTTGGTTGTCGTCGCGCTTTTAGCGCAGTTTTTCGTGTCCGGTTTTCTGCCCGAGGAAACGGTCAAGCATCTGTTCGAAAACGCCTCCGCGCGCGGTTATAAAAACGAACGCGTTCTCGGCTTGCACACGGTTTCGCATTCGGCGGAATTTTACGCCGCCGGAAGACTCGTGCGCGACGCCGAAGGCAGGCAAAAGCGATTTTTCGGCGTTTCCGAAGTAGTTGATGAAATGAAAAAATCAGGCGACCGGCAAACGCTGGTCTTGATTCCGGTCGGTTATCTCAGTCAGCTGACGAAAAGCGAGCAGGTCGAGACGGAGGTTTTAGGCGACAACAAAGATCTGGCGATTGTTCTGGTAAAAATCCGGTAATGCCGCTTATGCGGATTTTGCGTCCGCCGTCGCAAACGAGCGAGCCGACTAGATAAATATTTCGCGCAAAAAAATCTACCGCCAAGGTCTTAATACAAGAACGAAATTTTATGAAAGCGATGACCTGCCCGCAATGCGGGGCTTTAATGAAAAAGATTTCTCTCAAGGATAAATTCGCCGAGTGTGAATACTGCGAGGCGCGGATTCTTTTAGAGGAAAATCGCGACCGGATCGTCGAGCTTTCCGCCAAACCCGCCGAAAAAGAGCTCTCGCCGTGGGAGCAGTATCGCGAAAATTATCGAAAGATAAACGAGCGCGCCGGGCAGTTTGATCATCTCGATCATCTCGATCACGATTCGGTACCGTTGAATCCATCGCGCGCCTTACTGCTGATTATCGGTCTGATCGTGCTCGGCGCGGGAATTATAATGGTTATCGCATTGAAAAGCGGCAGTTCGCGTTCCGCAAATCCGACGCCAAAAACGACGCTTAGAACCACGCCGCCGCCAGTTACATATTACTCAACGCCGCCGCCCGCGCCGCAGGTCAGTTATCAGGTCAAAGTGCAGTGGACGGGCGCGAACGATATGGAACAATACGAAAATCCGCAGATTGACACCGCCAAACTGCCGACGACCGACGAAAAGGAATTAAAAAAGACCGTCTTTAAGAATCGCGCCGTGCAGGTCAGAATCACGATCGGCACGGACGGCGAAGTAACGAGCGCCGAAGCCGTTTCCGGGCATCCGATTCTAGCCGAGGCATCGGTCGCAGCTGCGAAAAAGACGCTTTTCAATTCGCGCTCAAAACCGACGACGCGCGTTTTGACTTATTATTTCCGCCTGCTTTCCGATTAATCTCCGGTACTTATCTCAGAAAGGCTTTGCGTCTTACTTTGCAGCTTTGCGTCTTTGCGGGAGAAGAATTTAGTTTCCCGCAAAGCCGCAAGGTCGCAGAAAAACCCGCAAATTATTCCGAATTTAAACTTTTTCACAAAAAATTTTAGCGTTTTTCCGTACTTCCGTCGCGTTAATTTATAGAACGGATTTTAGAAATTAAAAGGAGACTTGGAAAAATGCTGAAAAATAAACGAAATGAAACAAACGAATCGGGAAAGATGATGGCGCTGACGCTTGCTTTGACAAACTTTTTACTGCTTGCCGTCGCGATCGGCGCGTTCCGGTTCGTCCACACAATTTTGAACGAAAACCATCAACTGCAAATTCTGACGCGCGGCTTTAATCTGCTTTAAAGAGAATTAATTTAACGCAAAGTCGCAAAGATTAATCGCCAAGAAATATATTTACCAGACAATAATTAAAAAAAACTTTGCGCCCTTGCGTCTTTGCGCCTTTGCGTTGAAATTCTCTTAATTTTTGCTTTAACTGCGGGCGCGGATTACGCTACAATTAGCGTCAGCCTATGCGAAATTACGTTAAACTTCCCTTTCTTTTCGACGCCGCGCTTCTGCAAAAAGATTTGACAAAAGTTGCCGCAGACGAATGGCTCCGGCACTTTAATCAATCGAACTATGAAGGTGATTGGAGCGTCGCCGCGCTGCGCTCGAACGGCGGGCGGACGAAACAAATCTATCCCGATCCGCACTCGACCGAAGATTTTATGGACACCGAAATCCTCGCCCGCTGCGCGTATGTCCGCGAAGTTCTCGATCGGATCGAATGCGAAAAAGAGGCGGTGCGCTTTATGCTGCTCGGCGCGGGCGCGCGGATCAAGGAGCACAAAGATTATTTCATGGGCTTCGAAGACGGCGTCATCCGCCTGCACATTCCCGTCGTGACGAACGAAAAAGTCGAATTCTATCTTGCAGGCGAACGCGTCCGAATGAACGAAGGCGAACTCTGGTATTTAGATTTCTCCCAAAAACACCGCGTCGAAAACAACGGCGCTTCGGACAGAATTCATCTGGTGATGGACTGCAAGGTCAACGATTGGCTGGTTGAACGTATCAAATAACGGCTTTAAAGTTTGTCGCTGAAAATTTTCACCGCGCCGTCTTCGAATACCGCATTAAAATATAAATTATGCCTTAGTTTCGCCGAATCAGGCGGCAGAGATTTTATTGCTAACATCCAGGCGATAAACTTCGGAATGACGTTTTCGATCAATAAATCCTGCGCCGCTTTTCTTTGTTTCGATTTGACGATGCCCGCACGAATGTAAAAACGGTCGTAATCAATGTTCGCGTTCGGCAGCCAGTAAAAACACTCAAGAATCGTATCGCCGCCCGGAATGGGCTGCGGCGTCCAATAACGCAGATCAATATTGCAGTCTATTCCCGCCGCCTCAACCGCATCTTTTAAGAGCGACGTCTTTAAAGCGTAACTCAGACCTTTCCACGTTTTCGGCTTTTCGACTTCAAATCGCATAACTAGCCTTTTGCCAATTGACGCTGGCGCTCGAAGTGTTCGGCGACTAATTTTGCGGTTTTTAAGCCGACGTAGGGCGTCAATTCTTCGACGCTCGCTTTGGCAATGCGTTCGATCGAGCCAAGATTGCGCAATAGTTTGACCTTGCGCTTTTCGCCGACGCCTTCGATCGCCGTGAGTTCCGAGGTGAAGTCGCGCATCTCGCGGCGTTTGCGGTGATATTCGACCGCCGTGCGGTGCGTTTCATCGCGGATTTGCTGCACGAGGCGAAAAACCGGAAGTCCGGGTTCGAATTTGATCGGATTATCCTCGTAACCATAGCGCAGAAGATGCGAGATCTGATTGTGATGCTTCGGCGGTTTGACCAGACCGACCAATGTTATCGCCTCTAAATCCAAACTCTGCATCGCGGCGGCGGCGGCGGAAATTTGTCCTTTGCCGCCGTCGATGAAGATCAGCTGCGGCAAGGGTTTTTCTTCGTTGAGCAAACGTTTATAACGTCTAAACACGGCTTCGTTCATCGAGGCGAAATCGTTCGCGCCTTCGACCGTTTTGATGATCAAACGGCGATACTCGGCGCGCGCGGGTTTGCCGTTCTCGAAGACGACGATGCCGGCGACATTGTCCGCGCCCTGGATGTTCGAAATGTCGAACGATTCGATGCGCTCGGGCAAATGCGGCAGTTCGAGAATGCCCTGCAATTCTTCGAGTAATCTCTGCGCGTCGGGTTTGAGAACGCGAAAGCGCTGTTCGAAGGCGATTTTCGCGTTGTTTTCGACGAGCGTGATCATATCGGCTTTTTGCCCGCGTTTCGGGTCGAGAATCCGGACGCGCCGCCCGCGTCGTTCGGTCAAAGCTTTTTCCAAAATCTCGCGGTCGTTAAAATCCTGCGAAACGTGGATTTCGAGCGGCACGTAATCGGTCGAATAATACTGCGCGAGAACTTCGCCGAGGAATTCCGACGCGTTAAAATCTTCTTCCTCCAAATCTTCCCAGAAAAACTCGCGCCGCCCGACGATCTTGCCTTCACGCATCGTGAAAAGCTGTAAAGCGAGCCGCTGCCGCTCGCGGTAAAAGCCGATAATGTCAACGTCGCGGTCGGGCGAAGTCGCCATCTTCTGCTGTTCGCCGATGGCAAACACGGTCGCGCGCAAATCGCGGTATTTCGCGGCTAATTCGTAGTTTTGTTTTTCGGCGAACTGCCACATTCTTTGCTCCAATTCGTCGGCGAGCTGTTTGTTTTTGCCTTCCAAAAGTAATTTCACGTCGCGCACGGCTTCCGAATATTCGTCCGGCTTGCAGAGTTCTTTGACGCACGGCGCGAGGCAGCGTTTCAAGTGAAATTCGAGACACGGGCGCGGCAGTTTGCCGTCGATCTCGATATCGCAGGTGCGCAATTGAAAGGCGCGGTTGATTAAATCCAGAGTTTTGACGGCGAGATTCGCGGGCAGAAAAGGTCCGTAATAACTCGCGCCGTCCTTGTTGATCTTGCGCGTGATGACGGCTTTCGGAAACGGTTCGCTCGTCACCTTGATGTGCGGATACTGCTTATCGTCCTTGAGCTTGATGTTGTAGCGCGGCTTGTGGAGCTTGATGAGATTCGACTCCAAAACGAGCGCTTCGACCTCGTTATCGACGACGATAAACTCGAAATCGGCGATCCGCCGGACTAATTCGCGCGTCTTTGCGTCGTGACTCTTGCTCGACTGGAAATACGAGCGGACGCGGTTTTTGAGGTTCTTCGCCTTGCCGACGTAGATGATCTTGCCGTCGGCGTTTTTGTGGATGTAAACGCCCGCGCTCAAGGGTAAGGATTTGAGTTTTTCTTCCAGAGTCATTACTCAAATTTTACGAAATTCCAATCAGTATAGCGAGCGGTAGCGAGACGCGATCCGTCCTTGGAGACTTCCGTTTGAGAAGCGGGCACGCGACCGCACGCCGTATTGATTTTTGAGCCTTCAAATACCACTTGACTTTCCGCAGGATTTCAGCAAAATGATTCGTGTAAGCCCCCGGATCATTCAAAAAAACAGGAGAAAATTATGACAAAAGAAATGACGAAAATGGTTCTTCAATCGATGATTGCGCTCGCTTCGGCGGCGCTCGGGCTGGTCGCGGCGCTCGCGTGGAACGATGCGATCAAGGAAACCATCAAACTTTTGATGGCGGACGACGACAGCTTATCGGCAAAATATATCTACGCAGGTCTGGCGACGCTGATTGCCGTGGTTGTCATTTTAGTACTGGCGAAATTAGCGGCGAGAGTCGGCGGCGAAGCGGCAATTTCTCGCGAAGCGGAAGGCTAAAAAGGATTTGCGATTTACGATTTGCGATTTGCGATTTAAGATTATGTTTTGCCGCTAATCTTAAATCGCAATATGCAGACCGTTCTGACAAAATCTCCCATCGAAGCCGCCGCATTTATCCGGCGCGGGCGGCTCGTCGCGTTCCCGACCGAAACCGTCTACGGATTGGGCGCGAATGTTTTCGACGCCGAGGCGGTCGCGCGAATCTTTGAAGCGAAAATGCGTCCCGCCGATAACCCTTTGATCGCACACGTCGGAAGCATTGAACAAATCAAACTATTAGCTAAAGAAATCACGCCGACAGCGGCAAAGTTTATCGAAGCATTTTTTCCCGCGCCGTTAACGCTCGTTTTGCCGAAAGCCGAAAACGTTCCGCTGATCGCGACCGCGAATCTCGACACGATCGGCGTCAGGATGCCGCAGAGCGAATTGGCGCGGGAATTTTTACGCCTCTGCGACGTGCCGGTCGTCGCGCCGTCGGCGAATCTTTCGGGCAAGCCTTCGCCGACCGATTGGCAAGCCGTGTTTGAAGATTTAGATGGGCGGATCGACTGTATTCTGCAAGGCGAAGCGACGGAAATCGGACTCGAATCCACGGTCGTCGACTGCACCGCTGAAGTTCCGCTAATTTTACGCACGGGCGCGATTTCGCTCGAAGAATTACGGAAAGTTGCGCCTGAAACGAGGCTTTATCAGGTCAAAGAAAACGAAGCGGTCAAAAGCCCGGGCTTAAAACATCGTCATTACTCGCCGCGCGCGCGGGTTGTTTTGGTTCGAGATTCGAGATTCGAGATTCAGGATTCGAGCGCTTTCATCGGATTGAATAAACCTGACGAAAAATTTGATTTATTAAAAATTTGCGCGACGCCGGAAGAATACGCGCACGAGGTTTTCGCGTTTTTCCGCCAATGCGATCACGCTTCGATTAAAACTATTTACTGCGAAACGGTCGCGGAAAAAGGCATCGGCGCGGCGCTCATGGACAGACTGCGCCGCGCCGCCGAAAACTAGGACATTTTTATATCCAAAATTTTTATCTAAAAAGTAAATCCGAATTCCGAATTCCCAAATCCGAAATCAAATAATGGTTGGCGCGTCCGAATGCGGCACGAAGCACTTGCGGCAGCGCGCTTCGTATTTGTCCGCCGCGCCGACTTCGACGCGTTCGGTTGATTCCGAGGTTCTTTGCGAATAATTCGCCGTGTTGCCGCATTTGACGCAGATCGCGTGAGTTTTCGTGATAAATTCGGCGACCGAGAGAAGCTGCGGCATCGGCTCGAACGGTCTGCCCATATAATCTTGATCTAATCCGGCGACGATCACGCGTTTTCCGCTGCGCGCGAGGTGATTGACGGCTTCGATTATTTCCATATCGAAAAACTGTCCTTCGTCAATTCCGACGACCTGCGTGTCCGCCTCGATCTGCGCCATCAGCTCGGCAGCGGTCATCACCGGCTTTGAAACGTGCGTCATGCCCGAATGCGACGCGATTTGTTCGATCGAATAACGGTCGTCAATTTTCGGTTTGAAAACCTGCACCTTCTGCCGCGCGATCTGCGCGCGGCGCAGACGGCGAATCAATTCCTCTGATTTCCCTGAAAACATCGAACCGACGATCACTTCGATCCAACCCGCGCCGCCGTTTTGACGCGTTTTTCGACGCTCTTCCGTATTGTCGAAAGCAAATTCTTCAACCATAAATCCTGTAAAATTATTCCTTGTGATTTGTAAACAGAATTTCAATTATAGTGAAAAAATCTTTCAAGTAAAAAGTAAAAAGTAAAAAGTAAAAAACCGTCTGAAAGGCTCTCGAATTTTTACTTTTTACTTTTTACTTTTTACTTCCGGGCTTTATTCTATAAGAGTGCAGTTAAAGATTTGCAAACGCTGCAAACGTCCGTTTCTGGCAAACAAGGAGTTTTGCCCGGAATGTCCCGCGCCCTACATGTGGAATCAGGAATCTTACGCCAATCTCGGCTGCCTTTTATCAATGTGCGTGCCGATCTTTTTTATCGTTTTCTTCTGGCTCGTATTCTTTTTCGGGATGTTTTTCGCAAGATGAATCAGCCACGAACAAACACGAAAAGACACGAAGTTTATTTGATTTATTTTTCGTGTTCTTTCGTGTTTGTTCGTGGCTAATTTCCGAGCAAACTCGCCGCGATCGCGTCGATCAAAACCGAGCTGTCCGCCTTGCGCGTTTCGTTATTGCACAAGATCACGAAAGCAAGCGTTTCCTGCTCGCGGCGAGCGTAGCCGGCAAGCGAATTAACGAACATTATCGAACCGGTTTTCGCTCGTATTCTGCCCGCCGTGTTTCCGAGACGCCCGCGCAAAGTTCCGTCCGCACCGGCGACGGGCAGCGAACTTTTGAAAATTTCCGGCGCTTTTATCTGATTTCCCGCGACGAGCGCGCGCCCGATGGTTTCGGGCGTCACGAAATTCAGACGCGAAAGTCCGGAGCCGTCCCTGATCGATTCGGTTTCCTGAAGGCTGCCGCCGGAATCTTTGAGCCATTTTTTGATCACCGCCGCGCCCGCCGCGTCGTCGCCGCGCGTTTTTCGCGCTTTCGGATTCTCATCCGGAGCCTCCGCACCGAACTTTTTGCCTAATGTGCGCAAGATAAGTTCGGCGTAAAGATTGACCGAATCCTTGTTCATCCGGCGAACGATTTCGCCGAGAGTCTGGCTTTCGACGTTTGCCAATTCCGACGCGTTTTCGGGATTAAATTTGTTTTCCGATTTCCAATCCGCAGATTTCGCGCCGCCTTCGACCGCAATTCCGTTTTTTATTAAAGCATCATGCAGAATCTTTGCCGACCAGAGCGCGGGATTTTCGACCGCGACGCGCACGTCCAAATTTTTGCCTTCGCCCCAGACGTAAATTTTGTTATTTCCGAGCCCGCGCTGCAGACCGATCGATTCCTGTTCTCCATTCTGCAAAGCGGCGACCGCGCCCGAAAATTCGACGTAATCGGTCGCCGGTTCCGCCTTCGGCTTGCCGTCCTCCTGCAAACTGACGTTGACCAGATTCCGGTTGATCGAAAGCGCGCTCGCCTCGGCGCCGTAATACCATTGCAGCTCGTTCCACGCCCAGCCGTCGCCGATCTTATCGCCCGTAAAATAACTTTCGTCGCCGACGACGCTGCCTTTCACGCGCTGTAAACCTTTGGCTTTGAGTTGATTAACCAGATTCTGGATGCCTTCTTCCGACAAATCGGGCGCGCCTTCGCCGTAGAGAATCAAATCGCCGTCCAAGCTGCCGTTCTCGATTTTTTCCTTTGCAAAAACGCGTGTTTTCCAGCGGAAATCCGCGCCGAGCTTATCCAATGCCACGACCGACGTAATGATTTTCAACGTGGAAGCAGGCGTGAAAAGTTTCTGCGCGTCGCGCCCTGCGACAACTCTGCCGTCCGCTAAAGAAACGACAAAAACGCCCCAGCGCGCATCGGAGAATTCGCTTTTTTCGATCAGTTCGTTGATCTTTCCGGCGAGCGCGACGTCTTCCGGCTTGTTCGAAATTTCGAGCGGTTTCGCAAGATTGATATTCGACGCCGGAACCTGAACTTCGGGCGCGGTGTTTTGATTCGTTCCGCCGGTAGTCGGCGGCTGATTAAAACACGCCGTTAAGCTCATCGCGAAAGTTAAAACTGACGATAATAAAAAAATTTGCCCGCGAAAAACGCGAAAAGTCGCGAAATTATTTTTAATCGTTTTTTCGCATATTTTCGCGTTTTTCGCGGGCAAATAAAAATACTTTTTCATACCGGATAATTTTATTCAGACAGTTTAAATATTCAAAAGGCTTTCGGTCGCGCGCAAAACTTCTTCGACCGGAATTTCGTCAATCCTGCCGCTGCGGACGACGCGGATTTTTTCCGTGAGCGGCAGATAAGTGAGCGGCGCGCGTTCGTCGAGCACCAGAACCAGACTCGCGCCTGAGATCGTGCCGATATGCGCGACGCCCGTGTCGTTGCTCACCAAAACCCGCAAAAGCGAAGCGGCGGCAACCAATTGCGGAATCGTCAGCCGGTCAAAAACAATGGTTTTCGCGGGAAAAAGCTTTTCGACCTCAAAGCGTAAATCTGTTTCTTCCGGACCGAGAAAAACGATTATCTGCGGCGGTTTGTCGTCAGTCGTCAGCCGTTTCGACAATTCGGCGAAATTTTCCAGACTCCAGCGGCGGCTCGGATGCCCTGCGCCCGGAAAAATTCCGACCAGATTTTCGGTTCCGGCGTTTTCCTCTTTCAAAAAATTTCTGACCGTTTCGATGTCCTGTTTTTCGGGCGTGATTTCGACAAAACGCGGCGCTTCGCTGACGCCGATCGGCTGCAGGACTTCGAGATAGCGGTCGGTAATGTGTTTCGCTTTATCTTCCAACGGCGGTTTGGCGGGAAACTTTCCGAGAAAATCGAGCGAGCGGTTTTCGCGATTCGAATAAAGCCTTTTGTGCGCGCCCGACAAAAAACCGAGCAGATTGGTTTCCGACAAGCTATGCAGATCAATAATAAAATCGAATTTTCGGCGGCGGATTTCCCTCACGAGGCGGCGAATTTTATTGATCGAACGCAGCCGGCTGCCGTCGCGCAGCTCGACGCGGTCGACGACGATTTCTTCATCGAAAACGTCGGCGATGCGGGCGATCATCGCGGCGGATTTCCCGACCAGCGCGGTAATTTTCGAATCGGGAAACCGTTCGCGAATCGCGCGAAAAGCGGGCACCGCGAGAATTACGTCGCCCATCTGCCCGAAATGAATAACCAGAATATTTTGCGGCTGAAAATTCATTTTTTCCAACTTCTTATTTCACGTGCTATCTCACCAAAACCATCAGGGAAAAGTTCTTCGAGATATTTGATATTTTCTGCCAATCTTTTAGCCGCTTCTGTCCCGCATTCGATCATTATCGCCATAGAAGTTACTGCCGCGCCGTATAATTCTATCTTTAAATTTCGCCGGTCGTTATAGGTATTAAGTCCTTTTTCCTTTTGTTTATTTATCCAAGTCGCTTCACTGGCGGACGGATTTTTTCCGCATAAAAGCCACGCTTCGATTGACGGAACAGTTACGCCGACCGCAACTTTAAAGTTTCCCTTTCCCGGTTTCGAACCCAAAGTTTTCAGAGTTGCCCTGACCACGACGCGAAGACGGCAAAGCTGACATCTTTCCGAGTCTTTATTGTTCGGTTCAAGATGTTCTTTTTTATGAATCGGCGAATCGTCCGAATCGCATACAATAACTAAAAATTCCGCTTCCGTATTGTAATAAACAGCACGGACTACAGCCGGAACGTCTCTGATAACGCCCGAGCCACGTGATCTTAAATTGTTCGGATAAGGAGTTTCTTCAATTTCTTCGCCAAGAATGCCTTCGATAAGAATCTTTAAAGCGGCTTCGTCGGTCGGAGACTCGCTAAAAATAGCAATTTTCATGGCTGAACCGGCACTCCGCCAAGCACTCCGCTATACCAAATATCGCCGAGCGGCGCGTCCTGTTCCTGCAAGATTTCTTCAATGTGGGGTAAATCTGAGAGCCGATTAAAATGTGCGCCGTTTTCGTCCTTGTCGGCAATCACGATTTCTTCGCGCCGGTCTTTGTAAAGGTCGAGCAGGTAAGGCGAATGAGTCGTCGCGATAACCTGAATCGGCTCGCGTTTTTCGCCGAAATTTTCAGGATAAGCCAATCTGTCCATCGCTTCCTGAATATTTCGCAAAAGTCGTGGGTGAATTCCTTTTTCGGGTTCTTCAAACGCCACGATTTTCGGCGGATTCGGTAAATAAGCAAGTGTTAGGTAAGCTAAAGCTAATCGAGTTCCGTCTGAAAGGTTTTCAGCACTTATCTTATGTTTTCCGAATCTTGTTCTTAATAGAAAACTTTTGAAACCATCATGTGGAACTTCAAATAATATTCTGTCATATTCTGGAAACCATTTATTTAATTCTGTATTTAGCTCTTCAAATCTTTCGGGATCATTATCTCGAAGTTGATCCAAAATACCAGCTAAGCCTTGTCCATTCTCACCTAAACGTAAATCCATCCGAATAGCAACACGTTCAGCTATTTTATTAGCATCAAAGCTAAAAATTCTAAAATCATTAAATATTTTTTCCTGTATTTCGTGAAGCTTACGTTCTAAAAGATTACTTAAATTTAATTGTTTAATATCTCTACCTACTGCTTCACTTCTAACCCAAGTTATTTTTTTATCGCTTTGATCGGTTTCAAAACCCAATTGAACTGGTTCTTTTTCCCTGTCAAGAATATCAATTGAAACAACATCTTTCCATTCGATCTTTTTATAATCCCTAGCCACTTCCAATGACCTTAAAGCAGTCGTTTTCCCAGTTCCATTCGCGCCGACGATCAGCGTAAAACGTCCGAGCGGCAAAGTCGCGTCGCGCAGGGCTTTGAAATTCTTGTAGCGGATTTCCTTAATCATAGATTCGATTATACGCCATAAATTCAGAATTCCCGCAAATCTCTGCCGGTCATTTCAATCGGTTTTTCCATTCCTAAAATTCCGAGGATTGTCGGGGCAACGTCTTCGAGCGCGCCGTTCGTGCGGAGTTTCGTGGCTGCCGCGCCCGCGTCGATCAGATGAAACGGAACGGGATTGACCGTGTGCGAGTTGTTTGGTTCGCCCGTTAGAAGATCAGCCATTTCTTCGATATTTCCGTGGTCGGATGTGATGATCGCGACGCCGTTTACTTCGCGAATCTTTTCGACGATGCCGCCGAGACAGGTGTCCATAAACTGCACGGATTCGATGGTTTTCTCCAGATTGCCGCTGTGCGCGACCATATCGGCGGCGGCGAGATTAACGATAAAAACGTCGTTTTCGTCGGCTTCGAGCGCGCGCAAAAACTTATCGGTAACCTTGAAACAGCTCATCTCGGGCGAAACTTCGAGCGCCATTTTTTTCAAACTCGGAACGATCACGCGCTGTTCGCACGGGTGTTCGTTGTCGGCGCCACCGTTGAAAAAATAAGTGACGTGCGCGTATTTTTCGGTTTCGGCAACGCGGCAGTTCAGCACACCGTTTTCGGCAAAAACCTGCGCGAGCGATTTTTCTTCCGCTTCCTGCCTGAATGCGACCGGCAGACCGAATTCGCGGTCGTATTCCGTCAGACAGACGGTTTCGATGTGCGGTTTGCTTAAAGATGCGATATCGGTTTCGTCGCGTACCGAGAGCGATTTAACGAGCTGGCGCTGGCGGTCGCCGCGATGATTGAAAAACACGACGACATCGCCGTTTTTAACCGTTCCGACCGGTTCGCCCTCGTTTTTTTCGAGCACGATCGGTTGAATGAATTCGTCCGTAATGCCGCGCAAAAACGAGCTTCGGATTGCCGAAACCGCGTCGAACGCGCGCTCGCCTTCGGCGTGCACGAGCATCGTGTAAACCCGCGCCGTGCGTTCCCAGTGCCCGTCGCGATCCATCGCGTAATAGCGCCCGCAAAGCGTCGCCAGTCGCCCGACGCCGATGTCCGCCATCTTGATTTCGATCGCTTCACAGTAAACGTCCGCCGTGCGCGGCATCACGTCGCGCCCGTCCAGAATTCCGTGCACGAAAACCTTTTCCAAGCCCTCGGCTTTCGCCATCCGCAGAAGCGCGAAAAGATTTTCGGGCGATGAGTGAATTTCGCCGTCCGACAAAAGTCCGATCAAATGAAGCGCCGAATTGTTCGCGCGCGCTTTTGCGAGGGCATTTTTGAGAACCGCGTTTTCGAAAAACTTTCCTGATCTGATTGCCGCCGAAATGCGCGAAACGTCGGTTTGCACGATTCGCCCCGCGCCGATACTTAAATGTCCGACTTCCGAGCTTCCCGGCGAGTCTGCCGCCAGACCGACGCGTTTGCCCGATGCGGCAATCAGCGTGCGCGGGTATTTTTCGCAGATTTCGTCGTAATTAGGCGTGTGCGCGAGCGCGATCGCGTTGCCTTCCTTGCGCGGCGAATGTCCCCAGCCGTCCAGAATGACAAGTGCCAGCGGGCGTCTTTTTCCGTTGTCCATATTTGATTCGAGTTTCAGATTCGGTAATTTGATGTCTTCAATACGCATCGGGCGCCGCCTTTTCCATCCATCTTGCGGGATGTTTTAAGGAAGTAAATCCGTATTTTTCGTACAAAGTGTGCGCGTCTTTGGTCGCCAGAACCCAGCGCCGGAAGCCTTGCAGATCCGGGTGATTAACGATCGTTTCCATCAGCCGTTTGCTTAAACCCTGTCCGCGAAATTCACTTAAAATATAAACGTCGCCGAGATATGCAAACGTCGCGTAATCGGTGACGACCCGCGCAAACCCTATTTGATTTTCGCCTTTATAGACTCCAAAAGGCAAGGAATTTTTTATCGCCGTTTCGGTCTGCTCGCGCGTTCGCTTTTGTGCCCAGTAAGATTCTTCGGACAAATACTTATGTATCGCGTCGATTTGCAGCCGATCGCGGTCGGTGCTGAAAATAAATTCGCCTTGTTGCTTTTCTAAAACTTCCACAGTTTATTTCACTTCCACTCTAAATTCTTCCAAGCCAAACTCATCTGCAATAATACTGCCGATTTTAACTACTTGTTTTGCCTCCTGATTATCCGCCCAATTTGGATTAACATATTCGTAAATGCGGTAAATTCCGTCCTTATTGATTTCTACTATATTGCTAAATCCATCCATCACATCATTGCCTTTGTAATTTTTCAGTTCCGAAGAATCAGGCAATGTAAATATTTCCGCTTCGTATAATCTCTCCAAAACACTTTGCCACGGTAATTTAGGATTAACATAACGATTTTCCGGATTTTGATTATTATTTTTGAGCGGCATTCGTTCAACAAATAATGCTGACTGACTTTCACCGCTTTTTCTGATGATCAAACCATTGACTCCGACGCGATTAGAGATCCAAAATCTGACTTCAAAATCTCCATCCGGTAAGGAAATTCCCCTCAAACTTTGAAGTTCACTGATATTCGTTAGTGAGTCGACAGCTTTTTCAAGTGAATAATCTCCACTTCTTTTAGGAATAATTATTTTCGGCTTTGCTGGCGGTAGCGCGGCGTTTTGTGTTTGCTCAATTTTTTGAGTACAGGACAAAAACAACACAACAGAAAGTAAAATAGTAATCTTCATTCTTACTCCGTCTGAAAGCGCGCCTTGCAGTTCGGGCATTCGATCATTTTGCGTTTGCCCGAAAGCGGAATCGTCGGGACGATAAAAAAGAGCGTCAGAAAACGCATTCCGGTTTTTTCGGTAAACTGCGCGACCGTGCCGCATTCGGAACAGCGAATCATATCGGGCGTTTTCACGCCGCCCCAGGTGAAGAATTTCGTGCCGATGATAAAAAACATAATAGAAAAGATTTTACTTAACTTTTCCGTAAACTCCTAAGAAAATCTTCGACCGCGCGCGGCGATTGCAGGCGGATTATCGCTTTATCGTCGCCGAGTTTTTTTAATCTTTCCTCGATTTTCGGTTTCACTTTTTTCGAAAATGTCCAAACCCAGTGCAGAAATTCGAAATCGAGTTTTTCCTTGCAGCCTTCGCCCATGTCGGGACGCGTTTTGTTGTAATATTTCAAAACCCGTTTGAGCGCGCGGTAAATGCAAATCATGCGCGGAAAATCGAGATAAATCACCGTATCTGAAGCCGCCATCCGCAGTTCCATCGTGCTGTTGAAATTGCCGTCGATCACCCATTCGTCTTTTTCGAGCAATTGTTCGACGGTTTTTCGCCAATCGTCTTTCGAAGGTTGTGTCCAGTTCGGCAGCCAGTGAAGCTTGTCGAGATGAATGACCTCGATGCCGAGCGCATCGCCCAATTTCCGCGCTAAAGTTGATTTGCCCGCGCCGCCCGAACCGATGAGGATGATCTTTTTCATGCGGATTTCTACGCGCGGAAACTGATTATTGTTCGCGCAATTTATCAATCAGTTCCGCTTCGCGTTCACCGGCAATTCCGGCTTTCAGCTCGCCTTCAACTGATTTTCGCCACATTAAAGTCGAAAGAATCGTCTCGGTTAACGGGCGAAAACTCAGACCGCTTTCGAGCGCTTTATCAACGTTTGCTAACAAAAAGCCTTGCGAATCCGTGTCCGATTCGTGAAGATAAAGCGGCATCTCCGACCACTCTTTGACGTTTTCCGCCTTCAAAAAATCTTCCGCCGCCCAGACAAATTCGGCGTCGCTTTTCGTAACCGCTCTGATCTCTTTCAAAAGCTTACCGAATGTCAGATCGAGCGGTTTGCCGGTGACGTTAAAAATGCCTTTTAGATTTTTTTCCGCCGCTTTGACGATCCACGCGGCGAGATCGCGCCCGTCAATAAACTGGACGAACCGTTCGGGCGAACCCGGCGCGAAAACCGCGCCGCCGCGCGCCGCGCGCATCACCCAATACGAAAATCGGTCTGTCCAATCGAATTCCCCGACGATCAAGCCCGAACGGATAATTATTGCGCGTCCGGGCATTGCGGCTTCGACGGCTTGCTCGCACAAAACCTTTAACGCGCCGTACATTTCGCCTAAGATCGGTCCGGTCAATTCGCCGCGCGGGTCTATTTTTTCGAATTTTTCGCGCTGTTCAGGCGTCAATTCGGCAAGCGGCGCGGTTTCGTCAAAATTCTTCCGGCTGAAATCCGCATAAGCCGAAATGCTCGAAATGAAAATATATTGATTGACCTTATCGCGCAAAAATCCCGCCGACTGCGCCACGCTTTGCGGCAAATATCCGCACGTATCAATGCAAACGTCCCAGCTTCGCCCCGCGAGTTGATCCAAATCCGCGTTCCGGTCGCCGTGAATCTGCGCGACGTTTTCGAGCGTTTCGCCCGTGTATTTCGTGCCGCGATTAAAAAGCGTAATTTCGTGCCCGCGCGCCTGTGCCGCGTTGGTCAAGTGTCGCCCGAGAAACTTCGTTCCGCCGATAATCAGGATTTTCATAAGAGTTTTTAGCCACGAATGACACGAATAGCACGAATTCATTTAATTTTATTCGTGCTATTCGTGTCATTCGTGGCTGGTTTTATTAACCTTTGATTTGATAAAACGCGCGTCTGCCCAAATATTTTGCCGAGGCGTCTAAATCTTCCTCGATTCTGAGCAGCTGGTTATATTTCGCGATGCGGTCAGAGCGTGACAGCGAGCCGGTTTTGATCTGTCCGGCGTTGGTCGCGACCGCCAGATCGGCGATGAACGCGTCTTCCGTTTCGCCCGAACGATGCGAGATAACGCATGTCATATTATTAGTTTTCGCCAGTTCGATCGTGTCGAGAGTTTCGGTCAAAGTGCCGATTTGATTGACCTTGATTAGAATCGAGTTTGCCGCGCCGGTTTCGATTCCCTTTTGCAGAAATTTCGTGTTCGTGACGAACAGATCGTCGCCGACGAGCTGCACTTTGCGACCGATGTTCTGCGTAATTTTCGTCCAGCCTTCCCAGTCGGATTCGGCTAAACCGTCTTCGATCGAAATGATCGGGTATTTTTCCGTCCATTCCGTCCAATACGCGATCATTTCGTCTGAAGTAAGCTCGCGTTTGTCCGATTTTTTGAAGATGTATTTGCCGTCTTTGTAAAACTCGCTTGCCGCCGGATCGAGCGCGATCATAATGTTTTCGCCGGCTTTGTAGCCGGCTTTGTCAATCGCTTCGAGAATCGTTTCGATCGCTTCCTCGTTCGATTTCAGGTTCGGCGCGAAACCGCCTTCGTCGCCGACACTCGTCGCCAGCCCGCGCGATTTCAGAACGTTTTTCAGATTATGAAAAATCTCCGCGCCCGCCCGCAAAGCTTCCGAAAAACTTTCCGCGCCGACCGGCATAATCATAAATTCCTGAAAATCGACGTTATTGTCGGCGTGCGCGCCGCCGTTGATAATATTCATCATCGGCACGGGCAGCGTTTTTGCATTCACGCCGCCGATGTAACGGTAAAGCGGCATTTCCTGAAACGCGGCGGCAGCGCGCGCCGTCGCCATCGAAACAGCCAAGAGCGCGTTCGCGCCGAGGTTCGATTTGTTTTCCGTTCCGTCCAGATCAATCAAGGTCTGGTCAACGAGCGTCTGATCGAGCGCGTCCAAGCCTTCGAGTTCGTAGGCGATTTTTTCATTGACGTTTTCGACCGCCTGCAAAACGCCTTTGCCCAAATAGCGCGCATCGTCGCCGTCGCGCAGTTCGACCGCTTCGTTTTCGCCCGTCGAAGCGCCCGAGGGAACCGCCGCGCGTCCGGTCGTGCCGTTTTCGAGGATAACTTCCGCCTCGACCGTCGGATTTCCGCGCGAATCCAATATTTCACGCGCCCAAACTTCTTCAATTAAACTCATTTTGTAATAAAAAACTCCAGTTAAAGATATGAAAAACCTATCCGATAAATTTAACAGAAGAAGAAGACAAATGGAAAACCGGCTGATTTTGAGCCGAAAGCCGTATTACCGGGAGTTTCCCATTATTTAACATCATTACCAGACAATTTATTTACCGGTTAAACCGTTGACGGTAAAGGGTTTTTGATTTAGCGAAAAAAAAACTCAAAAAAAATGTGAGTTTTTGCCCCTTTTTGGCCATTAGTATATGGAACCACAAAAAATTTGTCGTTCCGGCAATTTACCGGAGAGTTTTTCTAAATTTTCTAAGGCTGCTCTAAAAGTCAAAGAAAATCGCCGGTATAAAGCCACCGCTGAAACGCAAAAAGGATAAAAACAAAATTTAGGTAATTCTTTTTAAATTATTGTCTGTTTCCGGTTTCTTTTTACGCATTATAAAGATGAAAGAAAAAAACGCCGAGAATAAAAAACTATTGTTATTTTTAGAAAATAGATATAGAATGCTTTCGAAACGTAAATTCTAATAATTTCCGCGGTTTTATTTCAGCCTTACAGCTTTGAAGGTTTTGAAAGACCGTCTATTCTTCCTAGCTTTCAAATAGGAGATTATTTGATCATTCGATAAGACGAAAATCCTACATGTTCACGACACAGAATCGGTTTAAAGAGGTGTTTTTATTTACAGCTTTTTGTATCAGTCACCAAAATCCGATTTTCGAAAAATTTTAACGGTTCACAGGAGGAACACAAGATGTTAGTTAAGAACTATTCAAGGAAGATTAAAAATCGTTCACAACATTTTGGCTGGCATTTTTCGATGCGCGCCATCTTGATGTTTACATTTTTATCGGGTGTTTTAGCAATTTTCAATGCAAATGTTTTCTCTCAAAGTAATGTTACCGGCGGTTTTGAAGGCAGAGTTATTGACGGTGAAAACGGTCCCGGTCTGGGCGGCATCTCCGTTCAGTTCATCAATCTCGCTAACGGCTATCAAACCGCAAAACGAACCAACGCGGAAGGCTACTTCCAACAGGATTTTCTATCGCCCGGAGTTTATACGATCAAGGTCGAAGCTTCCGGCTATGAAGTGTATGAAAAAAAACAAGAGCTTTACGCGACGCGCAGCAATCGCTTTGTGCCGATTCCGATTGCCTTGAGAAAAATAGGCGCGACCTCAACCACGACCTCAACCACTCCGCAGACGGTTAATCCGACGACCACGACGACCACGGCAAGCGTCCAGGATAATGTCGGATCGGACGAAGATGCGGGCGCGGGTAATAATCCACGGCGCGACGGATCTTTCAACGTCAGAGAGCTATTGAGTCTGCCTTTAGGCTCGACAACCCTGACGCGCAGTTTTGACGAACTGGCTTTCTTAGTTCCCGGCGTGTATCTTCCGCCCCAGGCGATCGGTAATTCGGTCGGTCCGGGCGTCGGCGGCGGCGTCGGCACGAGCGGTCAGTTTTCGGTTAACGGACTGCGCTCGCGGGCAAACAATTTTACGGTTGACGGCTCGGACAATAACGACGAAGACATCGGCGTTCGCCGTCAGGGCTTTTTCACGCTCGTTCCGCAGCCGATCGAATCCATTCAGGAATTTCAAATCATCACGCTGCTTGCGCCCGCCCAATACGGACGCAACCTCGGCGCGCAGGTCAACGCCATCTCGAGATCCGGCGGCAACCAGTTTCGCGGCACGATCTACGGAATGCTGAATTCCGACCGGCTCAACGCGCGAAACTTTTTCGACAATGCCGACGGCGATACAACTACCGGATTGACAAGAAGGGTTTCAAGCAGCAGCGAAACGGCTGTGCTTCTTGACGGACAACCGATTCAGGTAACCAATAACGCAGGAGAAAAAGATGTATTTACACTTTTGCAGGGAGGTCTGGCTATCGGAGGTCCGATTGTACGCAACAAATTGTTTTTCTTTGTGTCCGGTGAAATTCAAAATCTTGACGGCACGAGAGAAAGGAATTTTGCTGTTCCGACAGTCGAGCAAAGAGCTGTTTTTAACTCTCCGGGAGGACTTCAACAATGTTTCGGAACATTTACAAACGGAGTGTGTCGAAATCCAATGACCGGAGATCCAATCAATTTTACTGCCGGTTACCCGACATCTATCGAGGGCGATGCCGTTTTTAGTTTGTTTCCTTTTGCCAATAATCCGAATGGCATTTTTGGACGAAATACTTATACGCAGGCACTTTCGACGGATGCGCGCGGTCTTATCCTTTCGGGTAAAATCGACTACAATTTTTTTAAGAACACATCTAAACCACAAACATTTACCGCGCGGTATAATTTTACAGATGATAAGCGAGATTTAACTGATGTCGGCAATGCGCTTTTCTCAGCTATCCGCCCAAATGTTCAAACCGGTAATTTCTCCAGTTATTTGAGCGGCGCAATCACTAGAAGAATGTCGAATGAATTTCGTTTTTCTTGGGGCAGAACGCAGCTTGATTTTGAAGAAATCCCGGATGCCACCGGATTTTTAGTTCCTGTAAGCAGTTCGCTAATCGCAAACGACCAAGACCGGCGTTTTCTGCTAAATGCCCGCAATATATACAATGTTACGCTTCCGACTTGTAATTCAACAGGATGCGTTGCGGCATCGCAAACCAGATACCGAACTACCAACTTTACAACACAAAACACCGCTTTGGGACCGATCGGACAGTTGATTATTGCCGGATTCAGCCCTGTCGGAGTGGACGTTTTCAATTTTCCGCAAGAACGTGAAAATAATACATTCCAGTTTGCGGATACAGTGCGATTCCAAGCAGACTTTAAAGGACAGCATAGCTTCTCGTTTGGAACCGATATTCGTCGCTCATATCTGAAAAGTGATTTGCCAAGAAACTCCCGCCCGTTGGTAACATTCTACGGCGGACGTTGTGTTGTCGGAGCCGTATTTAACTGCAATAACGGTTTTGCTTCGTCGCTGGACTTAGCAGCTTCCGGCGCGGCTTCTGGTTTCTTCCAATCCCTGGTACTGCCGAATAACGACTCTGAAATAAATTTGAGCTATAACCAACTCAATTTTTTTGTCCAGGACGAGTGGCGCATTGCTAATAACTTTACGCTTAATTTTGGCTTGCGCTACGAATTCAACACGACCCCGAAAGAGGCTGATAGTAAAATTGAGAGCACCTTCCAGCTTCAGCAGGCGCTATTTCCGTCAATCACCGGTATTGATTTATTTAGAGGGCTTAACGACTTTATCGCCGGAAGAACTGGAATTTATGACGCCGATAAAAATAATTTCGCTCCGCGCATCGGATTTGCCTGGTCGCCTAATTCCAATACTGTCATTCGTGGCGGCTACGGAATTTTCTATGACCAAATTATCGGCGCGGTAGTTAGTCAATCACGCAATGTGTTTCCGACATTTACAACCGCAAACACCGGCGGCGGCGATTTGCTTTGCAATGATTTCTTTACTCTGTTAAATCCGATAAATGGACCGTTTAACCCGATCAACTGCTCGGAAAACAGCACGATCGTTGCTCCCGGAACTTTGAACACTCTCAATACCGCCGCATTCAGCCAATTAAACTTACTCAGAGGACTTTATGGATTTCCTGTCGCAAATGGAACTTCCTTTGGCACAACCCTGCCACAAAGAGATTTAGATTCCCCGTTATCTCACCAATATTCGATTGGTATTGAACAAAAATTGTTCGGCAACACATTTCTTTCAGTTGCATATGTCGGAACACTCGGAAGAAGTTTACTTCGATTTACGACACCTAATCTTGGAAACAATTATATAACCAGGGTTGAAGGCATCTCGATAAATAACGATCCGACTTCGATAAACTATCTCTCACCGCAGGTTGCAGGTACAACTTTTGATGCTTTCAGCAATTCGAACCTAACTCGTCCCAATCGCAATATTGGTCCGATCAATCAATTTGAAACAACCGGACGCTCTCGCTATGATTCGCTTCAGATCGAGCTTCGCGGACGCTTAGCACGAAACTTTCAATATCAGATGAATTATGTCTATGGAAAAGTTGAAGATGATGTTTCGGATGTTTTCGACTTAGCGGGCGCATCGGCATTACCACAGAACAGTCTGACGTTTGAGGGTGAATATGCTCCGGCAAACTTTGATGTTCGACATAGATTTACCTATAACTTCATCTATGATTTACCGAGTTTGAAAGGACAAAACAGTTTTGTTCGTTATTTGTTCGGCAACTGGCAAATCGCCGGCGCCGGCAAATTCAACACCGGACAGCCATTTACGGTCAATTCGATTTATGACATCAATTTTGACGGTAATTTGACTGACCGTTTGAACAGCACGCAGTTTATTACTCAAACCGGCAACGACCAACAGCCTTTACAATTGTCTTGTACAGGAGCGCAATGTCTGACGATGTTAGCGCCTTTCGGTCAAGATGGTTCAGTTGGGCGCAATAGTTTCCGTGCCGGAGAAATTCTGGAACTGGATTTGTCGTTCAGCAAGCGGTTTAGGATTACTGAAAACCAAAATCTGCAATTTAGAATGGACGTTTTCAATTTTACGAACCGTGCCAATTTCGGCGTTCCCGTGCGCTTTCTCGAATCTCCCGGATTCGGACAGGCGACCGATACCGTGACGCCCGGCAGACGTATTCAATTTGCATTGAAGTATAACTTCTAAATCGCATACGTTTTCGGGTTAATCAAGGAGCACGGGCGAAAATCGTCCGTGCTCCTTGAATTTCTTTGAAATTTTGAGGTTTTTAATTTCGCTCAGCCGACCGAAAAGCTTGGGCGCAGGCAATTTCAGCGGTTCGTTTGAAAATTGTTTTTACTATTGAAAGTATTGTGTTACGATACATTTCCGATAATCTCGCGCTACTCGAAGGGTATATGATGAATGGGAAGAGTTTTGCTATAAAAGCTTTGATTTTCTCCGGCATTGTTTTTTTCGCGATGACCGTCCGGGTCGCCGCTCAATTGGACGTCGAAAACCGCCAAAGCCTGACCGAAAAATCAAGCAATAAACCTAAAAAGAAAACGCCGGTCAAAAAACCGAATGTTAGAAAGCAATCAAAAGAGGAAACATCCGGCTCGTTAAGAAATCTTTCTCGCCCTAGAAATCTTACGGTCAGAACAAGTTACTTAAAGATAACAACCGAGCCCGATGCCAAAGTCACATTGACTTCCGACAAGCCAAACTCGATTCCGGAAGTCCGGACAGTGCCGGATAACGGCATTATCGAATTTGATAAACTTCAATCCGGCGATTATACGCTTTCAGCTTCGCTCGACGGATTTAACACGCGTGTAGCAGACCTTACTATTACGCCGCAGCAATCGGTGGGTTTAGACTTTAGCCTCGATGCCGAAAAATATCAGGTAAGCATCAAAACCAATATTTCCGAAGGCGAGGTGCGCTACGCACCTGCCAGATTTATCGGTTACAATCCCGATAACTCTTTGAAGCTGGTGGAAACAGGCGGCTATTGTATCGTTCCGATCAAAAATAATTCCGCCCTCATCAAAGGAATGAAAAGAGGCTACTACACAATTGACATCCGTCCGAAAGATGTTAAATACCAACCCGTTCTGGCAGGCATTGCTCCTGAAATTCTTGATGAAGAGAATAATGACCCGACGATAATACCGGACAGCTACCAGATTGATCTACCGATCAAAGAAAGCACCGAACAGTTTCCGAATTCATGGACAAATAATGAATGGGAATTACCGTCGGGCTGGAATTTAAGTAACAAGCTTTCGACCCGGGGTTTAGCGGGAATCGGGCTGCCGCGCAGCGAGATGTATCGCTATTACACGGATTTTGAAATGATCGCGAGCGTTACGCTTTCCGACAAAAAAACCGCCGGTTTCGTTTTTCGCGTTATTGACGCGAGGAATTACTACCTCGTCCAGATTTCCGGCGCGAATGCCGCCGAACCTTACCGTGTTAAGGGCTATCTCGTCAAAAACGGCGAAATGGAACAAATATTCTCGAACCCGATCGATAATGTGGCAGCGATCGTGGACAAACAGTTTCGCTTTATCATTCGGACCGAAAAAGAGCCTCGCACCGGGAAGGATTTATTCAAATTTTATGTTGAAGACAGCTCGACCGGCGACCGTCTCGATCTCGGCAATATGGTTGACAACTTCAGTTTCTTTAAAAAAGGCGCGGTCGGCATTGCCGGAACCGCAAATTCAAACTTTGAGGTCGTCTTTTTTACAATCTGCTATCGCTCATGCCGGTAAAAGTTTGAAATTTTCGAAAGTCTGAGTTAAACTCCGACGTTATAGAGTATTAATAAAGCAGTTTCTTTTCAGGGAGGGAAAAACAAGCCGCCTCGAAAAGCTGATTCAAACTCCTTACGCAACAGTCGCTCGTCGCAAAGAC
The DNA here is from genome assembly GCA_031411895.1 of Acidobacteriota bacterium. GTDB lineage: Bacteria > Acidobacteriota > Blastocatellia > Pyrinomonadales > Pyrinomonadaceae > JAFDVJ01. Next base: position 136,545 of record JANOBZ010000076.1, on the reverse strand, counting down.
AGTAGTTACTGCCGTCTCTAAGGTTATGAAAGAATGTCCTAAATGTCGTAATTGCTATGACGACGCTTACATAGTTTGTCCGCTGGACGATAAATCTTTAATAACGACCATCACCTGCAATATCCTGATCAGCGGTCGGTATCTTCTCGAACAACGATTAGGAGACGGCGGAATGGGTATCGTCTTCCGCGCCAGACATAAATTTTTAAAATCTCAGCATGCCGTCAAAATAATTTTACCGAGTCTGGTCGAACAGGACGGCAATCTTCTGGCGCGCTTCAAACAGGAAGCCGTTTTAGCTGCTTCGATTAATCATCCGAACGTGATCAGAGTTACCGATTTCGGCGTCGAAGACGACACGATGCCTTATCTGGTAATGGAATTTGTGGACGGCAATCCGCTTTCATCTTTTCTCAAGCCGGGAGAACCGTTAACCGTCAAAGAAGCCTTTAATCTTTTTAAGCCGATAGCCTGGGGCGTCATGGAAGCTCACAGCAGGGGCATCGTTCACCGCGACCTCAAGCCGCAGAATATCATGGTGCAAAAGGATCTTCCGCTTGATAAAGCGATCAAAGTTCTGGACTTTGGTCTGGCAAAAATCAAAGCCAGTGAATCCTTAAACTCCTTTATTCAAACCCAGACAAGAAACATTCTCGGTTCGCCGCCTTATATGTCGCCCGAGCAATGGGAGAACGTCGGGGTTGATCACCGCGCCGATATTTACGGTCTCGGCGTGATTCTTTTTCAGATGCTGACCGGACATCTGCCGTTTGACGGCGATTCGATTCCGGCGGTAATGTTTCAGCATCTGACCGTCGAAGCGCCGAGTTTTGCTTCGTTCAATGTTTCACTTTCGCCCGAAATCGAAACCGTTGTCCGCCGCGCGCTGCAAAAACTCCCTGATGCGCGCCCGCATTCGGTCGAAGAGATGCTGGGCGAATTCGAGTACGCTCTGACCCGCGCGGAAAACCTGTCTTTCCCCGGCAGCCAAACGGAGATCATGCAAAAGCCGCGGGCTTCGAGCAATCGGGAATTGCCGCCGACCTCGGATAAAGTGGATTTGCCGCCGACGGTTTTAGACGACATTACATCGAACCTGACAAAATCGCAGCGCGAAACATTTTTCTCTTATTTCGATCCTGCTAAAAAAGACACTTTTCTTCCCAACGAGAATTTAGCCCAGGAATTTCTCGAAGCCAAAGACCGTGCCGAAGAAGCAAAGGTCAAAGCCATCGAACACGATAAATTGGTGCAGGAATTTGCCGAAGCGCAAAAATTTGCGGAGGAAGCCGGACGAAAGGCTTTGGAAGCCAAACAAAAAATGGAGGGCGAAGTTCGCCGTCAGCTCGAAGCCGAAATGCAGGATAAGCTGGCGATTGAACAGCAGACACGCCAAAAAGCCGAAGCCGAACGCCTTGCCAAAGAAGTCGAAGCGCGAAAGAATGCCGAAGAACGCGCTAATTATCTCGCCCAAGCCGCGCTCGAAGCGCAAAAACTCGCTGAGCTCGAACGCAAAAGATCAGAGCAGGCAGCGCATCAGAGAGAACTGGAAGAAAGCGTCCGGCGACAGGCTGAAATTCAAGCCCAGCAGCTGACCCGACAAGTCGAAGAAGCCAAACGAAACTTTGAAGAAGCCAAACAAAAAGCCGAATATGAAGCGTCTCTGCGGATCGCTGCCGAAAATAAACAAAAAAATATTGAAAGTGAACTGCGGATTGTCGCCGAAGTGGAAGCCGAACGCCGGAAAATGGTTGAAGCCGAAGCTGAAAAGCAAGTCAGAGAAAAGGTCAGCCGCTTTGAACTGGAAGCCCAGGCGGCGCAAAAGCGAGTCGAAGAAGCGCGCAATCTGGCGGAACTCGAAGGACAAAAACGTGAGGAAGCCGAAGCCGCGCGTCTTTATGCCGAAGCCGAAGCCAAACGCCTCGCGCAGGAAATTCTTCAGGCGCAAAAACATATCGAAGAGCTCAAACTGCATACCAGCATTGATGCGCAGCAGCAGTCTTCGTCGAATATCGCGCAGTCCGGCAGATGGACTAACTCCAATCCCACATTGGTCAGAGCATCGCAGAATCGTGAGCTGACGCTTCCGATCGGTAATGCCGAAAATACTGCGAGCGCACAATTTCAATCGCAGACGTATGAGCCGCAGCCGACATCCGAAATACATGGTCAGGGCTCGTCAAACCTTCATTTTTCGCACGATCTGCACACCAGATTATCTTCGCCGCCGAACAAATTCTCGCCGCTGCTCTATGCCGTCGGAGGCTTGGCGGCAGTTCTGATGCTTGCCTTGGGCGGATACCTATTTTATTTCTTTGCTTTGTCAAAATCTTCAAACACGCCGTCTGCCGGTGCATCAACCAATAACGGAAACAGCACCACGAACGACGCAAAGGCAGCCCAAGCACCGCCGGATATTTCCAAGAATCTGGTCACGATTCCGGGCGGAAGTTTTCAAATGGGCAGAAGCGATGTTCCGAAACTCGATAAATTTTTTGGCGACCAATTTCCTGCACATACGGTAACGGTTAGTACTTTTTTGATTGCCAAAACCGAAACTAGTAATGAGGAATATGCCGAATTTATAAAGGAGAAAAATTATCAGCCGCCGCAGGATTGGAAAAACGGCAAACCGCCCGAAGGAGATGAAAAACTGCCCGTTACATTTGTTTCGATGAACGACGCCAAAGCCTATGCCGATTGGGTTTCCCAAAAGCTTAGCAAACCCTGCCGCCTGCCGACCGAAGAAGAATGGGAATATGCAGCGCGCAACGGATCGCAAGCAACTTCTTTTCCGTGGGGCGATTCGTGGCAGCCCTCATCAGCTAATGTCAACAGAGGTAAACCATCCGAAGTTGGGACGCTTCCCGACGAAACTATGGTTGGCGGTTTGAAGGATATGCTGGGCAACGTTCAGGAGTGGACTTCTACAAAATATGCTTTATATCAGGGGCACACGGCGGATAAACCGGAAGCCGAGCTCAAAGGTAAAATTGTCGCTCGCGGAAGCGCCTATGTCGCCGCTTCGGTTTATATGGAAAAACCGCAATGGTTAATTACTTTGCGATCTAATTATCCGTCCGACCAAAAAACATTGTCGTATGTCGGTTTCCGCATTGTTTGCCAGCCTTAGACGAATTTTGCCTGAAAAAATAAAAGAATTTCAGACAAAAGAAAGCCGGAATACGACATATTCCGGCTTTCTTTTGTTCGATTTTAAACGGAATTTGCTTAATTCTGTCCCGTATCTGTGATTGCCGCGCTCGATTTTTCGTTCGGTTCCATTCGCACTTTTAAGATGCGGCGTTTGACGACGCGTTCGATTTTGAAAATATGCCCGTTAAACGGCACGGCGTCGCCTTCTTTTAAGATTTGTCCGGATTCCGACATTAAAAATCCGGCGACGGTCGTGTAGGCGTCCGAGACCGGCAGATTCATTCCGCAGCGTTTGTTCAAATCGCGCACCGCCAAACCGCCGTCGAGCAGAAAACTTCCGTCGGGCTGCGGATTGATCTGCTCGTTGACTTCCTCGTCGTGTTCGTCGGAAATATCGCCGACGATTTCTTCGAGAAGGTCTTCGAGCGTGATGATGCCTTCGACGCCGCCGTGTTCGTCAACCACAAATCCGAAGTGAAATTTTTCCCGCTGCATCTGGCGCAGAACGTCTTCCAATCGCGCCGTATCAACCACGTAATAAGGCTTTTTCAAGACGCGTTCGAGCTTGAACATCCGCGGCTTGACGAGCAGATACTGCATGATGTCCTTGCCGTGCAGAACGCCGCGCATATCGTCGAGCGAATCCCCGTAGACAGGAAGTCGCGAATAGCCGTGTTCGCGGAAATAACGGGCGATTTCTTCGAGCGACGAATTGGCGGGAATCGCGACGATTTCCGTGCGCGGAATCATCGCTTCGCGGACGGTCGTTTCGCTGAACTCGAAAACGCGATTAATGAGTTTTCGCTCTTCTTTATTGAGATGACCGCTTTCCTCCGATCTATTGATAAGCTGGCGGATTTCTTCTTCGGTGTAAATCGAAGCGTGTTCGCTCGAAGCGTTGAGCCCGAAAATATTCACCGTCTTCGCACTTGCCCAATCGAGCGAGAGAATGAACGGCTTGAAGATCTTATAAAAAATAATCATCGGCAGAGCCGTCGCCATCGCTACTTTTTCCGCCATTGCGAGTCCGAAAATTTTCGGTGCCTGCTCGCCTAAAACGATGTGTAGAGTTGTCACTATCGCGAACGCGATTGTATACGAAGCAATATGCCGCCACCATTCGGACATATACTGGCTCAAAAATCCGCCCAAAATGGCTTCGACGACCGGCTCGCCGAGCGCGCCCAGACCGAGCGAAGCGAGCGTAATGCCGAGCTGCGACGCGGACAGATACGGGTTAAGATTATTCAGAATCGTCATCAGCCGTTTCGCCGCCGCCTTGCCGTCTGCGGCGAGCGCTTCGATTCGCGATTTTCTGACAGCGACAAAGGCAAACTCAGCCGCGACGAAATAGCCGTTGATAAAAACCAAAACGACTACCGAAAGGATTTTGAGCAGAATTACTGTGAGTGAATTTTCGCTTGTCGCGGCGCCGGGTTCGGCGAAAAACAGAAGAAATAAACTTGCAGGATCGTCCATTTTATAATTTTGTACTTTAAATCTCGGATTTTAATCAAAAATCCCAATTAACCCCTCTTGATTAAATATTTCCGCCCTACGCGGCGGTTTAAGTTTCTCTAAATTATAGCATATAAAAAATTCCTGGTGGAAGTTTTTAGTTTTCAAGCTCGTGAATGTCGATCAGCTCCTGAATCAGAAAACGGCACGAGCCGCAGCCCGCTCCGGCATTGCAAACGTCGCCGACGGCTTCGACCGAATCCGCCGCGTTTTCCGCAATGAGCGTTTCGATCGTCTCTTCCGAAACGCCGAAACACGTGCAGACGAGCGCTTTTTCGCCCGCGAATTCTTCGATCTGCAAGGCTCTGAAATCGCCTAAAGCCGCCTGCAAAGCGTCGAAACAAATCTCCGCACAGTGTTTCCGTTCGGAGGAAAACACGCCGAGTTCGCGTTCGATTTCGCCGAGAAATTCGGCGTGATCGAGTCCGTGCAAATCGGTCAATTTCCGCCCGACGATTTTTTCCGCGAGCACTTCGGCGGCGGCAATCGCAAAACCGCAGCCGTTCGTTTGATAACGCGCGTCGCGGATTTTCTTGGTTTCCGCGCCAATTTCCAGATAAACGCGCACGAACGAGCCGCATGTAAAGCTCGCGCCCGCGCCGACGGCATTTGTCCGCGCGGCTTTGCCCGATTTCTGCGGTGCGGAAAAACGTCTATTGATTTTATCCGGATAGAAACCCATCAATTAATGGTAAATGGTAAATGGTAAATGAATTGATTGTAAATGACGATTTTCTTTTACAATTTACCATTTACCATTTACCATTTACTTTTTATGAAGCTGTTTGCCTTTTTACTTTTTACTTTTTACTTTTTACTTACCATCGGCTGCCGTCCGGCTGCCGCGCCGGTCGCGATTTCCAATAAACCCGTTTCGGTCAACGACGTGCCGCAGACGAGCCAGCCGATGCCGCCGACCAAACCGATCGAAGAAATGACGTGGGCGGTGATGGACGCGAAAACCGCTTTGCAGGGAAACGTTTATAACTTAAAGAATTTTCAGGGCAAAGTCGTCATCCTCGATTTTTGGGCAACTTACTGCAAGCCCTGCATCGAAGAAATTCCGCATCTTAAGGAATTACAGAAGAAATACGGCAAGGAAAATCTCGAAGTCGTCGGGATGCACGTCGGCGGCGAAGAAGATCGCCCGCTCGTTCCCGCATTCGCTGAAAGATTGGCGATTGACTACACGCTCGCGATTCCCGAAGACGAGCTGACGCGCTTTATTTTCGGCAGAGAAACCGCGATTCCGCAAACCGCGATCTTCGACCGCAAAGGCAGACTCGTTAAAAAAATCATCGGTTTCGACGCGCAGGTTAAAAAGGAACTGGACGCGGCGGTCGAACAGGCAATAAACTCGAAAAGCTAAATGGAAAAACCGAAAATCCCGACACTCGAACAAATTTCGGCGGGCGGCGTCGCGTTTCGTCTGAACGATTCCGAACAGCAGGTCGCGATCGTTTCGGTCAACCCGAGCCGCCGCTGGCAATTGCCGAAAGGCATTATTGACGCGGGCGAAACCGAACAGCAAGCCGCGCTCCGCGAAGTCCGCGAAGAAGCCGGAATCGAATGCGAAATTCTCGAAAAGATCGAAACCGTCGAATACTGGTATGTTGCCGCCGCGAAAGGCGAACGCGTTCGCTTTCACAAATTCGTGCATTTTTTTCTGCTCAAATATATTTCCGGCGACGTTTGTGACCACGACCACGAAATTGACGAAGCGCGCTGGGTTTCGCTCCGTGAAGCAATTGAAATGCTCGCCTTCAAAAGCGAAAAAGATGTTGTCGGAAAAGCCTCGGAATTAATCGCGAATTTGCCGTAAATTTCCCTCTAAAATTATGTCTGCAAGAAGATTTATCGCGCTCGGCACGGCGAGCCAGGTTCCGACCAGAGACCGCAATCACAACGGTTATTTTCTGCGCTGGGATTCGGAAGGATTTCTTTTCGATCCGGGCGAAGGCACGCAGCGGCAGATGATTTTCGCCGACGTAACGGCTTCGCAGATCACGAAAATCTTCATCACGCATTTTCACGGCGACCATTGTCTCGGATTGGCGGGCGTTCTCCAAAGAATTTCGCTCGACCGCGTTCCGCACGAGGTAGAGATTTTTTATCCCGCGAGCGGCGAAAAATATCTCGATAATCTGGCGAATTCTTCGATCTATCACAACACGGCGACGATCGAGCGCGTTCCGATTCGCGCCGAAGGCGTCGTTGTTACCGCGAAAGATTACACGATCGAATCGTACAAACTCGAACATTCCGCCGAATCGTGGGGCTACCGCATCAAGGAAAACGATTCGGTCACGCTGTTGCCCGAACGGCTCGCGCAGTTCGGGATTCGCGGGCGCGACGCCGGAAAATTGAAGACGGAAGGCAAGCTCGAAATCGGCGGCAAAATCGTTTCGCTCAACGATTGCAGCACGGAAAAACGCGGTCAAAGCTTCGCGTTCGTGATGGACACGCGGCTTTGCGTAAATGCTTTCCGGCTCGCCGAAGACGTTGACGTTTTGGTCTGCGAATCAACATATCTCGCGGCGGAAACCGAAGAAGCGATCGCGCACGGTCATCTCACATCGGAACAAGCCGCGCGCATCGCCGCCGACTCGAACGCAAAACTGCTCGTCCTGACGCATTTTTCGCAGCGTTATCAAAACATTCAGGATTTTGTGACGGAAGCCAGAGAGATTCACCCGAATTCGATTGCCGTTCGCGACGGCGATTTCGTCGATTTCCCGAAAAGAAAATAATTACTAAGATCGGAAAGCTAACCGGCGAGATTTATTTTTCGCAGAATCGCCTGAAACCGCGCGTCGGTTTTCAGATTATTAAAACGCGGCTCGTCTTTTGTCCAGATCATACGTTCTTCGCGGAGTTCGAGGCATTTTTCGAGCGCGGCAAGGGCTTCGTCGGAGCGTCCCGTTTCGCTGTCGTGAAGCGCTAAAAAGTAGAGCGATTTCGGGTCTTTTTCGGCAATTTTTTGCAAATAATCCCGCATTTGCGCTGCTTTCTCGGTTTGCCCGCTTTTATGATACGCGGTCGCGAGCATCGAAGCCCACGCGAAATCGATTTTATCGGAATTCGGAAACGATTCGCCGTTCAGTTCGATGACTTTCGCGTAATCGCCTTTGAGCAGATAAAGCTTGGCGATGCCGCGGCGGGCAAATTGTGAATCCTTGTCCATTTCGAGCGTCGCGTTCAAAACCTTCAGCCCCTCGTCATACGCGCCCTGTTTTTCGAGAATCGCGTAGAGCGGAACGCCCAGATCAGCCGAGCGCGGATCGAGTTCGCGGGCTTTATGAATTTCGGCGAGCGCTTCCGTATAGCGCCCGAGCGTCGTTAAAAGACGCGCGTAGAATTGATGCGCGTTGACGCTGTTCGGATTTAATTCGAGCGCCCGCCGGAAAGATTCTTCGGCGCTCGCCCAATCCCAGTTGTGCGAATATTTGATCCGCCCGAGCGAGCTGTGCGCGTCCGCCAGATTCGGGTCTAAGTTTAACGCGGTATTGGTTGCGGTCGCGGCTTTTTCGTAAAGCTCGGCATCGCTGTCGCTCGTAAAATTCGCCTGCCAGATAAATGCGTCCGCCAGACCCGCAAAAGCGAGCGCGTAATTCGGGTCGAGATTTATCGCCTGCTCGAATTCGGCGGCGGCTTTTTCGGGCTGGCGTTTTTCGAGAAAGAATCGCCCGCGCCAGTAAGCGTCGAAAGCGCTCCGATTGTTCGTCTCGCGCTTCGCCAGAATCCGGCGGTCTTTTTCGATCAATTGCGCAACGAGCGATTGCGTCACGCGGGTCGAAATCGTATCCTGCAGCGCAAAGAAATCGGCTTCCTCGGAATCAAACGAATCCTGCCAGAGCTGCGCGCCGTCGCGCACGTCCCAGAGGCGGACATTGACGCGCAGACGATTTTCCGTCTGCTGCAGCGTGCCTTCCAAAACGGCGTCAACCATCAAATCCGCGCCGAATTTCAGCGGATCGCGATCGTTCGCGGCGTAATCTTTAACTGAACTTAAAGGACGAACGGCGAAACGGTTCAAACTGCCGAGCCGCGAGATCAGCGAATCGGTCAAACCGATTGACAATGCTTTGTTTTTTTCGTTCTCGTTTAATGTTTTCAAGGGCAGAATCGCAACCGTGCGAAAATTTCTTTCATTGACCGGAACGCTCGAAAGCGCTCGCCGCTCGCTAAATTTCCACCAGGCGGCAAAGCTCGTCAGAAATAAAATACTGAGCAAACTTATCGCGATCAAATGCCAGCGAACCGGCGATTTCGGCTCCGCCTTTGCCGCCGCCGTGCCTGTCTCCAAAGGTTTTTCGGTTTCGCGGACAGGTTCAAAGACTTCTTTTACTTCGGCGGCAAAACGATAACCCTGCTTGGGTACGGTCTGCACGAACGGCGCGTTTTCGGGGCAGTTTGCGGCGAGAGTTTTTCTGAGCTGCGAAACCGTGTAGTTGATGTTCGCTTCCTCGACAAAAATATCGCGCCAGATCGTTTCGAGCAATTCCTCGCGGCTCACGATATTTCCCTCGCGACGAACCAGTAAGATCAATAATTCCAAAGGTTTCGGCGAGATTGACACGAGCTTGTCGCCGCGCCACAGCGCGTGGTTTTCGGCGTCGAGCCGGAAGCTGCCGAAGTCGTAAAAATGTCCGTTTTTTTCAGACAAACGATTTCCTCACAAATTACTTATCTTTTCCAAAGTATTTTTGCACTAGAAATATACAACCATTACTACCGGAGTTCAATTTTTTATGGTTCGTAAAAATTCCCGGAGGCTTAAAACTTATGAAACGAAAAATTATTTTATCAATCGCGCTCACGTTGAGCGCGATAACGCTGGGGCTGCTTAAATCCGATTCGACGGTCAACGCCGAACCGCCGCAAAGATTCGTTTTCGACACAGGCATTATATCGCTCGGAAATAATCAAATTCTTCGCGTCACATCAGTTGACGGAGAACTCGGCGGCGGGCTTTACGGCGAAGTTGTCAGGCGCTTTGAATACCAGCAAACCGGTTGTGAAGCGGGAATCTGCAAACAGACGATCGCCTCGCAAACGATTACCCCGCCGATGACGGTCGCGCCGAATGAAGCGGTTTCGATCGATACTCAGAACGGCGGCATGCGGCGGATAGTTATTTTGTCCAACAAGCGAACCCTGAAGGTCACTGCGATCGTTTTCGACACCAGCACGCAAAGAGTAGTTTCCGCTGTCGATGTGGTCGATTACATTTCTTCGAGTTAGTGATTAACAACATTTTAGGCGGGAGCTCGCAGTGTCAGGGATCTTCACAACATCTCTGAACTCAACGATAGATCAAAAAGGAGAGAAAACTATGAAACGCAAAATAACATTAACAATCTCGCTCACATTGAGCATTACTTTAGCTTTACTGATGAGTCTGAGTTCACCAGTCAAAGCGCAGCAGTCGCCGCAGGGAAAGATGTTTGTCGCCGATTCGGGCGTCGTGTCTTTGACGCGGAATCAAAAATTAAGAGTAAGCGTCACGACGACTAATGACAATGACACTATCGGTATTAGATTCAGGCGCTGCACTTACGCCTTTCAAGCCGAAGGACTTCTAACAGTCAATTCGACCCGAATCAGCCCGGTGCTCATGCTTGCTTCGAATCAAACGAGATTCGTTGATGAATATGTCGAGAGCGGGCTTGAAAATTTATCGCTGCGCGTTCGTGTCGGCGCGAAACGACCCGATTTTGTGGTGACATTCCAGATAATTGATGTCATCACGGGAGCAACGCAAATTTATACGGCTGGCGGGATAGAGGATCAAGACAACTGGATACCCACGCTTTTTTAGAAAAATCAGCTTGATTTTTAAGAGGTAAAACAATGAAACGCAAAATCACTTTATTTATCGCGCTCACACTGAGCATCGTTTGGGTATTGCTGACGAGTTCCGATTCGAGAGTCGAAGCGCAGAATCAGCTCAGAATCGCCCTTGACACAGGCATGGTCACCCTCGGACCGAACCAGATTCTTCGGATCACTGCGGTCAATCGAAGCCGGCAGCCGTCAACTATTCGCTTTAGGAGCAGCCAATATTCTCAGGGCGTCTGTCTCGACGGCGTTTGCAAACATACCGTTATTTCCGTAAACACTTCTCCTTCAATAACTTTGACTCCGGGCGAAAGCATTTCGACGGATATTGTAAACACTTCGTCCGCAGTTCGGACGGTTGCCGCGCCCGATGGAGTTGACTATGACAACTGGACGTTTTTTATGGCGATCGTTAACAGCGTGACGGGCGAAGTCGAGGCAGTTCAAATGTCCATGCAGAGAGAAAACCAGTAATCAAACACACAAATTAAAAAGGAGGTGAATTATGGCGGCAGTAAATTTTAACGGGCGGCAGATTTCCGATGCGGTGGTCAAACAAATCCTGCAAAACCTGTGCGACTATTTTCAGGCGAGCGTTAACGTAACATCCGGCAACCGGACGACGGTTCCCGAAGGCGGAAGTCCGGACAGCCTGCATCTTTCAAACAGAGCGGCGGATTTTCATGTCGAAGGCGTCGACGACGGAACGGTTTATCTGAATCTGCGAAACTTAGGGTTCAAACAGGTCTTCACGGGCGGGCACGGCTACGAGTTTATCTGGCACGGTATTCATACAAAAACGGGCGGCGCGCATCTGCATCTCGGGCGTTACGGCTCGAATCAAAGCGGGTATATCAACTTTTATCAGGAAGGAATCACGCCCGAAGGCAAGGGAAAATATTCGCTGGACATTAAAAATACGCTCCCGAACGGCGTTTATCAAAAAATAGACATCTCGGACCTTGCCAAATAAATTTCGATTCGGAAAGACGGCGGGCGCAATCTGTAAATTGTTTCCGCTTTCCCTGTTTTCCTTGAAAGTTTTTCCCCGCTAATTCTTTCCCGCCGATTTCGTGTAAAATAAATACGAAAATCTTTTCTCGTAAATATATGCGCGATATTCCGGTCGGAAACGGTTCACTGCTTGTCACATTTGACGATAAATATCAGATCCGCGACGTTTATTTTCCGCACGTCGGGCAGGAAAATCACTCGGAAGGCTTTCCGTTTCGCTTCGGCGTCTGGGCGGACGGCGAATTTTCGTGGATTTTCGAAGACGAATGGCGGCGTGATTTGTGTTATTTGCCCGAAACGCTCGTCACGGATGTCAAATTAACTAACGAAACTTTGGGTTTGCAGATCGTTTCGAACGACACGGTCGCGAGCCACGAAAACATTTTTCTGCGGCGGGTGCGCGTTTCTAACTTGCGCGATTCGCGGCGCGAAATCCGCGTTTTTCTGCATCACGATTTTCGGATCTACGAAAACAAGATCGGCGACACGGCGTTTTACGATCCCGAATCATCGGCACTCATTCATTACAAAAAACACCGCTTTTTTCTCATCAATACCGAGCCGCAGTTCGATAATTTTTCGACCGGGCGCAAGGCTTTTCGCGATCAGGAAGGAACGTGGCGCGACGCCGAAGACGGCGTGCTTTCGGGCGGCGCGAAAACCGAAGGCTCGGTGGATTCGACCGTTCAGCTGAGTTTTCATCTCGAAGAACGGGACACTTTCGAGTTTTTTTACTGGATTGCGGCAGCGACGACGCACGAAGAAGTCAAACGCCTGAATTCCCACGTTTTAGACGAACGCCCGCAGAATTTTCTCGATTACACGCAAAATTACTGGCGCGCGTGGGTCAACAAAAACGAGACGGATTTCGCGGAACTTTCCGAGGAAATCGTCGAGCTTTACAAACGCTCTTTGCTCGTCGTCCATACGCAGATCGACCGCGACGGCGCGATTCTGGCGGCAAACGATTCTGACGTGACGATTCGCGCGACCGATCATTACAGCTACTTGTGGACACGCGACGGCGCGTTTGTCGCGAACGCGCTCGATATTGCCGGTTATCGTCATCTGCCGCGCAAGTTTTATCAGTTCTGCGGCGAGATCGTTCACGAAAAAGGTTATTTTCTGCAAAAATACAACGCCGACGGAACGGTCGCGTCGGGCTGGCACACGGCTTGGGACAAATACTCGGGAACCGCGCAGACGCCGATTCAGGAAGACGAAACGGCGCTCGTTTTATGGGCGCTCTGGCAGCATTACGACAAATATCGCGACATCGAATTCGCGCATCTTTTATACCGCAAATTAACGATCAAATGCGCCGATTTTTTGGTCGTGTTTCGCCACGAAAAAACGAATCTGCCCGCACCGAGCTGGAATCTGTGGGAAGATCGGCGCGGAATTCACACGTTTACCTGCGCATCGGTCGTCGGTGGCTTGCGTGCGGCGGCAAATTTCGCGCGGCTCTTTGCGGAAAATTCCCGCGCTGCGATTTACGAAAATGCGGCTGACGAAATTACCGAAGCGATGCGCAAACATCTCTACAGCAAAGAATTAGGCAGATTTATCCGCGCTTTGCAGTTTCACGGCGACGATCATTACGAAGCCGACACGACGATTGACGCGTCGCTCTTCGGCGCGTTTTATCTCGGCGCGTTCGACGCGCACGATAAAATGGTCGCGAGCACGATGCGGGCGATCGAAAAACATCTCTGGCTTGCCACGAAAATCGGCGGCGTGATGCGCTTCGAGCACGATTCTTATATGCGCTCCGACGATACGCCGAGCAACGCGTGGTTTATCTGCACACTCTGGCTAGCGGATTACCGAATCGCGATCGCGAAGAAAAAAGATGATTTGAAAGGCGCGCTCGAAATTCTCGAATGGACAGCGAAACGCGCTTTGCCGTCGGGCATTTTGGCGGAACAGGTCAACCCTCTGACGGGCGAACACGCGTCGGTTTCGCCCTTAACGTGGTCGCATTCGACGTTCGTCGCGACGGTGGTCAATTATTTGCGGAAGCTCAAAGAATTAAGCAGCTAATTTATGGATAAATACGATACTTTGGGTTCTAGAGTCTTTGCGGTTTTCCTCGACGGGTTGATCTTGATGTTTGCATCGGTGGCTGTTTTATTGTTTGCGCTTAGTATAGGCGGTTGGGTTGCGGAAAACGCGGCGACGCTGACCGCCTTATTCTCGCTCTGCTATTATGTTTTGCTACATTATTTCTTTGGGCAAACGTTGGGAAAAAAGCTCGTTAAGGTAAAGATTGTTGATATCTCCGAAAAGCCGATAAACTTCGGGCAGTCGGTATCAAGAAGTTTGCCGCATTTGATTCTCGTAATGTTCAGCATCAGCTTTTCGACTGACAATGGATTGTATGGTCAACACGAGGAGATGTTTTGGATGCTCCAATGTGCGGTATGGATTTTCTCGCTGGTTGACTTCGGATTTTTTCTGGTCAATGTAAAACGCCGCGCGCTGCACGATTTTATTGCGGGAACGATTGTCGTCCGCACCGACATCTAAAAAACATGGCACGAAACTGGACGGAAACGCGTTTGCAGAATCTGATCAACGGCGAGATCGAAGAATCTTTGACGCTCGAATACAAATCCGCCGAAGCGCTCGACCGCAACGAGACGAAAAAAAAAGAAATCACGAAAGACGTTTCGGCGATGGCGAATTCGGCGGGCGGCATTTTGATTTACGGGATTCGCGAATTCGATCAGGAAAACCGCCGTCATCTGCCGGAAAAAATTACGCCGGTTGATCGCCGCCATTTTCCGCGCGAATGGGTCGAGCAGATCATTCAGGCGATTCGCCCGCGCATCGACGGCATCGTGATTCATTCGGTAAACCTCGGTTCGGGCGAAAATGACGTCGCGTTCGTGATCGAAATTCCGCAGAGCAACACGGCGCACCAGGCGTCGGATCATCGCTATTACAAACGCTTTAATTTTCAAGCCGTGCCGATGGAAGATTACGAAATCCGCGACGTTATTTTCCGCGAACAGACGCCGAATATCGCACTTAAATTTTTGATCGAGATCAACGCCGAAACGCGCCGTAGTCTCGTCGTCCGCGCGCGCAACAACGGTTCGGCGTTCGCGCAGTATGTCGCGGTTTTTCTCGACGTTCCGGTCGGTGTTTTGCAGAACACCGAGAACAAAATGAGTTTTACCGACGGCGGCAGATTTTACCGTCATCGCCTGACGAATCTCAATCAGGAATACGCCGACGAACAGTTTAAGGCGAGTTTTCCGCTGCTCCGAAGTATGACGATGTACTGGAAAATTCCGATAGGCGAAAACTTCGAGGAATTCCTGACGTCTGATTCCGCCGTCAAATGGAAACTTTACGCCGACAACGCGCTGCCGGAGGAAGGCAAAGCGCTGCTCAAAGAAATTGAAGTTGTTGATTTGAGAAAAGTGCGCTGACAGACGTAACATCTATGAATAGTGGTCAGTGGTCGGTGGTCAGTTGTCAGAGAAAAATCTGAATTCAACTGACCACCGACCACTGACCACTGACCACTGACCACTATTATTATGGGAAGAGCAAAAACTTTAGCGACGCTTGGACCGGCTTCGAGCACGCCGGAAATTATTGAAGCGATGATCAAAGCCGGACTTAATGCCGTCCGGATAAATATGTCGCACGGAAACTACGAAGAACACGCCGAACGAATGAAAATGGCGCGCGCGGCGGCGAAAAAACTGAATCTTCCGCTGGCGATTCTGGTCGACCTTTCGGGACCGAAAATCCGCACCGGGCTGCTTCAGAACGCAAAATCCGTGATGCTCGAAACCGGCGCGGAATTTACCTTGACTTCGCGCGAGATCGAAGGCAGCGCGACGGAGGTTTCGACCAACTTTAAGGAAATTCCGAAGCTTGTCAAAAAGGGCGATAAGATTCTGCTCGACGACGGCGCGATCGAACTGAAGGTTAAAAAAGTCACCAAGACGGACGTTGTCACCGAGGTCGTCAACGGCGCGCTTTTGTCCGAGCGCAAAGGCATCAATCTGCCGAGTGTCAAACTGCCGATTCCGAGTCTGACGATAAAAGACCGCGCCGATCTCGAATGGGCGATGACGCAGGACGTAGATTACATCGCGCTTTCGTTCGTGCGAAAAGGCGAGGATTGCAAGGAAGTTCGCGAATTGATCAAAAAGCTCAACACGCGCAAATGGGGTCGCCCGATGCTCGTCGCGAAGATCGAAAAAGCCGAGGCGATGGAAAATCTCGACGACATTATCCGCGAAACCGACGGCGTAATGGTCGCGCGCGGCGATCTCGGCGTCGAAACGAGCGCCGAACTCGTGCCGGTCTATCAAAAACAGATCATCGAAAAAGCCGTCATGCACGATAAGTTCGTGATTACCGCGACGCAGATGCTTCAATCAATGATCGAAAGCCCGCGCCCGACCCGCGCCGAAGCCTCGGATGTCGCGAACGCGGTCTGGGACGGCACGGACGCCGTCATGCTTTCGGCGGAAACAGCTTCGGGCAAATATCCGGTCGAAGCCGTCGCAACGATGGAAAGCATCATTACGACCGCCGAAACCGTCGTCACGACCAAGCTCAAGCGTCCCGTTAAATTCGCCGAAGCGCCGACGGGGCGAACTTCGCAGGCGCTCTGTAAAGCCGCCGCGATCTGCGCGCGCGAGATAAAAACCGACAAGGTCGCCGTTTTTACCGAATCCGGCTTGATGGCGCGGCGGCTGTCTTCGATCCGCTCGGGGCTTTCGACCTATGCGCTCACCAACACGGTCGAAGTTTATAATCAGCTTTCGCTCATCTGGGGCGTCGAGCCGCTCGTTCACGAAGCCGGCGAAACGACCGAAGCGATGTTGAAAGACGGCGAAAAAACCCTGCTCGCCGCGAAAGCGGTCGAAAACGGCGAAACCATCGTGATGATGGCTGGACGCCTTTCGGGCTTGGGGCTTTCGAGCTCGATCGTCGTCTGGACAGTCGGCGACAACGTGGCGCGCCGGTAATTTAACGCCGGCGGCAGAATTCGGAGAAACGCATTGCAGTTAACGAACCGCGAGCTTCGGCTTCTCGTTTTCGCGGTACACGACCGAAACTTCCCTGCCGTCCGAAAGCGGCTTTTTGTAAAAGCTTCTCGCGTTCGCGTTCGTGCTTGAATTCGTCGCCGGGAGAGTGCTGCTCGGATTCGAGGTCGTCGTTGTCGGGCTGTTAACGCTGCCGATGCCGAGAGCCGCCGCCGCAATCGTGAAGGTATTGACCAACGCGACTACGGCTTCGGTTATTTTCTGCCGCCAATCCGTGGTGTTGCTCACCGTCCCGATATAAATAATCAAACCCATCGCAAAAGAGATCACTAGCGGCAGCCACATTTTATTTGCCACTGACGGATAGATTTTTCCGATTACGCTCCAAATGGTCGTGACGGCGGCGGTCGAGCCTGAAAAAGTCAATAATGATTGCGTCGTCGTAAAAACGCCAACCTGCTTTCCGCCCGGCGACGCGGTTGTGTTGACAAGCGCATTAGCCGGCGCCGGATTTGTCGTTGGCAGCGAATTAGGTATTGGAACCGGATTACCCGGATTCTTTACATCATTAGGCATATTCAAAATCTCCTCTTTTCAAACGATGCTTTAATCGAACCGCATAGATGTCGCCGCATCATATATTAAGCGACAGCCGCCGCCGGAAAAGTCTTTCCGTCTTTTTTACGAAAGAGTAACTTCCTTATTGTCCGAAAACTGCCCGATTTCTACTTTGTTTTCCGAGAAAACGGCTTTGATTTCGCCGCTTTCGGGTGCGCCTGCCTGCGCGGGCGGGATGTGGATTTCACCCGGCAGACGCGTCTGGCAGCCGACGAACGCTAAGTTTTCCTGTTCTTTGGGACGATATTAAAGATTCGCCGCGCGCATTCCCTGCATACTGCCCGAAAGCTGAATTCGGACACCGAAATCTGTGATTTTGGTGTCCGAACTGTCAATTTAGTTAAACCGGATTCGGATTACTGACATCTTCGCCGAAAAGAAGTCGCGGAGCGCAAGAACAGCAGTAGCAGTAACACATCGTTGCGCCGAGCGGACCGACCTTAAAGGAGTAGCTTTTTCCTTTCGGAATAAACATCCAATCGCCTGCCGTCAATTCGATGTCTTTGTAAATTATCGAACCCGAAATCATAAAGCGGATTCCGTCGCCGTCCCGATGCGAATGTGCCGGGACTTTCGTGTCGGCGGCGGCGGTTGAAATAAACAACTGTGACGGCTCATTTAAATAAACCGGCAATTGCCACTTCTGAAAACCGTCGGGAATATTGTCAACTTCAAGCAGTTTCAAAGCCTTTTTTACATCCTTATCACGCGATGTGATAATCCGTCCTTCGAGTTTTACCGCAGATTTTTTCAAACCGCGCTGCATTCGTCTAAGACCTTCATCAAAAGTAGTTTGATTTGGGTCAAATGTTTTTTCACTCATGATTTTTCTCCCTTTAAATATCTCCTGAAATTATTTTTGTAACTATTATCGTGGAAGCAAGGCGAGCGACACGCGCTCATTGACGTTCGTATTACCTGAGCCGGAACGTGAGCCGTCGCCGGGCAAATAATAGAACATATCAAATTGTCTTCTGCCCAATAGACTGATAAACGTATTCAAACTCGATTGAAGCGTTGGGATCGCTCCCGGCACGGCGGAACTCAAACGGCTTGAAATTTCGCCCGTGCAAAAAGGTCCGCCGCCGTCATAATCGTAACTCCAGCCGTGAACGTATGCGCCGAGTCTGCCCGAACCGTCAAGATAACACGCCAGATAGTAACTGATGTCGCCGTCCGCGTCCGAGCAATACCAGGGCGTTGAAATATGAATGTCGAAATAGAGCCTCAACAGTAAATCCAACTGTCCGCCCACCGAAGAATACGGCAAATGCTTGCGCGGAATCCATCCGACTTTCAAATCCGATGTGCGGTCGGCATCGCCCAAACTGCTGTCTATTAAATTTAGAATCGCCGGATTGTTCATCAGCGTAACTAAATCGTAGACGACCTCGCGGTCTTCGCGTTCCCACGTCAGAGTGCTTTTGCGGCTGCCGATGTTTGACCAGTTGATCCACGCCCAACCGCCCGCCGGATGTCCGATGCTCAAGTAAGATGTTTCGCCCCGAAAATCCGTGTCCCGAAACCAATAATTCGATAATGTTGGCATAATCTAACCTCCTCTTTTTTTCTAGCCTTTCATTTTTCGCAAAAATTCTCTTCCAATTTCGATCGCCTCTTTTTCAAACTTCGCCTTTATTTCCAATTGCTCTTTTTCCGCGCAACGCGCTTCGGAGGCTTTGAAATATTCACGCTCCAGCGAAGGCATCACGGCTATTTTGAGGTCGTCTTTTTTGACCTCAATTCTCCTGGCATTTATCGTTACAGGCGCATAATTCTCTTCCTTGAGATGTATGACAATCCTGTATCTTTCGTCGTCGTCAGAAAATTTACCGAACAAAATTGCGTCCTGCTCAGAAACTCTGGTTTCCGATTTACAATTAAATTCGCCAAGCGTATCTTGTAATTTTCTCAGCATTTCATCGAATATCTGCTTAGAATCCTTCATTGTTTTAACTCCTTTTGTTGATTTACATAAAACTTGCGCTAACGGCTATTCGGCACAAGCACCGACTACTGCGCCGATAGCACCGCCAATAAATCCGCCGATCGCCGCACCGCCAAGACCGCCGATTGCCCCGCCGATGCCTGCTCCGACAACCGCACCGGTAAGTAATCCCAAATCGCCTCGATTGCCTGCCGTTGCCGACTTCATCATTACTCCCGCCTTAGGATTCAAATTTGGCGATGCCGAAGACCGGAACGAACCGGCGGCGGAACTCGTAATCGCGAGCGCAACCGGACTGGCTGTTTCATCAATTAACATCGCGTCATAAATTTCCTGCACCCGCGCCGATGCCTCATCCGCATCAATCTCGCCGCGCACCGAAGCAAATACGCTGCTGCATACCTCGACGAGCGACTTTCGCTCCTGCGACGAGATAAATCCACTCTTATTCAATCTCTCAAGACCGACTTTAATGGCTTCCAAAGGATGACGGCGATTTTCATCAAGAATGCGGCGAACTTCTTTCGTAACGGCGATTTGATAATCACCTGAAGAAACCGCAATCGCCCGGAAAGGATTAACTCCCGTGCTACCACAAGAAGCCATCTGATATTCAAAAGTGGTTTGGGCTAAACCATTCGTTGTCTGCTTTTTAGTTTTCTCGGGTTTATTTTTCGACATATATTTTTTTCTCCTATTGTTTAATAAATATTTTTATAAAGTTTTTTGTTATTACTGTTTCTGCCGTAATAAAAGCAGAAACCGTTAGCTGTTTTTCCAATCACTGACAGCGCGAACTCGTCAAAGCACAATTTAACTGCGCGTCGGTTCCTGCATTTTCACACTGATCCGGTGTTCCGCCATTCCTCGCACATTTATCGCGGGCATCCAAGCCGGCAAAAAAACAGGTTCCGCCGCAACTCGTCGACCACCACATGCCGAATGCAAATAAAGCTAAAAGCCCAATAAGCATCCAAAAAAAACCTACTCTTGCTCTAGTCATCGGTTGTTCTCCCATCGAAAGAAAATATAAAAGCTTATATTTTCTTAACTTGCATAAAACCGATTGATTTATCTCATCTACCGATTTTATCTTGCTAGACATCCCTCTTATAAATCTCTTCGCCAATTCGTTTCAATAGCTATTCGGGATAATCTCCAAAATAGGAGATTATCCGTTACGTTTACGGATAATCTCCGGGGTTAAATTTACCGGCTGTAATTATGTTTCAATACGAATATTTATAAAATTCTTTAAAAATGTGAGATTTCGCCCTCAAAAAGTCATATATAAGTAGGAAGTAAAAAAACGTTTTCTTAGAGGAAAAATATATGAGCGAAATCCCCCGATTGCTTGATGTGGTGCGGAAAGCGAGCCGCGAACGCGATTTGAGCCGCAAGACCGAAAATGCGTATGTTAACCATATCCGCCGTTTTCAGGATTTTTACGCCGAGCGCGATCTGGCGAAAATCGGCGAAGACGGCATCACGGATTTTCTCAATCACCTGCACATTACGGAACATCTTGCGGTTTCGACCCGCAATCAAGCATTGAGCGCGCTGGTATTTTTATACCGCGACGTTTTCGGGCAGGAATTGTCGAAGCATCTGAAAACCGTCACGCGCGTGAAACCGGCGGTCAAAACGCCGATCGTTTTTACGTCACAGGAAGCGCGAATGGTTTTATCGAAAATGCGCGGAGATTCGCGGCTGGTCGCGGCTTTGATGTACGGTTCGGGCTTGCGTCTGTCGGAAGCGGTCGCCCTGCGCGTCGGCGATTTTGATTTCGAGCGTCGCGAGATCGTCGTTCGCAACGCACAAACAGGCAAACGCGAGCGCACGACAATTCTGCCCGAAACGATCATTCCCGCGCTCAAACGTCAGATGGCAAATGTTCGCTATTTGTATGATGACGACTTTCTGCCAATCGGCGAAACCGGATTCCCGCCATTGATCGAAGCCAAAACGCCGGAAGCCGAATCCGAATGGCAGCGGCAGTTTGCGTTCCCGTCGCATAATCTGACGGTCGGAAAAGGAATGCGCCGGTTACATATTGCCGAATCAACCGTCCAAAAAGCGGTTGCCGAAGCGCTCTTCAAGGCGAATATTATCAAACCGGCGTGCTGCCAAACCTTTCGCTACAGCTTTGCGGCAAGGCTTTTCGAAAAGTATTACGACATTCACCGGATTCAAACTCTGCTCGGACATAAAAACCTGAAAACGACCGCCGTTTATATGCAGTTTGCCCGCCGCGCCGCAAGCAGCGTCCGCAGCCCGCTGGACAACTAGGAAGAAGAGGAGCAGAGGAGCGGAGGAGTGAGTGAGTTTTATTTCTCTTTAACTCCTTTTCTCCTTTTCTCCTACCGCTCCTCTTCTTTTTCAAAGTCCGGTTCAGTGATACTTGGACGGCAGATTTCGGCGTCCCCAGCGAAGCGCGCGGCTCATCCAGATCAGTTCGTCCAAAAAGGCTTTGACGCGGTTTTCGTAGGCTTTTTCATCAATCAGATTTCCGTCTTCATCAAACAATGTATGGACGCGCGGAAAATTCAGATCGGTAAACGTCACGGCAAAACCGAGCTCGCGCGAAGTTTGGACGAGCGCCTCGATCACGCGCACGCCGCCCCAAACCTGCGCCGAGACGGACGCAAATGCGACCGCTTTGTGAATATATTCGGGCAAAAGTAAATCAAGCACCGATTTCAGCGCGCCCGGATAACCGTGATTATATTCGGGCGTGACGATCACCAGAGCGTCGGCGCGCTTCATCGCGTCGCGCCATTCGGGAAAATCCGCCTTGATTTCCATCCCGTAATCGTCCTGCGGCAGCTTAAAATCGCGGACGTCGAAAAACTCGGTTTCGATCTCTTCACGCTCCTGCATTTTTCCGAAAAGCCATTTGGCAACGTGTTCGCTCTGTCGTTTTTGACGCGGCGTACCGAGCAGAACGGGAATAAATAATTTTTCTTCGCTCATAGTTTTATAATTGGTTTTTTATTTTATTACGAAACAGTTTATTCCGTTAACGAAATTAATCATTTCCGAAAAGCGAAGGCGTTTCGTTATTGTCCTCGACAAATTTCAGCGCAAAGCGGGCGTTCTTTTCGGTCATCGCCTTAAATTCCTCGCTTAGATCGGAAACTTTCTCTTTGTAAGCGTTCGGCACAAAAAGGCGAAAGTCTTGATATTCCTGAACCGGTCTTGCCTTGCTGCCGCCCATCCATTCCATCCGCAGATCGAGAAACGAATTGGAAAATGCGCACCGCGTAATCTGCTTTTTGACGAAATCATAAAAATATTCGTCCTCGCCGTTGGTGACATAGATGCTTTCGGGCGTAATAAAAGCTTCGCCCGGCAAATCCTTGTTCTTGATCCACTTGCTTGCCGGATTGTCCGCATACCGCGTCCACTCTTCCTCGGAATATTTCCACTTGAGCAAAACTTCCGACTCGCCCGTCGCGATGGATGAAAGTTTTTTCCGTCTTCGGCGGCGCGCCAGCTGATAAAGCGCAAAGCCGCCGATAAAGATCAGCAGGAGTATGAAAAATGCCGTCGCGATTTCCTCAAACATGTTGCGCATAAATTTTATTTGTCGTCCGCAAGCTGTTAAATTTAGATTTAATGATAAAGCATATTTTCAAAAATCCGCCTGATTTTCAAAAATTTGTTTTCCTGTACCGGATTTTCACGCTTTACCGCAAAACCGCCGAGACGGAAGAAATTCTCAAATCCCTGCAAAAAGACGAAGAAGAAACGGATTTCGAACGAATTCGCTGTCCGCTCTGCAATTGGCGTCCGACCGCCGCGAGCCGCTGGATGTGTGCCGACGCGGACGCGCCCGAGTATTTTTACAATGGTTGTTTCACATTCTGGAACACGTTCGAAACGCGCGGAAAATGCCCGACCTGCAAGCATCAGTGGATTTGGACTTCGTGCCTTTCGTGTCACAGCTGGTCGCGTCACGAAGACTGGTATGAAAAACGGGATTCAAATTTATAAAGAGTTTTGAAAATTTACGAAATGCGCCGAAGGTTTGCCCGTTAAACTTTTATTTCATGCGCCAAAGTTCTCAGCCAATCCTTTTTCATAGATTGTTTGGTCAGCAATTCTCTACCAAACAATGATCTTTCTTTTTTGCTTTTGCCCGCATTGTATAAAAAATGCGCCTCGTTTAGCGCTTTTATCGTTTCTTCGGAATGAACCGGCGATTTTGCTTCGTCTGTTTCCCACATTTTTGGCGTAAATGATTTGGTGATTTTGGGCTGATAATTCGCGACATGAGTCCAAAACCCGTAATCCATCGAAACATTTTTGATATTCGATGATTTAAGAAATTTTGTCCATTCCGTTTGCTGCTGCCATCTCCAAGTATTCGGGCTGGTTTTCTTGCGCCGCGTAATACCAATGAATCTGACTTTTTTATTCATTATTACAGAATCGTTTTGAAGTTCATCTGACCAATTATTTAACAACTTGAAAATCTGCTCATAAGTTCCGCCTTCACAAACCACATCAACGAACGAGGTTGAAATTTTGCTGCTTTTTACGGCAATCGGATCAATGGCAAGTTTTTCAAAGTATTTTTTCAATGACTTGAAAGACTTCGGATACGACTCACGAATATGCTCAATGGAATGCCCGTAAAGAGAGATGTTTAATCTTGATAAGCGATTGTTCCAACTCGTATCTTCCAAAATTCCGCTTAAATAATCATGAACGCTGTCAAGCGAGCGTCCCACGAATATCAAACGTGAATTTTGACTTAAGGTTAGAATTCGGGCGGCACAAAAACGGACGCTTGAAAGCAGCCACTCGTCAGGGATAAAATCGGGATTAATCAACGAACCAAGTTCGTCGGGTGATGCTATTTTCCAGCGAAACGGAAAACCTGTTTCATTCATCTTGAAGCATTTTCCTTCTACTTCATACTTAAAACACTTTCTACGGTTTCTTTTTTCAATCCTTTACCGTTGCGATTGTTGTAATCGCCTATCGAAATTTGCGGATCGCGCCACGCGTCGAGATGTCCGACCTGATGAACGCACTGAATCGTGCAGGTCGGCGCGCACCATTTTTCGGTCATGTATTCGCGCTTCATATCTTCTCTGGAATATTCGTGAATCGAAATTCCGGGTGTGCCGCGCTGCTGCGAACACCAGTGAACAAGCCCGTCTTCGCAGACATAGAGGTAACGCGCGCCCGCGCGGCAGCGCCATTTGTATTCGTTGCCCTCGACCAGCTCGTCCTGAAACCAGTTCCAGCGCGCATACGAACGCGCGCCTTTTGATTTGATCTCCTTATAAACGCGCTTTTCGTGGTCGGTCAAACCTTTGTTCAAGCCCATCTCGTCGTGAATCACGCCGACGGTCGAAGAAAATCCGAGTTCCAGCGCGCGGTTCGCGATAATCAATGCTTCGTCCGGATTGGCGACGCCGCCGCCGACGACCGAATTGATGTTAACCTTAAATTTAGCGTGTTCCGAAAGATTTTTCAGCTTGCCGTCCAAAACCTTCAAGCTCTTTTTCGAAACATCGTCGGGCGTCACATTGTCGATCGAAATTTGCAGGTAATCGAGCCCCGATTCGTTCAGTTTTTTGATCTTTTCCGGCTGAAAATAATAACCGTTCGAAATCAAACCGGCGATCATTCCGTGATGACGGATCCGCGCGATGATCTCGTAAATTTCGGGATGCATCATCGGTTCGCCGCCCGAAATCGTGACGACCGACGTGCCGAATTCCGCGAGCCGATCAATGCGTTTGAGCATCTCTTGAATCGGCACCGGATCAGATGTTTTATCGTATTCGTTGCAATAAGCGCACGCCAGATTGCACCGCCGCATCGGAACGATGTGAACCAGAACGGGATGCTTGGTCGAAGCGAAGGCTTTGACCGTGTGTTTGACGCCGCGTGTGAACCGGCTGAAACTGCTTGCTTTCGGCATAGATTAAAATAAAGTCAGGGTGTCAAATGTGTAATTATAGGTTTTGCGGCGACGCTTTTCAAATTAAGCGAAAAGGCTTCAACCTTTATGAGCCAAAGCCTTTTGCGAAAACTTGTAATTTTTCTCAGAACTAACCTTTGACGATCTTCGTGCCCTTCGGCAGTTTGATGCTGAAAATAGAACCGTCAATGGTCTGATTCTTTTTCAGATTCGTCAGCAGAATCGAATCCGTATCGTTGTTTAATTGCGTAATTTTGCCCTGCAGAGGCATTCCGTTGCCGTCAACCCAGAGATCGACGAACTTGTAATTGGATTTTACCTTCGGCGTTAATTTCAGATGCCACGTCGGGATTCCGCCGCTGACCGATTCCTTTCCGAGATATTCGACAGTGTAATTAGCCTGAATTTCCTGTCGCGACATACTCATTACCTTGAGCGCGTTGCCGCCTTTATCGTTGAGCGTTTTCGAGCCGGAATTGCCCGTCCAAGCCTGTCCGATACCCGGACTGTAAGCGACATACGAACCGTTCACGACCGAGATGCTTTCCGCTTTCGGCTTTACCCAATCGAGCCGCATCGAGAAATTGCGTCCCTTGCCGGGAAGTAGCGAAATTGTTCCCGACGATTTGTCGGTTTCATCAAGCTGCGAATTGTACTGTTCGCGTAAAACGTCAGCTTGCAATGAGACAAGCTTTTTGTAATGCTCGTCCATCCGTTTCAGAATATCGCTAACTGCCTGCGCATTCGCAGATGTCGTCGCAAAAGCGCTTAAAACAAACGTTAAAGCGATCGCGGTGAAACCGTATCGTAAAAAATTTTTCATAAACAATTACTCCTCTCTATAAAGTTAAAAGCGGATAGTGAAAAGTGAATAGTTAATTGCTTTTACTATTTACTTTGCGCTTTCAATTTTCAACTCTCAACGAACTTCAATTTCATAAAGAATTTCGCCGTTTGAGCCCGTGCGTTCGCTAAGTTTAATAATTTCGGCTTTCGGATTGCCGGTTTCTTCACGGACGAATTTTTCCAAATTGTTTCGGTCGGGCGAAAAGTCCTTAGCTTTGACGATTAAACGCGACGTTTGGGTTGCAAGCGTGTCTCTTTTATCGAACCATTGTTTCGGCGTCAGAAAAATAAACAGCATGATTAGAAAACACATCAAATCCCATTGCCAGCTCGCGCGCTCGTACCGCCAGAGAATTATGTCTTTCAAAGTTTGCATAAGTTTTGATTCCAGATGATTTGGAATCTGGAATCTGGAATTTTGAATTATTCTTCCACAATCAAGCCGTCGCGCATCCGCACGATTCGCGAACAAACCGCCGCCGCTTCCGGGTTGTGCGTAATCATAATAATCGTCTGGTTCAATCTTTTATTTAATTCGCTGAACATATTCAGAACGATTTCCGAGTTTTCCGTATCGAGATTGCCCGTCGGCTCGTCCGCTAAAATTATCGCCGGATTGTTGACCACCGCGCGCGCCAGCGCGACTCGCTGCTGTTCGCCGCCCGAAAGCTCCAACGGTTTGTGATGCATTTTATCTTCTAACTTTAAAAGCCGCAACACTTCGCGCCGGTTTTCGCCGCTCCCGCCGCCGTTTCCCGTATGGATTTTCTCCGCCAGTTTCAGGTTGCCTTCCGCCGTCAAAGTCGGGAAAAGATTGAATCTTTGGAAAACAAAACCGATCTTGCGCCGCCGGATATCGGTTCGCTGCGCGTCCGAAACCTTTGCCAGATCTTCGCCGTCGATGATGATGCTGCCGGTCGTCGGGCTAAGAAGTCCGCCCAAGAGATGCAGCAGCGTCGATTTTCCGCAGCCCGAAGGTCCCATGATCGCGACGAATTCGCCCTTCTCGATCGTGAGCGAAACGCCGTGCAGAACGGGATTTTCGATTTTCCCGACGCGGTAGCTTTTCTTTAAATCTATGGTTTGTAAAATTGTGTCCATCAAACTTATTAATTGTAAATGGTAAATGGTTAATTGTTAATCGAAGCATTTAAAATAAACGCCGCAATTAACGATTAACCATTTATCACTCACAAAAATTACTGCGCCCGCGTCGCCGAATTCGAATTGTCGGTCAGATTCAGACGGCTTTTCGCTTCTTTCAGCTTTTCGTCCAGATTAACTTCTTCCAAGCCCCATTCGTTTCTCAGCTCGAACGCCGCCGCCGGGTAAGTTTTACCGATCGAAACCGCTTCCGGAGTTTGATAGGTCAGGCGCATTTTATATTTTTCCTTCGGACGCGTGACGGTAATGCGTAAAGGAAGATTGTTGTAATCGCCGTTTGCGCCCAAATTTCCTTCCTGACCGTAAATAATGTCCGACTCGATTTCGCCCTTTTCGTCGTAAATCTGCTGGCGCGCCAGACGAATCCCGTCAACGCGGTCGAACCAGAAGCGCCGCACGATTTTCAAATTGCCGTCGGCTTCCTTGCGCATTTCGTCAAGCAGATAATAACCGCGCAAAACCCAGGCTAAAGGCGATTTCTTCTTTAAAAGCTCGAAATCCACTTCTTCCTGCAAAATGGTGCTCGTCAGATACGAATAATTTGCCGTATCAACCGGACGCACGAGCATCGCGTCGGTAAAATGCTGCGGGCGAAGATTAGCAAAAGCGTTGACGTTTTGCTTGATAACTTTGCCGTTGTCGAAATCCGTTCTTTTGACCTGTTCTTGAAGCAGCGAATAATCGGCGTTATTCGTTCCCAGTACGAATTTTTTATAACGTCCGTCGCCGCCGTCCATTAAGATCGCGACACGAAAATTCGTCCCGTTCGAAGTCATCTGCGCGACGTCCGATTTGACGATCGGCAGCTGCACTTTGAGCAGGATGTTCGACGGGCGCTGGACGACGATTTCGCCGGCAGCCGTTTTGTATTTTTCGGCGATCCCGCTTTCGGCAAACGAATTATCCTCGAACTTTAAATCCATTTTAGCGCGCATCGAACCGACGCGTGCAAAGCGATTTACCTCGTTAACCAATTCGGACGGAGCGGCATTTTCCGTTTTCAAAAGCTTCGGCGTGCTGACTTTTTCTTTCGGAGAAATACAGCCGCCGAGAAATAAAATAGTAAATAAAAATAATAGCAAAAGGGGACTACGTTTCAACATTACACGGTTCTGATGTCCGGTTTTACGGCGCTGTTGTATTAAAGTTTTCACAAATTCCTTATAAATTCGGGTATAAACGTCAAATAATATCATGATTGAAAGGATTAAACCTAACAGCAAAAGACGCGGTAACGAAGGCTTTTTTGCTCTTCGCACCGCGTTTTAAATTAGAAACACCGGTTGGTGTATTCTCTTTTATTGTCCGAACACGCCGGTCGAGCGCGTTAAATAATCCTGCATCGTGTAGGCAAACATGATCGCCATCCAGAAAAATCCGGCGACCGCCGACAGCCAGATCAGCTTCGACTGCCAGCGCACGTGCATAAAATATAAAATAACGAACGTCATTTTCGTAAAGGCTATAATCAACGCGAGCAGCGTATTTGCGCCCGCAAAAATCCAGTCTAAATCATACTGCGCGGTAACGTAAGTTAGGATCGTACCTAAAACCAAAATCCCGAAAATCAAAAAATAACCCGGAAGTCCGATGTGTTCGTTGTGTTCCTGCGTATGCGAATGATCGTTGTGATCGTCGTCAGTGTGCTGTGCCATTAATGTCCGCCTCCGTGTAAAAAGTGTCTGCCGAGCAGGTATAAAAGCGGGAACAGGAAAATCCAGACAATATCAACAAAGTGCCAGTATAAACCTGAAATTTCGACCGGCGAATAATATTCCGCCGAGTAACTGCCGCGCCACGCTTTCCATAAAAGCCAAGTCATCAGCCCGAGACCGATGATCATGTGCAGCGCGTGCAAGCCCGTCATGACAAAGTAAATCCAGTAGAAAATCAAAACTTTATCGCGTACCTTTTTCTGATCCAGCTCGCCGTTCGTAAAATATCCGACCTTTTCATACTGGGTCAGATAGTTTTTCTTCTGGGCTTCGAGAATAATCTCGGAGCTTTCTTTGAAATTTTTGCCTTCCCACTGAAATTCGCCGCGCGGATTAGCATAAGCGTGCTCTGCTGTTTGATCTTTTGTTTGTTTCGTATCCGGCGCCGGGAGCGAATTTTTCTCCTGACTTTCCAGATTGGTTTGCGTCGTCGGTCGTTCGGCGCTCGCGGCGTTCGTCTCGCTGTGACTTGTCGCTTTCGTGCGTTTATTCAATCCGGCTACCGGAACCAGACCGTGATTGTATTTATCCGTATATTCGATCGCCTTGACGCCCAAAAAGACCGCGCCGAAAAACATCGTCGCGATAATCAGGTAAACCTGCGCCATGCGCTTGCCCTTCTGCGCGTAGTAAACCGTCAGCGCCATCGTCAAACTGCTGACGATCAGCACGAGCGTGTTCAAGCCGCCCCAAAAAGCATCGAGGTGATTACTGCCCGCCGCGAACGCCATCGGATAACGCGAGCGAAAGACCAGATACGCCGTAAAAAGCCCGCCGAAAAACATGATTTCCTGCACCAGAAACGCCCACATTCCGAGGGAAACGGACTCTTCCTGCTGCTTCATATCTTCAAACTGATGTTGAAGCCCGGGCGGGTGATAATGATCGTCGTGTTCGTGTGTCGCCATATTATTTACATTTACCATTTACCATTTACCATTTATCAAATGTGTTGAATGATAAATGGTAAATGAACAATGTTTATACTGTTGCTGCCAAATCTCTCCTTCGCGCCTCGTCCAAATCCAATCCGTTTTCTTCGCTGAAATCGTAGGCTTCCCACGTGACGATCGGCGTTGATTCGAAGTTTTCGGTCGGCGGCGGGCTCGGAATGCGCCATTCCAAACCGGGCAGCATCCACGGATTTGCCGGAGCTTTTTTGCCGAAAATCAGTGAATGCGTCAGGTAAATCAGCGGCATCACCAAGCCAAGCCCCAAAACCGAAGCACCGGCGGTCGAGAAGATATTCAAAACCTGTAATTCTTCTGCATAAGAAGCATACCGGCGCGGCATTCCCTGATAACCGAGAATAAACTGCGGGAAAAACGTCAGGTTAAATCCGACAAAGACGAGCATCGCCGAGATTTTGCCCCAAAATTCGGAATACATTTTGCCCGTCATTTTCGACCACCAGTAATGCAGTCCGCCCATATATCCCAAAACCGTGCCGCCGACCATTACGTAATGGAAATGCGCGACGATAAAATACGTGTCGGTCAAATGCACCGTCAAGCCCATCGAGCCGAGAAAAAGTCCGGTCAGACCGCCGATCAGGAACAATCCCATAAACCCGATCGCATAAAGCATCGGCGTATCGTATGAAATCGAACCTTTGTAGAGCGTCGCCGCCCAGTTGAACATTTTAATCGCCGACGGGATCGCAACGACCATCGTCAGAAACGAGAAAACCAGACCGGCGTAGATCGACTGCCCCGAAACGAACATATGATGTCCCCAAACGAGAAAGCCGAAAACCGCGATCGCGATCGATGAAAAAGCGATAAATTCGTAGCCGAAAATCTTTTTGCGCGAAAAGTTCGAAATCAATTCGGAAACGACGCCCATACTCGGCAGAATCATAATGTAAACCGCCGGGTGCGAATAGAACCAGAAAAGATGCTGGAACAAAATCGGGTCGCCGCCGATTGCCGGGTCGAAAATGCCGACCTTTCCAAGCCGCTCAAGCGCGAGCAGCAGAATCGTGATCGCAATGACCGGCGTGCCGAGAATCATGACAAGCGCGGTCGCGTAATTTGCCCAGACGAAAAGCGGCAGACGGAACCAGGTCATTCCCGGCGCACGCATCGTGTGAACGGTAACGATAAAATTCAAGCCCGTCAGAATTGACGAAAATCCGTTAATGAAAACGCCCAAACCGACCGCCATTACGTATGTATTTGAAAACGTCGTCGAATACGGCGTGTAGAATGTCCAGCCGGTGTCAACGCCGCCCTGCATCAGCGCGTACATAATAAGCGCGCCGCCAATCCAGTAGACATAGAGACTAAGCAGATTGATGCGCGGCAGTGCAAGGTCTTTGGCTCCGATCATGATCGGCAGTAAAAAGTTTCCCAGGATCGCCGGAATAACCGGAATCAGAAAGAGGAAAACCATTATTACGCCGTGCTGCGTAAAAACTTTATTGTAAGTTCCCGTTTCAAGTAAATCTGACTGCGGCGTCAAAAGCTCGAGCCGGATCGTCGCCGCATACAAACCGCCGATCATGAAAAAGGCTGAAACGGTGATGAGATACATAATCGCAATGCGCTTATGGTCTTTGGTCAAAAGCCACGATTTCAGAGTGAAACCGTTTGTCAGGTAATTCACCTTCGGCTCTTGTTCGATAAAATCTGAATTTATTGCATTTACGTTTTGCATAACTTTAATACTACCTTTGTCTGTTTGTCTGCTCTGTTGTCTGGCTCGGCGCATTCGGATTACTTGATAAGCCCGAATTCGTGTTTCCGCGGTCAGCTTTCGGAATCGTCGGCACAGTCGTATTTGCGATATTGCTATTTGACGACGAGCCGGTCGTCGCCGGTGTGGTCATCGAACCCGTATTTCCGGCGTTTCCGCTTAATGATTTAATGTATGCGACGAGCGAAACAAGCTGTTCTTCGGTAACCTGTCCCTTGAAGGTTGGCATGATCGGCTGGTAACCTTCGACGATCTGTCCGGTCGGATTCAAAATCGAATTGCGGATATATTCCTCATCGGCTCTGACGCTTTGCCCGGTCGTCAATTTCTGGTCGGTGCCGAAAACTCCCGTCAGATTCGGACCGCGCTGACCGGAACCGGCGGCGTGACACGACGCGCAGCCGAGCTTATTCATAAATAATTCTTTCCCCGCTTCGACCGGCGTTTGATTCGAGCCGCCGCCGCCCGCAAGCCAGTTATCGAATTCGTCCTGCGGCATTACGTAAACCCAGCCGCCCATTCCAGAATGGTTCAGACCGCAGTATTCGGCGCAGTATAAATGATACTTGCCCGGTTTCGTGGCTTCGAACCAGAGCGATGTGTAGCGTCCCGGAACGACGTCCGCTTTTGTTCTGAACGCCGGAATAAACAGATCGTGCAGAACGTCTTCGGTCGTCATCGTCAGTTTGACCTTGCGCCCGACCGGC
Organism: Acidobacteriota bacterium; assembly: GCA_031411895.1. Lineage (GTDB taxonomy): Bacteria > Acidobacteriota > Blastocatellia > Pyrinomonadales > Pyrinomonadaceae > JAFDVJ01. The sequence goes on along the minus strand of JANOBZ010000076.1, from coordinate 104,362 downwards.
ACATGCAGCTCGTTAATTTCGCGCTGACCGGTGCTGTGCTGAAACTTCCACATCCATTGTTTACCGACGACATAAATTTCCATCGCTTCAGCCGGCATTCGATACTGATTGTAATAAATGACCGCGCCGCCGAGGAAAATCGTCATCGAAACGACAAACGGAATAATTGACCAGGTCGTCTCAAGCACGATCGAGCCGTGAATCTCGTCCGGCGTCGCGTATTTTTCCTTCTCGCGATATTTGACGAAAAAGTAAAAAATCGCCAGTACAATCGGAATCGAGAAAGCCACGCTGACCAGAATCAGGTAAAAATACAAATAATCTACCTGCCAGGCGAAAGTCGAAGCCTGTTCGGGAAATAATGGAACCCACGAATTACTTTGCATACTCTTAAAAATTTCAGATTCAAAATTCAAGGATTCAAGATTAGCTAGTATTTGGAATCTTGAACTTCGAATCTTGAATTATCAATTAACTTACAATCTCGTCTTTAGTCTTGCCGCGCCGCCAAAAAACAAAAAACATCGCGCCCAATCCAACCAATGTCACAATTCCGGCAAGCCGTATGACCTTCAAAATAGATAAACCGTATTTTCCGGTCGAAGGGTCGTAATGGTAGCAGTAAAGCATCAGCTGCTCGGCGGCACTGCCGATCTTGTTTTCCGCCGATTCCATCACGGCAAATTTTACATCTTTCGGCGCATAGTCTATTCCATAGAGGTAGCGCGAAATTTTGCCTTCGGGCGTGACGATCATAATGCCGCCCGCGTGCGCGAACTGGTCGGATTTTTCGTCCCAGTAATATTTAAATCCGACGGCGTTTGTAACCTTGTCAATCTCGCTTTGCGTGCCGGTCAGAAAATGCCAGCCGTTTTCCGTTCCCGGGCGACCGTAGCGCTTCATATAGCTTTCTTTCTTGTTCTTCGTCAGCTCGGGCTTGTCATTCTCGCGCGCGTCGAAACTGATCGCCACGACATCGAAATCCTTGCCCGTGTCGAAAGAAAGACTTTTCAATGAACCCGTCAAACCGTTGAGAACTTCGTTGCAGAGCATCGGGCATTCGTAATAGACGAGTGCCAGAATGACGGGACGTTTGCCGAAATAATCGCCTAAACGAACCTCTTTGCCGTTTTCGTCTTTGAAAACCGCGTCGAACGGAACTTGTTCGTTCAGTTTCTGCTCGATCCCGGCTTTTTCGAGCGCGGGCGGCAAGCCGTTGCTCGTTCCCGCCTGTGTCGGATCGTATGTTCGCGGCGCGTAAAGCGGCGAATTATAATGTTCCGTCTTTTGCGCCGAAACCTCTCCAACGATTGTCAATAAAACTATGATGACCGCAAAAAGTTCCAGGCTTCGTACTGCTGATTTTGCCCAACTTTTTTTCATATATTTCTTAATTGTTAATTGTTAATTGTTAATTGTTAATTGTTTCCTCGTTTGAAAATCAATTAATAATTAACCATTAACAATTAATCATTAACGAACCTATCTTCTTCGATCGGTTCGGGTTCGACCCGAGCTCGAATACGAGACGTATGTCCGTGTTTCTTCCAAAGCTTTTTTGCCGTCCGCTTCGGCTCTCGCTTTCGGCATCTGGCTAATCAGTTGTTCTTTGGCTTTTTCGATCGGCATCGTTATTTCCGTGCCGGTTTTCTCATCCTTTTGCCCTTCCGCCCAGAGTTTTTCCCACTGTTTGTGCAGTTCGCGATATTCGGACTGCGGCGCCATCAGTTCGAGATTGACGCGACCTTTGTCACTCTCAACGCCGAAACCCGGAGCCGATTGCAGGCGCGGTTCGGGCGGAAGCCGTTCCTGTTCGTTCAACGCGAGCGGACTTTTCACGTCCTTGACTTTGCTTTCGCGGTCTTCCATCACGTTTTGCAGCGCCCACATCAAACCGAAGGTCACGACAATCAACAGAAACAAGCCGAGTCCGAAATAAATAATCCCGCGCATACCGATGAGATTCTGCTCATACGGCTTGTCATAATCAACAAAACTTTTTTCGTGCTTCGTACTTCCCATAATTTTAAATTCGGATTTCGGATTGCTGATTTCGGATTGAAATTCTTATAAATCCCAAATCCCAAATCTCCAATCCCAAATCGTTAATGTCCTTTTCCGTGCTCGATCGCGTCTTCCAAAAACGGGTCTTTTATCGGCACGAGCGGACGTTTTGCCAATTCGCCTAAGAAAGCCCACAGCCAGATTCCGCCGACCGCGAGCGGTCCGAGCAGATACAATATCCAGAAAGCGTTGAAATGCGGCTCCTGTCCGGTCGTCGAAGGACTCGGCGCGATGTGATAGAACACATCAACGATACGCAGAAATATAATAAAGAGCGCCATTATCGCCAGATATTTGGCGTTGCGCTTAACGTCGCGCGAGAGCAGAACCACATACGGAAACGCAAAGTGGAACAAGATCAAAATCAATCCGATCCAGCCCCAGCCGTCTTTCATACGATCGAGCAGCCAGACGGTCTCTTCCGGAATATTTCCCGACCAGATAATCAAAAACTGCGAGAAATTGAAATACGCCCAAACCATCACGAGCGCGAGCATCAATTTGCCGAGATCGTGAAAATGGCGCTTGCCCAAAATACGGTTCATCGGCGCTTTGTCCGAGAGATACGCCAGAATGACGACGACGAACGAGAAACAACTCAAAGACCAGCCCGCGATGTAGAGGAATCCCCAGATCGTCGAAAACCAGTGCGGGTCGAGCGTCATCGTCCAGTCAATCGTCGCAAAGCTCACGAGCAGCGCAAAGAAAACCAGCGACGGTCCCGAAAAAGCGGTCGCCGAACCGAGATGAACTGCGGCTTCTTCATAATCGGCTGACGCGTCCTGCTGTGCTGACCATTTATTGAGCAGATACTGCATGACCCACCAGAGCAGAAAATAAATATATGCTCTGACGACAAATCCGCCCCAGGTCAGATACCAGCCGCGATGCATCACGATCGCGTCGGTCTTGTTAATGTGCGACCATTCGTAGAGATTGTAAACGCCGAGCGCGATCGGGATAAATAAAATCGCCAGCACTAAAACCGTGCGCGAACACGCTTCGAGAACGCGGCGCGAAACGACGCCCCACGCGCCGCCCGTCAGATATTGCAGATGCAGAATCCCGAGACCGCCGATACCGAGACCGCACGAGAATATAAAGCCGAGCAGCCACGCACGCAGCGCGGTTTCGAGCGCCTGCTCGCGAAAGAGCAGCGCGACGGCAAGCATAATAATCGTGCAGATTCCGCCGATGCCGATCGCTAAATTGCGCCAGCGGCTCATTTCTGCCGGAGCTTGATAATCAGATGCGTTAAGCATTATCGCGCACCTCCTGTCGTTGCCGGAGTTGTCGCCGGTCGTGTTGCCGGTGTCGGCGAAACGCCGGGTCGCGGCGTCGTTGTATTCGTATTACTGTTCGTCATCGGTAAACCTTGCGGGTTCGGGTTCTGGCTGATTTGCAGCGTCCGGATATACGCGACGATCGCCCAGCGATCGGCGACCGGAACCTGCGAAGCGTAGCTGTTCATTCTTCCCTGCCCGTTCGTGATTACGTCAAAGAAATGCCCGACCGGCGCATTGCGCAAACGGTCGTCGTTTAACGTCGGCGGTTTTGTAAACCCGCGTCGAACGATCATTCCATCGCCGTTGCCGACCGGACCGTGACAGACGATACAAAAAACCTTGTAGCGTTCCTCGCCGCGATCGATCAGCGCCTTATCAACGAAAACGGGAAATTCTTCGATATCGTTCGGAAAGCTCGCAACGAGCGTATTTCCCGAAGCGTCGGTCGTTGTTTGAACCTGTGCGTTCGGATCGGCGTTTTCCTTTTTGCCGGTGTAAAGCGCTTTGTCTTCGCGCAATTGTCCGCGCGGAACGGTGCCCGCCGGCAGATCGCGCGAGGCGCGTTTGTCGGCAAAGAAATCGCTCTGCTTATATGCTTTGTAACGCGGCTGATCCTGCATATCGTAGCGACAGCCGGCGGCAAAGGTAAAAGTAAAAAGTAAAAAGGCAAAACCGAAGAAACGCGCCTTATTTTTTACTTTTACCTTTTCACTTTTTACTTGTAAGCGCAGCTTATTCTTCAACATCGAAAACCTCCTGCGGATTCAAGCTTTCCATAAATCTTCTTGTTTCCTCGTAATCGTATTTCTCGTCCTTAGCTTCGATCAACAGGAAAAACTTTTCGCGCGTCGCTAAGGCAAAACGCTCGACATTGAAAACCGGGTGATACGGCTGCGGCAAACCGTTTAAGAAAAGCATTCCGAAGACCGCGACGAATGCCGCAAACAAGATCGTCAATTCATACGCGGGCGGAATAAACGCCGGCAGACTGAAATGCGGGCGACCGCCGACGATAATCGGATATTCCCAAACGTGGACAAACCATTGCAGACCGATTCCCGCGAGCAGTCCCATAACGCCGCCGCCGAAAACCAGAAACGGCAGGATGCTGCGCCGAATACCGAGCGCTTCGTCAATTTCATGAAGCGGGAACGGTGAAAAAGCATCGGTTTTCTTAAAGCCCGCATCGCGCACCTGTCGCGCGGCGTCAACCAATTGGGTCGGCGTGTCAAACTCCGCCATCAAACCGTAAATTTTCTTATCCATAACGTTTTATCAGGGATGAGGGATGAGGGATGAAGGATGAAGTTAAAACAATTCAATAACTTCACTTATTCCCCATCTTTACAATCACTTTTTATTCATCCCTCATCCCTCATCCTTCATCCTTTTGCCTGCGCCGTCTGCTCTGCTGGCAATCAGCCTGACATGGGTGAGATGTCTTAAGCTTAAAGCGGACAAACTCACACGGCGGCAAACAACCTTTTTAAGAAACTTTCCCTTTGTCTCTGTCAATATGCTCTCTTTCGACTTCGTTGACCGTCTCCTCAAAATCGTGATGCTGCCCGTGAACATTCGCGTCCGGCAAAAGCGTCCGAACCTCGAAAATCGAGATGATCGGCAAAAAGCGCACGAACAGGTAAATCAGCGTAAAGAAGAATCCGAGCGTACCGAGAAACATTGACCAGTCGAACATCGTCGGGCTGTACATCGCCCACGACGACGGTAAAAAGTCGCGGTGCAGACTCGTCACGATAATCACGAAACGCTCTAACCACATACCGATACTGACGACGATCGAAATCGCAAACAGCCAAAACTCGCTCTCGCGGAAACGCTTGAACCAGAGCAGCTGGATCGACATCCCGTTACACAGAATTAAAAGCCAATATGCCCACCAGTAGGGACCGTCCCAAATACGGTTTTTAATCATAAAGACTTCGTACTGCGCCGCCGAGTACCAGCCGAAAAAGGCTTCCATAAAGTAGCCGTAACAAACGATCAAGCCGGTCGCGAGCATGACTTTACCCATATACACAAGGTGTGTATGAGTAATAAAATCCTTCATCCGATACCAGTGGCGCAGCGGAATACAGAGAATCAAAACCATCGCGAACCCGGCGAAAATCGCGCCGGCAACGAAATACGGCGGGAAAATCGTCGCGTGCCAGCCCGGAACCTGCGACACCGAGAAGTCGAACGAAACGATCGAGTGAACCGAAAGCACGAGCGGCGTCGAAAGCCCTGCCAAAAGCAGATAAGCAATCTCATACCGATGCCAGTGCCGCGCCGAACCGCGCCAGCCCCACGACAGCGCCGCATAAACGAATCGAAAATAAGGATTCTTCGCACGGTCGCGCAAAGTCGCAAGGTCAGGAATCAAGCCGACATACCAGAACAGCGCCGAAACGGTCGCGTAGGTCGAAACCGCGAAAACGTCCCACATCAAAGGGCTGCGAAATTGAGGCCACATTCCCATCGTGTTCGGGTGCGGCAGCATCCAGTAGGCAAGCCACGGACGACCCGTATGGAGCAGCGGAAACATTCCCGCGCAAGCAACCGCAAAAAGCGTCATCGCTTCCGCGAAACGGTTGATCGAGGTACGCCATTTTTGGTTAAGAAGCAGCAAAATCGCCGAAATCAGCGTTCCCGCGTGTCCGATACCGATCCACCAGACGAAGTTGATAATATCGAACGCCCAACCGACCGGCTGGTTATTTCCCCAGATTCCGATCCCCGTGGTTACCAGATACAAAATCGTGAACAGCAAAATCTGGGCGATGATGAACGCGATCCCGAACCCGATAAACCAATGAAACGGCGTCTTTTTTTTCAACGTAACGTCACTGATTTTGTCCGTTACGCTGGCAAAAGTATGTTCGCCCTCGACCATCGGCGGGTAAATTTTTCTTTGAATATCCTTGATGTCCTGCATAGCTTTCTGTTCAAGTTTCAGGTTTCAGGTTTCAAGTTTCAGGTTAAGAAATTGAACTTGAAACCTGAAACTTGAAACCTGAAACTCAATTTTTAGCCGTCTACTTTATCCTTCAGCTCGATCGGTTTGTATTCCTTATAATCCGGCATTTCGCGGTTTTGATTTTTCAATCCTGCCAGGTAACTCGTTCGCGGCTGCGTATTCAGTTCGTTCAGCAAATTATAATTTCGGTGATCTTTTTCTTTGGCTTTCGAAACCATACTTTCCTTGTCGTTCAGATCGCCGAAGGTAATCGCATTCGTCGGACAGACCGCCTGACACGCGGTGACAACTTCGCCGTCACGAACTTTGCGCCCGTCTTTTTCGGCTTCGATACGCGCCGAGGCGATGCGCTGCGTACAGTAAGTACATTTTTCCATAACACCGCGCGAGCGAACCGTTACTTCCGGGTTGCGCATCAGTTTATACTGCGGCGTGTTCCAATCTTGATATAACAAGAAATTGAAACGGCGGACTTTATACGGACAGTTGTTCGAACAGTAGCGCGTTCCGATACAACGGTTGTAAACCATATCGTTCAAGCCTTCGGCGCTGTGAACCGTCGCGTGAACCGGACAGACGACTTCGCACGGCGCTTGTTCGCACTGCTGGCAGAGAACCGGTTGAAAAGCCGGTCCGACCGGATTATCGAGATCGCCCGAGAAATAGGTATCAATTCTCAGCCACTGCATTTCGCGGCTGCGCTCGACCTGTTCTTTGCCGACGACCGGAATGTTATTTTCCGACTGACAGGCAAGCACACAGGCATTACAGCCGACGCAGTTGTTGAGGTCAATCGCCATTCCCCATTTGTAATTCTCTTTGTAGATTTTTTCAAAATCTTCCGGACGATACATCGTCTTATCTTTCTCGTCGTGCTGGTGGTCGGCTTCCTTGTATTTTTCAAGGTCAGCCACGTCGCGCATGCGCAAAAGGTCGCGCCCTTCCATATTAAAATGGATTTGCGTCGAAGCGATGGTCGTCGTTTCGCCCGTTTTGCTCAGAGTGCCCGTTCCGTAACTCATCGCGTCCGAACGCATCACGTCGAAAGCGTTGTAACCGAGACCGTTGCCGACCTGTCCGGCGCGCTCGCGCCCGTAACCCATATAGAGAGTTATCACGTCGTCCGGCTGACCGGGCTGAATCCAAACCGGCACGGGTTTTGCGATTTCCGCGCCCTGATAGCTGATCTTAACGAGATCGGAAAATTGATTTCCGCCTTTCGTGTTGATAAAACTCGTCCCTTGGGCGCCGCCCGCAAAATCGTCGTCCGAACCTTTTTTATAGTTCAGACCGAGACTCTGCGCCGTGCGCGGACTGACGAGCGCGACGTTATCCCAAGTGATTTTATTGAGCGGATTCGGCAATTCCTGCAGCCAGCTGTTGTTCGTAAACCGCCCGTCGTAAATATTCGGGTCGGGCAAAATCGAGAATTCGAGCGGTCCGCCGTTCGGTATGGCTTGCACGGGCTGCGTTAAAAACGCCGCGCTGAACGTGACCGCCTTCGGACGCGCCGCCGTGTTCGGAATAAATCCCTCGTGAACGACTTTTCGCCAGTTATCTTCGAAAGTTCTCGCTACCGCGACGTTTGTTGTCTGTCCGGTCGTCTGCGCCGCTCTTTGCGGCGTTGCCGTCGTATTGGCGGTCGTTGTCGTCGCGGTCGTTTGCGCGGCGCTTTGATTCGTCGCCTGATTCGAATTCCGGGCGGGCGTCGGCGAAACGGAAGCCGCCGGTGTCGGGGTCGCCTGGGTTTCCGTTTCGGTTCGCTGTTCAGTAGTTTTGCCGCCTTCCGTGTTTTCGGTGGTTGCCGCAGCCGGCGCGACCGTCATGTTGAAGGTCTGCGTCTGCCAGAAACCGCGAATGATGTCGTAATCTTTTTTGTCGAAGTTTTCGGCAAAGAAAAGCTGGACGAGTTCGTGCGCGCCCTTACTGCCGTAAAGCGGTTCGATGAGCGGCTGAATGATCGAAACCGTGCCGTCGAAAGCGCGCGCGTCGCTCCACGATTCGAGATAATGTTTCTCCGAAACGTGCCACTGGCAAAGCGCGCCGGTTTCGTCAACGTGCTGACCGAGATGAACGCGAAGCGGAACTTTCTCCATTCGCTCGGCAGTCAGTTTCAAATCGGCGGGCGTGCTGTAAACCGGATTTCCGCCCATAATGACGAGCATTTTTACCTGTCCGCCGTCAATTTCTCCAATCAACGTACGAAGCTGTTCGATCTGCGTCGTTTCGGCATTGGCAACGAGCGGATCGGTATAAAAAACCGTCGTGTTGACGTTGCCGAGCTGCTGGTTCATCGCGTGTGCCAGCGCATGCACGAGCGGCGGCTGATTGTCGCCCGCAACGACGATCGATTTTCCTCTTAAAGCCTGGAGATCGCGCGCCATCGCGCTGATCCACTGGGCATTTTCCGTGTAAGTCGAAGCCGCGCCCGAAACGCCGAGCGCCGCCGCGATGGCTTTTGCGACTTCGATCATCTGGCTCGGTTTAACGGCTATTCGGTGGTCGGCTTTCGCGCCCGTTAAGCTCATCGTCGTTTCGACGGCATAAAGGCGGTTGATTGTCTTTTTCTCTTCGCTATAGGTACGCTGTTTCGCGAAATCCTTCATATAGCGAACGTTGAAATCCGAAAAAATGTCCTTGTCGAGCGTTAAGACGCGCTCGGCGAGATCAAATTTGTAAACCGTGTTGACGGCTGACCCGAGCGCCATTTTCGCGCCCGCCGTCGCGCTGTCCTTATTGACCGGTTCATACTGATACCAGCGTGAATTCGGCAGCTCGCGCTGGAGTTGCGCCATCTGCGCGATGAGCGTCGGCGAGGTTACGGTTTCGGTCAGAAATCTTATCCCTGCGCCGCCGTCCACGCGGTTTTCGTCCGTCTTCTCGCGCAGCGCGTTCATAAACGACTGCCACGTTTTCGGCTCGTTGCGGTAAAGAATTTCCTTCGAACGGTCGGGATCGTATAAATTTAAAAGACTCGCCTGCGCGCGGACGTCCGTTCCGCCGAAACTTCCCGGATGCGTCGGATTGCCCTCGATCTTCGTCGGGCGACCTTCGTTCGACTTGGCTAAAAGTCCGGTCGCGATTCCGCCCAGAGTCATCGCCGTCGCATAGAACAGAGGCTTGCCCGGAATAATTTCTTCCGGCTGACTGACATACGGTACGATTTTTTCGGACGGCTGGATGACGCAGCCCGAAAGTCCGGCAAGCGCTAATGACGCGCCCATCACCTTAACAAAATTACGGCGGCTTAAGTCATTGTTCCAGGTATCGGCTTGTTCGGGATGTTCGTACTTGACGTATTCCTCAAATTCCGGCGCGTCAACGAATTCCTCGATGCTCCGCCAATATTCCTTTCCGCTTTTTCCGAGAATCTTTTCTCGTAATAATGCAAAGTTCGTTTTACTGTCTTTGCTCGGCATTTTTATTCCTCAAAAATTAAATTACTTTTAAATAAACTTAAAAATCCGCAATCCGAATTCTCAAATCCCAAATCTTACCTGTGGCAGGTCGAACAGCTCGTCAGCATTTCTTTGCTGCGCAGCGTTTTGATCTTTTCGTCAACTTCCTTCTGCTGTTCGGGCGTTATTTCGTTTTTATCCCACGAAGTATTATAAATTTCCGATTTCGGACGAATGTTCGGCGCCGGGTCGCGGTGACACGAAAGACACCATTCCATCTGAAGCGTATTTTCCTGATAAACCGACGGCATATTGGCAATATCGCCGTGGCACGACGCACAGCCGACGCCTTTTGCGACGTGAATACTGTGGTTGAAATAAGCATATTCGGGAAGATCGTGGACGCGTTCCCATTCGATCGGCTTATTATCACGGAAGCTGGCGCGGACGGGTTCGAGGTACGGGCTGTCCGACCATATCTGGCTGTGACAGTTCATACAGGTCTGCGTCGGCGGCATTCCGGCTGACGAGCTCGTTTCGACCGACGTATGACAATAACGGCAGTCAATGCCGTCGTCGCCCGTATGGTGTTTATGACTGAACTGAACGGGCTGCTGCCGCTCCAAATAACGGTTTGTCAAATACGACGAACGCGCGATCTGCGTGTATGCGTATCCGGCGACACCCGCCAACACGATTGCTACGGCGATGCTCGCCTTAGCAATATTATTTGCTCCGCGATGAAATATCTGTGCCATCTTGTTTTGTCCGAAACTCTAAAAGTTATAGTTCGGCGCAGCCCTTTTTCCCGTAAGACGAAGGGACTTACCAGCCGAAATTATTTTTACTTCTATTTAAGAACCGCTAACCAACTACTACTACTACTGCTTATCTTGATTTTTGCAAAATCTCGAAAATTCCGCAAATACTAACTTCAAGATACTTCTAAATTAGAAAAATACGATTTTCAACTCATCTTGTGCAAGTTTTCACTAAATAAGTTTCTCTGATAAGGCTGATTACATTTGCTGTTTTCTGTATTTACTGCAATGTTTTAGACAACAGCGCGACGCCCGCCGCCGCCGCGTTTTCGCCGAGCTCGCCGGGAATAATCCGCGTCGTCTGAAACGACGGCTTAAAGGATAGTTGACGCGCTTTTTCGATTATCGCCGGCAGCACGACGTCTTCCGCCTGCATGACTTCGCCGCCGATGACGATTTTTTCGACGTTCAGCAGATTTATCACGCCCGCCAGCGCCGTTCCGACGTAGCGCCCGGTTCGCTCGAGCATCAAATGCGCGAAATCATCGCCTTCGCGGGCTTCACGAACGACGTCCGCCACGGTAAGTTCCGTCCCCGGCAGACCGCGCAGGGAAGATGTATTGTCCTGCCGAAAACGACTCCGCGTGCGGCGAATGATGTTCGTGCCCGAGGCGACGTCTTCGAGCCGCGTGCCTTCTTCATCGATCGTCAAATAGCCCAACTCGCCCGCAAAACCGCTCGTTCCGTGCCAGATTTTATTGTCAAAAATAAACGCGCCGCCGACACCCGCGCCCAAAGTTACGTAAAACATCGAGCGGCTTCCGCGTCCCGCGCCGAGCAGGTATTCGCCGTAACCGGCGGCGTTCGCGTCGTTTTCGATATAAATTTTCAGATTCGTGGCTTTCTCGAGTTCGCCCGGTAAATCGGTTTCCTGATGTTCGGGAAAAGCGGCTGAAAAAGCGACGCGGCGCGTATCGCGGTCAATCAAACCGGGAATCGTGATCCCGATGCGGTCGAAATCGCCGTACCGGACAAAGAGTTCGCGGATAAACGCGACGAGCTGCGGCGCGGTATCGTTGCCGCGCACCATCGCGGCGGAATACGAATGCACCAAATTTCCGCCGGTATCGAGACAAACGGATTTAAAGGCGGAAGTTGTAACTTCCACGCCGACCGCTTTTTCAGTTTGAACAACCGCTTCGCTCATTACAAAAACTCCCTATTTATACTACTTTAAGGCAAGAAACTAACGAGATTTTAGACAGTTACCCAGCAAGTGTCAACCACAGATTTTGCTTATCGCGATTTCATTTGAACGATTAAAAATAATGACTTTAAAGTAAAGTTTTTCGAAAACCGCGAAATTACTTTTTCAGGCATTCGCTTTTAATCGGGCGCAAACTTCGACTAAAGCTTTGCCGTTGACTGAAAGGCTTTTGGAAAGTTACTCTTTGAAGTGTCCGCTAAATCGGTTTTCTAAATTTTTATATGGAACACCTTGCGCAACTCATCGCCGATTACGGCATCTACGCGGTTTTCGCGCTCTGCACGGTCGAGGGCGATATCACGCTATTGATGTCAGGCGCGATGGCGCACAGCGGATTTTTCGGGAAGTACAGCTTTTTGAAGGTCTTTCTCGCCGGAACCTTAGGCGGAATGGTCGGCGACAGCGTCGGTTACTGGATTGGGCGTCTATTTCACAAAAAAGCGAAGCATTATCGCTTTTATCAGATGACGCAGCCGCGCGTCGAACGCCTGATCGCCAAATTCGGCGGCTTTGCGATTATCATTTCAAAATACATCTACGGAATTCGCGCGGCGATGTGTCTGTTTTACGGCATCGGCAAAATGCCTTTCGCGCGTTTTCTGCTGCTCGACGCGCTCAGCTGCGCAACCTGGGTTTTGATGCTTTCCGGGTTGGGATACTTTTTCAGTGGTGCGATTACGAGCATCTTAGGCGATTTTCAAAAAGCAGGCATCGCGCTCTTTTTCGTCGTTCTGTTCGGAATCATCATTTTCTACGTCGTCGAACGCTACTGGCTGTCGGAAAAAGTCGAAGAAGTCGCGCCCGAAACGCTTCATAAGATCGAGGAAAAAATTCACGTCATCGAAGACGCCGCGCAGGAAAAACTCCAGAATATCGGCGAACGCCTGCACCTGACAAACCCGCCGAAATTCGAAGAAAAAGACGGGGACGAAAAAAAAGAAAACACCAAAGCCGCAAAAAGTTAATCTCACGACTGTTAAATTTCCTATAATCTACGGTAATATATTTCGTTTCCGTGATAAAAAATCCGATAGTAAAAAAAGTTCAAAAATAAGAGGAAAATAGTTTAAGTGATAATCGAATCATCTGCTCCGACGAGAGTTGACCTGGCAGGCGGCACCATTGATATTCCGCCGCTTTTTTTGTTTCACGAGGGTGCGGCGACCGTCAATTTCGCCGTCAATCTGATGGCGCGCTGCCGCATCGAAACGCGTTCGGACGATAAAATAATTCTTGAATCCATCGACCGCGGCGTGTCGTTCGAATCGACGCTCGGGCAAATGAACGAGCTGAAAAACGAGCCGCGATTAGAATTGCTTGCCAAGCTCGTCTATTTTTTCAAGCCCGAAACCGGGTTCAATATGATTACCGAATCGGAAGCTCCGGCAGGCGCGGGACTCGCCGGTTCTTCGACCTTAAATATCGCGTGTATCGGAGCCTTAAATCGTCTGGTCGGCAATCGTTACGCGCCCGAGCGGTTTATCCCGATCGCGGCGGCGGTCGAATGTCAGGTGATTAAAGTTCCGACCGGCTATCAGGATTATTATTCGGCGCAGTACGGCGGCGTGTCGGCGATCCATTTCGGCGCGGACGGAATGGATCGCGAAGCTCTCGATATTGATACCGAAACGCTGCAAAAACGCGTCGTCGTCATTTACACCGGCGAGCCGCGTAATTCGGGCACGAACAACTGGGAAATCACGAAACGCCACATTGACGGCGATAAAGAGCTTTTCGACATTTTCGAAGGCATCCGCGACGCATCGCTCGCGCTGCGCGAGGCTCTGCTCGCCGGCGACTGGAGAGTAGTCGGCGAAATCCTGAAAGCCGCGTATCCGCATCGCAAACGCCTTTCGCCGAACATTACGACGCCGCACATGGATATGCTCATTGAAAAAGCCGAAGCGAACGGCGCGATCGCGACCAAAGTCTGCGGCGCGGGCGGCGGCGGCTGCATCGCGTTTTTCTGCGAAGAAGGCAGAAAAGCGGACGTCGAAAATGCTTTTTCGGAAGAATACGAAGTGCAGGTTCTCGACTGGAAACTCTGCGAAGCGGGTTTAACGGTCAACGAAGTTTCCGCCGAAGCTGTTTAAAATTAGTAAAAAACGAAAAGTGAATAGTGAGAAATTATCAATCACTATTCACTTTTCGTTTTTTACTTTTCACTGTTTAGCCGTGCGCGGCGATGGCTTTCGTTAATGAACGAAAAATGTTTTTGCCGTCGTTCGAGCCTAAAAGTCCTTCGCAGGCGCGTTCCGGGTGCGGCATCATGCCGAGCACGTTTCGGTCCTGATTGCAGATTCCGGCGATGTTCGAGCGCGCGCCGTTCGGGTTCGATTCGTCCGTGATTTCGCCCGATTCGTCGCAGTAGCGAAAAATGATCTGGTTATTTTCCTCTAATTGGTGAAAAGTTTCGTCGTCGCAGACGTAATTTCCCTCGGCGTGGGCGATCGGAATCGAAAGCACTTGCCCCTGTTCGATCTCGCTCGTGTACGGCGTGTGATTGCTTTCAACCTTTAAGTTAACGTGCTTGCAGATAAAATGCAGGTTTTTATTGCGAATCAGCGCGCCCGGAAGCAGTCCGGCTTCGCACAGAATCTGAAATCCGTTGCAGATGCCGAAAACAAACTTTCCTTCCGCCGCAAATTCCTTGACCGCCTTCATTACCGGCGAAAACTGCGCGAGCGCGCCGGCACGCAGGTAATCGCCGTAGGAAAATCCGCCCGGAACGATAACGGCGTCGAAATCGCTCAGATCGGTTTCCTTGTGCCAGATAAATTCGACCGGCTGACCGACGTGTTTCGAAATAACGTGATACGCGTCGTGGTCGCAGTTCGAGCCCGGAAAAACAATAACTCCGAATTTCATAACTTACTTAATGGTAAACGGTAAATGGTAAATGGTAAATGAATAGAAAAAATTAACAATTTACAATTAACCATTTACCATTATTGAACGATTTCTACGCGGTAATCTTCGATCACCGGATTGGCGAGCACATCTTTCGCGATTTTTTCCGCCGTTTCGCGGGCTTCCGTCTCGGTTAATGCGGCATCGAGCGCGATTTCAAAATATTTTCCCTGGCGAACGTCGTTGATTTTTTCAAACCCTAAAAGCTCGACCGAGTGGTGAATTGCTTTGCCCTGCGGGTCAAGCACGCTCGGCTTTAAGGTGACATAAACTTTAGCTTTCATACTTTCTCAAAAATAATACTTAAATTCTTACGCAAAATCTTGTTTTAATCAATGTCTTTATGTTAAATTCCTCGGTACCAGTTTTCGGCATCCGATAAGAATTAACATTTTAATTAACATTAAAAACAGGAGATAATAATAGACTATGCAAAATATGGGCAGCGGTAAAACCGCGCTTGGCTTAGATACCAATATCGGTGTCTTAATTTGTTACTTTGGCGGAATTCTTTGCGGGGTAGGCGGAATTATTTACAGTATAATGGTCATTACCCAAGACAAAACGAACAGATTAATTCGTTTTCACGCTTTTCAATCGTTGTTTCTCGGGGCGTTGGGTTTGGTTCTCGGAATTATTACAACCATTGCAATATTTATCACGCTGATAATTGACGCGGCGATTGCCTTTACGATTGGAATTCCGTTTATTTTTACCGGACTTCTCGGTTTGATCTCGACCGTCATCTCGCTGGGACTTATTTATTTCGTTGTGATGGCGGCGATCAAGGGCTACAACGGTGAAGTTTACAAAATTCCGGTCGTCGGCAATTTCGCCGAAAAATACGTTTAACGAAAAACTCTGATCGTCAATTATTTCGCCGTTGCGGAATTTAACACATCAATATTGTCATTTAATGTAACGGAAATTGCCTTGCAAGAGAAAATTTAAGGAGACTAATTTATGAACTACAATGTTCCCGGCGGAATGTATCCGGGCAAATTACAAACGATCGCGATCATTCAGACGGTCATCGGCGCGCTTGAAATACTCGGCGCGATCATCGGCGGCATCTGGGTTTTACTATTCGGCATCGCAACGCTCGGCATTGGGCTATTGCTCATACCGATTCCGTTCGTGTTTTTGATTGTCGGAATTCTCTCGCTTGTTTCCGGAATTAAAGGTTTGAACCGCAGTCCGAGTTACGGAATGACGCTCGGCGTCGCGATCGCGCAGATGACGTTTATTCTGGCGTGTGACTTTATTAGCTTCGGCTGCGGTTTAGCCGCCCTGATTATACTTTTGCAGGACGACGTAAAAAGCTATTTTCGTTAAGAAAATCAATAATTAACCGAACACGCGCGCGAAAACCTTTTCCACGTTTCGCAGGTAGTGTCGGACATCAAAGACGCGGGCGATTTCTTCGGGCGAAAGCTTTGAAGAGATGTCCGCGTCTTTCATTACAAGTTCTTTATATTCGCCGCCTTCGTCCCAAACCTTCATCGCGCAGCGCTGCGTGTAAACGTAAGCATCCTCGCGCGAAACGCCCTTTTGCGTCAATGCGAGCATCAATTGTCCGCTAAAAACAAGTCCGCGCGTCAAATTTAAATTCTTGAGCATATTTTCGGGATAAACAACCAAACTGTCTAAAAGCGAAGTCGTTTTTGCCAGAATATAGTCGAGCGCGGCGCTCGAATCCGGCAAAACGATGCGTTCGGCGCTTGAGTGCGAAATATCGCGTTCGTGCCAGAGCGCGATATTTTCCAAGCCGACAATCGCGTTCGCGCGGACGGTGCGCGCCATGCCGCAGATTCTTTCCGAAAGTATCGGGTTGCGTTTATGCGGCATCGCCGACGAGCCTTTTTGTCCGGTCTTGAATTTTTCCTGCGCCTCGCGAACTTCGGTGCGCTGCCAGTGACGAACCTGAAGCGCGATTTTTTCTAAGCTGGACGCGATGATCGCCAAGGTGCAGAGATATTCGGCGTAGCGGTCGCGCTGGATAACCTGTGTCGAAACGTCTGCCGCCGCGATACCCAATTTCGCACAGACGCGTTCTTCAACGTCCGGCGCGAGATGCGCAAATGCGCCGACCGCGCCCGAAATTTTCCCGACCGAGATGATTTCTTTTGCTTTTAACAGTCTTTCTTTATTGCGCTCGAATTCCGAGAACCACAACGCCCAGACGAGTCCGAACGAAGTCGGTTCAGCATGAATTCCGTGTGTCCGACCGATTTGCGGCGTGTCTTTAAATTCAAAGGCGCGGCGCTTTAAAACTTCCAGAAGCGCGTCGATTTTCGGCAGAAGAACATCGCAGGCTTCCTTTAAAAGCAAAGCGTTTGCCGTGTCGACGACGTCCGACGAAGTTAAACCGTAATGCACGAACCGCGCCGCGCCGCCGATGTTTTCCGCGAGATTCGTCGTAAAGGCGATCACGTCGTGGTCGGTCGTTTTTTCGATCTCGTTGATTCTTTCGACCGTAAAAGCGGCTTTCGATTTTATCTCAGCAAGCGCGTCGGCGGGAATTATTCCGTCCTCGGAGTGAACTTCGCAGACGGCGATTTCAACGTCGAGCCATTTCTGAAACTTGTTTTCGAGCGACCAGATCGCGCCCATTTCGGGCAAAGTGTAGCGTTCAATCATAAAGAATTGATTTTAACGGTAAAGGCGCGGAGACGCGAAGACGCGAAGGTTATTTTATTCGGATAATTCATCTTCAGATTCTTTACTGGAATCTTCGCGTCTTCGCGTCTCCGCGTCTTTGCGTTGATTGCTTCTCTTATCCGGCTCGCCGTCCATTCCTTCGTTCATATTTTTTTGCTCGACTTCCGTGTTTTTATCACCGAGAACCTCGCCGATATAGACGGATTGAACGACGACAACGACCAAAGCAAGCAGCGGCGTCGCTAAAATCAGACCGACGCCGCCGATGATAATGCTCAGGGCGAGCTGCGCGAAAACCGTCAAAGCGGGCGGCAGTTCGACCGTCTGGCGCTCGATGTACGGCGTCACGAGATTCGATTCGATAATCTGGACGAGAACGAACAAAATCAGCGTGTAAAGCGCGCTCACCGGGCTTTCGACAAACGCCAGGAGAATTGCCGGAACCGCCGAAAAGATCGGTCCAAAATTCGGGATGAAAGACATCAATCCGGCGATCAGTCCTAAGGTGAGCGCAAGCGGAACGCCGAGAATCCAGAGTCCGATCCACGTCAGCAAGCCGATAAAAAGCATCGAGAGCGTTTTGCCGATCAGCCACCAGCTTAAAGTCGTGCCGATTTCCGTCAAAACTTCGTAAACGCGCGGGCGCGAATCTATCGGAAAGAGTTTCGTAAACCCGTTAGCGTAAAACTTCGGTTCGGCAGCCAGATAAATCGCGAGCAGGATCAGCACGAAAAAGTTTCCGATTATGCCGACGGTCGAGGAAAAATATCCGCCGACGCGCGTCATGATGCTCGAAAGATCGATATTTTTAATGCTCTCGGTCAGATTGTCGGACGTCGGCAGCTGCTCGATAATCGTTCTTCCCCAGCCGAACTGCGACAGGTATCTTTGAACCTGACCGATCGAGCGCGGCACTTCCTGACGCAGATGGCGATACTGGTCGGCAACGTCGGGCGCGAGCAAGGCGATCGCGCCGGCAAGAATGCCGACCAGCAAAATCGAAACGATCACCAGCGAATAGCCTTCAGAAATTTTCGTGTAGCGGCTGACCAGATCAGCCAGCCCGCGCAGGAAAATCGCGAGCAGAACCGCGCCGAAAAAAAGCAGCACGACGTCGATCGCGTAATAAACAAAAAGCGCGATTAAAATCGCCGCCATAATGATGCCGACTGCAATCAGCGTCTTTTGAGTAAATTCCGTTATTTTGTAATTGTATTGACTCATCGCAGGTTAAAGCAGAATATAGCGCAAAAATTTATTCGCCGAAAGTTTCGAGATTAGAATTGACACGCCTTGTTTCTAATTATAAAACATTAAAGAATCTTTATTTTAGCAAAATTCGCGGAGCGTTCGGTCTATAAAATTATGGCAGACAGACAGCAAGTAGATTGGTGGATTGATTTCGGCGACGAATCGGTGCCGAAATCCAGCAAGGGACGCGCCACCTGGCACGAAGGACGCCGCCAGCGAACGATCGTTTCGATTCTTTTAGAAATTCATTTGATGGCGCTGGTCGAGATCATTCCGAAAAGCTGTCGCGGATTTAAGATCGAGAAAGCCAACTGGCAGGACGGCTGGGGATCGAGCGACGACGACACGCAGGCCGCGCACTGCGTTCCGCGCCAGCTCGTCATCAACGGCAAACACCCGCACGATATGTTGACGAGATACTTGCCCGACCGCCGCGATTTTATGCAGGGATTTTTCGGCAAGACCGATCTTTTGCCGGCAAATTTCAACAAATGCGATTCGCGCGCCGAGCGCGTGCCGCTCGTCAATATCGCCGAGGGTTTCCGAAAAGCGTGCCGCGCCGCCATAACGAGCGGACAAATGAGCGATCAGATGACGCCGCAGAGCGTCGGAACGGCGGTCGCCGGCGCTTACGGAATCTACGCCGCGCACGCGAGTCAGGCGTTTACCATCTGTATTCAAAGACTAAAACTGAAACTGGCGCGTCCGATGATTAAACCGAAGGATAAAGACACATGGAAAGACCAGCTCGGAATCACGCAGTATTACGCGCAGGAAGTCAATAACCGCGCGGCTTTTAACGAAAATGTCAGATTAGCGGAAGTTGATACGCTGCTGAAACTTTACAAAAGCATTTAACGATTTTGGATTTCAGATTTTGGATTTCGGATTGGTCTGTATCGGAAATTTAATTGTTAGTAAGCATCGTTTTATCAATAAGCTCTCAGAAAAAAGAGCCGATTTTAGTTAACTAAAATCGGCTCTTACAGGATTTGCAATCCAAAATCTAAAATCCAAAATCCAAAATCTAGATAATTCCCTTACTAATCAATAATTCGGCGTTCAAAACCGCCGAGCCGGCAGCGCCGCGAACGGTGTTGTGCGAGAGCGCGACGAAGCGGTAATCGAAAATATTGTCGGGAAAAATTCGCCCGACGGTGATCGTCATTCCGTTTCCGCTGTCGCGGTCGAGGCGCGGCTGCGGGCGCGAAGGCTCGTCGCAGACATCAATAAACTTTTTCGGCGACGAATAAAGATCGAGCGACGGAAAACTGCTCATCGCCTCGATGATTTCTTCGAGCGTCGCGGTTTCCTTTAGATTAACGCGCGCCGAAACCGTGTGCCCGTCAATCACGTGAACGCGAAAACACTGCGCCGAAACCGTAAAATCCGCTTTTTCGATCACGCCGTTCGCAAAAACACCTAAAATCTTCTGCGCTTCGGTTTCGACCTTCGGCTCCTCGCCAGCGATATAAGGAATCACGTTGTCGGTAATATCGAGCGACGGAACGCCCGGATAACCGGCGCCCGAAATCGCTTGAAGAGTCGTGACGATCACGGATTCGACGCCGAATTTACGATGCAGCGCGGCTAAGGGCGGCGCAAAGCTGATCACCGCACAGTTCGGATTCGTCACGATAAAGCCGCTCGTAAATCCGCGTTTTTTTCTTTGAACTTCGATCAGATCGGTGTGCCGGTGATTGATTTCGGCGATCAGAAGCGGCACGTCTTCGTCCATCCGGTAACTCGACGAATTACTGATGACCGGATAACCGGCGCGCGCAAATGCCTCTTCGGTTTCGCGCGCGACCGACGACGGCAAACTCGAAAAAACGATATCGCAATCGAGCGGCGGCGCGATCGGCTGAACGCCGATGCCCTTCACATATTCGGGCATCGCGCCGGCGAGCTTCCAGGCGCAGGCTTCGGCAAAAGTTTTGCCCGCCGAACGGTCTGACGCCGCGAGCGCCGAAATCTCGAACTGCGGGTGATTTTCCAATAACTGTATAAAACGCTGCCCGACCGTGCCGGTCGCGCCCAAAATTCCGACTCTGTATTTTCTGCTCATATCCAAGAGAGAAAAGTTTAAATGAGACGGGCGGAAAAAGAAAGCGCAGGTTGTTTTTTACTTCCCGCAGGCGTAACCTGCCGGCATAAAGTACGACTTCTCCGGTTCTCCGGGAATATAGCAGGCTTTTCCAATCGTCCCGCTCATCAGAGCATAATCGGTTTTGGACTTCGCCTGATAATTTTTGTTATTCACCGAGTAACTATAATGGACTTCATCGTTGCCGCCGCGAATAATCAGCGCGGACGTTTCCGCTGTATATTTCTTTTTATCCGAACAACCGAGCACCACCGCCAGTAAAAGCGCGAAAACTAAAATCAAACTGGTAAAATTTCGTTTATTTTTCATCTTAACCTTCTTTATCTACCGTAAAACGATTTAACTTTGCTGTTTAGCGTTAAATTTTATCTTAAACGGCATATCTTTCTCCTATTTGAAATAAATCAGCAGTCCGACTCCGCCGAACACACCTGCGCAAATTACCGCCATAATGACGAAAACGGTAATCGTCGGGTGGCGAAACGCGGTTTCGACAAACGGATGATGCTGCATCCGGCGCGTATAATATATGTTGTAGGCTCCGGCGGCAAACAAAAGCAGCGCGCCGCCGCCGAGAGTGAACACTAAGATAAACCATTGCGGGTCGCGGTCTAAGAACCACAAAATCATTCCGAATAAGGCACCCGAGCAGAACAAGATTCCCAATCCGATCAGAACTTTCGCCGCCTGTCGAACTTCCGTCTTTGTTTCCGGACTGCGAAAAGTAGAACGGTCGTAATAATTCATAAATTTTATCGCCTCCTTGATTTCCTTAAAATAAAATCCCTTTCCCGCAATCCTTTCCGCCCGAAGAACGCAGTTGGCGATACGACGGATTTTTCGGATCGTAGCAAACGCGGAATTGTTCGCCCGGTTTATACGCCGTGTTTTTTTCGTCAACGCCCGAAATCGTTTTCCCGTTGACAGTGTAACGATAACTCACGCGGAAACCGCTTTTCGTCGTTTTTTGTTCGTTCCACGAAGTCGGCTCGGCGCTCACGATCTCTGCCGGAGCCGTCGCGGTAAATTTTTTCCCGCTCATATCGACAAAATAAATCACGCCCACGACGAGAATCGCCGTAATGATGAGAACGAGCGGAATGCCGACCATCAATCCTCTTTTATTTTCCGAGTCCAAGTCCATAAATTTCTCCTTTTTTCGTAAATTTATTCTTTCACTTAACAAATGCGCCAAAACTCGAAAAAGCGGCTCAAAGTTTTACCAAGTCTCTGTGCTTTTGGTAATTGCAGCTTTTCAAAGTATTCTTCAAAAACTTACGGATTTAGCTTACGCTGAACCTGTATGGCTAATTCCTGCGCGAAATCTTTGTACCCCGAACTAACGTCTAAAAATCCGTGGCTCGACCCGACATAGACGTATTGACCGTTTTTGAGATCTCCTGATGCGCTGCAAGTTCCCTCAAGGTTATCTACGACAAGGACAAGCGGCTCGCTGACGAAATTATTTTTGTTCTTGGTCATCTCTTGTCCTATTCTCCGGCAGGCTTTTTTGGCTTGTTCCGTCGAATTAAATTTAAAGATTTGCAAAATCGCTTCTTTTTTATCGGCGGCGGCATAAAATCCGGCGGCGGCATCTTCAATGTTATTAATATCGGAAGACAGCGGCGGCAATTCTTTTTGGATCGATTCGAGAATTGCCGATTTATCGAACATTCGGACGCGAGTAGCCGTCTGCGAATTACGCATAACGGTTTCGGGCAAAAGTTCCTTCGCCGTCTTAGATTTAGCTTTCAACTCTTTTTCACGCTCTTTATTGGCAAGTTCCCGCTCGAACAAATACGGTTTAATGACTTTGAAATACAAAAGAGAACCGGATGCGGCGACGACAATCAAACTGACGATGCCGCCGATCAACAGAAATTTCAAAAGTTTCGATTTTTTCGGCGCGGCGGAAACCGGCGGCTGATTTTGCGCACCGAAATTCGGCTGATTTTGAAACGAATTCGGCTGATTCACCGGCGGCATCGGCGTACCGAAAATGGTCGGCGGCAGACCGGGCGCGGCGTCCGTCAGCGGAGCGCCGCAGTTATTACAAAACTGATCGTTCGACGTGTTGATAAAATTACATTGTTTGCAATTGTTCATAATAAATCTCACTCCGTATTTCGTTACTGGCGCGAAATAACAAAATTGCCGCTTTGCGTTTTCAGATTTGAGTCAACGAAGGCGTAACCGGCGGAAATCGTATAGCCGACAATCGTACCGCTGCCGACGGCAACCGGATATTTTGTCACCGTGCCGTTAATCGCGATATTTTTTTTCTTGTCCACCGAAGTTCCTTCGAGCAGCAATTTCCCCGAACTATCCATCGTTCCCGTCATAAACGCGCTGTTGCCCGTACTGTCCGATGCGAGAAAATACGCCTCTACTTTGCCCGAAGTTACTTTATCGATCCGCAGCAAATAAGTACCGGGTTGGTTAAGAGTCACGTTTTTGCCCGCTCCCTGGTATTCGCCGGTAGAAATTGTGGTAGCAGTTTCACTACGTTGATTGCTCGAAGTCGTTCGAGAGCTGCTGTTCGTATTGCCGTAAAGATTTTGCGGCGTCGGCGAATAATACGTCGTTGAATTGCGATTCGAACCGCCAAAGGCGCGGTATAATTTCACGCCGCCCGAAGCGAGCATAATCAAGCCGATCAGAATGCCGCCGATGCCGAGCAGAATCTTTTTTCCTTGACCGCTGCCGCTGACCGGCGCAGTTTGATACGACGGCTGAAAATTTACCGGCGGCGGCAGTTGGAAATTCGGCGGCTGAAAGTTCGGCTGCTGATAATTCGACTGCTGGTAATTCGACTGCTGGTAATTCGGCGGCGGCTGAAAATCAGGTTGTTGAAAATCAGGTTGTTGAAAATTCGGCGGCGGAGTTTGTCCGCTTTGCTGATTCGCGTTGAAACCGCCAAAGCCAGTCGGCGGTAGATCAGTGTTCGCCGTCATAGATTCCGAGCCGCAATTTTGACAAAACCGCATATCGGACGGGCTTGCTTGATTACAATTCGCACAATTTTTGTAATTCATATTATCTCCTCACAAATCAAAAAATTTCTGTTTGTTTTCTAATGCGACGGAACACGAAAAAGCGGCTCAAAATAAATGCTTATTTTGAGCCGCCCGTGAAAATCCGGTCGCATTCGCCGGAATATATTTACGAATTCTAAGTTTTACTAACGCCGCGTGACGACAAAATTGCCGGCTTGCGTTTTCAGATTCGAGTCCGCGATGCCGTAACCGGCGCTGATCGTTCTGCCCGAAACCGTCCCGTTGATCGCCGCGCTGTCGCCATTGTCGAGCGTTCCCGAGAGTTCGATCTTTCCGGCTTTGGTGACGGTGCCGGTCATTGTCGCCTTGCCTTGCAAGCCGTTCGACGCTTCGAGATACGCCTCGACTTTCCCGTCCTCGTCAACCGAGTCAATGCGCAAAAGAAAATCGCCGTTCTGGTTATAAGTCACGTTTTTGCCTCTTCCGGTATAAGTTCCCGTCTGCAAAACCGAATTATCGCTCGAAGATAACGGACGGCGGTTGCGGTTTTCGCTCGACGACGATTCGGACGGCGAAGGAGACGGTGACGGCGAGGCGGACGCGGTGGATGAAGGAGACGGTGACGGTGTCGGCGTTGGCTTATCAAACATATCGGACTGGCACTTGCAGCCGAGAACAATGAGCAAACACAACACAATAATTAATGATGTTAGATTTTTCACTTTGTTTTCCCTTTTCCCTTAATTTATTAGATTTTTCTTCGACTCGAAAGCATCGGATTGCGCAAATGCGGCGCAAAGTTTCAGATAAATATCGCGGGAGCTAAAACCTGAATCTTTGAGCCGCTTGCACGCCCAATTTTGAAGTATAGATTAAGGCTTCGTTTCGTCAAACCTCCGCGCGCCGGAATCTGCCGTGAAGTCGACATTTTCGACCGCGTCCTGAACATTTATCGCCTGCGATGCGACGCCGAACGTGTATCGCTTGCTCGCCACGCCGACAACGTAAATTTCGCCCGCCGCAACGCCTGTGAACGAATACCTGCCGAAATTATTGGTTCGCGTCGAAACGCTGCGCCCTTGCGAATCGTTCAGCGAAACGCTCACGCCGGCAAGCCCCGCGCCCGAAGCGTCCGCCACTCTGCCCGAAACCGAAACGCTTGCCGCAGTCGGCGCGAGCGATTCGACAATCACGAATGGCGAAAGCGAAGTTAAATTATCGGTACAGAGTACGGGACTCGTATTGCCCGCCGCCGTCCGATTGACCCACGTGCCGTTTTCGAGATGCAGAATCCGCAAGTTGGCAAACGTGAAACTTGCGAGTGCCGGAACATTAAAACAAACCTGCACGTCGTCGGGCGAACCGTTTTGATAGCTTGCGGTTGTCGAAATATCGTAAGCCAACCCGGTAAATATTACGCTTGACGGTAGTTTCGGCAAAAATCCCAAATCAATGCCGTTTTCCGAAACCGTCCCGCTTCCCGTGAGATTCGCAAAACTGACGGTCGCGTCCGAAAGCTGAACCGTTGCGGGCTGCAACAGCAGATTATTTGTTAAACTTCCGCGTTTGGCGTTTTTCGATACGGTCGGCGGAATGAAATTGACTGTTGCCGATTTCAGTTTCCCGGCAGTTCCGGCGTTGTAAATCGCGGCGATTTCATTAGGCGAAAGAGCGCGGTCATAAAGTGAAACTTCGTCCAATCTACCATTCAAATAGTTTTGCAGTTGTCCAGAAGGTGCGCCGCCGCCGATGCGAAGCGGTTGCGTCGTGCTGATAATCGAACCTGTCGCGGCAGTCGAACCGTCCAACACGCCGTTTACGTAAAGCCGCAGATTCGCGCCGTCATATGTCATAGCGACGTGATACCACTCGTTAAGATTGTAGGCGGTCGCGCCGTCGAAGAATACCAAGCCGTTGTTCGTCGTCGAAAGGTGCGGACGAAAACGCGCATTGCTCGCCGCGCCCAGCCAATACTGCCGCTGAGAGATTTCCCCGTCTTTGCCAACAAGATCGGCATCGCCTCCCACCGTTTTATAGACCCAGGTTTCAATCGTTAACTGGCTCGGATTTAATTGCGCCGCGTTCGTCACCTCGACGTTGCTGCTGCCGTTGAAGTTGAAAGATTGCCCGACTTTGCCGACGGCGAATGTCGCGCCGTTATTCGTGCCGTTCTGGTCTTCACCCGCAAAATCGCGAGTGTCGCCGTCGCCCGTCCAGAAACCGACGAGATTCACCGCCGGATTCAAGCCCGTAGGTTTGCATTTGCCAGACGAATTGGCGTTATAGATCGAAGAAATCTCCGTCGCCGTCAAAGCGCGGTTATAAACTCCGACCTCATCTACTAAACCGCCGAACATGTCGGCAGCACAACAAGAAACGCGCCCGATACGGAAATCCGTGTGAGGCGTGTAATTCGTCGCCGTCGCTCCCGATGCCTCCAAATTACCGTTTACATAAAGCCGCGCCGTCGTTCCGTCAATCGTGACCGCGACGTGATACCAAGTTCCCGTCTGAACAACGATGTTCGATTGCAGAAGTGCCGAAATTCCCGTCGGCGGTTTGTAGATCGCACCCAGCTTGCCGCCATATAATCCGATTGCCAAATCAACTCCGAAATCCGCAGTTCCGGCGATTGATCTGCGCGTTATGCCGGGTAAAGTTCCATCCATATGACCGCCGGTCAGAATGCTCGGATTTACCCAAGCCTCGATGGTCGTCTGCGGTGTCATCTGCAGCGGTGTTTGAACGTAATCGTCAACTCCGTCGAAATTGAACGCCTGCCCGACCTTTCCGCTCGCAAACGTCGCGCCGCCCTGCAAAGTGCCGTGATTGTTCGAGCGCGAATCGAGCGCGTTCTGCTCGCCCGCGAACCACGAAACGAGATTGTTCGGCGATTGAACGCAAGCGGCGGGCGGACATTTGCCGAAACTTCCCTGCTGAACGCTGTCGAAAATCTCAGTTTGCGTCAAAGCGCGTCCGTAAACCGAAACTTCGTCCGCCTTTCCGGCGAGGAAAAAGCCGGGCGCATTGTTTTCGTATTCACCGCCGATCAGCAGCGGAAACGGATTTGCGTCGTAGAACAGCGGCAAATTCGCCGTTCCGTCTTGTCCGCTCGTAACGTCTGTGCCGTTGGCGTAAAGCCGCAAGGTGCTGATGCCGCCGCTGAAATCGTAGGTGAACGCGAGATGATGCCAGACTCCGGTTTGCGGTGAGAAACTGGAAAGAGCGCGGGTAAATTGCGAAGCGTTGCCGACGAGTCCGCGAAGCTGACCGCCATCCAGATAAAGCGTGTAGGAATTTAACGCGCTGCCGCGAATCGGTTTGCTGATGAGCGAAACGATTCCCGAAGCCGAATCGAACTTAAACCAACCTTCGACCGTCACCGCCGTTGCCGGACGCTGCGCCGCGTTGTCTTCGACGCGGACGTAATCGCCGTTTCCGTCAAACTCAAAGGCGCGTCCAACCTTTCCCATATTGTTGTAAGCCGCATCGCCGACGAGCGAAGCGTTCGTGTTGACGCCCTGCACGTCCGAAGGCGAATTTTCCGCCGGAATATTGACCTGCAAATTCGCGGGCGCAACCGAGCAAGCCGCAACCGGCTGACCGATTGTCACGGCGATTGATGAACCGTCGCCGGTCCAATCGTTGTTGCCGTCATCGCCGACCGAAAAATCAATTTTGTCGCCCGCCGCAATCGTTACCGTAAAATTAAACGTCTGCTGATAAACCGCGCCGATTACGCCGGTGTATAAAACAGTTTCTCCGGCAGTCGCCGCGTTTTTGATGATTTTCAAATCGCTCGTCGCGTTTAGAGCTTGTTTTTGAAATGTTCCGGTAATCTGAAATGTTCCGCCTGTCGGCGCATTAAATCGCAAAACGGCGCGTTGATTGCTTTTGCCCGGATGGATAAAAAGCGCGTTTGACGGAATATTGGCGCACGTCGCCGCCTGATTATAGCGGGCAATCTGCGGAATCGTCTCCGGATTGTTGATTCGCCACCGTTCAAAAAGACCGCTGCACAGCGCAATGGTGTCCGTGTCCGGTCCGACGGTGAACAAATTCAGAGTGTTGTCCGCGTCGGAGGTACTGTAACCGTAATTCCAAACCCCGTTCGCGCCGCCCTGCGTCAAGGCGAATTCGTCGCGGGCATTATATTCGTTACCGACGACAATTACGCCGAGATTTTCGACCTCGTCCGATTTTTGCGCCGAAGCCGTCTGCGCCGAAAAATTCCAAAGCGCCGAAGCGCCGACGAGCGCCGTTAAAATCAGACTCAATAAAATGTAAGTTTTTCTTTTCATTATTTTTCTCTTTTACTTCCTTAAATTGCGCGGCGTCAGGATTGCGCCGGAATCACCCAATTTGCTCTTCAATGCCTAATGCGACAAAGACGGAAAAAGCGGCTCAAAAGATTTTCATAAAAAAAACGGACGGCGCTCACAACGAGCAGCCGTCCGAAAAGTTTGAAAAGCGAAAATCCGCCAGTAAAACGAAGCATCTCGAAGGGGGACAAGCGGCTTCGAATTCCGGAATCGCAGAAATGTTAAGTGCCGGCTTCGAAGAGGCGAAGCTTGCAATGCCTGACGTTACATTATGCTTTCCGTTTGAAAAAAGATTTCCGTTTTCCAAACATCATTCAAGGGGGCAAGAGAATGATCTCTCCTGCCTATATGCGCCAAAAGTGTAAAAACCGGCTCAATTTTTTTCGGAATTTTACAAAAATTGCTTGATGATATTGGAAAACGAATCTATTCTTAGTCTATTTATTAAATAGGAAAAGTTGGTTTTCCGTTTTGTTTTCACCGAAATTTACAACTCTGAAATGACTGAACCAGAAGCTGAAAAGCCGATAACTCAAATTTTGTCCGAAATTAAAGACGGGAATCAAGAGGCGCTCGACGAGCTTTTGCCGTTGGTTTACGACGAATTGCGCCGTCTGGCAAACAGTTATCTGAAAAACGAGCGCGCGAATCATACTTTGCAGCCGACCGCGCTCGTTCACGAAGCTTATTTGCGGCTGCTCGGACAAAAGGAAATCGCGTGGCAGAACCGCGCGCATTTTTTCGGCGTTTCGGCGCGATTAATGCGCGAGATTCTGATCGAATACGCGCGCGCGAAAAATCGTCTCAAACGCGGCGGCGAATTCAAAACGCAGATCGCGCTCGACGAAGCCGTGAGCTTTGCAGGCGCGAAAAATCACGACGTCGTTTCGGTTGACGAAGCCTTGACGAAGCTCGAACAGCTCGACGAGCGGCAGGCGCGGATCGTCGAAATGAAATTTTTCGCCGGGATGACGATCGAGGAAATCGCCGAAGTTTCGGACATTTCGCCGGCGACCGTCAAACGCGAATGGGCGACGGCGAAACTTTTACTTTATAAAATGCTCAACGCCGAAAACCAGCGCGATTGAAAAAACGATGACGCCCGAAAGATGGAAACAAGTTAAAAGCGTGCTCGAACAGGCGATCGAAGTGCCGACGGCGGCGCGCGCCAACTTTTTGGACGAAGCCTGCGGCGACAACACGGAACTGCGCCGCGAGATCGAATCGCTCTTAGATTATTCGGAAACCGAAAACGACCTGCTCGAAAACAACGCCTTCAGCGAAATCTTTGAAAACAGCGCGACGGCGAAAAAGGCGATTCTTCCCGGTATGCAGATCGGAAATTATAAGATCGCGGGCGAATTGGGCGCGGGCGGAATGGGCGCGGTTTATCTCGCGACGCGCGCGGACGGCGCGTTCGAACAGCGCGCGGCGCTCAAAATCGTCAAGCGCGGAATGGATTCCGAAGCGGTTCTGCGGCGGTTTTTCAGAGAGCGAAGAATTCTCGCCGCGCTCAATCATCCGAATATCGCGCGGCTTTTGGACGGCGGATCAACCCCTGACGGCTTGCCGTATTTCGTGATGGAATACGTCGAAGGCGAAACCGTCACCGAATACGCCGAACGCAAAAACCTCTCGCTCGCCGAACGTCTCGAGCTGTTTCGTGAAATCTGCGCGGCGGTTTCTTTCGCTCACGCGAATCTCGTCATTCACCGCGATCTAAAGCCGTCGAACATTTTAGTGACCGA
The DNA here is from genome assembly GCA_031411895.1 of Acidobacteriota bacterium. Lineage (GTDB taxonomy): Bacteria > Acidobacteriota > Blastocatellia > Pyrinomonadales > Pyrinomonadaceae > JAFDVJ01. The sequence goes on along the minus strand of JANOBZ010000076.1, from coordinate 74,614 downwards.
GGACGGCTCGCTCAAACTGCTCGATTTCGGCATCGCCAAACTGCTGACCAATGAAACGGACGGCGAAACCTCGACGCAGGGGATGCAGATTTTCACGCCCGAATATGCAAGCCCCGAACAGGTGCGCGGCGAAAAACTGACGACTTCGACCGACATTTACAGCCTCGGCGGTTTGCTCTACGAGCTTTTAACCGGCAGTCGTCCGTATCAAACCGGCAGCCGCAATATCGGCGAAATCATCCGCGCCGTCTGCGAAACCGAACCCAAGCCGCCTTCTGCGGCGATTTGGGATTCGAGATTTGGGATTTCGGATTTGAAAGAAACATCGTCGAACGGAAAAAAAACCGCCAGCAACGAGCCGAAAACCAATCCGAAATCCCGAATCTCGAATCCCAAATTGTTAAGGGGTGATTTGGACAACGTCATCTTAAAAGCTTTGCGCAAAGAATCCGAACGACGCTATTCGTCGGTCGAGCAATTCAGCGAAGACGTGCGCCGGTATCTCGACGGATTGCCGGTTTTGGCGAGCAAGGATACGTGGCGTTACCGGGCGGCGAAATTCGCGCGGCGCAACCGGAGAAGCGTCGCCTTTAGCGCATTGATTTTTCTGGCGATCATCGGCGGCATCGCGGGAACATCGTGGCAAGCCGTCCGCGCCGAACGCGAGCGCGATATTGCGCGGCTGGAGCGCGACCGCGCCGAGCGTCGTTCGGCTGAACTGCGGAAAATGTCGAACTCCTTGGTCAACGAAATCGAACGCGCGATTCGCGATTTGCCCGGCAGTCTGCCCGCGCGGAAAATTCTTCTGACGCGCGCCGCCGAACAGCTCGATACGCTCGCCGCCGAATCGGATAACAACACTGATTTGCAGTTGGAACTGATCTGGGCGTATCAAAATCTCGGCGATCTGCAGGATATGAAGCTCAGCGAGAGAAAGATTCTTCACGACAAGGCGCTTGCCCTGACGGAAAAAGTGTTTGCCGCCGGAACTGCCGAAGCCAAGCTGCGCGACCGGCTGGCGATGCTTTACCTGGATATGCTCGTCGTTTCGCGCCAGCGCGGCGACGTCGATTTTACCGTCGAATATAATCAAAAATCGGTGGCGATCGTTGACGGCATTCTGCGCGAAGCGCCGACCGAGCCCGAATATCAGGACAGTTTCTGGACGGCTAACTATCATTACGCGCTGACCTTGCAGCAGCTCGGAAGAGCGTCGGAAGTTGTCGAGACGGGACGAAAAATTCTGCCCGTCGCGGAAGAACTTTACCGCACCGAGCCGCCCGGAACGGATAAATATAATTTTATGAAGCCGCACCTGACGCACACGGCGATCGGCTATGGTTTGAGCTACACGGGCGATTACCGCGCCGCCGTGATCGAATTTCAGACGGCTTTGGAACAATGCCGCGCCGAGCAGGTAAAACGCCCCGACCAGGACATTCTGCGCCGCAACGAAGCGAACATTCTTCACCAGTACGCCCTCGCGGTCGAAGAACTCGGCGATTCGAAAACGGCTCTCTCTCACGCCCAAACAGCGCTTTCGATCTTCGAAAAACTGGCGGCGGCAAATCCGACCAACCGTGATTTTCAGCTTGCCCGAGCAAACGCCGAACATTTCCACGCGCAAAGATCGATGCGGCAAAATCAGTCGCAAAATGCCCTGCCGCGCCTTCGCCGCGCGCTCGCCGTCTATGAAAAATTAATTGCTGACGATGCGGAAAGAATTCAATATCAAATTCTGGCGGCGCGCGCGAAAAGCGATTTGGGCGGGATAATGCTTAAGAGCGGACAAACGGCGGAAGCGATTCGTCTTTTGCGCGAAGCCGCCGGATTTTACGAAGCAAACGGCGCGGCAAAGACCAAAGACGCGCACCTGAAACGCTATTTTGCCGAGACTTGCATGCTGCTCGGAGAAGCTTTGGAGCAAAGCGCCGCGAATTCCGCCGAAGCAGTCAATTTCTATCGTCGCAGTTCCGAAATATGGCAGGATTTACAAGCTCAGGGCACGCTCAAACACACCGATTTATCAAAACCCGGCGACGCGGCGCGACGTTTGCGTGAACTGGAATCCAGGATTTAATCTCCGTTCGAACTTTAATCAAACACGCAAAACTATCTTTAATTTTATTTAGCCGCGGATGAACGCGGATTTCGCGGATTAAAGCAGCAATTTATCAGGTATAGCTTTCTTTATAACTTAGCGACTTTGCGTCTTTGCGGGAAAAATTTTTTTTATCCCGCCAAGTCGCAAAGACGCTAAGAAAGTCAAATAAATTCTGATTCGCGTGCATCCGCGTTCATCCGCGGCTAAAATATATGATTTTTTAAGTTACTTCTTTTCGAGCGCTTCTTTCATCCGCCGCACGCCTTCCGCCATGCGTTCTTCGGGGTTGCAGAACGAAACGCGCAAAAAGCCTTTCGCTTCGGAGCCGAACGCGATGCCGGGAACGGTGATGACGCGGTTTTGCAGAAAGCGTTCGGCGATTTCCAGATCGTCGCCGATCGGGCGCACGTCGAGCATCGTATAAAACGCGCCTTCGGGCGAAGTTCCGCGCAAGCCGAGTTCTTTTTGCAGCAGATCAATCAAAAAACGCCCGCGCCGTTTATAGATTTCGCGCGCTTCCGCCTTCGCGCGCTCGGCTTCTTCCGTCCAGCCGAGAAGCGACGCTTTTTGCGAGATCGTCGAGGTGCAGACGGTCAAAAACCCGTGAATCGTGAGCGCCGCTTTGATCACGTCCGTCTGCGAGCTCGCGACCCAGCCGACGCGCCAGCCCGTCATCGAAAGTGATTTCGACAAACCCGAAACGATGATCGTGCGGTCGTAAAATTCCGACGCCGAATGCGGCTTTTCGCCCGTAAAATACAGGTCGGAATAAATTTCGTCGCTGATTAAATAAATTCCCGTGTCCTTTAAAACTTCGGCGATTTGCTCTAAATCCTGCTTCGTGAAAATCTTGCCCGTTGGATTCGACGGCGAAATAACGACCGCCGCGCGCGTCTTCGGCGTGATCTTCGATTTGAATTCTTCGATGTCGAACGCGAAATCCTTGTCGGCAGGCAGACGATAAAAGACGGGTTTTCCGCCCGAAAGATTCACGCAGTTCTCATATGCGGGAAACGACGGATTCGGAATCAAAACCTCGTCGCCTTCGTCGACGATCGCCAGAAAAGCGGCGGTCATCGCTTCCTGGGAGCCGACCATTACGCAAACCTGATTCGCCGCCAAATTCAAATGCGGATAGCTCGCCGCGATCTTCTCGCGAAGCGGCAAAAGTCCGGCGTGCGACGTATAGCCGTTTTGTTCTTCGAGCGTGACGCGCGCCGCTTCTTCGCGCAAAAACTGCGGCGTCGGCAAATCCGGTTCGCCGAGCCCGAAGTTGATCGAATCGGGCAAAGCGCGTTCAAAAATCTGGCGAATCAAGGTCGGCGCGACGCCCTGCAAACGTTTGGGAAGACGAAAACTCTCATTTTGCTGTATTGGTTTCATAAATACTCGTATAACTTTCGTTAATTATAGTAGCAAACAAAATAATTCAGGCAGAAATTGGCTATCGCAGGTAATCTTCCAGCTTTGTCGAAGCGTCGGTTTTCTCGTCGCGGTATTTGACGATGATCGGCGCGTAAAGCGACAAGCCGTTTTCCTTGCCAAAGCCGCTCGTGATCGCGCGCGCGCCCTGCACGACGACCGCGCCTGCCGGAATTTCGAGCGATTTTTCGGGCGTCGATTTGAGAATCGTGCCGTTGACGAGATCGAAAACCGGCGTCGAACGCGTCAGGATCACGCCGCTTGCGAGAACGACTTTTTCGCGGACGATGACGCCTTCGTAAACGCCCGTGTTGCCGCCGATCAAACAATCGTCTTCGATAATCACGGGATTGGCGTTAACGGGTTCGAGAACGCCGCCGATCTGCGCCGCCGCCGAGATGTGAACGCGTTTGCCGATCTGCGCGCAAGAGCCGACGAGCGCGTGCGAATCGATCATCGTGCCTTCGTCGACGTACGCGCCGACATTCACGTAACACGGCGGCATCAAAACGACGTTTTCGGCAACAAATGAGCCGTCGCGAATCGTCGAACCGCCGGGAACGATGCGGATTTTATCGTCGAGATTCATCGGGCGCAGCGGATATGTGTCTTTGTCGAAAAACTGAAAAGTCTCGCCGCTGAACGACATATTGACCATCTTGCCCATCTTGAAACCGAGCAGAATTCCCCGCTTGACCCACGCGTTCGTCTGCCATTCGCCGTTTTCATCCCGCTGCGCCGCGCGAATTTCGCCGGTTCGCAGGGCGGCTTTAAATTCTTCAAACACGGCGCGGTCGGCGGCGTCAAAGTCAGATTTAGTCAACAATTGTTCGATGTGTTCTTGCAGCGTCATAAGAATTCAAGTTTATTACGCCTGCCGTCAAAATCAAGCCTTGATTTATAAAAAAAGAGAGAAGCCGGTAAACTTCTCTCTTTCGCTAAACGGCTTGCGCCGAAGATTTTCAGGCAGCTAATCGTGAATCCATCTTTTTATCGCGTTGTCGAGTTCATACATAAAATTCTGTTCATTAAAATTGTATGAATTAACGCGCAGCCGGACGGTTCGCTCGTCGCCCGAGAAAAACCCTTTACGGCGGCGATCAATTTGCAGCGCGATTTCGACTTCCTGCGCATTCGATTGATAAAAAACGACTTCGAGTTCGTCGAGCTTGCGATATTGAGGCGCGACGGGACGAAATTCGAATTCCTGAACCAGACGATTGTTCGACGAGATCAACAGCGCGTTAACGACCTGATTCTGATAACCCTGCTGGTTGAAATTCGGCGGATTAAACGCCGAATGCTGATTCCCGTACGGCTGGTTTTGCATCGGCTGGTTGCCATGCGGTTGGTTGCCATAAGGCTGATTCTGCATCGGCTGATTGTTATACGGCTGATTTCCGTACGGTTGATTCTGCATCGGCTGATTTCCGTAAGGCTGATTGCCGAACTGTTGATTACCGAATTGCTGATTGCCGTAAGGTTGATTCGGCGGCTGTTGATAGCCGTGCTGATGTTTCGGATGATGATGCCCGTGATGCCCGCCGCCGTCTTCGCAGTCAACTTTGAACAATTGCAAGCCGAGATGCTGAATCGCGGCGAGCGCGCGTTCTTTGAGCGGGCTTAAGCGCACGTCGATATAATCGTCGTCGGTCGGATCGTAGTTCGAATAAGTATCGAGCGTCGTGCGCAGCCAAACCCGCGCCGTTCCGCCGAACGCCGTCGACGGCGTATTAAACGGGATTTGAATCTGAAACGGAAACGAAGTTTGCTGATTCGGCTGAACGTTAAAAGAGTTCGCCAGTTTGTAAGCCGCGATCTCGACGGTTTTGCCTTTTTGATGCCCGCCGGGTTCGGTCAGCCACGCGTAAACCCGCATATACAGATCGCCGACTTCCTGCATCTGACCGCTGTTGGCAACGATAATTTGCCCCTGCACGGCTTCGCCCTGCACAACTACGTTATTTTGCAGACGCGCGTCGATCTTCGCGCCGCCGACGTTAAAGCCGTTCATCATTTGATTGTACATATCCTGTTTTTCTCCGGTTTTTCAAAAATTTATGTTGTTTTTTTATCAAAATTCGTCTCGACAGGTAATGCGACAAATTGCGACAAATCGGGTCATTTATTTTTTACTTTCCTGCAAACGATTATATTTTTTCATCGCTTCCCTGAGCCGGTCGTGCGGGAGCGCAAATGCGGTGTTGTCGTTGTAGCCTTTCATCGTTTCGGCGGCGACCAGCGCGTTGACGATCGCTTCCTCGGTCGCCTGCGTCGTCGCCCAGAAAAGCTGGTTGATCCGGTCGTTCGGCAGCATCGTCAAAGTCGCGAGTCCTTCGTCCTTGCTCGCTTCCTGCGCGTTGGCGGTCGAAAACGCGAGGAAAATATCGCCCGACGAATTTTCTCCGCGCCCGCCCATATTGCCGACGCCTAAGGAAACGCGCTGCGCGATTCGTTTTAATTGATGCGGAAGCAGCGGCGCGTCCGTCGCGACGACGACGATGATCGAACCTTGTCCGGCGTCCTCGAACGGCATTTTACGCTCGACCGAAGCGGTGTTCGCGGGCTTCGGTCCGGGCTTCGGACGCAAATCCGTGATTTCCTTTCCGACCGGCACGCCCGCGACCGAAAAAAGCTGCCGCGTGCCGTAATTCGCCTGCACGATCACGCCGACCGTGTAACCGCCGAAACGTGCTTCAAGAACGCGCGACGCGGTTCCCGTTCCGCCCTTAAAACCGTGCGCCATCATTCCCGTTCCGCCGCCGACGCTGCCTTCCAAAAGAGCGCCCGTTTTCGCGCCGTCGAGCGCCTCGAAAACATGTTCCTTTTTCACGTGAAAACCGTTGATGTCGTTCAGAAAACCGTCGTACGTTTCCGCGACGACCGGCAGCGAAAAATCGCCCGCGTAACCGATGCCTTCCTTAAAGCGCAGTAATCCCCATTCGATGACCGCATCGCGGACGACGCCGACGCTGTGCGTGTTGGTAATCATCACGGGCGAGCCTAATCCGCCCGATTCATCAATCCACGCGGTGCCGGTCATCTCGCCGTTGCCGTTTAGGGCGTGCCACGCGGCAAAAACCCGTCCGCGAAAAGCTTTTCCCTGCGGCAGAATCGCCGTCACGCCCGTGCGGACAGCCTTGTTTCCGTCGCCCGAAACGAGCGTCGTATAGCCGACTTCGACGCCTTTCACGTCCGTAATCGCGTTAAATTGTCCCGCCGCGCCGTCAAACGGAATTCCCAAATCGCGGGCGCGCGGCTTGGTCTGCGCGAAAGTTGATAAAACCAAAAGCGATGTAATCAAAAAGACGGAAAGTATTTTTTTTATCATTTTATAAACGTTAATTGTTGATCGTAGTTCTAGAATTTGAAAGTTTCGCAATGAATCACGTGCGGCTCGAATTCCAGCAGATAATACTTGTCTTCCTCGTAATAACGCGCTTTTTCGTAATCTTCGCCGGCAAATTTTTTGATGTTTTCGAGGCTGTCCCATTTCGTGACCGTCCAGAAATGGCAAACGCCGCCCGCGACGCGCCGCAAAATTCCGACGCTCAGATTTCGGGGCGTTTTTTTGTAATCGATGATGCCGGTTTTTTCCAGAAATTCTAAATATTCGTCCGCGTGTTCGGCTTTCGTCACGCCGTGCCGGATGCGCGTGATTATTTTGCTTTTCATTTTTCCAGAGCTTTCAAAATCTCGCGCAGTTTTTCGCGCGTCGGCTTTGTGACAGGCACGAGCGGCAGGCGCAGGTTTTCTTCGAGCAATTCCATTTCCTTCATCACGAATTTACACGGCGCAGGGCTGGCTTCCGCGAAATTCGCTTCCATCAGCGGCAGCAGTTTGTAATGAATTTTTCGCGCCGCAGTCCACGCACCGTCGAGCGCTTTTTCGACCATCGCCGAGGTTTCCTTCGGCAATTCGTTCGCAATGACCGACACCAGACCGTTCGCGCCGACGCTGATTAAAGGCAAAGTCGTCGCGTCGTCGCCCGAAAAAACCGCGAAATTCTTCGGACGCCGATTGATGATTTCCATCACCTGCGAAAAATTTCCCGACGCTTCTTTGGTCGCGACGATGTTTTCGTATTTTTCCGCCAATTTCAGACAGGTTTCGGCGGAAATGTTCGACGCCGTGCGCGACGGCACGTTGTAGAGCATTACGGGAAAATTCTTGACCGATTTCGCGATCTCGCCGAAATGCGCGAGCATTCCTTCCTGCGTCGGCTTGTTGTAATACGGCGCGACGACGAGTGCGCCGTCCGCGCCCAGTTCGCGCACTTTGCGCGTCATCTCGATCGCGGCGGCGGTATTGTTACTGCCGGTTCCGGCGATGACTTTCGCTTTCAAAGCGTGCGCGACTTCGATCGTCATTCGGATGACGTGAATTTTTTCATCTTCGGACATCGTCACGGCTTCGCCCGTCGTGCCGCACGGAATCAAAATCTTAACGCCGTTTTTCACCTGTCGTTCGACCAGTTTTTTAAAACATTCGTCGTCAATCGAGCCGTCCTTTTTGAACGGCGTCACCAAAGCCGTGCCGCAGCCGCGTAGCCAATCAAGTTTAATCGTCATAATTTTTTCGTCGAAAATGCTTTGCTGAAATAAAAAGAAAGTATATGATTTTCAGCGGCAAAGTTACAAAAACGCATTGCCCGAATTTATGAGATTGATAAGTATTGTTTTAGCCGCGCTTTACGTCGCGGCGCTCGCCGGATGCAACCGTTCCGAAGCGCAGCAAAATCGGAACGCCGCGCAGCCGACGCCTTCGCAGTCGAAAATCGTCGCCGAAAAATTCGCTTATCCGGTCGGCAAAACCGGCGTTTTAACCGAGGCGAAGGATAAAAAAGACGATTGGTACAACGCGCTCGATTTCGGCGCAAACAATCATTTGGGCGAAGACTGGAACAAAAATTCGGGCGGCAACACCGACTGCGGCGAAGCGGTTTTTGCGGCGGCAGACGGTCGCGTGATTTACGCCGAAAACGCCGGTCCGGGCTGGGGAAACGTCGTGATTATCGAACACGTTTTAGCGGACGGCAAACGCGTCCAAACGCTCTACGGGCATTTGCAGAAAATCTTAGAAACCACGGGTGAAGTAAAATTACGCGAGCAGATCGGTGAAGTCGGCAATGCCGACGGCAAATATCTATGTCACCTGCATTTCGAGCTTCGCGAAGAAAATTGTCCAATGTGGAATCAGGCGGGCGGCGGCTATTCGGCGGAAAGAACGGGATGGCTCGACCCGTCGGATTTTATTGACAAAAATCGTTAAATTTTGTCTTGTAAATTTTGTTTTGCGAACGGCTGCCGGCAAACCTGACATTCTTCAGCCGGCTTCCAAAACTTGCGATTCTGCGTCATCCTTCCACAGGATTCGCAAAATTGCGTCGTCAGGATATTTAAGACGGCAACCGCAAAAGCGGGAAGAAAAAAGACAAAGAAAATCGTCCAATAAAACTTAAAATCGACCATTGACCAAATGAAACCGACTATAAGCAGGACATTAACAATCGAGAACACGGCAAAGAACTTTTTCTTACGGCGAGCATCTTTGCCGGAATCAAAGAGCAACTTTCTGCACAAACCGAGGAGTCCGAGCAAAACGATAAAAAGCACAAAATATCGGTTATCGGGCATTTTTAATTTAATATTTCGTCCATCACGTCCGTAAATTCATAAAACCCTTTGCGTCCTTGAGAAATCCATTCCGCCGCGAGAATTGCGCCGAGTGCGAAGCCTTCGCGCGAGCGCGCCGTGTGTGTGAGTTCGATCGTATCGGGCGCTGAATCAAAACCGACCGTGTGCGTTCCCGGAATATTTCCGGCGCGTGTCGCCGCGACCGAAAAATCCGATCCGATGTGCCGCGCGACGATGTCTTTTAGTTTCAGAGCCGTTCCCGAAGGCGCGTCTTTTTTGCGCGAATGATGGCGTTCTTCGATAAAGGTTTCGTAAGCGTCGAATTTCGCGAACAGCTCTGCCGCAAAATCCGTGATGCGGTAGAACAAATTGACGCCGACCGAAAAATTCGCGCCGAAAACCAATGCGCCGCCGCGCTGTTCGACCAGATTTTTGATCGCATCTTCTTCGCCGTTCCAGCCGGTCGTGCCTTCGACGAGCGGCACATTCGCCGAAAGACAAGCTTCGATATTTCGCCGAACGGCGTCCGCGACTGAGAAATCAATCGCCGCGTCCGCGCCTTTGAGCTTTTCCGCCAATTCTTCCGCACTCAAATTCGAGTCCGATTCGTCAATGACGACCGCGATTTCGTGATTTTTGTTTTCGGCTAAAGCGTGGATAAGTTTACCCATTGCGCCATAACCGATCAGAGCTATTTTCATTTTATCTATTATTCAAAATTCATCCGCCGCATCAAGGCGACAAAACGCGCCTCACTGCGCAGATTGTTCCATTTCGGCTCGACTTTCAGAAACACCATCCGGACATCTTTTTCCGCAAAGCTTTTTTCCAGATAATCGAGCGCCTTGCCGCTTTCGCCGAGCGCGTTGTAAATGAGCGCCAGATTATACGGCGGAACGTAGCGCGTCTCGGATAATTTCAACAGCTCGTCGAGCGCATTTTTTGCTTCGTCGAGTTTGCCCGTGCGCGCCAGTGCAAAAGCGCCGAACGCGATCGGCTCAGAGCCGCCGTCGGCAAACTCTTTGACCTTGTCGGTCGCGGCAACGGCTTCCGGATACATTCCTTTCTCGATATAGGCGCGCGCCGCAAACATATTGGCGAGCCGGTAATTCGAATCCAGCTCAAGCGTTTTCTGCAATCTGGCAATCGCCTCGTCGGTTTGTCCGGCGTGCAGCAGAAACAAGCCTTCGAGCGCGTTGATGCGCAAATTGAGCGGGTCAATTTCGCGGGCGCGTTTTATTTTTGCGAGCGCTTCCGTATGCCGTCCGGTGTTGGAAAGCAGATGCGCGTAAAACTGGAGCGTATCGGCGCTGTTCGGATCGAGTTCGAGCGCGCGTTTGTGCTGATTTTCGGCTCCCGTCCAATCCCAGTCGTACCAGAACGAAATGTGAGCGAGATTGGTCTGCGCTTCGGCGAGCGTCGCGTCAAGTTCGATTGCTTTAGCTGCCGCCGCTTTCGCTTTCGGAAAAACCTCGGCGGAAGGCATTTCGCCGCCGACCGCGCGCCCGCGATAAGCGTCCGCTAATCCTGCGTAGGCAAGCGCGTAATTCGGGTCGGCTTCGATCGCCGCCTGAAAATATGAAATGCCGGTTTCGGTTTCGGATTTGATCGCTTTAAGCAGGTAAAAACGCCCTTTCATATAAAACTGATAAGCTTCGACGTTTTCCGTGTAATGCTTTTTCACGTTGCCGCCGAGCCGAATTTTCAAAGCCGTCGCGACGCGCTCCGAAATTGCGTCCTGAACGGCGAAAATATCGTCGAATTTTTCATCAAATTGTCCGCTCCAGAGCTGTTTGCCGTCGCTGGTTCGAAAAAGCTGCGCCGAAATTCTGATCCGATTGCCGGCGGTTTGAATCGTGCCGTCGAGAACGGTTTCGACGTTGAGCTCGCGTCCCGCCGCCAGAGAGTCCTGTTCCAAAGCCGCGAAGCGACTGACCGAGCCGAGCGGGCGGACGATAATTTCCGCGCTTCCGAGTTTGGCGATCAAACTGTCCGCCATGCCGAGTTCCAAAGCCTCGTTGCGCTTTTCCGCGCCGAGCGATTTGAACGGTAAAACGGCGATGGTTTTGAGCTGTGGCGATGAAACGGACTTTGCCGGCGCGCGCCAAAAATAAAACGCCGCGCCCGCCGAAAGCAGTAAGATCAACGCGGCAAAAGCCGCCCGATTTTGGATTTTGGATTTCGGATTCCGGATTTCATCCGTTTTGAACTTCGGCGTCTGAATTTCGGCTTCGTTTTCTAACTTTAAATTCTTAATTTCAGCGTCGTTTTCGTCATCAACACTTGAATTTCCAACTAATTCAAGCTGTTCGGCTTTGGTTTCAAGCGGCGCATCGGTTTGCGTTTCGGAACTCGAAACTTGAATCGGAGCGACGAATCTGTAGCCGTGTCCGCGCACGGTTTCGATAAACTTCCCTTTTCCGTCGCGTTCGCCCAACGCGCGCCGCAGAATCGAAATATTTTTATCCAGATTGTTTTCTTCGACGAACGCGCCTGCCCAAACTTCCGTTAGCAGTTCGTCCTTGCCGACCAGATGATTGCCGCGCCTGACGAGCGCGACGAGCGTGTCGAAAGCCTTTTCAGAGAGCGGCACGCGCTCTCCGGCGCGCCACAAAATACGTTCCGAAACCTCCAGACGAAATTTATCGAATTCGTATAACTCTTTGCGAATGTTAGACATACTTGTTTTTCAGAAAAGAGTCAGAAAACTTTCAGGAAATCCGAAAGATTAAGGATTACCGTTTTTGTAAGTATGACATTCATCAGCCGCGAATAAAATGGTTCGGCTGAAATAACTAAAAATAAAAGGAAAATAAAAATGAAAAACACAATCTTGAAAACAATCGGCAAAGCAATGCTCGCATTTTTGATGCTCGCGGCTTTTACACAAATTTCGGTTTCCGCGCAGGATTTCGTCAACGAAGGAAAAGGCGACGTGCGGACAGAAGAAGAATCGGCGACGCGACGCCAGAATACGAGAAAGCTCGAAGGCTCCTGGAATCACACGGGCACGCGGCTTAATTGTTCGACCGGCACCGCGCTCGGAACTTTTTCGGCAATGTTCACATTTAATCGCGGCGGCACGTTTTGGGAGTCGGGCACGCAGATCAGTCCGGCGCTGCGCAGTCCGAGTCACGGCGTCTGGAATTACGAATCGAATAGAAATTACGCGACCTCGTTTCAATTCTTCCGCTTTAACGCCGACGGCACGCTTGCCGGAAGACAGATCATCCGCCAGCAGCTTGAGCTGAGCCCTGACGGAAACAGTTACACGACGACGGCGACGGCGCAGGTTCTCGACGTTAACGGCACGGTCATCGCGAACAACTGTTCGAGCGGAACAGGCACACGATTTGAATAAATCCTAATCGAAAAAGGATTCGAGGCAGCTATCTTGTCTCGAATCCTTTTTTAATTTTCCGAAAATTCAATTAAGCTTTCGGCTCTTCGGCTAAAAGTTTTTTGACCAGATCGACATATAATTCGACCGCCGTTTCCAAATCCTTTTTGAGCACGAACTCATTCTTCGTATGCGCGACGAGAATCGAACCCGCGCCCAAAAGCAAAGGCTGTCCCCAATTCGGGAGATGCGGAATGTCGGTCGTAAAGCGCACGACTTTTTGCGGAAAACCTTCGACCGAAAGGAGTTTGACGGGCAAACTGAAAGACATGATTTCCAGTTCGCCGCGTTCGCCGATCACGTTTTCCAAGATTTCCTGAATCGGCTCGATCGGCGTCGTCAAGCGAATCAAAAGTCCGGCTTCGGCTTCCGCCGGAATGATGTTGATTTTCAAACCGCCGTTCAGTGTTCCGATATTGCAGGTCGTTTCGCCGAAAAATTCGTCCGACGGAAATTCGATTTCGCGCACGTCCGCTAAAATATCGAGGAGTTTTTCGATCGCCGAGACGCCTTCTTCCGGATAAGCCGAATGCGCCGCTTTGCCTTTGGTTTTAATCAGCACGCGAAAAGAACCTTTCGAGCCGATCGCCAAATCCAAATCGGTCGGTTCGCCGTTGATCAAATACTCGCATTTCGCGGCGATCGGATGCCGGTCGGCGGCTTTCGCGCCGGTCGAAGATTGTTCTTCATCAACCGTGTAAAGCAAGCCGATGTCCGTAATTCCCTGCTTTCTTAAGTTTTCGGCGGCAAAAATCTGCGATGCGATAATGCCTTTCGCGTCACACGCGCCGCGACCGTAAATCTTTTCATCGTCTTCGGTTGCGGCGATGAACGGCGGAACCGTGTCGATGTGCGTCGAAAGAAAAACGCGGGGCGTTTCGTTCAAATAAGCGATCACGTTGTTCTGGTTTTCCGTCACGGGCTGCAATTCGACCGTCCAGCCTAAAGATTCCAGATAATCGCGTAAGTAGAATCCGACCGCCGCTTCGTCGCCCGAAACGGACGGAATATCCATTAAGTTTTTGGTTAATTCAAAAAGGTTCATAAAAAAATGCTCTTTTGATTTTCAATCGCCGGTAGATTTGCGCTAAACTCTTATTTAGTGAAATTGAAGACGGCGGAAAGACTCAAATAAATTACCGGAATTTTCTTTCGTCTGCGCAATCCCCTGAATTTCACACCTTTAGCAGTAAAATCAACAGACAGAAAAATTAGTATAGCGCTTTTAAGTCAGAAGACGCATCTCGGGTCGAAATTTGGATTATTCGATTGTAAAAACAGAGCGCGTAATACTAAACAGACGCCGAAATTCGCGTTCTCCGTCGGACTGCGTAACAGGTCAGCACCGATTTATTTTTTAAGAGTTAGTTTAAGCATTATGAAAACTTACGCTTTATTAATAGTTTTGATTCTCTCCGCGCTTTTTACTTCCTGCGTTTCGCTCAAAGGCAGCCAGACACCCGCCGTTTTAATTCCGGTTGACATTTCGGCGCAGGAAAAGCCGCTCGTGCCGGAAGCGCCGGATTTCGACGCCGCAAACTGGTTTGCCGGACGCGCCGCCGAACCGGAGATGCAAGCCGCGCTCGTCGAAACGCTCGAACCGGGTAAAAAATTCGCCGAATACAATACGGATAAAGTTTTCAATCCGGCATCGCTCGTCAAGCTCGCGACGACCTTTGCCGCGCTCAAAAAACTCGGTGCCGATTATCGCTTTCCGGTCAAAATTTTCGCTGACGGACAAATCCGCAGCGGCGCGCTCGAAGGCGATCTGTATTTAATGGGCGAAGCGCCGATCTTCAACGAAATTTCCGCGCTCGTCGTCGCCGACGAACTCAAAAAACGCGGCATCGAACGCGTCACCGGAACCGTTTACGTTTCGCCGCGCTTTACCTTTAATTTTCACGAACAGGCAGACGAGTCCGCCAAACTTTTGCTGCCGAACCTAAAGCTTAAAAACAGCCCGAAAACCGGCGTCGTCGAAAAGCCTTCGGGCACGGAACTCTTTGTTTTCAAATCTCATTCTTTGCGCGAAACGCTGCTTTATATGAATACGTTTTCGAGCAATTTCGTCGCGCACCGCGTCGGCAATGCGATCGGCGGCGCAGCTCAAGTATGCGATTTTTTGATTACCGAACTCGATTTCGCGCCCGATAAAGTAAGACTGCAAACGACTTCCGGTTTAGAAGAAGAAAACGGCTTGACGGCGCGCGAAGTATTGGAAATTTTGCGCGCGCTTAACACGGAACTGAAACGCCAGAACCTGAATCCGGTTGACGTAATGCCGACCGCGCAGAACGGCACGCTCCGGCATCGCCTGATGGAAACCAGTTTTAAGATGGCGACGATCGGCAAAACCGGCACGCTTTCGACTTCCGACGGCGGCATCGGCATGGCGAGCTTTGCAGGGCTGATCTACACGAAAAATTACGGCGCGGTCGCGTACGTTTTAATCAGCCAGGGCGCGCAAACCTCGGTGCATAAAAAAATGCAGGACGATTTTTTGAAAGAGATTCTCGAAGGCAAGATCGAACCCGTGCCGTTTGAATACGAAACAAAACGGACGCTGCTGCCGCGAACCGAATTGACGATCGAAGACCGTTAATCGTTGAGTTTTTCTACAAAGGCTTTTGCCGTTCGGCTAAAAGCCTTTGAATTTCCGCTCGCAGTTTGCGCACTTCCGTCTGTAGTTCTGCCAGTTTCGGAGAATTATCGTGCGTTTCCGCCGCGCGCTTTTCCGTGTCGCGTCCGACGAAGTAAGTCGCCAGAGTCGCCGTAATATATCCGAAAACCGCAAACGCGTAAAGCGCGAGAATGAAACATAAAACGCGCCCTTCAGTCGTGCGCGGAAAATAATCCGAACCGATCGTCGTCATCATCATCGCCGTCCACCACAAAGCTTCGGCGTAATTAACGAATCCGCCCGCCGTCTCATTTTCAAATGCGAACATTCCCGCCGCCCCGCCGAAAAGCACGATGACCGAAAGCAGCAGCACGTAGCCGAAACCGCGCCGGCTGAAATACGTGCCGAGCGCCTTCATTCCGCGATTCAAAGAAGTCAGAAGCCGCACTAAACGAAGCCCGCGCGCCGCGCGTGAAAGCCGAAAAATCCGAAAAACGCGAAAAACGCGAAAAACCCGCAGCGCCGGAATCAAAAGCGCGATCGCCGTCAGCCAGTTCGCTTTCAAATAATCCGTCTTGTCCGGCGCGAGCACGAATTTAATTGTGAAATCAATAATGAAAACGATCCAGATTCCGGTGCTTAAAGCTTCTAAAACCGGGCTGATCCCCCAGATCACTTCGACGATAAAAAGCGCCAGCCAGATGATGCCCAGTACGATCATCGGCGTTTCGAGCCAGTCTTCGAACTGCCGCAAGATCTCTAAACGCTCGCGATAAATTCGTTTCCGCACAATTTCCTTCCCCTTGTTCATAGCGTAAACTCCCGTCAGTTATTTACGGGAATTATCGCACATTTGCGTCTCAAAATTTGCCCGGAGCCACCCGCAAAACAAAGGTTTCGATTAATCTTCGAATTTGCCGAACAGTAAACTCACGGAGATTTTTTTGAACCGGAAACGATTTATTGATTACTGAAAAACTCCTGGTGGATTCTTTTTATCACATCCCGCGCAACGTCTTCTTTAACGACAAACGTCATATTCACGGACGACGCGCCGTGTGAGATCAGCGAAATATTAAAATCCGCGATTGCCGCGAAGATTTGCGAGGCGACGCCCGCCGTGTCGCGCAAGCCCGAACCGACGACGCAGACGACCGCCTGATTCGGCTCGACCTCGACCGTGCCGATGCGCTGTAAATCTTTGACGACCGCTTCGAGCGAATCCGTGTTGTCGAGCGTTAAGCTAACGGAGACTTCCGACGTCGTAACAACGTCAACAACGGTGCGATGGCGCTCGAAAATCTGAAAGATCGCGCTCATAAATCCATACGCGCCGAGCATTCGCGCCGACGTGATGTGCAGGATCGTGATGCCTTTTTTGTAGGCGATGGATTTGATCTTGCGCGGCGTTGACTGCACGAGAGGCAGAATCATCGTGCCGCGCTCTTGGGGAGCGTGCGAATTGCAGACGCGCACCGGAATTTGCAGATCGACCGCCGGCTGAATGGTTTTCGGGTGCAGAACCTTTGCGCCGAAATAAGCTAATTCGGCGGCTTCTTCGTACGAAAGGGTTTTCAAAGTTCGCGCTTCGGGGCAGATTCGCGGATCGCACGTTAAAACGCCGGTCACGTCCGTCCAAATCTGGATTTCGCGCGCCTTCAGAGCCGCGCCGACGAGCGCCGCCGAATAATCCGAGCCGCCGCGTCCGAGAGTCGTCGTTTCGCCGCTCCGGCTCGCCGCGATAAAACCGCCCATCACGGGAATTTCGCCGCCGTTGATCAAAGATTGCAGTTCGAGCCGGATCAATTTTTCGGTTTCGTCCCAGATCGGCGCGGCTGAACCGTATTCGTCGTCGGTAACGATCAGGCGGCGCGAATCGGCGTGGCGCGCGTTTAAATCTTTCGCCTGACAGACAAACGTCAAAAGCCGCGACGCTAATTGTTCGCCGTAGGAAACGATCGCGTCTTTGAGCATCTGCAGCGGCAGAGAGCGGCGCGAAACGCGCATCAGCAAATCGCCGAGTTCTTTTTCGGCAAAATCGAGTTCGACCTGAAAAAGCCTTTGGTGCGCTTCACCGGTCAATTCGCGGGCGACCGCTTTGTGCCGTTCGAAATGCGGGTCGAGGGAAAGAATCGCGTTTTCGACTTCGCCTTTTTTCGCCAGATCGAACGCATTTAATAAAGCGTCCGTAACTTTCGACATCGCCGACGTAACGACGACCGGCGAATTTTCACGCTCGCCCGCGACAATCGAAGCGACGCGCGCAAAAGCTTCCGCGTCCTGCACCGACGTGCCGCCGAATTTCATGACCGTTGGTTTTATATTTTCGCTCACCATCAAATTTTTAGCTGCGGATAAACGCAGATTTCGCGGATTAATTCTTACTAAGTTTCAACAGAAAAAAGCCAGCCGCTGAAAACGCACGACCGGCTTATTTCTGCTGAAATAAATCTTTGAAAACAATCTCGCAGCGCTCCAACGAAAAATTCGTTGACAGTTTAACGGATTTAGCCGCGACAACCAACCCGACGTTATCGAAGTAAGCAAACGGTCTGAAAAGACTTATTTTCGTTACCCGCAGAGAACCGCGCCGCCGTTGATGTTGATGACTTCGCCCGTGATGTGGCGCGACCAATCGGATAATAGAAAACAGATCGAAAGCGCGACGTCGTCGGTTTTCGCCATTCTTTTTAAGGGAATCGAATTGATCACCGATTGCTTATAAGCTTCGTCTTCGAACACGGGTCGCACCATCGCCGTTTCGATCCAGCCGGGCGCGACGCAGTTGACGCGAATGCGCGGGCAGAGTTCCGAGGCAAGCGCTTTTGTAAAACTGATCTGACCGCCTTTCGACGCCGCGTAGTTCGAGTAATTCGCTTCGCCGCGCTGTCCGGCGGTCGAAGAAACTAAAACGATCGCGCCGCTCGGCTGTTTTTTCATCGCCGGAACGCACGCTTTGGTCATCGCCCACGCGGCTTTTAAGTTCGTGTTCAAAACGCGGTTCCACGTTTCTTCCGACATTTCCTCGATCGGCGCGCCTTCCCAGATTCCGGCGTTCAAGACGAGCAGATCGATCCGCCCGAATTTTTCGACCGCCTTATTTGCCAGATTATGCGCCGCCTGCCATTCGGAAACGTCGCCCTGCACGGCGATCGCGTCCACGCCTTTTTCCTTGCACAGCGCGACGACATTATTGGCTTTTTCTTCTTCCTTGAGATAATTGACGACGACATTCGCGCCCGCTTCGGCTAATCTTAGAGCCGTTGCGCGACCGACGCCGCGCGACGCGCCTGTAATAACGGCGGTTTTGCCTTGAAAAAGATTCGCGGGAAGCTTTATTTCGACCGTAGTTTCTGCCATAGATTTTCTCTCCGGCAAACTCGCGCGGCGCTGCGTCAAACGAGCTTGCCGAAGATTTTGATGATTATTTTAAGAAATACTTTGTGTTATAAAATATGCCTTAATTTTTTGTAAATCACAAAACCCGCGACTTAACCCGAATCACTTTTTGTCGTCAACCAAACTTTTTACCAGAACAGGAACGATCAAAGCGAGCGGAAAAAGATAAACTCCGTATTCGAAAACATATTTGAGACCGCCGATCGTTGAAAAAAGCCAGAAAGTCGTCACGGCGACCAGCACGATCGAAATCGGAATCATCAGATGTTTCGGATTTTTCAGGCTTCCCAAGCCGAAGATCGTCAAAAAACTGCCGATCAGAAAAATTATTACGACGCTCACCGGATTCCACAGAAAGTCGAAGCTCAAAATTGTCAGCGTCCCGAAAAACAAGTAAAGCGCGCCCGGCAGAAACAGAAAGGCGCGCTTTAGTATTTTGATCAAACGGTCGCCTTTTTCGTCGAACTGGGCGGCGGATTCCTGTTTGAGCCGGAGTGCGGAATCGTGCGCTAATGTTAGATTGGTTTCGCCGAAACTTTGCGGCGCGTCATTGAAAAAGGCGTTGACGGCATTATCTATACGCTGTTTGATTTTTGTTTTCTTCATTTGTTTTGAGGTTGGATTCGATTTCGGAAATTTTGCGGAAAAGCTAAAAACAGGCGCGCCGGACTTTTATATCGAGCGGGTTTCCCTCTTAATATGATAATGGATTTATAATGGTTTATTCAATAACTTTATTTTTTACATTATGAACGAACAAAACACTTTCGAGCATCAACAAGTCGCCTGGACGCCGACCGCCGAAACGATCGAAAAAGCCCAGTTAACGCGCTTTATGCGGCAGACGGGCGCGAAAAATTTCGACGAAATGTATCAAAATTCGATCAACGACGTCGAAAAGTTCACGTCGGAAGTTCTCAAGTTTCTAAACATCGAATTCAACCCGCCTTACGAAAAACTGCTCGACACATCGAACGGCATCGAATGGGCAAAATGGTGCACGGGCGGCGGTTTGAACATCACCGAAATGTGCGTTGACCGCTGGGCGAAAGATGAAACGACTAAAGATCAAGCGGCAATTATCTGGGAAGGCGAAGACGGAGAAGTTATTACATTTACATATACTGCTTTGTCCGGGTTAGTAACTTTTTATTCTGCATGTTTAAGAGGACAAGGATTAAAAAAAGGCGATGCTATTGCGATACATTTGCCGATGACAATAACAACTGTCGCAATTTTACTTTCAATCAACAGGATTGGTGCGATTGGTGTTCCTGTTTTTTCGGGCTACGGAGTCGATGCGATTGCAAGCCGCATGAATGCCGTTGGCGCAAAAGCGATTTTTACCTGCGATGGATTTACTCGTCGAGGAAAATTCTTTAACGCTTTTGAGATTGCGGAGAAAGCAGTCGAAAATTCGCCGACAGTAGAAAAGATTTTTGTTGCTACCTTTCCTTTGAAAGAGTTTTCGAGCGATAACCCTAAATTTGTAAGTTTCAATGACTTTAAGTTTGGCGGAGTCAAAGATTTTTCGCAAAGCCGTCCTGAACCGACGCTCGCCGAAGACCCGTTGATTATTCTTTACACTTCGGGCACGACCGGCAAACCGAAGGGCATCGCGCACACGCATTGCGGGTTTCCCGTAAAAGCGGCGCAGGATATGGCGTTCGGCACGGACGTCGGCGTCGGCACGCGCATCAGTTGGGTGACGGACATCGGCTGGATGATGGGACCGTGGCTGATCTACGGCGCTTTGATCAACGGCGCGACGATTTGCCTTTACGACGGCGCGCCCGACTTCCCTGCGCCCGATCGAATGTGGGAATTTTGCGCGAAACACAAGGTCGAGATACTCGGAATTTCGCCGACGCTCGTCCGCGCGCTTGCCACAAAAGGCGACGAGCTGCCGAAGAAACACGATTTATCGTCGCTGCGCGGATTTGCCTCGACCGGCGAGCCGTGGAATCCCGCGCCGTGGTGGTGGTTGTTCGAAAAAGTCGGCGATTCCAAACTTCCGATCATCAATTATTCGGGCGGAACTGAGATTTCGGGCGGCATTTTGATGGGCAATCCGCTTTTGCCGATCAAACCGTGTTCTTTTCCCGCGCCGTGTCCCGGAATCGACGCCGCGATTCTGAACGATAAAGGCGAACAGGTCGAACGCGGAACGGTCGGCGAGCTGGCGATTCGCAAACCGTGGATCGGAATGGCGCGCGGCTTCTGGCAGGAACCCAGAAGATATATCGAAACTTACTGGAGCAGATTCGAGGGCATTTGGGTGCACGGCGATTGGGCACTCGAAGACGAAGACGGGCATTTTTACATTCTCGGACGCTCGGACGACACATTAAAAGTCGCGGGAAAACGCGTCGGACCGGCGGAAGTCGAAAGCTTACTGGTCGCGCATCCGAATGTTGCCGAGGCGGCGGTCATCGGCGTTCCCGACGAACTTAAAGGCACGGCGATGGTCGCGTTCGTTGTCCTGAAATCGGAAGAAACTGCCAATCTCGTCGCCGAATTAAAGGCTCTGGTCGCAAAAGACATGGGCAAACCGCTCGCTCCGTCGAAGATTCTTTTCGTCAACGCCCTGCCGAAAACGCGCAACGCCAAAGTAATGCGCCGCGTCATTCGCTCCGCCTTTCTCGGCGAAGACGCGGGCGACCTTTCGGCGCTCGAAAATCCGCAGGCGGTCGAGGAAATCAAGCAAGCCAATATATGATAACCATTTTCACAATCGGACACGGACGGCACGCGTGGCGAGATTTTCTGGCGCTTTTGCAGAAGTTTGAGATTAAGTTTTTGTGCGACGTCAGAAGCGTTGCGCGGTCGCGGTGGGTGCAGTTTAACGGCGCGGTTTTGCGTGCGAATTTAGAGGAAAACGGTATCGGTTACGAATGGCTGCCGGAAACGGGCGGGAAATTCAAGCCCGTGCCCGAAGATTTGGAGCAGGGCGTCGGACGGATTTTGGAAATCGCTTCGGAAGTTCGCACGGCGATGATGTGTTCGGAATCGAAACCTTTGACGGCGCATAAAAGCCCTCGCGCAAATTGTCACCGCGTCGGAATGCTCGCGCCGCTGCTGCGGGCGAAAGGCGCGGCGCGGATTATTCATATCTTACCGAACGGCGATTCGATGGAATTTAATGAATCGGAAGTTCCTTCGACCTGGTAAAGAGATTGAGCCACGAACAAACACGAATTTTCACGAAATAATTTAAAAGAATTCGTGTTTTTTCGTGTTTGTTCGTGGCTAAATTCCTAACGTCCGAAATCGTCTTCTAGGCGGATAATATCGTCTTCGCCGAGATAATCGCCGCGCTGGACTTCGATAAAAACGAGCAATTCCGTGCCCGGATTTTCGACTCGGTGCGCCGCGCCGACGGCGATGTCGATCGACTCGCCCGCGTGTTTGGTAATTTCCGCGTCGTCGAGCGTGATCTTTGCCGTGCCTGAAACGATAAACCAATGCTCGGCGCGGCGTCGGTGTTTTTGGTAACTTAAACGCTTGCCCGCCAAAACTTCGAGGCGTTTAACCTTAAAGCCTTCGCCCTCGTCCAAAACCGTAAAACTTCCCCACGGTCGCTCGTCGTACATCGGTGAATTATCCGCTTTGTCTGCTTCGTTCATAATCAATTTGATCTCGAATTGATTTTGCCACAGTTCCGACGATTTATGCTAAATTGGTTGCGAGGCAAAGCCATGAAGAAATATCTTGTTTTGATAATCGTTGCGATTTCTTTGGTTGTTTCGTTCGGAATAATTTCAAACATTGCTGCGCGCGAGAATCAACCGGCGACTGTTGCGGCGGACAATCGAAGCATACTGACTTTATCTTATACGGAACTTTTTATTCCCTGCAAAATCGGTTACGTTCCAACAAAAAGCTGTCCCGACATTAATAGTATTTATGTCGGCGTCAGAGGAAATCAAAATCCTGACGACGGCACGGAATCCGAGATAAAATACAAAGTTTCGGGCGGGCGCATTATCGGCGAAGGCAGCCTTGTTAAATGGGATTTTTCCGAAGTCAGAAAGGCGGGTAACTATATTATAACCGTTGAGTTTAGTGATTTCGAGAATAAGAAGCATACCGCCACCGAAACCATCACGCTCAGAGACTGCGATTGCCCGAACGATGAATTGTCGAAAGAAAATACGACGCCGAAAATCGAACAGCTTGAATTGGATAGAACAGAGCTTGTTATTCCCTGCCCGCCGCTGCCCGAAGGTTATCCGAAACGAGCAGACTCACCTTGTTATAATGAAACAGGAATAATTAACGTTAAGACGATTGTTGATAATCCCCAAAATACACCTTTAACCTACCAATACAAAATTTCCGGCGGTCGTATTGTCGGAGAAGGCGAAACGGTTGTTTGGGATTTGAAAAACGCGCGTCCGGGAACTTACAGAATTTCGGCTGCAATAGCTGACAGTCGCGGTGTTATTACCGAAACCGATGCGCAGGAAATTGAAATTAATGACCGCTGCTGTTGCCTGTTCTGTGTTTGCCCGACTTTAGAAATTACAAGTGATGAAACTCTGAATGCCGGTGAAACCGTGACTTTTACAGCTAAAGTTAGCGGCGGCTCGGATACATCAGGGTTGACTTATAAATGGACGGTTTCGCAGGGCGAAATCATTGCGGGTCAGGGAACGGAGAAAATAACGCTCAAGACGACGAAAGAAATGAGCGGAACGATCGAAGCGACGGTCGAAATTAGCGCGCCCGGGCTTTGCAGCGTTTGCTCCCTATTAACCGAATCCGAAACTGTGACGATTATTCAATAAACAATTTAACTTTAATCTTTCTTTGTGCGCCGCGCTTCGGCTTCGGCGAGTTTTGTTTTGTCGGTCAGTTCGACGCGCGGGTTGAGCGGTTTGTCGGCGATGACGGTGAACGCGCCGCAGTCGATCGAGGCGCGGTTTTCAGTGAATTGCCAGTTTGCGGCTTGAGACAGATTCATCTCAGCGGAAAGATTCGCGGTAAAAGTTTCGAGCGTCGGCAGGTCGGCGCGTTCCTCGTAGAAAATTTCGATCTGGTAAAGACTTCCGTCGAGAAACCTGAGATAAAAGGCGCGGACGCCGTTTAACTTTGCGGGCGCTTTTTTGCCGATGTAGTTTTGAAAAAACGTGCGGTCGCCGTTGGTTTTGACTTTAATAGACGGATTTTTGCCGAAAACGGCGCGAACTTCCGACGCCGACATTCCCAAACTCACACCGTAGAGACGCGGCGCGCTCGTTAAGGAACATTCCTTCGAATCCTGCGCCGCCGCGTAAAAAGCGAACGACAAAATCAGCGAAAACGAAAACGTCAGTTTTACGAGCGGCTTTATCATTTCGGATAATTGTATAACGAACTGCCGGAAAAATTTATGATAAAAACGCTCGACGAAGAAAATCTCGCGTTAATTTGCGAACAATTAGCCGCATCGGACAAGGATTTGGGTTATATTTTTCTGGAATACGGTACGCCGCCGCTCTGGCGTCGTGAAGCGTCGTTTGCGACGCTTGTTCACATCATTCTCGAACAGCAGGTTTCGCTCGCGTCCGCCGCTTCGGCGTTTAAGCGCTTGCAGGAAAAGTTGAGCGACGCGATTACGCCCGAAAATGTTCTAAATTTAACTGACGAAGAATTAAAGGCGTGTTATTTTTCGCGGCAGAAAACTCTGTACGCGCGCGAATTGGCGAAAGCGGTTTTAAATAGAAGTCTCGATTTGCAGGCGCTCGAAAATCTGACGGACGCGGAAGTTAAAGCCGAGCTGAAAAAGATCAAAGGCATCGGCGATTGGACGGCGGATATATATCTTTTGATGGCGCTGTTGCGCGCCGACGTGATGCCGAAAGGCGATCTGGCGCTCCACATCGCGTATAAAAAGCTCAAGAATCGCGCGCTCGCGCCAGGTTCCGATGAATTTCAACGGATCGCCGAAAAGTGGAAGCCTTTTCGCGCCGTCGCCGCGCGGCTTTTGTGGCATTTTTACTTGTCCGTAAAGCACCGCGCGGCAGATGAAGAATTAAAAATTAAGAATTAAACGTTAAAAGGCGATGAATATCATTGCCTTTTCCCAGCTCAAAATCCAAAATCAAAAACCCAAAACCCAAAATCGATCAGACTCCGTTAAACCCGGCGCTGGCGGCGAAATTGCCCGAGTAAAAGGGATGCTTGGAAACTGCCGAGGTCATCGCGGTCTGTTCCGCGAGGCTTACGGAACTGCCGCCGATAATGCTGCCGGCGATTTCCCAGCCAACCTTAAATACTTCGTCTCTGACCGCATCATTGGCGTTTTGCAGGCGGGGACTGCCCGATGGGGCGTTAAGGCGCGCGTACAGGCACTGTGCGATGTAGGCGATCGATTCCGAAGTCTGCACGTTCATCTTTTGTTTCACACAGTCGTAAGCGGCGTGTGTGCACTCATGAATGAGGAGGGCTTTTCTCGTCAAGGTGTCCGGCTTTACGAAATTGACAACCAGCTTGTTTGCCGCATAGTCGTAATAAGCCTGCCCTTTCAGATTGCCGTCGTACTCAACTTCGATCTTATCGTCGTCGATTATCTGCGCCAAAACCGGAAAAACCTTCGACGAGAATCCGATGCCGGCGAAGCTGAAGTCTTTCATTTTCTGCACGCTCGATTCCTTTAAAAAATCAACAATATAACTTTCCGCACTCCACGATTCAAACATAATTTCTTTGTCTCCTTATATCTTATAATTTATATTTTTATATTTTCGCAACTTTTAACAACTTTAATTAAACAAATGACCGGAAGGCACGTCGGTTATATTCTCTAACTATATTGCCTGCATTATCTCTCGGACTTTCTATCATTTGTTAATTTTATAGGCGTAATACATATGCTAGACCGAAGAAATAAAATATTTTTGCGTAATTTATTTATTTGCACAACTTTTAATTTTATTTTTTAACTCTTTAACTGCGGCGCGACCGGCAAACAAAAAAGCGCGGCGTTTTTGTTCTAAAAACGCCGCGCCGGAGCAGTAAAATGTAATTTTTCGTAATTGTCCGATCAAACCTTTAAACAACGCCGTGCGTCGCCATATGCGTCCACATCCAGTTTCCCGCGCCGTCGTCGCCTTTCGTGCCGCCCTCGGTTCCGGCGATGCCGCCGTGCGTCGTGTTGAAATCGCGGCTCACGTAATTGACGCCCTTTTCATAAAGATTTCCGCACGGCGGGAAAACTTTCCCCCAGATGCCTTCTTTTTTCAACGCCCGGGCGCGGTAACAGTTAACGACGTTGTCGGGAATCGTATTGAGAAAATCGCCCGTCGAGCCGTCCTGGTCAACTGGGTCGAACAAAAACATCGCTTCGATCTTTCGTTCGAATCCGGCGCGTTTCAAATCGAGCGCGACCTGTATGCAGGCTGCCGCGCCGCGGCTCCAGCCGATCAGGTGAATCGGCTCGTCGTGCCCTTTGATAAAGGAAACTGCCTTATCCGCCATTTTTCTGATATTGATCAGACTGCCCGTCATCGAAATCGCCGCCGGTCCGGGAATGTAGATTTTTTTTCCCTGCTTGGTCTGCATATATGCGATCCAGACGTAATATTTTTTATTGTTTTCGCCGAAAATGGTCGGCGAGCTGCCTTCGAGTGCAGTTAACATCGAAAAAATTTTCCTCCTGTCTATTTTTTAACTTTACGGGTCTGATTTTTCAAGCAAATGTGCCGCAAACGCTGTCGTAAACACAAATGAATCCTGCGCGGCTCCGGCATCTCAAACAATGCCGCTAAGTATTACACAATTTGTATTTAAAGTTAAGCAAACAAACAGAAAAAGTTACTTGATTCAAGGTTGTTTTTTTTCGATCACGCGGCTTTTGACCGGCGAGGAAAGAACGATCGAAGTCGTCGTGATGCCGTACGGCGTGAGCTTGTCGATGAGCGTCTGCAAATGCCCGACATCGGCGACGGCGACCTTCATAATAAACGAATCATTGCCCGTCCCGCGATGACATTCGAGAACTTCCGCCGAGTCGCTCACGACTTCGATAATATGCGAATAATCGACGCCCGTGATGCTCATCCGGATAAACGCCGTGATCGGCAGACCGACCTTCGCCGTGTCTATTTCGACGCGATAGCCGGTAATTATTTGGGCGTCTTCCATTTTGCGGATCCGCTCGATCACCGCCGGCGTCGTTAAGCCGACGCGCCGCCCGAGTTCGGCAAACGAAATGCGGGCATTGATCTGTAATTCTTTAAGTATTTTCCAGTCAATAGCGTCAATCATTTTAAATCTTAAAGCGGATGAGAGAAATAAACTTTCGATTTAAAGCGATCATATCATAAAAACTAATCATCGGTATTCAAACTATTTGTCGAATTCATTAAAATAGATAATCGGTAGATAACTTATTTTTTTACACGGGCATCACAACAAGGGAACGAGGAGAGCAGAAAAAAATGTTGAGCGAAACTTTAACAGCAGAAACCGGAGCGACGACCGAAGCGGACTTTAGTCTTTCAAAAACGAGAATCACGGACGAAGATATGCCCGCCTTTGAGGACATGGAGTTCGAGAATCTCGAACAGATGGATCTCGACCATCCGGGCGCGAATGACGAAGAATACCGAACGCGCCGCGATTACATCGCGAGTCTCGGCAAAAAGTTTCGCCAAACGGGCATTATTACCGACGTCGAATACACGACTGACGAACAGAGCGTCTGGCAGTTTGTCGCCGCGCAGCTTGAAGAAATTCAGTCGCGCCGCGCTTCGGAATTTTATCTCCAAGCCAAGAAAGACCTGCAAATCAGCAACGAGCGCATTCCGCAATTAACGGAAATGAACCGCCGCTTGGGCGAATTGTCGGGCTTTCGCCTCGCGCCGATCGAGGGACTCGTCGAAACGCGCGGATTTTTAAGCTGGCTTTCCTACCGGACGATGCTCTGCACACAGTATATCCGTCATCATTCGCGTCCCGATTACACGCCCGAACCGGATATCGTTCACGAAGCGATCGGACATATTCCGATGTTTACGAACATGGAATTTGCCGATTTTTCTCAAGTTATCGGTCACGGCGCGCGCGTCGCATCCGACCGCCAGCTCGAAGAACTCGGACGGCTTTACTGGTTTACGGTCGAATTCGGTTTGATCGAGGAAAAAGGCGATTTGAAAGCTTACGGCGCGGGACTTCTATCGAGTTTCGGCGAATTGGAACACGCTTTTTCCGACGCGGTCGAACGCCGCGAATTCGATCTCGAAACCGTGATAAATCACGATTTCACGTATTCGGATATGCAGCCCGTGCTCTACGTCGTGCCGTCCTATAAATTTCTGAAGGACGTGACCAGAAAATACATCGAAAGTTTTGCAAAATAGATTTAAGAGCGATTTTTAATTTATCAGTTCTTTGACAACTTTTTCGAGTAGATCGGGTTCGCAGGGCTTGGTCAGGTATTCGGTCGCACCGTTTGCCAACGCGTCTTCAATGTCCTTTTCGTGAGCCGCGCCGGAAACAAAAATTATCGGCGCGTCTAATTTCAGCGCACGAACCTTGCGGCACAACTCGATGCCCGAACCGTCGGGCAGCCAATTATCGAAAACATATAAATCGAACGGGCGGCTTTCTATCAGATGAAGAGCTTTCTCGACCGAATGAGACGCAGTAAAATCGTATTCTCTGAACAAGAATTGCAGAAGTTCGCAAGTGTCGGCATCGTCGTCGACACACAGGATGCTTTTAGCCTGTGAAATTTCATGGTTATTATTCAATGTTATTTTTCCTTGTTGGTAGTTATTAAAGCAATTTCATTTTGAAGCGAAACGGCGCGGACGTCTGCTAGTTGTCCGACATAGCGAAAAATTTTTTATCATTGATAAATCTTTCTTGTTCTTGCTTGACGATCTTGAAGCATTCGCAGGCGGCGTTTTTCAGGCGCTCGGCGTCGACGATTTCGATTTTGCCGCGCCGGTAGCGGATCATGCCCGCCGTCTGCATTGATTGCGCGATCATTCCGATACTCGTGCGCTGCACGCCGAGCATCTGCGATAAAAATTCCTGCGTCAGCGACAGATGCTTGTTTTCCGAGCGCTCGCACATCACGGTCAGCCAGCGGCAGAGACGCGCTTCGATCGTGTGAAAATGATTGCAGACGCAGGTTTGCGAAATCTGTTTGACGACCACGTAAAAATAGCGCAGCGCGATGTCGTGAAAACCGCCGCATTGACTGAAAAGCTTGAGAATATGCTTGGTTTCGACGCGCAGACAATCGGCTTTGACCTGCACCATCGCCTGATACGGCATTTCCGTTTGCCCGAGCAGAACCGGCAGCCCGACCATTCCCTCGTAGCCGGTAAACCCGACTTCGACGGTTTGCCCCTGTTCGGTCACGCTCAGCAGCGAAACCATTCCGTTATTCGGAAAATAAACGTGGCGAATAGTGTCTCCGGATTGATAAATAATAACGCCCGGCGTAAACGAAACGGGTTCGAGATGCGGCTGCAAAAAGCTCATTTCCGCTTCGGGCAATGTCGCAAGCAGCCTATTTTTAAGCAATAGACGTGGATTTGATGTATTCGACATACAATTCAAACAATTAAATTTTTAGTTTACGGGCGAGTTTCGCTTTATTTTACAGCATTTTACGCTGAAAATAAAAATTTACAATCGCTTGAAAATTTTTGCGAAGAAAGATTCATTTTCGGATGAACGATTTTTATTGTGAATGGAAACGCGCGGTTTGTCTGTGGTATATCCGACATAGCGCGAAGAAAGTTTTAGTTTGTATAAGTTAGTCGAGAATTAAATGTTAAAATTCGGGAAACGATAACCGTTTTTATCAACCAATATGACGCTAAAAAAAATCTTTTTAATAATATTACCGATGATTTTCGCGGCGACCGGGCAGGCGCAGAATTTGTCGGATTGTCAAAAACGGATGAATTTTTTGAACGACAATGTAGATTTATACGCATTTTCGTTTACCGGACTGATCAAGGAAATCAAAATTCTCGAAAAATATCCCGAAAGCGAAACGCCGCAGCACGTTACGACGACTATCAAATTTGACGCGAAAGGCAGAGTTTCGGAAACCTTTCTGGGCAATGCGCGAATAAAAATGTACGGCAGAACGGTTTACACCTACGACGCGCAAAACCGCATCGTCAAGAAAGTTAATTTTAATCCTGATGGTTCGGCGGTTTTTGAAGACCTTTTTACTTATAATGCAAACGGCGGTCTCGAATCGAAAACAAAACAAAGCGCCGCGACGAAAAAAGTTATCTGGAAAACCGAATACAAATACGAATCGCCGGAAAGCTATCTGCAATATATGGACGGAAAATTTACCCGCCGCATCAACCTGACGAAAGACGCGAAATGCCGGATTGTCGAATCGAATCTATACCGTGAAGATAGAAGTTTGGAAAATCGGATAACGGCAAGTTTTGACGATCGGAATAATCTCGTCGAGCTGATCGCTTTCGCACCGGGCGGCAATCAGATTGAAAAAACAAAGTATGAATACGAGTATGACGCGAACGGCAACTGGGTGAAACAAAGCGTTTACGAATGGACTTTTCGCGACGGCAGCGCGCCCTACACTCTGACTAAAGTTAAAGAGCGAACGATTACGTATTTAAAGTCAAAATAAACAATTTACAAAGAGGCAATTATTGACAGACGAAAAAATCCTTTAGGTTTGAAAAAAACATATCACGCCCCGGTTTTACGTCGGCGACGCGAAGCAGCTGGGATTTTATGATAGACCAGGATTCAGTTAAGAATATCAGCGGAATTCTCGGCGTTTTGGAAGAGATGAAACGCGCCGAAATTATTGATAAATGGGCAATCGGCGGAGCATTTGCGGCGATTTTGCATTATGAACCGATTTCGACTGTTGACGTTGATATTTTCTTTTTTCTGCGTGAGAAAAACGATTCTCCGATTTTGAATTTGAGCGCGATCTACGATTTTGCCGAACGAAAAGGCTTTTCGTTCGATCACGAATTTATCAACATTCAGGGCTGGCTCGTGCAGTTTGTCGAAGCGAGCCACAGCGCGTTATGGACGGAAGCGATTGAAAACGCCGATGTTTTGAAAATAGCTGATTTTGAAGTTCCCGTGATCGACAAAGAGCATCTCGTTGCAATGTGGCTTTACGCGGGCAGAAACAAGGATTATCAGAAAATCATAATGTTTCGGGAAGCCGATTTTTTAGACGAAGCAAAACTTTTCGGCATCTTAGAAAAACACGATTTGACCGACAAATGGAATAGGGAAAAATGGAGATTTATCGATGAGGAATAACGATTTGCAAACGGAAATAATCGAAGATTTAACGCGGCGCAAAAAAAGTTCACGGCAATTTCTGCGTTCGCTTTCGCCCGAAGAAAAAATCGCCAAACTCGTCGAATTGCAGGAAAAATATTACCAAATGCTGAAAATACGCGAAGAAAACGGCGGACGCGCAATTCCCGAAAAATGGCGCAAATGGCACAAAGCGCGTTATGAAAAAAAGCCGGTATTAATTTAAAAAAATTCAGATTTTATAAAGAGGCAATTATGACAGACGAAAAAAATCCTTTAGGTTTGAAAAAGATACATCATGTCGAGTTTTACGTCGGCAACGCCAAGCAGGCGGAGTTTTATTATCGCAAGGCGTTCGGCTTTTCGCGCGCGGCTTATTCGGGACTTGAAACCGGCAACCGCGAAACGACGAGTTATGTTTTGCGGCAGAATCGCGTCAATTTCGTTTTGACGACACCGCTTAATCCCGAGCATCCGGCGGCTGAACATATCAAACAGCACGGCGACGGCGTGCGCGACATTGCTTTTATGGTCGAAGACGCCGATCAAGCGTTTCACGAAGCGATCAAGCGCGGCGCGAAGGCGTTTATCGAACCGCACGACTGGACGGACGATTTCGGTTCGGTGCGTAAAGCCGCGATTCACACATACGGCGACACGATTCACTCGTTAATTTCCTACAATAATAACAACGGACACAATTACAACGGCGTTTTTCTGCCCGGATTTACCGAACAAACAGTCGCGGGCGAAGATGTCGGAATCGTTCTCGTCGATCATATCGTCGGCAACGTCGAATTAGGCAAAATGAATTTCTGGTGCGATTTTTACCGCGACGTAATGGGCTTCGAGCGCTATATCACGTTTGACGACAAGGATATTTCGACCGAATATTCGGCGCTCATGTCGATCGTCATGTCCGACGGCGGGCACAACATCAAATTCCCGATTAACGAACCGGCGGAAGGCAAAGGCGGCAAATCGCAGATTCAGGAATATATCGATTTTTATCGCTCGGCAGGCGCGCAGCACGTCGCGCTGCTCTGTAAAGACGTTCGCGAAACGGTCGCGAAATTAGCCGCAAACGGCGTCGAATTTCTGCGCGTTCCCGATACGTATTACGACGAGATTCCCGAAAGAGTCGGCGCGATCGATGAAGACGTCGAAGATCTCAAACGTTTGGGAATCTTGGTTGACCGCGACGACGAAGGTTATCTGTTGCAGATTTTCACGAAACCGGTCGAAGATCGCCCGACGGTTTTCTATGAAATCCTCCAGCGCAAAGGCTGTAAAGGCTTCGGCAAAGGCAATTTCAAAGCGCTTTTCGTTTCGATCGAAGAAGAACAACGTCGGCGCGGAAATCTCTAATTCAAAGTGCTTAGTGGTCGGTACTCAGTGATCTGGAGAAATCTGATTTAACTGACCACTGACCGCCCCGCTTCGCGCCACTGATTTATGAAGTCATTTATTTTTATCGTTGTCCTGTTTTCGTGTTCGGCGCTCGTCAATGCGCAGGAAACAACGCCGACGCCGACGCCGGATAAACCGAAAGTCGGAACATTCAGAAAGCCGTCGGAAGAAGATCAAAAATCTCAAAAATCTTCCGACGATTCGATTTTGACGACGTTTGACGACGGCTGCGGGAATCCGTTTGCCGAAACACAGACTTACAGTTATCGCTACGGCACGGTGCTTGAAATTACGAGCGACAATAAAATAATCGTCAAAGTCGTGCGGAGCAATAACGTCTGGGACGACGAATACGAACAAAACGATAAAGGCGTCGGCAGAAAGTTGAAAAAGCCGCAGATCATCATCGCCACGCTGGTCGGGATCGACGAAGCGGTCAACGAATCGGCAATTAAAAACTTTCTGCTGACGAAAGTTCTCGATCAGCCGGTGACGCTGATCGGAAACACGGTCAAAGGCGACGCCAAAAAGATCGACGCGCGGGTCGAACTGACGAACGACGCGGAAATCGGCGAAATCAACGCATATCTTCTCGCAAACGGAATTGCAAAGTTTAAAAAATTCCAGCTGACCAATATCGTTCCCTTGCGCACCGCCTGTCAATTGGAAAAAGCCGAAACGAAAGCGAAAGAAGCAAAGTTAGGAATTTGGGCGGAATGATATTTAAAGCGTTGTTCGTTTCGATTGAAGAAGAACAAAGACGCAGAGGAAATTTGTGATTTACAGAGAAAATTATGAGTTTTGATTTGGCAGTAATGAATGTCGAAAAAAAAATTTCTTCGGAAGAGGCGACAGAAATTTACAACAAACTATGCGATGGCGAATATGATGTTTTAAAGCCAAGCGAGAAAATAGATTTGTTTTACCAAGAGTTGGTCGAAAAATATCCTGATATTGACAGTTATAATGATGACGATGAAGAAATTGATAATTGTCCTTGGAGTGTCGAATTAGATGTTTCGGACGGCGCAGTTGTAATGAGTATGGTTTGGTCGGCGGCTGATGAAATACCGAATTTTGTGATGAGTTTAGCTGAAAAACATGGCTTAGCTGTTTATGATCCACAAGATGAAAGTATTTATTTGCCACCTTCTTTGAGAAGTTGATTTAAATTTTATGACACCGACGACAAGCGAAGAACAATTCAAATATCAAACGGGATTCGGCAATGAATTTGCGACCGAAGCCGTCGAAGGCGCGCTGCCTACGGGTCAGAATTCGCCGCAGAAAGCGCCGCTCGGGCTTTATGCCGAACAGTTTTCGGGAACGGCTTTTACGGTTCCGCGCGTTCACAATAAAAGAACGTGGACGTATCGGATTCGCCCGTCGGTTTTGCATAAACCGTTCGCGCAAATTCCGAATGGCGGCTGGCAAAGCAGTTTTGCGGAATTGCCTGTGACGCCGAATCAATTGCGCTGGAATCCGCTTCCGATGCCGCAAAGCGAAACTGATTTCGTTGACGGCGTCGTGACGATTGCCGGAAACGGCGACCTTTTCGCGCAAACCGGCATTGCGATTCATATTTTCGCCGCCAACAAAGATATGACCGAGCGGTTTTTCTACAACGCCGACGGCGAAATGATCGTCGTCGCCGAGAAAAATCGCGTTCGTTTTTTGACCGAACTCGGAATCATCGAAATCGGCTCGGGCGAAATTTGCGTAATTCCGCGCGGTTTAAAATTCCGCGTCGAACTGCCCGACGGCGAGGCGCGCGGCTATATCTGCGAAAATTACGGCGCGCAGTTTCGGCTGCCGGATTTAGGTCCGATCGGCGCGAACGGGCTCGCGAACGCGCGTGATTTTGAAACGCCGGTCGCGTGGTTCGAGGACAAGGAAGGCGAATTCGAACTGACGGCAAAATTCGGCGGAAATCTCTGGTCGTGCGCGATCGAACATTCGCCGATGGATGTTGTCGGCTGGCACGGAAACTACGCGCCGTATAAATACGATTTGCGCCGTTTTAACACGATCGGCTCGATCTCGTTCGATCATCCCGATCCTTCGATTTTCACGGTTTTGACTTCGCCCTCGGGCGACGCCGGAACTGCGAACTGCGATTTCGTGATTTTCCCTGACCGCTGGCTTGTTCAGGAAAACACGTTTCGCCCGCCGTGGTATCACCGCAACGTGATGAGCGAATATATGGGCTTGTGCTACGGGCAATACGACGCCAAGGAAGAAGGCTTCGTCGCGGGCGGCGGCTCACTTCATAACTGCATGTCGGCGCACGGACCCGACCTCGACGCATTCGAAAAAGCCTCGAATGCCGATCTGCAGCCGCAGAAGCTTTCGGGCACGATGGCGTTTATGTTCGAGTCGCGCTATATTATTCGCCCGACGCGGTTTGCGATGGAAACTTCGGAACTTCAACACGAATATTTCGAGGTTTGGCAGAAGCTAAAGAAAAATTTTCGTAGTTAAAGTCTCTGCGGTTCTTTGCGCCTTTGCGCCTTTGCGGGAAACTATTATTTCTCCCGCAAAGGCGCAGAGGCGCAAAGAATTGTAGAAGTTTGGCAAAAAGTCCAAAGAATTTTAAGATATAGCTTGGTTATGCAGGCAATTAAAGATCAAATCTACACGCTTGAAGAATATCTCGAACTCGATCACAACAGCGAACAGAAGATCGAGTTTTGGGACGGAAACATTTTTACGCTTGCCGGCGCGAGCGCGAGTCATAACCGTATTCAAAGAAATGCGCTTTTTTATTTACAGTTAAAACTTCGCGGGCGCGGCTGTGAGGTTTTCCCGTCGGATATGCGCGTCGGCGTTCCGGCGTATCCGCCGTATCGCTATCCGGATTTATCAGTGCTTTGCGGTCAGGCGAATATTCACACTCTCGGCAAACAGGATATTTTAACCAATCCGTCGCTCATCATTGAAGTATTGTCGGATTCGACCGCGCAGTTTGATCGCGGCTATAAATTTACGTATTACAAATCAATCGAGAGTTTTACCGAATACATTTTAATCGCGCAGGATCGTCCGCATGTGACGCAGTTTATTAAACAGGACGAAAACGGCTGGCTCAATCGCGAATTCAATTCTATGCAAGATAAATTTCACCTTGCTTCGCTTGACTGCGAACTCGAATTAGCGGAACTTTACGAAGGAGTCGAGTTTCCCGAAATACAGAATCGCTTCAATTTAATTGACGAAAATGACTGAAACGCCGAAAGAATCGGTTCGCACTTTGCTTGCCGAAATAGTTGATTACGCCGGACTTTTTCCGCCTTCGCAGATTTCGATGCCGGAAGCCGTAATCAATTACGCCACCTACCGCAACAGCAATTACAGCTGGATGCTCGGTCGTTTTGTCGTTCCTGCCGCGCGGCTCGACGAATTTATGGAAACCGCCGAAGAATTCATCTCGCGCGATTCGGAAAACGCGTGGCGCCTCGCGGTTCTCGCGGGCGAAGATATTTACCAGACGATTCGCCAGATTGAAGATTTTAACGCGAAATACGCGCCGCGCGTCATTTGCGACGTCCTCGAAGTGCGCGCCAACACCGAATCGAAAATCGAGAACACGGTCAATGCCCTGCCCGAATTTCTGACCGCTTATTTCGAGATTCCGCTCGACGAACGTTTGCCCGACATGGTCACGGCGCTCGCGATTCACGGGCAGCGCGCGAAAATCCGCACCGGCGGCATCGCGAAGGAAGACTTTCCGCCGACGCGGATGATTATTCGCTTTATCCGCACCTGTCTCGCGGCAAACGTGGCGTTTAAGGCGACCGCCGGACTGCATCATCCTTTGCGCTGTTTCAAGGCGCTGACCTACGAGGCAAACGCGCCGAAAGGCACGATGAACGGCTTTTTGAATCTTTTTTTAGCGACCGGATTCGCGCGCGCCGGATTTAAGCCGATCATCTTGGAGGAAATCTTGGAGGACGAATTTGAAGAAAGTTTCGAATTCACGGACAACGGCGTCGCGTGGCACGGCGATTATTTCTTAACGACGTGGCAATTAGGCTTCGTCCGCCAGAAAAGCATCGTCTCGTTCGGCAGCTGCTCGTTCGACGAACCAATCGCCGATTTGCAGGAAATCGGACTTTTGTAAAAGTTTAAACGGGACGCGGAGAAACGCGGATTTAGCGGATTTTCGCTGATATGTTTTTGGATTTATCCGCGAAAATCAGCATGATCCGCGTTTCTCCGCGTTCTATTTATATTGAATGATTATTTATGACATTTGAGATCAGTGAAACGCACACAATTTTGTAGGGGCAGGTCTTGTGCCTGCCCGATGCGTTTGAAAAACGCAAATAACTTTTCATCCGTATTCAATTTCGAATTTACGCGAACGCCTTTTCGCTTCGCTCATCGGGCAGGCACAAGACCTGCCCCTACATTTTTGTTAAAATTTTTCTATGACTTTTGAAATCAACGAAACACACGACCCGAACGTAAAAAGCTGGATCGAATCAGCCAACGCGCCCGACACGGATTTTCCGATTCAAAATTTGCCTTTTTGTATTTTTGTTCACGATAGTTTTACAAATCACGAGAGAATCGGCTTTGCAATCGGTGATTTTATAATTGATTTTCATTCATTGTTGGAAGAAGGATTAGTTGCTGAAAAAGACTCCGAACTTTACAAACAACTTGAAAGTGTTGCTTTTGATGGAAATTTAAATTCTGCCGTTGAGTTTCAGTCAAAACACTTTGCCTTTGTTCGACAAAAATTGATAGAGATTTTGAGTGAAAAAGCTGATGAAAATACCAGAACAAAAGTTGAAAAACATCTGTATTTAATTTCTGAATCCTATTTACTGAATCCCTTTAAAATCGGCAATTATACCGATTTTTACTGCTCGATATTTCACGCGACGAATGTCGGCGCGATGTTTCGTCCCGATAATCCGCTGCTCCCGAATTACAAATATATTCCGATCGGCTATCACGGACGCGCTTCGTCGATCGTCGTTTCCGGCACGGACGTGAAACGCCCGAAAGGTCAAAACCGCACAGACCCGGACGCACCGCCGATTTTTATTCCCGCGAAAAATCTCGATTACGAAATGGAGGTCGGTTTTTTCGTCGGGCGCGGCAACGAGATGGGCGAATCGATTCCGATCGAAAACGCGGAAGAACATATTTTCGGGCTGTGTCTGGTCAACGATTGGTCGGCGCGCGATATTCAAGCGTGGGAGTATCAGCCGCTCGGACCTTTCTTAGCGAAAAACTTTGCGACGAGCGTTTCGCCGTTCGTCGTCACGATGGAAGCCTTAGCGCCGTTTCGCACCGCCGCATTCGAACGCGACGCGGACGACCCGCAGCCGCTCGATTATCTCAGCGGCGAGGAAAATAAAAAGTCGGGCGGTTTCGACATCAAGCTCGAAGTTTACATTCAAACCCCTAAAATGCGCGACGAGAACGAAGCGCCGTTTCTGCTCTCGCGTTCGAATATGAAGGATTTATACTGGACGATCGGGCAGATGCTGACGCATCACGCGTCCGGCGGCTGCAACCTGCAAACCGGCGATTTGATGGCGACCGGAACGGTTTCAGGGCGAGGAAAAGACGAACGCGGCTGTCTGCTCGAATTAACGTGGCGCGGCAAAGAACCGATCGAACTGCCGAACGGCGAACAGCGCCGGTTTCTTGAAGACGGCGACGAAATCATTATGCGCGGATTCTGCGAACGCGAAGGTTTTCGCCGAATCGGCTTCGGCGAATGTCGCGGGCGCATTCTTCCGGCAGATTAATTTTTAACGCAAAGACATTTCGATTTCGGATTTTGGATTGGTGATTGCGGATTTGTTTTTCACTTCAATCCGCGATCCAAAATCACCAATCCAAAATCGAACTGATGGACTATCTGATTTCTGCATTGGAAAAAACGATTAAGCTTCTTGAAAATTCGGAAGATTCAGCCTGGGCAAATTACAGCGTAGATGAAGCCAAAGAAATTTTGCAGTCCGAATTGGAAAACTACAAGCAAACGCGAGAAATCAGTTCTTCCGCTAAGTCTCGAATAAATTTTCTCTTTTTGCCGACGAGCGCCCTGCAGGAAATATCTATCGACAACGGCTGGGGCGATGAATATCTGGAAATCTCGGACATAATTGATGGATTTCTTTGAGAAAGCATTTATTTGTGAAAAAAGAAGCCGAAAATAAATATGCTAAACAAGATCGCGGCAATCTTTCCGCCTACGAAGAATATTTCGCCGGAATGGACGCTTCGATGCAGCAGAAGATCGCGCTCACGACGGCGCATTTTCCGTCGCGCGGACGGATCGCCGATATGGGTTCGGGTTCGGGCAGCGGAACTTTCGATCTCGCGCGGCTTTATCGCGATTTGGAATTGATCGGCGTTGATATCAACGCGATCACGGTCGAATATTCCCAAAAACATTACCGCGCCGAAAATCTCAGATTTAAGGTCGGCGACATTGCCGAAAAAGTATTCTCGAACGAGTCGCTCGACGGCATTTTAGATTCGTCCGTTCTGCATCACGTTACGAGTTTCAACGGCTTTGACGCGGCGCAAATCACGAAAACTTTGCGAAATCAGGTCGCCCAGTTACGACCGGGCGGCGTTTTAATTATCCGCGATTTCGTCGTGCCGGACGAAGCCGAGAAACTCGTCTTTTTAGATCTACCGAACGGCGACGGCAAAGATTCGGGCGAAACGGGCGAACTTTCCTCAGCCGCGCTGTTTGAAGTTTTCGCGCGCGATTTTCGTTCGAGTCTGAATTTGAAGGGTGCGGTTTCCTACAAAAAACACGAATCGCCGCGCGCCGGTTTCGCGCGTTTTGAAACGAGCTTAAAATACGCCGCCGAATTCGTTTTGCGCAAAGATTACCGCGATCACTGGACGCCCGAACTTTTAGAAGAATACACGTATTTTTCGCAAAGGGATTTCGAAGCCGGGTTTCGAAAAGAAAATTTGCGCGTCGTCGTCGCGATGCCGCTCTGGAATCCGTGGATCGTCGAAAATCGCTTTCGGGATAAGTTTTATTTGTCGGATTCAGACGAAAAGCCGCTCGTGTTTCCGCCGACGAATTTTCTGATCGTCGGCGAAAAAGTCGTCGCGGGCGAAGGCGTCCGGTTGAAAGAAATCGGCAGAAGCCCGCGCGTGAGCAAAGGCGGATTTCTCCAACTTAAACATTACCGGCACAAGGAAACGAATCAAATTTACGAGCTTGCCGAACGCCCGAACCAAACGATTGACCTTTTGCCGTGGTTCGAAGACGAAAACGGGCAGATTTTCGTGCTCGCCAAAAAGGATTTTCCGCGCCCGATCGTCAATGCGCAAAAAGAGCGAAAAAACTTAAACCGCGCCGATTATTCAGGTTACCTGACAGAACCGATCAGTGCGATTTTGGATTTGGGATTAGGGATTGCGGATTTGCAAAAACCGAAAACCGAAAGCCAAAAACCCCTTTTCGGCATTCTCGAAAAGCGCGCAAACATTAAATCCGAAGAAATCTTAGAAATCGGCGAGCCGCAGTTTTATTTCACGTCCGCCGGCGGAATTGACGAGCGCGTCGAAAGTTTTCTGGTCAAAATCAAGGATTGGAACAAGCCGCCGCAGACGATCGAAAATTACACGCCTTTTCAAAGCGCGGGCGCGGTGCGCGAAATGGACGCGCTTCAGGTTTTGCGCGCTTCGCACGTCGGCGGAATGTTCGACGCGCGGCTCGAAATCAATATTTACCGGCTTTTGAGAGCATTGAACCGCTCGGCGAGCGCGTGGATCGGCGCAAATATCAAAGCATCCGTTCAAACATTTTCCGGCTCGGTTGAAACGAATTTCGAGATCGAACGGCGCGAAGCATTCGAGCCGTTTGCCGGGAGGGAAAACTCGTTTTTGAAACTCTGTAGGAGCGAGTTCGTCGAAACCGATTCGTCGAATCGTGAAATCGCGCGCGCCGCATTCGAATACGTCGTGCCGAAGAATTTGAGCAAAAACACGGTCGCGGCGATTCCCTTCGCGCAAACCGAAAACGGCATAATCGTCGGCATCGAATTTCGCGATTTGCCCGCGCCGCAGAGGTTTTCGGGCAGCTCGCAGATGGCGTGCGTTCCGGCGTGGCGGCTTCCGTTCGAGATTGAACATAAGTTCGATCTGGAACCTTTTCTGGCGCAAAAATTTCCGGCGGATTTTAATATTCCGGTCAACAAAACGTGGGAACTCGGCGGCAGTTATTTTACGTCTGCCGGAATTACGCCCGAAATCGTTTACCCGGTGGCGGTTGAATTCGACGCGCAAACTTCGGGCGAAACCCCTTTGAAGTTTTTTCATCTGACGAGTTTGCTTGAAATTTCCGAACAGCTTCAGGATGCGCATCTTTTGATTTTACTCAATCGTTTGGCGCATAGTTTAGGATTTTTTTAGCCACGAATTACACGAATTTTCACGAATAAATCAAGAAAAAAATAATTCGTGTTATTCGTGTAATTCGTGGCTAAAACTTTTTTGTGGCAAAATATCAATAATGGATTTAGTTTTAGACAAATTTCACGAGGAATGCGGTATTTTCGGTATTTACGGACACGCCGAAGCCTCGACTTTGACGCAGCTCGGACTTTTTGCCTTGCAGCATCGCGGGCAGGAAGCGTGCGGCATCGTTTCGTCGGACGGCGAAGATTTGCACCAGTTTCGCTCGCAGGGATTGGTCGCCGACGTTCTGACCGAAGACGTTTTAATCGGCGAGTTGCTTGGCACGAGCGCGATCGGACACACGCGCTATTCGACCGCCGGAAAAAATACGATCAAGGAAGTTCAGCCGTTTTCCGTCACCTGCCAGCACGGGCAATTGGCGATTTGTCATAACGGAAATCTGCCGTTTGCCAACGAAAAACGTAAAGAACTGGAACAAGCGGGCGCGATTTTTTCTTCGACTTCCGATACGGAAACGATTCTTCATTCGATTGCGCGGACGCAATCGCGCGATGCGATCGAGGCGATAAAAATAGTCTTAAAAGAAACCGAAGGCGCATTTTCGCTCTGCTTTTTAACGCCCGACACGCTCGTTGCCGTGCGCGATCCGCGCGGATTTCGACCGTTAAATTTAGGCAAACTAAAAGACGCGTGGTGCGTTGCGTCGGAAACCTGCGCGTTTGACTTGATTGACGCCGAATTTGTCAGGGAAATCCGTGCGGGCGAAATGCTCGTAATCGATCAAAACGGGCTTCATTCGAGCTTTCCGTTCGAAGAAAAGCCGGTTTCGGTCTGCGCCTTCGAACACGTCTATTTTTCGCGTCCCGATTCGACGATTTTCGGGCGTTCGGTCAATCAATCGAGACATTTGATGGGCAAGCAATTAGCGATCGAGCATCCGGTTGATAACGCGGAAAACGATGCGCTCGTCGTTCCCGTGCCGGATTCGGGCGTCGCGGCGTCGATCGGCTACGCGCGCCAGTCGGGCATCAATTATCGTCAGGCGATCATCCGCAATCATTACGTCGGTCGCACGTTTATCGAGCCTTCGCAGAGCATTCGCTCGTTCGGCGTGCGCCTGAAACTCAATCCGATCAAAGATTTGATCGCGGGCAGAAAGATCGTTCTGGTTGACGATTCGATCGTGCGCGGGACGACTTCGAAAAAAATCGTTCAGATGGTCAGAGAAGCCGGCGCGAAAGAAGTTCACATGCGGATTTCGTGCCCGCCGACGATTTCGCCCTGCTATTACGGCGTCGATACGCCGCGCAAAGCCGATCTGATCGCCGCGCAGATGTCGGTCGCCGAAGTCTGCCGCTATATCGAAGCCGACAGTTTGGGATACTTATCGCTCAAGGGAATGATGGAGGCGATCGGCTTGGAACCGAAAACAATGTGCGTCGCCTGCTGGAACGGCAAGTACCCGACACTGATCGCGAATGGCAAACCGACGATCGAAAATATGAGCAATTAATTATTGGGTTTTTGGTCTTTGGTCTTTGGTTTTTGGTTTTCGGGTTTTGTTTTGACCAATTTAGTATTTTGTCGAAACGAGAAAATAGTCGAGCGATAAAGTGTTAGGCAAAAACCGAAGACCAAAGACCGAGAACCAAAATTATCTTTTGGAGGAAAAATGCGTTATTACATTTCGCTGACAGCAATTGCGCTGATCTGCATCTCGATTTTAACGGCGTGTCAAAACGCCGCTCCGCCGATGAATACGGCAATAGCAAATTCCGCGCCGACACCGGAAACACCGAAAACAGCGCCGACGGCAAAGACAGAAGACCCGTTGGCGGCAGTTCCGCGAATCTCTCTGGCGGACGCGAAAAAGGCTTTCGATGAAGGAAATATCGTTTTTGTTGACACGCGCGCCGAAGTTCAATACCGCGAAGAACACGTCAAGGAAGCGATAAACATTCCGGCGGAAACCTTTGAAACCCGCTTTGCGGAAGTTCCAAAGGACAAGAAGATCATCACCTACTGTTCCTGACCGTCCGAACACACAAGCGCCCGTGCG
Organism: Acidobacteriota bacterium; assembly: GCA_031411895.1. GTDB lineage: Bacteria > Acidobacteriota > Blastocatellia > Pyrinomonadales > Pyrinomonadaceae > JAFDVJ01. The sequence goes on along the minus strand of JANOBZ010000076.1, from coordinate 31,879 downwards.
GTGCAGATTTTGTCGGAAAAAGGTTACACGAACGCATTTGCTTTAGTCGGCGGAACCGCCGCGTGGAAAAACGCCGGCTATCCGATGGAAAGCAAAAAATAAGAATTAGCCACGAACAAACACGAAAAAACACGAAAAATAATTCAGTTAAATTTCGTGAAATTTCGTGGCTAATTTTCTAATAAAACATCACAGATTCTTTCTGCCGCGTGTCCGTCCCAGAGCGGCGGAGTTTTTGCGCTCTTTTGTTCCGAACTTTCCAGAATTTCAAACGCGGCTCGTTTGATTTTTTCCGAATTCGTGCCGACCAGAATGTTTGTGCCGAGTTCGATGGTGATCGGGCGTTCGGTGTTTTCGCGCAGGGTCAGACACGGAATTCCGAGCGCGGTCGTTTCTTCCTGAAGCCCGCCCGAATCGGTTAAAACGAGTTTCGCGCCCGAATAAAGATTCATAAAATCGAGATAACCGAGCGGTTCGATGAGCCGGATATTCGAACTTTCAACCCGTTCGGCAAATCCGAATTTTTCGATGTTGGCTTTTGTTCGCGGGTGAACCGGAAAAATTACCGGAAGCCGTTCGGAAATCGAAGCCAAAGCGTCGAGAAGCCCTGTAAAAACATCTTTTTCGTCAACATTCGACGGGCGGTGAAGCGTTAAAACGGCGTAATCTTTATCGTCTAAATCCAAATTTTTACGCGCGTTTGAAGATTTGGATTTTTCGAGATTGTAAAACAGCGAATCAATCATCACGTTGCCGACGAATTTTATTTTATCCGGGGCGACACCTTCCTGAGCGAGATTTTCGTCGGCGTCCTCGCTCGTTGTCAGCAGCAGATCGGAAATCGCGTCGGTTAAAATGCGGTTGATTTCTTCGGGCATCGTGCGGTCGCGTGATCGAAGTCCGGCTTCGACGTGCGCGACCTTGACGCCGAGTTTCGCGCAGACGAGCGCACAGGCGATCGTCGAATTAACGTCGCCGACGACTAAAACCCAATCCGGCTTTTCCGCTAAAACGACAGGCTCGAACGCCGTCATGATCCGCGCCGTCTGAACGGCGTGCGAAGCGGAGCCGACTTCGAGATGAAAATCCGGCTTCGGAATTCCCAAATCCCTGAAAAACGAATCGGACATCGCTTCGTCGTAATGTTGTCCGGTATGGACGATGAGCGGCTGAAATTCGCCTGAACGCCGATGCATCTCGCGAACGATCGGCGCAATTTTCATAAAGTTCGGGCGCGCCCCGACGATGTTTAGGACTTTTAACATTTATATTATCTGAGACTTCCGGACGGCTCTGGTTGATTTGTTTACTCTCTCAAAAATCGCAAGACCTCTGCGAAAAATTTATTTACCGAAAATATGCGGGAAACTTGGCGTCAAAACCGCTTAGAGTTTGACGCTCTTTAGTTTAGCGTATTTTTTATCTGTCACAAAGCATTTTAAGGCTACTTTTGTTTAATAATTTCGGCTATACTGTGCGGGTAAATTCCCGACAGACGTTTTTTTAGAAAAGGAGGTTTTACCGAATGAACCGGAGATTTTCGCCTGTAAAATATTTTCTCTGTCTTTTTCTTCTCCTTTTCTCCGCCGCAATCGTTCAATCGCAAACCGAGCAGACGCGCCAAACGGCAGAAAAACTTCAGGCGGAAGCCGAAGAACTTTTCAGCAAAAACACGCCGGAAGACCGCCTCAAAGCCGCGCCGAAATTCGCCGAAGCCTTAAAGCTCTGGGAACAGCTCGGCGACGACGAAAATCAGCTCAAAGCCTTAAATAAACTTAACGAAATCGCGTTTTCGCAGAGCGATTACCGGCAAACGATCAGCCTTTCGCTGCGCGTGCTCGCGCTCGCGCAGAAAACCGGCAACCGAAACGTCGAAGGCGGCGCGCTCGGCAATATCGGCTTTTATTACAATCAGCTCGGCGAAAGCCGCAAGGGTTTGGAGTATCTCGAAAAATCGGCGGCGATTCTCAACCAGCTCGGCGAAAAACAGCGCGAAAGCGTCGCGCTCAGCAACATCGGTTTGATCTATTACGATCTCGGCGACATCAAAACCGCGCTCGACTTTTTCAACCGTTCGCTCAAACTCAAACGTGAAATCGGCGACCGGCGCGGCGAAAGCATAATGCTCACGAATCTCGGCTACGCGGCGGACGAAGGCGGCGACAAACGCCGCGCGCTCGAATATTACGAACAGGCGCTCAAGATCGCCGTCGAAACCGGTAATCAGGTCAATCAGGGCACGGTTTTGAGCAATATCGGCAGCGTTTACCAGGATTTAAGCGAATTTCAGAAAGCGTTCGATTATTACCGTCAATCGCTCAATCTGCGGCGACAGATCGGCGACCGGTTCGGCGAAGCGGTTTCAATGCAGAATATCGCCTCGCTCTATCGCACATTCGGCGATTTCGACGGCGCTCTCGGGTTTCTCAATCAATCGCTCGAAATTTATCAAAAAAGCGCGATGCGGCGCGAGGAAGCGCGAATTTTGTCGTCAATCGGCGCGGTTTATTCGCTCAAAAGCGATAAAGTAAAAGCGCTCGAATTTTACGTTAAAGCGCTCGAAATGCAAAAATCGGTTGATAATAAGAGCGCGTATTCATTGATTTTGGGCAATACGGGCAGCCTTTATCTCGAAAAAGGCGAATATCAAAAAGCGCTCGAAACTTTCATGGAAGCCTTGAAATGCGCCGAAGAATCAAACGACGTCGCGGGCACGGCAAGTTCCCTGCTTTATATTGCGCGCGCCGACGAAAAACTCGGCAAAATTCAATCGGCGGAAACGAATTTCGCGCGCGCCGCGACGATCTATCGCGAAGTCGGAATGCCGAACGATCTGGCGGACGCGCTTTATTATTCGGCGCGTTTCGAAGACGCGCGCGGAAATCGCGGCGCGGCGATCGAAAAAATCGGCGAAGCGCTCGGAATAATCGAAAATTCGCGCGCCGCGATCGCTTCGCAAACCTTTCGTTCGAGCTTTCTCGCGGAACAGCAGAAATTTTACGACTTTTATATTTCGATGCTCGCGGCGGAGCATAAACTTTATCCAGACAAAGGTTTCGGCGCGCTTGCCCTGCAGGCGAGCGAAAAAGCGCGCGCGCGCAGCCTGCTCGATTCGTTAGGCGAAACGCGCCGCAATATTCGCGAGCGAATTCCGCCCGCGCTGCTCGAAGAAGAAAGATTGCTGCGCCAAACCATCAACTCGAAAGATTACCAGCGCGTCGAAGCCGCAAAGCTGAAATCAAAAGAAAAAGTTGCGACGCTCGAAAAGGAATTAGCCGACGCTTTGCGCCGGTATGAGGAATTGCAAACAAAAATCCGGCAGGCAAACCCGCAGTTTGCGTCGTTCAGCAATCCCGAACCGCTCCGGCTCGGCGAAATTCAGCAACAGGTTTTGGACGAAAACTCGGTTCTGCTCGAATATTTCCTCGGCGAAGAACGCTCGTTTTTGTTTCTCGTGAGCCGTAAAAATCTCGAAATAATCGAACTGCCGAAACGCGAAACGCTCGAAAATTCGGTGCGCCGAACGATCGAAAATCTTAAAGCGCGAACGGCGCGAATCCCGAACGAATCATACCCGCAGCGCACCGCAAGATTAAAAACCTCGGACGCCGCGACCGAGAAAATGCTCGCGGAAATAAGCCGCACGCTGATTTCTCCGGTCGCCGCGCAGATTCAAAACAAACGGCTTTTGATCGTCGCCTCGGGCATTTTGCATTATCTACCGTTCGCCGCGCTGCCGAACGCGAAATACGCCCGCACGTCCGGCACGACGAAACAATCACCGGCAACAAACCTGTTTTTAATCGAAACCAACGAGATAATCTACCTGCCGTCGGCGTCCGCTCTGCCGCTACTGCGAGAAAACAAAAATCGCAAAAAACAGCCGAAAAATCTGATCGCGATTCTCGCCGACCCGGTTTTCAGCGCCGATGACAAGCGTCTGCAATTAATTTCAAAGCCGAATCCGCTTCCCGATTCGACAAATAATCCGACTGCCGTATTGACCGAAGCGCGCATAATTCCGCCGAATCTGCGTTCGGATTTTTCGCGTCTGAATCTGAGCCGCGCCGAAGCCAACGCGATTTCCGAGCTTGCATTGTCGGGCGAGAGATTTCTCGCGCTCGATTTTGCCGCCAATTTAGCGGCGGTAACAGGCGAAAACTTCCAAAATTCGCGCATCGTCCATCTGGCGACGCACGGCACGGTCAACAGCCAGTTTCCAGAGCTTTCAAGCATCGTGCTTTCGCTGGTTGACGAAAAAGGCAAGCCGCAGGAAGGACTTTTGCGCTTGCAGGAAGTTTACAATTTGCGGCTCGACGCCGATCTGGTCGTTTTGAGCGCGTGCGAAACGGCGCTCGGCAAAGAGATCAAAGGCGAAGGCATTATCGGTCTGACGCGCGGCTTTATGTATGCGGGCGCGCCGAGCGTCGTCGCGAGCCTCTGGCAGGTCGAAGACGGCGCGACCGCCGATCTGATGACGCGCTTTTACCAGCGAATGCTCAAAGAAAAACTGCCGCCCATCGCCGCCCTGCGCGAAGCGCAGATCGCGATGCTGAAGGAAAAAAATTCGGCGCATCCGTTTTACTGGGCAGGATTTACATTACAGGGCGATTGGAAATAAAGCCGATTGATTCATTTGTTCATTGATTCATTTAGTCATTTCCGAAATTAAAATGAACAAATGAACAAATGAATCAATTTATCAAACCAAAATCGAAATGTCCGAAACCGTAGCCAGAACAAAATGGCAATTATCGCAGGACGCGTTTGACCGCCTGCTCGGCGCGCTTTCCGCGAATCGCGACGAAGCGGGCGAGAAATATATTCTGCTTCGCAATAATCTGGTTAATTTTTTTGAAATCCGCAATGTTGCGCGCGCCGAGGATTCGGCGGACGAAGTTCTCAATCGTTTGGCGCGCAAGCTCGAAAGCGGCGAAACTCTGGAAAACCCGAAAACCTACGCGCTCGGCATCGCCCGCATGGTCGCGCTCGAAGCGCGCCGCATTCCCGAACAGACCGCCGCCGAAGAAATGCCCGAAATCGCCGCCGCGCCGTTTGACGATGACACGGACGAAAAGGAAGCGAAATTAAAATGTCTGGAAAAATGCCTGCGCGAGCTTTCCGGAGAAAACCGTCAAATTATCATCGGCTATTATCAGGGCGAGAAAAGCGGCAAGATCGAAAATCGACGGAAATTAGCTGACGATCTGAGCATTCCGCAGACGGCTCTGCGCAACCGCGCGGTGCGCCTGCGCGACAAATTGGAAGTCTGCATCACGAACTGTTTGGATTAAAAAATCTTTTTGACGTTTTTTTGCGATACGTTTTGCGCAAAATTTTCAGTAAGTTTAGAAGCGTTAAACGAACGCCCGAATTTTTACTAATTTTGGACAATAAATTTTGATGACCGAAGCAGAAGAAAACAAGGAACAGGCGATTCGATATCTTTTCGGTGAGCTTAATGAAAACGAGCGCGATGCAATGGAAGACCGCATTTTCGCCGACGATGAATTCAGCTTGTTTCTAAGCGCAGTCGAAAAAGATTTGATTGACGATTTCGTGCGCGGCGAAATGGACGCGGCGCTCCGGCAGAGATTCGACCGGCGATATCTTACGTCCGAAAGCCGCCGCGAAAAAGCGCGTCTCGCAAGCGTTTTGCAAACGGAAGTTTTCAACGAAAAAATCAGCGAACCGGAAATCGCCGCGCCGTTGACGGAGCCGAAAACCACTTTTTGGGCGACGCTGGCGGATTTTTTCCGGTTGCCGAATCTCGCGCTCGCGGGCGGCTTGGCGGTAATTTTGCTTTTTGTGCTGTTCGGCGGCTGGTTTCTGCTGCGCCGTTCGCCGGATATTCCCGAGATCGTCAGGGACGACAACGCGAACCGGCAGATTCCCGCGCCGACCAAGACGCCTGACAATAATCCGCTGAACGAAAATTTGAAGACGGAAAATTCAAATATTGCGCCGACACCGGAAACAAATATTAATCAAGCGCCAGTCATCAAAAACAAAACGCCTGAAAATAACACGCCTGAAAATAACACGCGTGAAAAACGTCCGACGCCTGCGCCGCGACCGACCGAAAAGCGCGAAGAAACTCCGCCGTCTCAGCCACAGCGCATCGTTTTTGCGACGCTTTTCCCGCTTCTGCGCAGTAGTAGCGACGAAAAACCGGTTTTGACGGTTCCGAAAAATGCCGAGAGCGTGCGGCTGCGCGTCGTTCACGATAATCTAAAGCCTTTCGCCAGATACCGCGTCGAAATCCGCAACCAGAACGGCGATGTGATCTTTACGCGCGAAACGCCGGTCAACCAGAAAAATCCGGCGCAGCCTTTGAGCTTAAATATCAAGGCGGCGACGCTCGGCGCAGGAACATACGAGCTGCTTTTGAGCGGAATCCGCGAAGACAACAGCGCGGCGGAAATAAAATATTACAACTTTTCGGTCAAGAAAAACTAACCGACAAAATTCTGCTAATAGAAAGACGTACAAGGTTTTATGCTCTTGAGCGTCTTTCTTTTTACCTGCCCGAAATATTTTTTTCGAAAAATCTAAATTTTTCTGCGATACGTTTTTTCGCTTTCCGACAGTTCTAGTGTGAAAGCCGGTGGAAAGAAATTTCCGGCTTAAATTTTTGAGAAATAAATTTTTTAAGGAATAGAAAAAGGAGAAAAGACAATGAAAACTAATAAATTTTACAACGCAGCAAAAAGAACATTTTTTTCAATGGTCGCGGTTTTAACGATCTTTACCGGAATGGCGCTCGCCGACGACATCAAGCTCGATATGGAAGGCACGACCGCGACGGTTCCGAAAGGCAACACGATTACGCGCAAGATTTACGGCATTCCGAATTACGGCGGCGCGCTGAAATTAAGATTCAAATGGCACGCGGTCACTCTTATCCCGAACACTTTCAACGCTTTGAAAGTAGTCGTCAAACACGGCGCGACGACGATTTCGAGCAAATCCGCGTGCTATTCGACGCATTCGAACCGCTCGCCGAAATGCGACGTAAACCTAAACGTCAGCGAGCAGGAAGCCGAAAGATCGGGCAATTGGACGATCGTCGTAACGAATAACAGCAACGACGAAGTGATCGGTTTCAATATCGAAAAAAGCGGCGACATCAATCCGCTGATTCCGAATTTCAAAAGCGTTTACACGCCGAACTGCCCGGACACGATTAATCTCGATCTCGAAGGCGCGGGAACGACGACGATTACCAAAGGCGGCACGGTCACGCGAAAAATCTTCGGCATCGGAAGAACGGCGGGAACCTTGCGTCTGAGAGCGAAATGGCACGCCTTAGCGCTTATTCCGAATACCTTCAACGGTCTGAAAATCGAGTTGCTGAAACCGAACGGAACGGTCGCGAAGACGGGAACATATTTTTCGTTCCACTCGAACAAATCGCCGAAATTCGATCTCGCGTTCAACATTTCGCAGGCTGACGCGCAAATGCCCGGAAACTGGTCGCTGCGCATTACGAACAACAGCAATTTCGAAGTGATCGGCTTCAATATTATGCGCGAAAGCGCCGAAGTCAATCCGCTCGTGCCGGGATTCGTGAGCACCTTCAAGGCAAACTGCCCGTAATCTCGCTCGAACAAAAAAGAAACAGGCGGTTTTGCTTGAACCGCCTGTTTCTTTCGAAAAAATCTCTTCTTTGCCCTTACGAAAAAAGGCTTCGGAATCCGCCAAAGTTCCGAAGCCTTTTTTTATTTGTAAAAAGTAGATTTTAGAGCCTGACGATTTTTGCCTTGCTGCCGCCGCGAACTTCTTCTTTCAAAGCGTTGCGCGTGTCAACGATCACTTTGGAAAGCTCGCAGACGCGTTTGTAATCAACGCCGGAATGCTCGGTGCAAATAACGACGCAGTCGGCTGAATTCAGCAGATCGTCGGTCAGTTCCTGATTATAGAGCGGATCGCCGGCGCCGATCGTGTAGGAGTGATCGAACGTTACTTCCGGCACGAAATCGTCGTGATAAACGACGTCCGCGCCGCGCGAACGCAAGAGATCGATCACCGACAGCGCCGGTGATTCGCGCATATCGTCGATGTCTTTTTTATACGCGACGCCGAGAATCAAAATTTTCGCCCCCTTAACCGATCTTTCGTTATCGTTGAGCGCGTCGCGGACGAGTCCGGCAACGTATTTCGGCATTCCCGAATTGATCTGTTCGGCGAGCGTGATAAATTGCGAATCGAAACCGTGCTGGCGCGCCTTCCACGATAAATAGTGCGGGTCGAGCGGAATACAATGCCCGCCGATGCCCGGACCGGGATAAAACGCCATAAAGCCGAACGGCTTGGTCGCCGCCGCGCGGACGACTTCCCATGTATCAATATTCAGCGCGTTGCAGACTTTCGCCATTTCGTTCGCCATCCCGATATTGATCGCGCGAAACGTGTTTTCCCACAATTTGGCGGCTTCCGCGACGCGCGCGCTCGAAACCGGATGGACGTTTTCGACGATTTCCGCGTAAAGCATTGCCGAAACTTCGGTCGAATCTTCGCCGACGCCGCCGACGACTTTTGTAATATTGTGCGTCTGAAACTGCGGATTGCCGGGATCAACGCGCTCGGGCGAAAAGGCGAGCAGAAAGTCTTCGTTCAGTTTCAGTCCGGCTTCTTCGATCATCGGCTGGAGAACTTCGTCGGTCGTGCCGGGATAAGTCGTCGATTCTAAAATAACGAGCTGCCCGCGCCGCGCGTATTTTTGAATTTCATCGCCCGCCGCCAGAATGTAGGACATATCCGGGTCTTTGGTTTTTCTCAAAGGCGTCGGAACGCAGATGATCACGACGTCGCAGTCTTTAAGCCGCGCGAAATCGGTCGTTGCCGTGAATTTTTCAGCCGCGATCGCCTTCTGAACGTTTTCCGAAGAAACGTCAACAATATGCGACGAGCCTTCGTTGAGATTCGCCACTTTTTTCTCGTCAACTTCAAAACCGACGGTCGGAAAGCCCTTCAGAGCAAACTCGATAATCAGCGGCAGACCGACGTAGCCGAGTCCGATGACGCCGATGCAGGCGCTTTTTTCCGTAATAAGTTTTTTTAATTCGTCTTTAACCATTTTAATAATTTACTTGAAATCAAAATATAAATGCTTTTTCAATAAAGATTTATTTTGTGTAAGCTGAGATTTTTTTCACAAAGTCTTAATCTAAGTGATGAAAATTCGATAGTCAAGAAGGTATCCATCACAGGTCTCTTTTATGTTACAATGTTTCGGCGCTGTCATTTCGACGCGCTCCGCACATAAAGATTCCCAATCGTCCTGAATATCCAGCCAAATATTATGAATTTTGAAGTTAAATCCACCAATCCGGTCGTCAGAGCCGTTATCGAAGGCACCGCTCCGCCGCCTGCCAAACTTGCCGCCGCGCGCGGAATGCTGCCTTTGCCGCAAAATGATCTCCTTGAAATTTTAGTCGCGCTCGCCGCCGGAAGCGATCAGGAACTTGCCGGAATCGCGCGCGAAACTTTATCGGCGCAGGACGATACGGCATTAAAACAAGTTATTCTGTCAAACGAAGTCGCGCCGCGCGTGCTGGATTTTTTTGCTGATTACGAACATCTGCCGGTTGAAATTCAGGAAGCGATCCTGCAAAATCCGATAACGCCCGAGCAGTCAATCGTCAAATTCGCGCGAAAAACGACCAAGGGCGAGCTGCTCGAATTGATCTCGTTTAACCAGCAGCAGCTGATTAAGAATCCGGAGATTATCGAGGCGATCATCGCCAACCCGTACCGGACGGCGGAAGCCGAACGCCGCGCTCAGGAAATCAAACGCGAGTTTTTCGAAAAGGAACGCGGCGCGCAGCAGATCGCCAACGAGCTTCGCGCCCGAGGACAGGAAGCCGCCGCCGAGTTTATCGAATCAGCGGATTTTGTTCAAAATATTAACGAAACGAATTTGAAGTTCGAAGACGCCATCCTGCTCGCTTCGATGATCGAAGTTCCCGATTCCGAGATTGACGATTCGTGGCTTTCGCTCGATCTGATCGAAGAGCTTTACGAGGAAAACGAAGAACAACGCGCGGCGATCATTGATAAAATTCTGGGCGAGCTGAAATTCGAAGAAGACGGAGTTTCGAACGAACGCGTTTCGATGCTCAACCGTGTTTTGCGGATGGGTATGAAAGACCGCATGAAGCTCGCGATGAAGGGCGACCGCGAAGCGCGTAATATTCTGATTCGCGACCCGAACCGCATCGTCGCGCAGGCGGTTGTCCAGAACCCGAAAATCACCGAACAGGAAGTCGAGAAAATCGCCGCGATGCGGACAGTTCCCGAAGAAGTTCTGCGGCTCGTCGCGACGAGCCGCGTTTGGGCGCGAAATTACCAGATCATGCTCAAGCTCTCAACGAACCCGCGCACGCCGCTGACAAATTCGATGAGCATCCTGACGCGTCTGCAAACCAAAGACCTGATCTCGATCTCGAAAAACAAAAACGTTTCCGAAGCCATCCGCAAACAAGCCTTTAGACTTTCAAGCGCGCGCGCGGGAAGAAAATGATTCGATTTCGGATTTGTGAATTCGGAATTCGGATTTGTTTAAAATTGAGCAGATTTGATCCTGATTTAGCTGTTTTATAAACAGAAAGCGTTTCGTTTAGAACTTTCTGTTTATAAAACGCGGCAGCAAATCCGAAATCCCAAATCCCAAATCAGAGGAATTCCATGATTCTGCCGGTTTTCACAAATGAGCCCGCCATATCGGTGAGCGTGTGGCTGGCGGCACCGAGCCATAAGCCGATAAACACGGACGGCAGAAAGTATTCGCCGATGTTGGCGCGGACGGATTCGCCGAAATCGCGCCAGACGTTTGTAAATTCCGCGATCTGCGGCAAATCGCCGCCCGTGTAAGCGGCGTAAAAGTAAACGGCGACGAATGCCGCGAGCGTCAGCGCGCCCATAAAATAAACGACCCGCAAGAGAGTTCCGAAAACAAGCCCGTGCGACCAGCGCGAACGATGCGCGAAAAACGACTGGTACGGATACCAGAAAAAACGCAGAATTCCCCAGCGCGTATATTGTTTGCTCATCGTGTCCAGATCGGGACCGAACATTAAACCGCCGAATAAAAACGCGAAGGTAACGACCGCCGCGCTTCCTGCGCTGCCGGTGATTTTCCAAGCCGCCGCAAAGGTCGGCGCGACAAGCAGAAAGGTAATGGCGTCGTGTGTTTTTCCTGAAGGCATCAGTTCGATTTTGGATTCGGGATTTCGGATTTCGGATTGCTCGTTTCGAGCCGCAAAGTCCTCTGTTGATTATACCGCATTTGGCGATTTGAAAGTCAAACTTTTGCGACCGGACGAAACAAAGCCGATAGCTTTTTCTTTGAAAAGCGAAAAAGACGGTTTTGGCAAAACCGTCTTTTTTATTGTTTGTAAAGCTTCGTCTTTTTTATTTACACTCGCGCGTTAAGCTCCACGTGACGACCGACTCGCTGCCGTCTTCGTTTTGAATCGTTTTCGCGCCGTTAAGCTGCGTGTCGCTGTCGGCGCCGAGCTCGAATTCGATTTCGAAAATCGGGCTGACGATGTCGATCAAACCGTCGTAGCGGTCGCTGCCGGAATTTGTCTGATTATACGCGGGACAGCTCGTTTCGTAAGTGCGCGTCGTGATGCGCGTCGCGCGCAGTTCGGGCGAGCCGAATGTCAAAATGCCTTTATCGCCCGCCGAAGTGATAAAAACGGTCAGCCGCGCGCTGCCTTCGCCGGTCATCACGGCTTCGGTTTTGCGCATCTCGCTTGAAGCAATAATTTGTTTATTGCAGCTCATTTTGCCGCTTGCGTATAGTTTCTCCGAATAACGCAGCTCGCGAAAATTGATTTTCGAATTGGCGTAAAAAGCGTTCGCAAAACCCTGCGTCGTGTCGGCGATGCCGATTAGGTTGTATTCGATATTAAAGGTTTCGTCCACATTTTCGATGTCGCGTACGAGTCTGCCCGACGGATTGCCGTTTTTCTCGACGCGCTTTCTTTTCACGACGTTTATTTTGCCCGTCCACGCGCCGCATTTTTTGACGGACGTTTTCGTTTTCACCGGCAATTTCGTTTTAACCGGCGTTTTCGTTTTTATGTCCGGTTTTTCTTTGCCGAACTTTAAAGTTTTAGCCCCGATTCCGCGTCGCGAAACGGATTTAACCGTTATTTCCGCGCTAAAGTTTTCGTCAATGCCCGCCGTTAAATTAAATCTTGCCGACGGCTGCGCGCGCTGATTGGCAGGCGAAACCTCGGCATAGCCCGTCGCTTCGAGATTCGCGTCGATTTTCGAGCGGTCGAATTTATGGACGGTTTCCGCCGAAACAGTGATTTTTTCGCCCGGTTTCAAAGTTTCCTTCGGCGCGGCAAGCGAAACGTCCACGCAGAATCCGCCCTGCCAGTTTGTCCGCGAAGTCGCAAAACCGTTGTCCGCGCCGATCAGCGTCATCGGCAGCGCCTGATCGGTAAAATCCACCATCCGGTTGAGCTCGGCATTCGACAAATGCGCGGTCGAGCCTTCGCGAACTTCGCCGACCGCGCTTTTCGAACTTACACCGTCGAATTTATTGCCCGCGACCGACAGCGTGAACTGGCGCGTGCCGTCCGCCGCGCTCGTTTCGTCAATCATTTCGAGCCGTTTGGCGCGGTCGAAACCGCTTGTCGTTTCAATAACTTCGCCCGTTAAATCGTAATGCGTTAATTGAGCGTCGTCGCCGACAAAGCCTTTGAATTTTACTTTCATCGTCAAAACCTGCGCCGGAATCGCGGTCGTCGTCGGGTTGGAGATCGTCGCCTTGTTTTCGACCGTGATTAGCCCTTCGCCCTCGACCACGCCGGCGGCATCCGGACATTGCGCGATAAGATAATTCCACAGAAACTTTTTTTCGTTGCGAACGCGCCCGCGCGTGATTTTGTTGTAAACCTCTTCGAACGAAGTCTGCGTGTAAATCTGCCCGTTTTTCGCGTCGTTGACGATGCGCTCGGTGTCGGCATTCGTGCCTTTCGTAACCAGCGTTTCGGCGGTTTCGACCGTATTTTGAAGCTCGCCGATCGTTTTGACGCCGCTCTCGGTTTCGCTCGTCGAAATCAAAGGCTCGTCGGGCGCGGCGGTTTCCAAAACGCTTTGATACGAAGCATTCTGAAAAAACGCGCCGCGTACGGTTTCAAATCCCGCGCGTTTTTTGTTGATCGTGCGCTGCGGCGGCACAGGTTTAACAGTTTGTCTGACCGGCTCGGCTATCGTTTGCGGCAAGCCTTTTTCGAATCGGCGTTTATCGTATTCGGCGGCTTTTTGATTATGCGCTTCAAAAACTGCGCGGAAAAAGCTTTCGTCCCTTTCGTCGAACCATGCGAGCATATCGACGATTTCGCGCGGCTGTAATCCGCGGCTCAAAGCTTTGACGAAATCCGCGCCGCGTCCGAATTTATTGATTTTCGTGAACGCTTCCGCGACATTCGACGGTTTCGACATTGTCACGCGCCGCGCGCTTTGATTCTGCCCGAAAATCGGCAGCAGCGCGCCGTTCAGCACGCCGAGACAAACCAACAGGCTACAAATTTTACGCAGATTTTCTAACATCGGGATTCGTTTCATATTTTTCACCTTCGCTGTTTTTTGCCGCTCGCTTCAAAATTGCCGGATTGAGTCGCCAAAGTCTTTTCACTTTTAACGCGGAAACGAAGATGCAAAAGTATCACGCCCCGGCAATCTGCAAATTTCCGGGCGGCGGTTTTGCAAATTGCCAGTCAGGTCTGCAAAAAAGGCGCGGTTTTGTTAGAATTTTTGATTGGCACCGGGCTTGCGGTAATTGTCGGAAACGTCTGCGGCGGGCGCGTGAATTTGATTTAGCGCATTATTTTTTTGATGAACAGTTTCTGGACAAAATTAAAAACAACGCTTGAAATGATCAAGTTCGAACACACTCTGTTCGCGCTTCCCTTTGCATTTCTCGGCGCGGTGCTCGCGGCAGAAGGCTTGCCTTCGTGGCGGCAGATTCTCTGGATTACGGTCGCGATGTTCGGCGCGCGCTCGGCGGCGATGACCTTTAACCGCATCATCGACTGGAAATTCGACGCTGCGAATCCGCGCACCGCGAATCGCGAATTGCCGTCGGGAAAACTTTCCGCCTCGTTCGCGTGGTCGTTCTTTTTCGTTTCGGTGATTTTGTTCGAAATCGCCGCTTATTCGTTAAACTGGCTGACGTTCGCGCTTTCGCCCGTCGCGCTTTTGAGCGTTCTGGGCTATTCCTACGCGAAAAGATTTACTTCGCTCGCGCATCTGATTCTGGGCTGGTCGCTGGCAATTGCGCCGACCGCCGCATGGATCGCGGTGCGCGGCGCAATTGATTCGGAAGTGCCGATTCTGTTGTCTTTGCTGGTCATGATGTGGACTGCCGGATTCGACGTTTTATACGCCTGTCAGGATTACGAATTCGATAAAAAAGCGGGTTTGCGCTCGATTCCGGCGCGCTTCGGCATCAAAAACTCGCTTCGGATCGCGCGGATTTTTCACTTTCAGGCTTTCGTCGTTTTATTGATTTTGTATCTCGCGACCGGACTCGGCTGGCTCGCGCTCGTCGGAGTTTTCGCGGTCGGCGCGCTGATGATTTACCAGCATACGCTCGTCAAACCGAACGATCTGTCGCGCATGAACGCCGCGTTTTTCACGACCAACGCGTTTGTCAGCGTGATTCTTTTCGCGACCTTCGGCGGCGCGGTTTTTCTTGCTAAATAGAGAACCGTTCCAAAGAATGTAATTTTTTTTGCTTACTTGATATTCAAAACGTCTTTCGTCGGAACGACGGCGATCTGGCAGTGATCCTCGAAAACCATTTCGCCCGGCACGAGTTCGGCGCGCAATATTTCAACTTTAATGTTATGCGCTTCAAGAATCGCCGCGAGCGCGTTCATCCGTTCGAGAAATTCTTCGGCGCTCAGCTTGAACCAAAAGTACGTGTGCTGCTGCTCGGTGCGTTTCGCCGGATCGTCGTAAAAATCGGGCACCGGCAGATTTTCGTCGAACCAACTGATTATTTCCTGCAAAACTTCTTTTTCCGACGCGCCGATTTCCGTGTGATCGCGGACATAATCCGCCGCCCGAAAAATTCCCGTTTCCTCGCGATCGTGTTTGTGATTAAAATATCTGGCGATAAACCGAATATACATTTTGCAATTTTCCGAAACCCGACCGCTTTTTTGCAAATTGCCTGAACCAAAATCAGCGCCTAATATTTCACACACCAAATAAACCGCGTATCTGCTGAGGATTTGAATAAACTTTCGATCTTGTTTCTGTTAAAATTCAGTTATTCACCTGCGGAATAATTTTTGCAAGGAGTTAGAAATATGAGCGTCGTATTAGAAAAACCCGTCATCAACGAATTCGGAATTTCAAGGTTCGTTTTGCAGTTCAGTCCGTTTATCGAAATGGACGACGAGCAGTTTTTTGAATTCTGTCAGGCAAATTCCGATGTAAGAATCGAGCGAAACCAACAGGGAGAGATTATTATTATGCCGCCGACCGGTTGGGAAACAGGAAATAAAAACGCCGAGATAACAATTCAATTAGGAATTTGGGCAAAGCAAAACGGGCGCGGCAAAAGCGCTGACTCTTCAGCAGGCTATAAAATGCCGAACGGCGCGACCGTTTCGCCCGACGCTTCGTGGATTTTGAAAGAACGTCTCGAAAAAGTCTCGCCTGCCAAACGCCGAAAGTTTCTGCCGCTCGCGCCTGATTTTGTTATCGAACTTCGCTCCGCAAGCGATTCTCTGCCAAAACTCAAAGAAAAGATGCGGGAATATATCGAAAACGGGGTGTCTTTAGGCTGGCTGATCGACCCGACCGAACGCAAAATTTACGTTTATCGCGCCGAAAAAGAAGTCGAAACGCTCGAAAATCCGTCAGAAATTTCCGGCGAACCACTCTTGAAGGGATTCGCGCTGAATTTGAAAGAGATTTGGGAGTAATTTATGAAAGCGGTAAAAATTTTCATCGCGTTTACTTTCCTTTTGGCTTTTGCGCTTCAGGTTTCGGCGCAAAATGATTCAACTCCAAGTGATTTGGATTTTAACGATTTACTTAGACTTGGACCCAAAAAGATAAAAAATCTAAGTCTCGGTTTTTCAACGCCTAACGAATTAAAAGGCTATCAATTTTTTAGTAACGGAAAACTCAATAAATTAAAAATCGGAGTTTCTACTAAAGAAAATGTAGAGGCAATTTTTGGAACGATTTGTAAAGAATTTTGTAATTATGATTCAAATTGGAAAATTCAGTTTGAATATTTTGACGAAAAAACATTAATTACTTCTTATTATTTCGACGGAAACGGTAATAAAACCGATATTAAGAAATTTGCTCCTTTGCCCGAATATCACGGGAAAATTCGTTCAGTGAAATTGATTTCACAAAAGACAATTTCTTTGAGCAAGGTTACTTTTTCAGACAAATTTTATAAGTTTTCCAGCGTTGCTTTCGGACATGATTTCGACGGTCAGGCAACACACGTTGCTTACGACTCATATACTGATTCTTACGGCTTAAAATATACGGTTTTCGATAAAATCAGCTTTAGTACTTTACAAAATAAAGACAACCGTCAAAGCGGTGATTTAATTTCGATAGAATATACAATCCCAAAAGAGTTAGAAGATAAAATGTTTGTCGAGCAAAAATAGATTTTATGCAATTTTCATTTGATAGGAACTTAAACAGAATCGCCGAAAAGGTCGAAGCGAATGAGCGTTTGACCTTTAGCGTTTGACCTTTGATGAAAGATTTATGGTTTATTAGAACAACAAATCAGGAGTTTTACTATGATTTCAACCACTACAAAAAGAAGTTCGCGCGTTCATCTCAATCCTTATGAATCGATCGAAATTGATTTCGGCAAGTTTCTGAAACCGATGAATGATGATGAGTTTTTCGATTTTTGCCAGCGTCACAAAGATTTGCGGATTGAAATGAACGAAGATGGAGAAATTATTATTATGCCACCGACGGGAAGCGAAACGGGCGGAAAAAATTTTAATCTGATTGTAAAATTTGGAATTTGGGTTGAAAAAGATGGCGGCGGAAAAGGCTTTGATTCTTCGACCGGATTTATTTTGCCGAACGGCGCAAAGCGTTCGCCTGATTTATCCTGGATGACGCTGGAAAAATGGAACGCGATTCCGAAAGCCAAACGAAAAAAATTCGCGCCCGTTTGTCCTGATTTCGTCGTCGAACTGCGCTCGGAAACCGATAATTTAACCAAATTAAAAGACAAAATGGAAGAATACCTCGAAAACGGCGCGTCGCTCGGCTGGCTGATCGACGCCGCAAAGCGCAACGTTTATGTTTATCGTCCGAATGCGAAAGTTGAAGTTTTGGAAAATCCGGCGGAAATTTCGGGCGAACCGTTTTTGAAAGGGTTCGTGCTGAATTTGAAAGAGATTTGGGAGTAATTTATGAAAGCGGTAAAAATTTTCATCGCGTTTACTTTCCTTTTGGCTTTTACGCTTCAAGTTTCGGCGCAAAGCGTTCAATTTCCGAATGAAATGAAAGGCTATGAATTTTTCGGAAAGGGTAAATTAAAAGATTTGAAACTTGGTTCGTCTAAAAAGAAAGATATAGAAAAGGTTTTCGGAGAACCGTGTGAAAAGTCTTGCGATTATGATGAAAACTTTAAGATAAAATTTGAATATTTGGCTCCATTGGATGATTGTATGACAACAGCAGATATTCGTGACAGATTTATGTGTCCGCAAAATGATTTTGTTGGCACAATATCTTCCATCACACTTGAACCGAAACAAAATCAAACTTTAAAAGACCTTTCCACATCAAAATTCAACAAAGTTTCAGGTGGGGGTTCAATAGAAAAAGCTAGCGGAGTTAGTGTTTCTTACACATCATTTACCGATAATTATGGTCTAAAATATTCTATATTGTCTGGAAATACCATTTATTCTCAATATGCTCCGTTTGTTGAAGGAAAGTTATATTCAATAAAATACATTTTTACTGACGATATAATACGAAAAATTTTTACAGTCGAGTATATGACAAGAAAGAACGAATTAAATAAATAGATTTATGCAATTTTCATTTGATACGAACTTAAACAGAATCGCCGAAAAGGTTACGGCGGGCGACCGTTTGACCTTTGACGAAGGCGTCGAACTATATAAAACCGACGATTTGAACGCGCTCGGCAAATTAGCCGATTTCGTGCGGCGCAAAAAACACGGGCGCGTAACTTATTTTAACGTCAACCGCCATTTCAATCATACGAATATCTGCGTCGCGGACTGTAAATTCTGCGGTTTTTACCGGCGCGCGAGGCAGGAAGACGCGTACACGCATTCGATTGCCGAAGGCGTCGAGATTGCGCGCAATGCCGTTGCCGAGGGCGCGACCGAGCTGCATATCGTCGGCGGTTTAAACTCGAAACTGCCGTTCGAATATTACACGGATTTGTTTTCGTCGCTTAAGCGCGAATTTCCGAAGCTTCATTTGAAAGCCTTAACGATGGTCGAACTGGATTTTTTCGCGCGGTTTTACAAAATGTCGGATGAAGAAGTTATCGAACGCCTGAAAGCCGCCGGAATGGATTCGTGTCCGGGCGGCGGCGCGGAGATTTTCGCCGAACCGACTCGTTCGAGAATTTGCGACCATAAATGCGACGGCGCGCGCTGGCTCGAATTAGCCGGAAAAGTTCACAAGGCAGGATTAAAGACAAACGCAACGATGCTTTACGGGCATATCGAAACGACCGAAGACCGCGTTGACCATTTCATCAAACTGCGCGAACAGCAGGACAAAACGGGCGGTTTTCAATGTTTTATCCCGCTCGCGTTTTACCCGCCGGGAACGGCGCTTTCATCTTTGCCGGGACCGGACGCGATCGATAATTTGAAAACGATCGCCGTTTCGCGCTTGATGATCGATAATTTCGACCATATCAAGGCGTATTGGGTAATGCTCGGATTGGCGACGACGCAGACCGCTCTGCATTTCGGCGCAAACGACGTCGACGGCACGATCACCGACGGCGGCGAGCTGACGCACGCTTATTCGGTCGAATCAGGCGGCGAAAAGAAAATGACGCGCACCGAACTCATTACGATGATCGAAAACGCCGGTTTCGAAGCCGTCGAACGCGACACGGTTTACAACCGCGTCGAACGCGCGGCTGTTTAAATGTGGAATTTCAAAGACAGACGATTCGTGAAAAGGTCATCGAAAACGGTTGGAAAATAACCGAACTCGAAAAAGTCGAGCTTGATTGGCGGGCAAACGAAATGTGGCGGCTCGAATCCGTCTGGTCGCCAATCGGCAAAACGGCTTTTATCACGTTTTTGCTTGAGCCTGAATATGCTGAAGAAATTTGGGAAATAAGAGTTTCAAAGGAAAAGCCCGATTATCGCGGTAGAAACCCAAATAGTTTTTCCTTAAACATCAAAGGTTGGGAAAATGGATTGCCTGAATTTATAAAATTTCTTTCCGAAATCAGAAATCAACCAGATACAGGAGAGCGGAAATGAGTGCGATTCCAAAAACAAAATTAACGACTGCCGAATATCTCGAATTCGAGCGAAAATCCGATGTTAAAATAGATTTTTCCGAAGAATAGATCACGCCCTTGCTGACGCGCGGGTTTCCGCCTTTTTGATGCCGAAGAAACGAAGTAATTTACAGAACAAATCCGAACTCGTCGCCGTCCGCTCGCTACTCGGCGCGATCGGCGCTTTGCCGTTGGAAACCTCGATGAGATTCGGTAAATCGGTCGGCAGATTGTTAGTGAGACGTTTTCCGAAACTGAAAAAAACGGCGCGCCGAAACTTAGAAATCGCGTTTCCCGAAATGCCGCCGGAAGAACGCGAACGGATTGCTGAGGGAACGTTCGAATCTTTGGGTCGGCATCTCGGTTTCGTCTCGCATTTCCGCAAATTCAAGCTCGAAAACGTCCGCGATCTGGTTGACGTTGTCGGCAAGGAATATTTCGACGAAGCTCATGCGACGGGTCGCGGGATTTTGTTTTTCACGGGACATTTCGGCAGCTGGGAAGTCTTTAATCTTTTGCCGCCCGCGTTCGGTTACGGGATGAATATTCTCGTCCGCCGGATTGATAATCCACTCGTCGAAAACTTTGTCGATAAAATGCGGACGCGTTTCGGTTCGGTTACTTTGGACAAAAAGAAAGCGGCGCGCCAGATGTTTCGCGCGCTTGAAAACGGCGAACTGCTCGGCATTTTAGCCGATTTGAATGTTCAGGAAAAAGAAGGCGTGTTCGTTGATTTTTTCGGCGTTCCGGCTTCGACGACGACGAGCATCGCCAAACTCGCGATCAAAACGAACGCGATCGTGCTGCCCGCATTTGCCGTCTGGGAAGAATCGAAAAATAAATACGTCGTTTATCTCGAACCGCCCGTCGAATACGCGCCTGCGGATGATTCGCCCGAAAACATTCGCGATCTGACGCAGAAAATCACCGCAACGGTTGAAAAATACGTTCGTAAATATCCCGAACAATGGCTCTGGATTCACAAACGCTGGAACACGCGCCCGAAAGGCGAAAAAGGACTTTATTAATTTGGGATTTGGGATTTGGGATTTGGGATTTGGGATTTGATTTTTTTCGGCTATAAATTCTCTGATTAAGATTGACCAATCCGAAATCTCGAATCCGAAATCCCGAATTGAGTGAACCAATCGGTAAATTTCTGAATTCCCTGCTCGATCCTGGTTTGCGGGTTGTAATTTAGAAGTTTTCGGGCTTTCGAGATGTCGGCGTAGGTTAAAGGAACGTCGCCGGGCTGCATCGGCTGGCGCTCGATAATCGCTTTTTTGCCGAGGTTTTCTTCGATCAAACTAATCAAATCTCTTAGCTCGACGGTTTCCGATTCGCCGAGATTGAAGATTTCGTAATTCGTGCGGTCGTAATCGATCGCCGCGCGAACGCCCTGAATGATATCGTCAACAAACGTGTAATCGCGGCGCGTCGTGCCGTCGCCGAATACGGGAATCGGTTTGCCTTCACAGATCAGCCGCGAAAATTTATGAATCGCCAGATCGGGACGCTGGCGCGCGCCGTAGACGGTAAAAAACCTGAGACAGACCGTGCGCAGATCGTAGAGATGCGAAAACGTGTGACACAAAAGTTCGCCCGCCGCTTTAGTCGCCGCGTAGGGCGAAATCGGCTGCGCGATCTGATCGTCTTCCGCGAACGGAATCTTCGAATTGATGCCGTAAACCGAGCTTGACGAGCCGAAAACAAACTGCCGCACGCCCGCATCTTTTGCCGCTTCGAGCAGATTTAAAGTTCCGTTAACATTAACCTGCGTGTAAAGTTTCGGATTCAGAAGACTCGGACGAACGCCCGCCCACGCGGCGAGATGAACGACCGCGTCGAAACGGTTTTCGGCAAAGATCCGGCGCAGAGTTTCGGCACAGCAGATGTCGGCTTCATAAAGCCGGAAATCGGGATTTTCCGTGTGCTGTGCAAGATTGGCGCGTTTGATTTCGGGCGCGTAAAAATCGTTGAAATTATCTAAAACGGAAACTAGGGTGCCGTCTTCCCCCAAAAGACTATCCACCAGGTGCGAGCCGATAAATCCCGCGCCGCCTGTTACTAAAATATGTTTTTCCGGCATTTTTAAGGGCAAAGTATCCTACAAATCAAAAGGCAAGATAGCATATTTAAACGGCTACCGTAAAGTTCGTTTTCTTGTAAAAAAAGTTAAATTCGTTCTGGGATTTATGCCGTCTGATATTATTTAGCATCAAAGAAAACTTCCACTGAGAAATTGAATTAAAAAAAAGGACGGACGCTGTTCACAGTCCGTCCTTTTTTTTAATTCAAAAATCTCTGCCGCGCGTGAAAACGATGAAGCAGTTCTTCGAGAAAGCCTTCGTATGTAAAAGTGTTGACGTCATAGTTCGGCTTGATTTTATACATGATCGGCAGCGCGACGCGCCACGCCATCCAGAGCCGCTGCCGATCGGACAAATCCCAGCGGCGGCGTAAGAAAGATTCGATAACCTCGATCTCGTCCTGCGTAACCTGATTCACGTCCGCCTGAAATTCCGTGCGTTTCTGGACGCGCCGAAACGCGGCATCCGAGATTTGATTCGAAAACGCTTCTTCAAAAGTCGGCGCTTCGTCGGTGCGCTCGCGAATGACGACCGTGCCGGAAAACATATCGCCGAAACGCTGGTCGCGGCTGCTTAAGAAAATCGAAACCAGCCCGAGCGAGTAGATCGGAAGGAGAAAGCCCGGAATCGCGTCGAAAATCCGCAAAAGATTGCGCGAAACCGCTTCCCAGAGCGTGATCGGGCGTCCGTCCTCGCGAATCACGCGCAGTTTCATCAGTCGTTTTCCCGGCGTCTGCCCGTTCCAGAGCCATTCGAAAAGAATAAAATAGCCCGAAAAAATCAGGAACAGGATGATAATCATCAGTGCGATCGTCCATTTCGACATCTGCGCTAAAAGCTCGCTGCGCTCGAAATTGTCCAAATCTCCGACGCCCGACCAGCTCAAAAAAGCCCATGCGACGATCAAAATCGTCATATACTGGATAAAATGGTCAATCAAAACCGCCAGAAAACGGTTGCCGATCGAAGCGAGCGCAAACGCGAGCGGCACGCGCTCGGGCGTTTCGATGATTAAGGTTTCCTCGGTTTCGATAATATGAGCCATTTCGGTTTCGGATTTGGGATTTTGGATTTGGGATTTAAGATGAATCTTGAATCTTGAATCTTGAATCTTGAATTTAACAATCCGTCAATCGATTATAATTATTTTCGCCTTTTTCGCGAAATTTTATCCTTTAGGTTGACGATTTTTTCGCGTAAGTTTCGGAACGAAATTCGCCGGTAGCGATTGTCCTTGAGCGCCGTTCCGATAACTTCGTGCGCTTCTTCGGTTTCGTCCGGAGCGGCATACGGCTTTGCCTGAATGGCGGTCGCGTCCGGTTCGAGACTGAGCTTGATGTAAACCGGAAAATGATCCGAACCGCAGGAGTTGTCGATTCGCTCGATGTGCATGAGCCGGAAATGCGGCGAATGAAAAACGTGATCGAGCGGCACACGCAAAAACGGGTAATGCGCGTGAAATGTGTTGTAAAACCCGCGACCGATGCGCGGGTCTAATAATCCGCTGATACGCCGGAAAAGCTGCGTCGTGCGCGACCACGCGACGTCGTTCAGATCGCCCGCGACGATGCACGGCAGATTCGATTCGCGGATTGCCTTGCCGACCAGCAGAAGCTCGCCGTCGCGTTCGGTCGAGCGCGTATTTTCGCCCGGCATCGGCGGACGCGGATGCACGCCGTGCAGCGCGACGTCTCTGCCCGTCGGCAGCTGAACCTGCGTGTGGATCGAGGGAATATCGTCCTGAATCAAAAATTGCAGCTCGGTGTCGTGCAAAGGCAAACGCGAATAAAGCAGCATTCCGTAGCGATTATCGAGCGGGCACAAAACGTTGTGCGGGTATTTTTTTTTGAGCGGTTCGAGATACCGCGCCCAGTTTTCGTCCGGTTCGGCGAGCAAAACGATGTCCGAATCGTAGCGCAGAATCAGCTGCAAAGCGTCTTCGTATTTATCGTTTTCCATCAAAACGTTAAAAATCAAAAGACTTATCGTGTCGGCATTTTCGCTTTGCTTTTTGGCGTTTTGAACTTCTTTGCGGACTAAAACCGTAAACGGCAAAATCGTCTGCAGCTGGTAAAAAATGCAGACGATCAAGACGAACGCGAAAGCGTCGTCGAAATAATTCCGGTAATCAAACCCGAAACTGAGCAGAAGCAGCGCCGTGAGCAGAGCAAGTAAAACCTGAATACGCGGAAAATCGCCGATGCGAATCAGCCAGTTCGCGCTCCGGATAAACGGCTTAACGGTTAAAATAATGCCCAAAAGCCCGATGATGATTGCAATCCATTTCATGTGCGTCCGAAAATCGTTCAAAAAATCAAAGACCGAAACCACAAGGCATTTCGCATTCCCAATTTAATCATTAAATTTTAATTTCCTCTAATCCGCGCCGCGCGCCGGTTCCTGCTGCGTCAAACAATGCAGCGTGCCCAAGCCCCAAACCAGATCAACGGCGTGAATGCCGACGATCTTTCGCGTCGGAAAAAGTTCGGCTAAAATGCCCAATGCCGCGCGGTCGCGCTCGTCGTTAAACGTCGGCACGAGAACCGCTTCGTTGGCGATATAAAAATTCGCGTAGCTTGCCGGCAGACGAACGCCGGCAAACGTGAGCGGCGCGGGCATCGGCAGCCGCACGATTTCGGGCTTCGCGCCGTCTTCTAATTTAAGGTCTTCAAGCCGCTCGCGGTTTTCTTCGAGGATTTTATGATTCGCGTCCCGCGCGTTTTTTTCTTCCGCGAGCGCGATCGTTTTTTCGTCCGTAAACCGGCAGAAATCGTCAACGTGCCCGTGCGTATCGTCGCCGACAATTCCCTTGTTGAGCCAGAGCGTATTTGCCGCGCCGAGATTTTCCGAGAAAACCTGCTCGTAATCTTCGCGCGAAAACTGCGGATTGCGCGTCTGAATTTCGTAATCGAGCAGACATTCCTCGGTCGTCAAAATCGTGCCCGCGCCGTTCAGATCAATCGCGCCGCCTTCTAAAACAACCTCTTTGCCTTTGTATTCGACGTGAAAGATCTCGCGTTTTTCCTGCTTCGCGAATTTAACGGCGACCTGATTATCGAGTTTCCAATCCCCGTATTTCGCCCACGCGTTAAACTTGAATTTGATCACCGCCGTTTCTTTTGATTGTGCGTTTTTAACGAACATCGGACCCGAATCGCGCATCCAGCCGCGATCGTGCGGAAAGCGATAAAACTCGATTTTTTCGAAATCCGCGCCCGTTTTCGTTAAAACGCCGCGCGCTTTCGCTTCGTGCCGTTCGTCTTGGACGAGAATCGCGACGCGCTCGCCCGCTTCGATAAGTTTGCGCGTAATTTCGCCGTAAACCCATTGAATCGTCGCGATTTTGCCCGGAAAATCGTTCTTGTTATGACACCAGCCGATCCACGTCGCGCGGTGCCGTTCCCATTCGGCGGGAAATTTAAAGCCCGCTTCGAGCGGAGTCTGCTTCGCCATAAGTTAATTAAATGGAAAACGGAAAGTGGAAAATGGAAAATTAAATCAAATTCCTAAATATTTTCCATTTTCCACTTTCCGTTTTCCATTTTTAGAATTCGTCTATAAACCGTTTCTGTAAATCGCCGTAATTTTCGATTCTTCTATCGCGCAAAAACTGCCAGTTTCTTCTCACGTCTTCCATTCGCGCGCGGTCGATTTCGCAGACGATGACTTCTTCCTGATCGTCGCTTGCCTGCGCGATCACGACGCCGAACGGGTCGGCGACAAAACTGTGTCCCCAAAATTGAATTCCGTCCGTGCCTTCGTTAAAAACTTCGTGCCCGACGCGGTTGACCGACGCAACGAAAAGCCCGTTGGCAATCGCGTGCGAACGCTGAATCGTCTGCCACGCATCCTGCTGCGACGCGCCGACTTCTTCCTTTTCATACGGATGCCAGCCGATCGCGGTCGGGTAAAAAAGAATCTCCGCGCCGCGCAGCGCCGTCAACCTTGCGCCTTCGGGAAACCATTGATCCCAGCAGATCAGCGTCCCGATCTTCGCCTGCGGCGTGTCGAACGCCTTGAAACCGAGATCACCCGGCGTAAAATAAAACTTTTCGTAATACGAGGGATCATCGGGAATATGCATTTTGCGGTAAACGCCGCCGATCTCGCCGTCTTCTCCGAGAACCGCCAAAGAATTGTGATGCATCCCGACGCCGCGCCGCTCAAAAATCGGCGCGATTACCGTCACTTCCAACTCTTTCGAGATTTTGCCCAAAAATTCGGTCGAAGGACCTTTTAACGGTTCGGCGAGATTAAACAGCTCCGTGTCTTCGCGCTGGCAGAAATACTGCGAGCGAAACATTTCCGGCAAACAGATGATCTTCGCGCCTTTCGCGGCGGCTTCACGGACAAATTCGCCCGCCTTTTTCAAATTCTCGTCCACATCGGCAGACATCGCCATCTGCACCAACCCGATCGTAAATTTATCCCTTGTGCTCATATTTTTAGAATACGAAATTATAAGCTTGCTGCCAAAATTTCAATAAGTAACAAGCCGTGTTTTAACTTTGCGAGCTTTGCGTCTTTGCGGGAAACTTTTTTTCTCCCGCAAAGGCGCAAAGCTCGCAAAGATTTTTAGGAATTCGTTTTTATTTTCAAAAACTTGCGTTTGCCGACTTGCAGCAGAATCTCGTTCTTCAATTCAATTTCCGCGCCTATATTCGAAACTTTTTCCCCGTTTAATTTGACGCCGCCCTGTTCGATCAAACGTCGCGCTTCTTTTTTCGACGGCGCGAGATTTGTTTGAACAAGCAGCTCAGCGAGATTATAGCTGCCCCCCGCAATTGCGGCTTCCTCGATGCGATCGGGAATTTCCTTTTTCACGAACCGCGCGATAAAATCGCTTTCAGCCGCGTCTGCCGCTTCCGCCGAATGAAAATCCCGGATAATAAATTTTGCCAGTTTAACCTTTATATTGCGCGGATTTTCGCCCGACGATTTTAACGCTTCGATTTCCGTCGGCGACAAATCCGTCAAAAACTCGTAGTATTCCCACATCAAATCGTCGGAAATCGACATCACTTTGCCGAACATTTCGTTCGGCGCTTCGTCGATGCCGATGTAATTGTTCAAAGATTTCGACATTTTCTGCACGCCGTCCAAACCTTTCAGAAGCGGCGTCGTGATAATTACCTGCGGCTCCTGCTGGTATTCACGCTGCAAGTTTCTGCCCATCAGAAGATTGAATTTCTGGTCGGTTCCGCCTAATTCGACGTCCGCTTCGAGCGCGACCGAATCGTAGCCCTGAACGAGCGGGTAAAGAAGTTCGTGAAGCGCGATCGGACGGTTTTCGTTCATCCGTTTTTCAAAATCGTCGCG
Organism: Acidobacteriota bacterium; assembly: GCA_031411895.1. GTDB lineage: Bacteria > Acidobacteriota > Blastocatellia > Pyrinomonadales > Pyrinomonadaceae > JAFDVJ01. Next base: position 4,927 of record JANOBZ010000076.1, on the reverse strand, counting down.
CTCTAAAATCTGTTTAACGGTCGTGTGCGAGGCGAGCTTGATAAATCCTGCCGAGCCTTGGCGTTCGAACCATTCGGAATTAAAACGAATCTCGGTTTTTTCCGGATCGAGAAGCTTGAAAATCTGCGTTTTGTAAGTTTCGGCGTTTGCCATAATTTCTTCGCGCGAGAGCGGCGGGCGCGTCGCGTTTTTGCCCGACGGGTCGCCGATCATGCCCGTAAAATCGCCGATCAGGAAAATCGCCGTGTGTCCTAAATCCTGAAAAGCGCGCAGTTTACGAATCACGACCGTATGTCCGATGTGAATGTCAGGCGCGGTCGGGTCGGCGCCTAATTTGACGCGCAAAGGCTTGCCGGTTTTCGCCGCGCGTTCGAGTTTGACGCGCAAGTCTTCTTCGCGAATTACGTCAACCGCGCCTTTTTTTAAAAATTCGATTTGTTCATCAATAGTCATAATCTTAAAATTCAATTGAATTATTTTGCACGAACTGTTCGCGATTAACAATACTATGGAAAACAATTTGGCAAACACGAAACTCGCGTTTATCGGCTGCGGCGTGATGGCGGAATCGATCATCGCCGGACTTTTGCGGAAAAATCTGGTTAGCGCACAGCAAATCGTCGCGACGCATCCGCGCGAAAACCGGCGGCGCGAATTAGCGGAAAAATACTCGATCGAGGTTTGCGAAGATAACGCGCAAGCCGTCGAGCAGATTCGCGTCTATGAAAATTCGATCGTCGCTTTGTGCGTTAAACCGCAGCGTTTGAAAGGCGTTCTGGAAGAATTGAAAGACACGGTTTTGCCGTCGCAGATCGTATTGTCAATCATCGCCGGAGCTAAAATCGAGACGATTTCCGAAGCGCTCGGCAATAAAAAAATCGTCCGCACGATGCCGAACACGCCGTCGCAGATCGGCGCGGGAATCACCGCCTGGACTTCCAGCGAAGAAAGCGTTTCCGTCGCAGAACGCGCCCAAATCAAAGCGCTTTTGACGGCGCTCGGCAAAGAAATATACGTCGAAACGGAAAATATGATTGATATGGCGACGTCGCTTTCGGCAACGGGTCCGACCTATATTTTTATGGTCATGGAAGCCTTGACGGACGCGGGCGTGCATCTCGGATTTTCGCGCGAGACGGCAAAAGAATTAGTGCAGGAAACAATGCTCGGCTCGGTTCTGTTCGCGATGGAATCGCACAAACATCCGGCGGAACTGCGAAATATGGTCACCTCACCGGGCGGAACTTCGGCAGACGCGATCTACCAGATGGAAAAAGGCGGACTTCGAACCGTTTTATCAAAAGCCGTTTATGCCGCCTACAGCCGCGCCGTCGCATTGGGTCAGAAGAAATAATTTCAGCCGCAGATCAACGCGGATTTCGCGGATAAAATTTATAATTTTCTAACCTTTGTGAGCTTTGCGCCTTTGCGGGAGTAAGTTGACGGCTTTTGAAGCTTTTATTATTAACAAAATAATTTTCCCGCAAAGGCGCAAAGAAAATTATTTGATCCGCGAAATCCGCGTTGATCCGCGGCTAAGTATCTTTCGGTTCAATTTATAATTTTCGATACATTATATAAGCGTTCGTCAAACCGTTTTGCGCGTGGTTAAAGGCTTCGGGAATTTCGCCGATGATTTCGAAGCCGACGTCCTGCCATAATTTGACGGCGACCTTATTACTTTTGACGACGAAATTGAACTGGATCGATCTAAAGCCCAAACGGCGCGATTCTTCGAGCGAATATTCAGCCATCATTCGCCCGACGCGTTTGCCTTTTGCAAAGGGCGCGACCATATAACCGGCGTTGCCGACGTGCGCGCCCAATCCGGGCTGATTGGCTTTTAAGAAAAACGTGCCGACGATCTGACCGTTTGATCTGCTCGATTCGTTATCCAAAATTCCGGCGCGCGCGGGCTGCTCAGACCAGACGGCGACGTATGTGTGCTTTTCGGTACTGAACCAGTATGAAATCATTTCTTCCTCGGTCGAATCGGGCGCGAAAACGTATGTGTCGCCGGTCGCGATGACGGCTTTAATGATTTTCCAGATTTCGGGTTTATCTGCGTCGTTTGCCTTTCTTATTTCGAGCATTTTTTATTTTTCCGAAGTATTTTATTTTCCGCATTGTAACCTTAAATACTCAAAAAAGTCTTATAATTTCGAACCATTTTTAAATAAAGCAGCGCCTTTTAATGATTTTTCGTGAAGCGAAATCGGTATCGAAATTTAACAAAAATTTTAGAAAATTTAAGTTTTTTTAGTCGGCATAATAGTATTCTTAGAGCCTGGAGCCTGTTTGGAAACCGAAAAATCACGAATTACGCTTTCAAATTTCGAAGTCGAATTTGTTTTCGGGCGATTCCGCGAGTTAACCGGCTCAACTCGGATTTAAAGTTCAAAATCGAATTCGGGCTTTCGCTTGAATTTTCGACCAAACTCTAACCAAATCAGAGGAGCGTGACGATGAACAAAGACGGAGCAGGATTATTATCTTTTCGACGCCGGACGATTTTTATGACCGGATTGGCGACGATTATTTTCGGCAGTTTCTATTTTTTTAATGTTTCCGCCCAGACGGAAGAAACCGCCGAAAAACAAACGGCGGAGCAAACCATAATCAACGGGAGGCTGGCATTTTCAAGTATGAGCTTTGGCGGTATTCCCGAAAGCGTTCTTTATACTTCCAATTCCGACGGCACGGGAAGAACCTTCGTCCCGGTTAATTCGTCGCCGCGGTTCGGAGGCGACCCGGCGTGGTCGCCCGACGGGACAAAACTGGTTTTCGCCTGGACCCAAACGCCTTATGACCTTCATGTAATTAACGCCGGCGGCGGCGGGATGATTAATATCACAAATACGTCGAATGTCCGGGAAGACAGTCCGTCGTGGTCGGCAACGGGAAAAATCGCCTACGTGCGCAGCACAACAAATAGCTGGCAAATTTGGGTAGTGAATTCCGACGGAACAAATAACGCGCAGTTTACGGGCATTACACAGCCTTTTCCGCAAGATCCGTCGTGGTCGCCCGACGCATCGAAACTCGCGTTTTCGAGTAACGGCGAAATCTGGGTGATCAACGCCGACGGCACTAACGAGCAGCGCATCACAACAACCCCGTCAGCGGATACGTTCCCTTCGTGGTCGCCCGACGGCGCGAAGATCGTTTTCAGGAAAGGCAACGACATCGCGGTTATCAATGCCGACGGCACGAACGAAACGCCTCTGATAACCAACGGCTCCGCTCCCGCATGGTCGCCCGACGGAACGAAAATCGCTTTCAGCCGCAGCGGGATTGGTAACGGAGTTCTCACGATGAACGTGGACGGCTCCAATCAGATCATCATCGCAATCAATACAACCAACTTTCCGTTATGCTGCGACACAATTTACGGAAACCCGGCATGGCAGCCTGTCGCGCAAACGCCGAACACTTATTCGATTAACGGTCGCATCACTTATAACAACCTGCCCGTCAGCGACGCAATCGTTAATTTGAGCGGCACGACGAATGCCGCAACGACCACCGATGCGGTCGGAAATTACCAGTTCTCCGCGCTTGCGCCGGGCGGCAATTACACCGTCACGCCCGCCACGCCGAATTATATATTCACGCCCGCAAATCGCACGTTCAGCAATCTGTCTTCAAATCAAACGGGCGATTTTCAAGTTCAGGCGGTTTGCGTCACCCCGAACCGGTGCGTGAAAAACGGGAAAGTCGCCTTTGGGCTCGACAATGACATTTACACGATCAACCCGGACGGAACCAATCAGGTGAACATTACTAATAATGCGGCGCTCGACTTCGAACCGAATTTCTCGCCTTACGGTTCGAGCATCGTCTTCAGGACCGACCGCGACGGCAATTACGAGATTTACCGGATGAACCCCGACGGCACAAATCCCACGCGATTGACGAATAATCCGGCTTCGGACATTTCGCCGTATCATTCGCCCGACGGCGCGTCGATCGTTTTTACGAGCAACCGCGACGGCAACAGCGAGATCTATAAAATGAACGCCGACGGCACGAATCAAGTGCGCCTGACCAACGACGCGGGAAGCGACTTTTACCCGGCATTTTCACCCGACGGACAAAAGATCGTTTTTATTTCCACCCGGTCGGGAAAACAACAGGTGTTTACGATGAACGCCGACGGCACAAACCAGCTGTTGCTTTCGGATGCTGCCGGTTTTGCGCCCAATTATAGGCGCCCGTCCTACTCGCCCGACGGCTCTAAAATCATTTTCAGCTTTGCTACCCAATTCGAGTTTCACCCGGAGGTGTGGACCATGAACTCCGACGGCACTAATCGCACGCAATTTACTGTCGGCGACTATCCCACGTTCTCGGGAGACGGAACAAAGGCGGCATTCGTTTGCTGCTATGGCGAGCCGAATATAAGTCCGGCGCGCCTGCGGGTTAGAAATATAACGGGCGGCGGTGATCAAATTTTGTCGCAAAGCATATTTAATTCCAGTTCGACATTTCCGACCTGGCAGGCGATTCCGCTGACGCGGCGCGTGCCGTTCGACTACGACGGCGACAACCGGGCGGATGTTTCCGTTTTTCGGGCATCGGAAAACAAATGGTATATCCTGCAAAGTTCGACTGCTTCGCTTCGTGAAAACGTTTTTGCTCTCGCGGGCGATATTCCGACGCCCGCCGATTTCGACGGCGACGGCAAATCCGATGTCGCGATCTATCGTCCGTCAACCGGCGCGTGGTGGTATCTGTCCTCGATCAACGGGGCTCAGGTCAATGTCGTTTTCGGTCAAACGGGCGATATTCCTCGTCCGTCGGACTTTGATGGCGACGGCAAAACCGACTTCGTGCTTTATCGTCCGTCAAACTCGGTCTGGTACAGAATGTCGGCGACCGGAGTGATCGCGACGCCGTTCGCATTCGGTGTTGCCGAGGATAAACC
>JANOBZ010000075.1:0-10334 GCA_031411895.1 Acidobacteriota bacterium | reverse complement strand
GCAAAGATTTTTTATGATTTCTTTGCGGCTTTGCGCCTTTGCGGGAAACTCTCCGTTAAAATTACTCTAATTTCCCAACAATTCACGCACGGCGCGGTCGAGCTGCGAATCTTTGCCCGTTAAGCTTTCGCCGATCGGGCGTGTGACCAAAACATCGACCGGACGCGGATTTAATTCCATATTTTTCCCGTCGCTGCCCAAAATGAGCTGGCGCGGCAGACGGAATGTCGTGCCGTCGAAAAGATTGGTGTTCCATGTGTAGATAATCCAGCCCGAAGTCGGTTCGCCGACGACCTTGCCGAGCTTTAACGCGCGGTAGCCTTCGGTCAAATCTTCGGCGTCCGAAAGCGAATGCTGGTTGGTGATTAAAACCGTCGGGCGCTCCAACGCGCGCTGACCCAGAGCCGTGCGCGACGGCACGTTCCAAAGCCCGCGTTCTCGCATCGTCAGATAACCTTTGCGCGAGAGAATATCGATCACATACGGGTTGATAAAACCGCCGTTGTTGTTGCGAATATCAACGACGACGCCTTCCTTCGACTGATTTTCGGCGTCCAGATCAACGTAAAGCTGATTGAGCGTACCTTGTCCCATATCGGGCAAATGAACGTAGCCGAATTTGCCGCCGCTCGTGCGCGCGACATACGCTCGGTTTGCTTCGACCCATTGACGATAGAGCAGATTTTTTTCCGCGCCGGTCGTGATCGGTTTGAGAACTGTTTCGCGCCGGTTCGAGCCGTCGGCATTTGCCGAAACACTCAAAACAACGCGTTTCCCGACCTTGTTTTCCAAAAGCTCGTCGAGATTCGTCCTGCCGTCGATTTTTACGCCGTCAACCGATAAAAGATAATCGCCGACCTTGATTGATTTAACGATATCCGCCGGACTCAAAGCGATGATCTCCGTAATGCGCAGGCGTCCGTTCGCTTCATATTCGGTGCGGTCGAAACGCAAGCCGAGTTTTCCGACCGGCGTTGCCGTAAAAGTCGGCGCGCCCTGCACTCCGAGGTGTGAGGCGTTCAATTCGCCGACCATCAGATTCATCAAACGGCGCATTTCGTCGGCGTTGCGCGAATCGCGGATGAGCGGTTCGTAAGTCGTATAAACCTGATTCCAATCCGCGCCGTGAAACTTTTCGTCGTAAAAATTGTCGCGCATATAACGCCAGCCCTGTTTGAAAATCTCCATCTTTTCGTCGGCGAAATTGACGTTGATGTCCATGTTTAAGGCGAGCGGGCGAACTTCGCGGCGGTCGAGACTGACTATGTTAATACGTCCCGATTCGAGGTAATAAACCTCTTTCGAATCGGGCGAAAACTGCGCCTGCGATTTAAAACCGGCGGTCGAAGTCAATTGGCGCGCCGAGCGGTCGGTCGCCAATTCGTCAATATTGATCGTGTAGAGATTAAATTGTCCTTCGGCGGAAGCTAAAACGAGCAAAGTCTTGCCGTCGGGGCTGATCGTCTGTTCGTTGATGCTCACGCCGGGACGCAGAACACTCATGCGCTGACGAATATCTTCGAAAACGATTTCCGTCTGTTTCGAATCGTCCTTTTTCGCATTTACCAAATCCGAAGGCGTCGTCGTCGCGGGCGAAGTCGCCGGACTCGGACTCGCGGCAGGCGTCGTCGTCGGAGTCGGCGTCATGTTCGGCTGCTGCGGACGGTCTTTCGGATTTTCCTGTTTGAAAAGATCGCGGAACTGGTCTTCGCGGAATTTCGGCGCGCGCAGATTCAGTTCGACGCGCGCGATCAAGCCGTCTTCGGTGCGCTGCGATGTTTCAAAAAGCAGATACGTGCCGTCCGGACTCCACGAAAGCGTGCCGGCATTCGAATTTGCCAGAAAGCTTACCGGACGCGCCGCGCCGCCGTTCACGGAAACGACCGAAGCGTTGGTATAAGAACGCGTTTCGGGCGAATAAGTCAAAAACGCGATCCAGCGGTTATCGGGCGACCACGCGATCGAGCGATTGCCGATCAAAGGCGGCGCGTCGGTAAATATCTTTGCCAGCTCGCGCTCCTGCCGTTTCTCCATATCGTAAACAAACAGCGCGCGACCGTTGCGGATAAACGCGATGTTTTTGCCGTCGGGCGAAAAGACGGGCGCGAAATCCTGATTCGTGCCCCGTGTTAACTGCGTTTCGATCTCGCTGCCGAATTCGTATTGAAAAAGCTCCATCGCGCCGTTTCTTTCCGACGCGTAAACGAGCCGCCGGCTGTCTGCCGACCAGGTCGGAAAAGATTCGGGCGCGACCGTCGTCGTCACGCGCACCGCTTCGCCGCCGTCTTTCGAAGACGCCGCGAAAATCTCGCCGCGCGCCACGACCGCGACCTTTTTACCGTCGGGCGAAAGCACCATTTCGCCGATATTACTTGAAAGATTGACTCTTTCGCGCAAAGTAACGCCCGCCGCGCCGCGCAGCGTAACCGGCAGTTCGCTCGCTTTTCCGCCGTCGGCGTTCATTTTCCAGAGCCGCGCATTGCGCTCGAAAACGATTTCCTTGCCGTCATACGACAAATTCGCCCAGAGCACGCGCCCGTCCGTAAAATTCGTTAATTGCCGCGCCTGTCCGCCGCGCGGCTGCGTCCAGATATTCTGCGCGCCCGAGCGGTCGGAAACGTAAAACATCCGGCTGCCGTCGGCGGTTGCCATCACCCACAATTGTTTCGCGCCGCGCTCGGCGATTTGCGTGTAATTTTCGCCGGTTTTCTGCCAGATCTCGGTTTCGTCGATATGACTGCGACCTTTGCGCCACCATTGCCCGTTCGCGATTCCGCGCGCCGAAAACAAAATCGAGCCGTCGGCAAGATTCGTTGACCAGAATTCGTTCGTGTAGCGGTCGGCGGAAACCGTCTGCGGCGTGCCGCCATTGGCGGAAACGCGGAAAATATCGTTCATCCCGGCGATATCACGGCTCGTTGAGGAAAAATAAATCCAGCTGCCGTCGCGCGACCACGAATCGAGCTGATCGCCGGCGTCGTCATACGTCAAACGCTGTAAATCGTTGGTTTCGAGATTCAGAATATAAATATCGCCGCTGCCCGTGCGGTTCGAAACGAACGCGAGCCGTCTGCCGTCGGGCGAAAAAAGCGGTTTCGATTCGCTTCCCGGGTGCGAAACGAGCAGCGCGGCGGTTCCGCCCGCAGCCGAAACAGTCCAAATATCGCCGCCTGAAACGAACGCGATCTCGCGCCGGTCGGGCGAAATCGCGGGTTCAGTCAAGTAAGGCGCGGCAACGGTTTGAAGCGAAAAAAGAGCGAAGACAAAGGTCAGAAAAAGAACGATTTTTCGGGTCATATTTTATTTTTGAAATTCGGATTGAAAAAGACGCTTGTTTATACGCGAATAATAGCAAATTGTTTTGGAAAAATCTTGAAAAATCGTGCCTCGTACAACTATCATAAATGGGCACGCATCTTTCGTGTTAACAAGGAGAAAATCTAATGCTGAAAATCAAACTTTTTGCCGTCGCCGCGTTCATTATTCTGACGGCGATCGTTTTGAGCAGTTCCCGTCAATTTGCCGCGTCGGCGAACGAAGATATTTTTCGCGAAATCGCAACTTATAAAACGTGGCAGCGAATCAATAAAGAGCCGATCAAGGTCGAGTCGGCGTTTCAAATTGACGGCGCTTCGGGCGCGGGCTGAACTTTCATCATTGACGGCTTCGAGTCGCCTTCCCGTGCGGAAGGAAATCAAAAAGATTTAGTCGGGTATTTTGCGGATTTCGGTAAAAAATTGAGGAAAATATTTCCGAAGAAACGCGAAAAGCGAACACCGTCCGAAGATAAAACGGAAACTGCGCAAGTTGAAGAATCGTCAAAAGGCGTGAAATTTTCCGAGCTTTTGAAAATTCCGCCCGCAAATCCTCTTCCCGCTAATGCGCACGGATTTTCTTTCGGCGTCGTTTACGCCAACGATCTCGCGAAAGCGGAATTTGAAAAGGAAAACCCGAATTTTGCGGTCGGTTCGATCATCGTGCGCGAGAAAAATGCGTTTCCGACGAGCGCAACGCCCGAAACCGTGATCGCGATGGTCAAGCGCGAAAAAGGTTTCAGCGCGGAAACCGGCGATTGGGAATTTTTCGTTTTTAACGGCGCGGATTTGAAGATGCAAAAGCGCGAAACAAAAGGCGATTGCGCCGCTTGTCATAGCCGCACTGATAAATCCGATTGGGTTTTTCGCAGTTATTTAAAGTAATTTTGGGGTAAAGATTATGAGACTGAAAATCAAGCTTTTTGCCGTCGCCGCGTTTCTTGCTTTCGCCGCATGCGCCTTTTTATTTTCGAACAATAAATCGCAGGCGCAGACGAGCAAAGAGGATAAAGATCGCGACGAGATTTTACAAACGGTCGCGGGTTACAAAGCTTGGAAGCAGGTTTTGAAACCCGAAACCGAACCTGACAAGCCTTCGACCATTCTTAATTCGACGATGGCGGGCTGAGGCGCTGTCGGCGCAGCCGTTTTTCCCGGTTCGGGAAGATTTCCAGGTTCGAATTCAACCGGCTCGACACAGATTTTAAGCGCGCGCGGCACGACGAGTATTCTTTTGCCGGACGAGAGAATTTTTCAAAAAGACGAAAAAGAGCCGACCAATCCGCACGAAAAAGGCGTCACGACTTTTGCGCGCTATTATGCCAACGAGTTGGCGCAAGGCGCGATCTACCAAATCACGCCGAAGTTTCCGGTCGGTTCGATGATTGTTCGTGAAAAGCTCATAACTGCCGACGCGGCGGATCCGGAACTCGTGACCGTGATGGTCAAGCGTGAAAAAGGCTTCAGCCCGAAAACGGGCGATTGGGAATATCTCATCGTCGAGGGAAGCTTAGGCAAAATCATTAAACGCGAAAAGGTCGGCAGCTGCTCGAAATGCCACGCCAACGCCTCGCAAATGGATTTCGTCTTTAAAACGTATTTGAAGTAATTATTAAACCGCGAAAGACGCGAAATTTACGAAAAAAAATTAGCGTCTTTCGCGTGTTTTGCGGTAAAAATCCGGTGTAGAATTATGAAAATCATCTGCAAATTAGCGTTATCATTTGTAGTATTAATCAGCATTTTTTCCGCGCCGTCGTTTGCCTGCACGACGTTTTGCCTGAAAAACGGCGGCGAGGTTTTGTTCGGGAAAAACTATGATTGGATGATCGGCGACGGGCTTGTTTTCGTCAATAAACGCAATGTCGAAAAACGTGCGATGGTTTCGGGCAGCGAAACGGCGGCGCGCTGGATTTCGAAATACGGCAGCGTCACGTTTAATCAATACGGCAAGGATAATCCGTCGGGCGGAATGAACGAAGCCGGACTCGTGATCGAATTGATGTGGCTCGAAGACACGCAGTATCCAAAAACGGACGCGCGCCCCGTGGTTGACGTGCTCGAATGGATTCAGTATCAATTGGACATTTCGGCAAACGTCGGTGAAGTCGTCAAAAACGCCGAAGCGTCGCGCATCGCGTCGCCCGTCAAGCTTCATTATCTCGTTAACGATAAGGCGGGAAATTCGGCGACCGTCGAATTTCTGGACGGAAAACTCGTCGCGCACACGGGCGAACGCCTTTCCGCCGCAGTGGCGCTTGCCAACGACACTTACGAAAAATCTTTGAATTATTCGCGCCAGACTTCCGCCGAAAAAGCGAAAACCGAAAGCTCGTTCGACCGCTTCACGCGCGCCGCCGAAAAAACGCGGGAATTTGCGAAAAAACCGAAAACCGAAAAAGAATCCGTCGCCTACGCGTTTGAAATTCTGGCAAACGTCGCGCAGAAAGATTCGACGCAGTGGAGCATCGTTTACGATCAGCCGCGCGCCAAAATCCATTTTCGCACTATGAAGAACGCAGGCGTAAAAACGATTGACACGCGCATTTTCGATTATTCGTGCGGCAGCGCGGTCAAAATTTTCGACGTAAATTCAAAGGAAACGGGCGATGTTAATGCAAAGTTTACCGATTACACGCGCGCCGCAAACCGCGATCTGATCGAGCGTTCGTTCAGCGGAACGCCGTTTTTGAAAATCGTTTCCGCCGCCGCGCGCGACGAACTGGCGGCATTTCCCGAAAGTTTTACGTGCGACGGCGTACCGTCAGCCGCCAAACCCGAAATCGCCACCGCGAAAAACAACGCGGCTGAAAACGGCTTTTTCTATAACACTTTGCAGTATCTCGGCAAATTAATCGGTCTCATGTGATTGATCGGTCGCGCGGAATAAATTCTAATTTTCAGCCGCAGACAAACGCGGATTTCGCGAATTTTATTTATATTGTTTTCCTTAGCGACTTAGCGCCTTTGCAGGAGGAAAAATGTTTCCCGCAAAAGCGCTAAGAAGAAATGAAAACAGATTTTGATAAGTTATCGCTTTAATCCGCGAAATCCGCGTTTATCCGCGGCTAATTTTATAAAATAGTTTTATGTAAATGCTTATCTTCGTCTTTGTTTTAATGCTTCAAGAACGTCCGCGAGCGGGATTTGTTTTTCGGCAAAAAGCACGAGCAGATGAAACAGCAGATCGGCGGCTTCCGATTTGAAAAGCGCCGCGTCTTCGTCTTTCGCTTCGATAATCAGCTCGACGGCTTCCTCGCCGACCTTCTGCGCGATCTTGTTTAAGCCTTTCGCAAAAAGCCGCGACGTATGCGAATTTTCCTGCGGGTTCGCCTTGCGGTCTAAAATGATCCGTTCGAGTTCGAACAAAAAATCCGCCGCTTCGTTGCGCTCGTCGAAACAAGTTTCCGCGCCCGTATGACAAACCGCGCCTGCGGGCGCCACAGCTTTAATTAAAATCGTGTCGGCGTCGCAGTCAATCAGGATTTCACGAACTTCGAGAAAATTTCCGCTCGTCTCGCCCTTCGTCCAAATTTTTTTGCGCGAGCGCGAAAAAAACGTCGCTTGGCGGCTTTTTTGCGTGATTTCAAACGCTTCTTCGTTCATAAAACCAAGCATTAAAACCCGGCGCGTCGCCGCGTCCTGCACGATCGCCGGAACCAATCCGTCGGCGTATTTTTCAAAATTGATTTTCATAAAGTCTTTAGATTCTTACTTCAATATTCTGCGCTCTCAAATATTCTTTTAATGCGGGAATCTCGATTTCGCGAAAGTGAAAAATGCTCGCGGCAAGCGCGGCGTCGGCTTTTCCCGCTATGAAAACTTCGGTGAAATCTTCCAATTTGCCCGCGCCGCCCGAAGCGATGACGGGAATATTGACCGCTTCGGAAATCGCGCGTGTCAATTCGATTTCAAAACCGTCGCGCGTTCCGTCCGCATTCATCGAAGTCAGCAAAATTTCGCCCGCGCCCGAATCCGCGCCGCGCTTTGCCCATTCGATCGCGTCAAGATCGGTTTCAATTCGCCCGCCATTGAGAAAAACTTTCCACACACCGTTTGAGTTAATTTTCGCGTCAATCGCGAGCACGACGCACTGCGCACCGAACCGGCGCGCCGCGTCATTCAAAATCTGCGAATTCTTGACCGCCGAAGTATTGATCGAAATTTTATCAGCGCCCGAATTTAATAAAATTTCGATGTCTTCGACGCTGCTGATTCCGCCGCCGACCGTAAACGGAATATTGATTTCCGCCGCGACCTTTTTGACCAGCTCCGACAGGGTTTGCCGCTTTTCGTCGGTCGCCGAAATGTCGAGAAAAACCAGCTCGTCAGCGCCTTGCTGCGAATAAGCGCGGGCAAGCTCGACCGCGTCGCCGGCGTCGCGCAGATTGACGAAATTCGTGCCCTTGACCGTGCGCCCGTCTTTCACATCGAGACACGGAATTATTCTTTTTGCGAGCATAATTTTTAACGGGACGCTGATTGAACGGATCAGGCGGATTTTCGCAGATAGAATATTAAAAAATCTGCGAAAATCCGCTTGATCCGCGTTCGTCCGCGTCCAACTTTCCTTTCAAATCTTCCAGTTTTATCCTGCCTTCGTAGATCGCCTTGCCGACGATCACGCCCGCGCAGCCGATTTTTTCGAGTTCGCGAATGTCTTCGATCTTTGAAACGCCGCCCGATGCGATTAATTTTAAGTCGGGAATTTCCCGTAAGATTTCGCCATAAAGCCCGACGCCCGCGCCTTCTAAAAGCCCGTCTTTTGAAATGTCGGTGACGAAAACCTGCCTCACGCCGCGCGCGGAATATTCGCGTAAAAACGGGAGAATTTCGATCTCGGTCGCGGTTTGCCAGCCGTTTATCGCCAGATTTTTGCCGTTCACGTCCGCGCCGAGCAAGATGCGTTCGCCGCCGTATTTTTCGAGCCACGCGAAAAACTTTTCCGGCGCTTTGACCGCGACGCTGCCGATTCCCGCGATCGCCGCGCCGGCGTCGAAAACTGCTTCGATGTCTTCGTCCGATTTTATTCCGCCGCCAAAATCAATCGTCAGATTCGTCCCTGAGGCAATCGTTTCAAGAACTTTAAGATTCGCCAGCCGACCGCGTTTCGCGCCGTCCAGATCAACTATGTGCAGACGCGTTAAACCTGCGGATTCAAACATTTTCGCGACTTCCAGAGGTTTTTCGCTGTAAATTTTCGAGCGCGCGAAATCGCCCTGCGCGAGCCGCACGCATTTGCCCTCAATCAAATCAATCGCCGGAATTATCTCGATCATATCTTCAAAAAATTCTCCAAAATTCGCTCACCGACCGCGCCCGATTTTTCCGCGTGAAACTGCACGGCGTAAAAGTTTTGATAATTGACGGCGGCGGAAAATTCGACGCCGTATTCGCACGCCGCGATCGTCTCCATGCCGGTTTCGACGTAAAAACTATGCACGAAATAAACATAGGAATTTTCCGCGACGCCATCGAATAAATCGCTTTTCAGATCGAAAATATTGTTCCAGCCGATCTGGGGAATTTTTAGATTTTCAGATTCGAAACGCCGTACGCGGTACGGCAAAATTCCCAGACAATCAGTGTCGTTTTCGTCCGAAAATCGGCATAAAAGCTGCATTCCGAGACAGATTCCAAGCACGGGCTGCGTGAGCGATTTGATCGCCGCGTCGAGATTCCTTGCGCGCAAAAACCGCATCGCCGTCGACGCTTCGCCGACGCCGGGAAAAATCACGCGGTCGGCTGACCTTAAAATTTCCGCATCGTCGGTCAAAACCGGCTCGACGTTTAAGCGGCGGAGCGCGTTTTTGACTGATTCAACGTTTCCGGCGTTGTATTTAACGATCGCAACTTTCATAAGCTTCCTTTCGTGCTTGGCATTGCATCGCTCGCGGCGTCGCGCCTGACCGCCATTTTGACCGCTTTCGCAAACGCCTTGAAAATCGCCTCGATTTTATGGTGTTCGTTCACGCCTTCCGCCTTGATGTTCAGATTGCACAAAGCCTTGTCGGAAAACGATTTGAAAAAGTGAAAAAACATCTCGGTCGGCATTTTCCCGATCATCTCGCGGCTAAAATCGGCTTCCCAGACAATCCAGTTGCGCCCGCCGAAATCAATCGCGACCTGAGCCAGACAATCGTCCATCGGCAGCGTAAAACCGTAGCGCTCCATGCCGCGTTTGTCCTGCAAAACGAGCGCAAACGCTTCGCCCAAAGTGATGCCGACGTCTTCGATCGTGTGATGCTCGTCAATTTCCAGATCGCCGCGCGCCGCGATCTTTAAGTCTAAATTGCCGTGCCGCGCGATTTGTTCGAGCATATGATCGAAAAACGCGATGCCGGTCGAAATTTCGGCTTTTCCGGTTCCGTCGAGATTCAATTCGACGGCAATATCGGTTTCTTTGGTCGTCCGCCGGTGCCGGACGCGGCGCGGCGGACGTTTGAGAAACTCGTAAATATCGCGCCAGTTTTCGGCTTGTAAAACATCTTCATTTTCCGCTAAATCAAAGTTCGAATTTTTGATAAAAATCGCCTTCGCGCCCAAATTTTTTGCGAGCTGCACATCCGTTTCGCGGTCGCCGATAACACAGGAATTCGCCAGATCGTATTCGCCCGAAAGATATTTCGTGAGCATCGCGGTTCCGGGCTTGCGCGTCGGCTTGTTTTCGTGCGCAAATGTCCGGTCAATGCAAATTTCCGAAAAAACGATTTCTTCCGACCGAAGCGTCTGGACAATAAAATCGTGCACGGGAAAAAACGTTTCATCGGGAAACGCGTCGCCGCCGAGCCCGTCCTGATTCGTGACCATGACGAGTTCGAAATCCGTTTCGCGGGCGATTTTTCCGAGAAACGTAAAAACTCCGGGCAGAAATTTTACTTTCCGAAAATCGTTCACGTAAAAATCTTCGGGTTCGTAAATAAGCGTTCCGTCGCGGTCAATAAATAATGCTTTTTTCATAATAGTTTTTATTAGCCGCGGATAAACGCGGATTTCGCAGATTTTTATTTAATTCTGATC
>JANOBZ010000074.1:0-35191 GCA_031411895.1 Acidobacteriota bacterium | reverse complement strand
GTTCGGTTCGATCAAATGCGACTGCGGACCGCAATTGCATCAGGCGATGGAATTAATCGAAAAGGAAGGACGCGGCGCGATCGTCTATCAGCAGCAGGAAGGACGCGGCATCGGAATTATCAACAAGATTCGCGCTTACGCATTGCAGGACGAAGGCGCCGACACGATCGAGGCGAACGAACGTCTCGGACTCGAAGTTGATCTGCGCGAGTATCAGCAATGCGTCGAGATTCTGCGCGATTTAGGACTGAAAAAAGTTAAGGTTTTATCGAATAATCCCGAAAAACTTCAAGCGCTGCGCGACGGCGGGCTCGAAGTTACAGAACGCGTGCCGATCGAGTTCAAACCGTCGAAAAATACGCTCAAGTATCTGACGACAAAGAAATTACAGATGGGTCATCTTCTGCATCTCGTGAGTTAAGTCAACTTTTCTCCTCCTTTTTGCCTCGTAATTCGCGCGAATTACGAGGCTTTTTTTCTGTAGCCAAAATCCATTCGAATAGGCTATACTTTTTCCTGTAAACCATAAGTCTTTCTTAACTAAAGTCTATAATTCAAAGGGTGTAAATATGCGAAAAATTTTGTTTATTCTGTTGTCGGGTATTGCTGCGATCGGTTTTTTCAGCTTCAATTTACAAACTCAGGAAGCGCAGGAAACCAGTGCTTTTATTTTCGGGACAGGCGGCGATTTGCGTCGCTTTGAGATGAAATGGCAGGAGCCGTATTTCAAAAACCGAAATCCGCAGGCAAGGAGTTCACAAATCAAAGACATTCAGGTTTTCGGCGAGAGTTCAGGAATTGCTTATACAAATGACACGCTTTTTCTCACTGACGACAATGGACAAAATTGGCGCGAAATTGCTTTGCCCCGTGAAATTGACGAAGTAATCAGCGGTGCCTCTTTTAACGAAAAATATCAGAGTTGGGTAATATTGTCCGACCAGAAAAATGCTCGTCTGGCAATCGCAAAAACGCAGGACGGCGGAGTTAACTGGATAAGAATTCCGATAAATTTAAGACCTGAACATTTACAGGAAGCAAATTTGGACAAAATAGATGCAGACGCATCTTTTGCAGACAACTATCCATTCGGTTCTGGATTTTTAAGAATATATTTAACTTCGAGTTCAAACTTTGTTAGACAAGTTTTCTACAAAACGATTGACGGGGGACAAAGTTGGGAATTTGTTCAAGAAACTGCGTCGAAAAAGGAAGCTGAGCCGGAATCAGTCAAGAAAATAAACGGCGAAAATATTATAAGCGAGGCTGGGTTTAATAATAACCGCTGGTCTCTCACCTCAAACGGAAATTGCGAGGCTTCCAAAACTGCTTGCTGGCAGGGAGCGAAAATTTTTGCATCGAACAAGGAAATTACGCCGCTGCAAATTAAAGAGCTTGCCGAACGCGAAAAATCAAATGCTAAATTAGAAGCGCAGAATTCGGTTTTCGCGCAGCCTCCCGGCGGAACGACGCGGATCAGTTTGAATCGCGGGTTTGATAAATGCACGGCGGCGACGGTTGCGCAGATGCAGACGTGGTGGAATAATTCACCGTTTTACGACGTCAATATTTATATGAGCGGCAGAAATCGCGGGTGCGCGCAGCCGCAGCTGACGGCAGCCTGGGTTGATTCGGTTACAAAACAGGGCTGGGGATTGATCCCGACGATCGTCGGTTATCAATCGCCGTGCACTGTGAGTACTGCAAGCGCTAAATTCAGCTCCGATCCGGCGGTTGCCGAACAGCAGGGACGCGGCGAAGCCGATATTGCCGTCGCCGACGCAGCCGCGCTCGGCTTAACGCAGGGAACGGTGCTTTATTACGATATGGAGCGCTACGACGATCTGAGCGGAACCGGCGCGTGTTCGACGCCGACCAAAGCGTTTTTAAAAGGCTGGACAGACCGTTTGAAGCAGCTCGGCTATATTTCGGGCGTTTACGGTTCGCCCTTTAACGCGAACGGCGATTGGATAAATATGCCGCCGGCAAGTCAGCCTGACGTTGTCTGGCTCGCGCGCTGGAACAACGTGATGAGCGTCTGGGGCGTCGCGCCGCTGCCCGATACTTTCTGGACAAATCACCAGCGAATTCATCAATGGCTCGGACCGCGCAATGAAACGTGGGGCGGCGTGACCTTTAACATCGACAACAATATTTCGGACGCGCCGGTTGCAGGGATTGCGATCGCCAAAAACGAACGCGCCGATTTTGACGGCGACGGCAAAACGGATATTTCCGTCTTTCGCCCCGAATCCGGCACCTGGTATGTCACGAACAGCTCGAATTCGAGTTACACGATTTTGAATTTCGGAGTTTCGACCGACCGTTTAGCACCGGGTGATTACGACGGCGACGGCAAGACGGATTTTGCCGTCTGGCGTCCGACGGACGGCACGTGGCACGTTTATTCGCGCTCAATCTATCGTTCATTCGCCTTCGGTTTAAACGGCGACATTCCCGTTCCGGCGGATTACGACGGCGACGGCAGAACCGACGCGGCGATTTTTCGCCCTTCGAACGGTACGTGGTATATCTGGAACAGTTTTGACAGCCGCGCAGCTTCGTACACGACCGTGCAGTTCGGCGTAAACGGCGACAAGCCCGTACCCGGCGACTACGACGCCGACGGGAAAGCCGACATGGCAATCTTTCGACCGTCGAGCGGCGAATGGTGGCTCAATCGCTCGACCGACGGCGTGATCGCCGCGCAGTTCGGCGCTTCGACCGATAAACCCGTACCGGCGGATTTTAGCGGCGACGGCAAGACCGATCTCGCTTTTTGGCGACCTTCGACCGGTGAATGGTTTATCTTGCGAAGCGAAGACGCGAGTTTTTATTCCGTTCCTTTCGGAGTGGCGAGCGATGTTCCGGCGGTCGGTGATTTTGACGGCGACAATAAATCGGACGTCGCCGTATTTCGACCGGAAACCGGCGTCTGGTATATTTCGCAGAGCCAGTCGGGCACATTCATTACGCAGTTCGGAACGGCGACCGACAGCCCGATTCCATCGGCTTACACGCCGTAAAATCGAACGGTTCGGCGTGAGGAATCTGCCGCCGAGCCGTTTTGTAACGAAGCCGGAAAAACTGACTATTCGAAAAAAATCCGTGTGGAGAAAAATCCGCGCGGATTTTTTGTTACGAAAACTTTTAATACCTGCTTAACACTGATTTAATATGTTTCTAAAGGCAAAAGGTTATAAAGTAAGTTGCGGAACTCAATTTGCTTAAAAAATTAGTTGCCTGATTGTTTTTATCCATTGGCATTTTTCATAGTTTTATTTATGGACGTGGTAATTGTGTGTTAATACAACAATTAGGATTTTTTTGTGAAATTATGAACTGAATTTCAAGGAGCGATTTAAAAAGGGTTGAATGCTAAAAATCCAAAAATCAAAATCTAATATCCGAAATTCAAGATAGTTTCAGCCCGAATTATAATAAATAAAGCAATTAGTTCTATAGATTTAATAAATATTTTTGAGGTTAAAAAGATAAATGAATAAAAATTTTTCGATAAAATTTTTAACAACTGCAATGTTCTGCCTGCTGTTATGCGCGGCGCAAATTTTTGCCCAGTCACAGGGCAGCACGGGCAGCATTACCGGTGTCGTTTCCGATTCGACCGGCGCGATTGTCCCGAATGCGACCGTTACGTTGGTCAGTCAAGGCACCAACCAGACGCAGACGGTTTCGACCAGCGATGACGGCATCTACCGCTTCGTTTTACTGCAGCCCGGCAAATACACGGTCAAAACATCCGCCGCGAACTTCGCCGAGACGACGCTTGATGTCGAAGTTCAAGTCGGACGCACGACCGACGCCAACTTCACGCTCGGCGCGCAGGATGTTTCCGCGACGGTCGAAGTAACCGCCGAAGGCGTTCAATCAACGACCAGCAATTTCGACGCGGTGCAGAACGAAACCGCGATTCAAAATCTTCCGATCAACGGTCGCCGTTTTCAGGATTTCGTAACCCTGACACCGGGCGCGCAGGTTGACCCGTCGCGCGGGCAAATCTCGCTTTCCGGTCAGCGCGGTATCAACACAAACGTCAACGTTGACGGGGTAGACTACAACCAGCCGTTTTTCGGCGGCATCCGCGGCGGTGAACGTTCGAACTCGGCATTTACGCTTCCGCAGGAATCAATCAAAGAATTTCAGGTTGTTGCCGCCGGCTACTCGGCAGAATTCGGACGCTCCTCGGGCGGTATCGTTAACGCGGTCACCAAATCGGGAACAAACGATTTTCGCGGCACGTTGTTTTATCTCATTCGTCCCGAACAGCTCGCCAAAGCCAACAAATTTGCGGACGCTTTATTTGAACAGCGTCTGAGCCAGATCGTCGTCAATGGTCAGCAGGGCGTTGACGCGACGCTCGCGCCGACGCAGCAGCAGTTCGGCGGTTCGGTCGGCGGTCCGATCGTCAAAGACAGATTTTTCTTCTTCGGATCATACGAGCAGCAGCGCTTTCGCGCGCCGCGTCAGGTTTTGTTCGGCAACCTCGTCGGCTTAGTCCCGACCGCTTCGCAGACCGAAGGTTTTAACTTTTATCGTTCGAACGAAGTTCCTTTCCAGCAGACCAACGACGCTTATGCGGCGCTCGGCAGAGTTGACTGGAACATCAACGATTCGAATCGTTTCAATGTTCGCTACAACTACAGCACGAACAACGCGCTGAACGCAGTTTCGACCGGCGAAACCGCGCTTGACCCGACCACGACCAACTCGCTCTCGACCAACGGGACGGAAGAAAATACCAACAACATCATCGTCGCTCAGTTTGTGACGAACTTTTCGCCGTCGGTCGTTAACGAAGCCAAGTTTCAGTTTGCCAAAGAAGAACGTCCGCGTACTCCGAACTCGGTAGTTGCCAATATCAACACGGCGATCGGCGTTTACGGAACGCGCAACTTTTTGCCGACCACGCAGGACGACCGAAGACTTCAGTTCGTTGACAGCTTGACCTGGATCACCGGCAATCACAGCGTCAAATTCGGCGGCGAGTTCAGCGACATCTTCGTGGAACAGCAATTCGGATTTAACCAGACCGGTGTTTACACCTTCGCGGGCTTAACTTCGACGACTGGCATTTTGGACGCGATTACCGCAACCCAGAATCTGACCAATACGACTCCGAACTCGAGATATTTCGGCAGATTCGATACGACGACTGCCCGTTACAATCAGCAGATCGGTAACCTGCAGGCTGGTTTCACGGTTCGCGAGCTTGCTTTTTTCGGACAGGATTCATGGCGCATCACGCCGAAACTGACCTTTAACTATGGTCTGCGTTTCGAAAAACAATTCAATCCTTCCGCAGAAGCCAACAACACGCCGGTTATTGACGCGATCAAAAATGCGTCTTTTCCTCTTCTCGGCGGCAGAGGCATTGACCCGACGCAGATTCCGGACAGCGAGAATCAATGGGGACCGCGCGTCGGTTTCGCGTATGATCCGGCAGGCGACGGTAAAACAGTTATTCGCGCTTTTGCGGGCGTTTATTACGCGCGCACGCCGCTGATCGTTTTAGCCGCGCCGTATAACAACTTCCGCAATCCGGCGGGCGACTTATCAGTAACCTTAGGTTCGCCCGCGTTCAGCTCGACCGGCTTTAACCAGGCGACGTTTGACGCGCAAAACCCGCAGTATGTTTCGATTGTCGGAGCAGGCATCACGCCGAACACGGTTTTCCGTCAATTCGCCATTCTGGGCATCAATCTGAACAGCACCGGCTTAGGAAGCCTGCCGACCTTGACGCCGGCACAAGTCGGTCAGATTTCGACGGCATTGCGAAACGCGACGACCAACCCGCCGGCTAATCTCGGCATTTACCAGAACGCGAACTTTGTCGGCATTACGCCTGACTTCAAGAATCCGCGCTCGTTCCAATGGGGCGGCGGCATTGAGCGTCAGGTTGCCGAGGGCATCACTCTCGGACTCGACTTTTCGTATATCAATACGGTTCATTTGCAGCGCAACCGCGACATTAACTTACCGGCTCCGACGGGCATCGAACCGCAGACCGGGCGCGTTTTGGTCAACCGAAATCTGCGTCCCTTGACGAACATCGGAACGATTCAACTTCGCGATTCGTCGGCGCGCTCGCTTTACCGCGCGTTGACTTTCCGTGCCAACATCAATCGAAAATGGGGCAGAATCAATGCCTTTTACACGCTCTCGAAAAGTCTTTCCGACGACGATAACGAGCGCGATGCGGGCGGTGTGCTTTACTCGAACCCGTACGATTTGAGAGGCGAATATGGTCTGTCGCGTCTCGATCGCCGTCACCAGTTCGTCGCCAACCCGGTATTCTTCCTGCCCTACGGCTTCGAAGTTTCGAGTGCGATCAGACTTCGCTCGGGTGTGCCGGTCAATTCGACGGTCGGAACCGACATCAACGGCGACGGTAACAACACCGAGCGTCCGATTCTCGTTCCGGGCTTTGAAATCAGACGCAACTCCTTCCGCAACCGCAATATCTACGACGTAGATTTGCGCGTTCAGAAAGGCTTCAGCTTCGGCGAACGTCGCCGTCTGGTTCTGAGCAGTGAATTCTTCAACGTCTTCAATTTCTCGAACATTCAGCTGTCGGCTTTCGGTTCGACCAACTACTGCGCGACTTCAAATGCGCGCTGCGGGTTGGACGGCATCACGAATCCGAACTTCCTGCAGGTTCGCGAACAACGCCCGACCGCCGTTATCAACGGTGTTCCGAGCACCGGCAAAATTCTTGTGAACAACAATCCGGGAAGCCAGGTTTTCCAGATGCAGTTGGGCGCACGTTTCCAGTTTTAGTTTTTCCTCATCGGAAAAACCTCTTAAGGCACGCTTTCTTTTGTAGAGCGTGCCTTTTTTTCATTTGCTAATCTTGCTCGAAGCGTGAAAAGATTTAACGGATGCGGATTTTGCATATTTCATCGGTCAAAACATTCGGCGGCGGCGAACGGCATTTAATTGATTTGACGCGCGGGCTCTATGAACGCGGGCACGAAATCTTCGTCGCGCTGCGTCCGACCAACGAATGGCAGGACAGATTCGATTTTCTGCCGCCCGAAAATATCTTTCACGCCTCGATTCGCAACTCGTTCGGGATTTTCAGCGCGCAGCGGATCGCTCGTTTTATCAGCGAAAAAAATATCGAAATCATCCACGCCCACGCCGCCCGCGATTATATTCCGGCAAGTCTCGTCTGTCGCCTGACAAAACACTCGAAATTCGTTCTGACGCGCCACGTGCTTTTTCCGATGAAACCGTTTCATCGCTTTACGCTGACCAATCTCGCGCGCGCGATCGCCGTCTCGCCGGCGGTCGAAACCGCGCTCCAGCCCGTTATTCCCAAACGCAAGATCGAAGTGATCCCGAACGGCATCAGCACCGAAAATCTGACGGACGAAGAAAGAAAACGGCGGCGTGAAGAATTTCGCGCGCTCTATAATATTCCGCCGGAAGCGCAGGTTGTCGGGACGGTCGGCGAGCTTAAGGAATTAAAAGGTCAGCGCGATTTCGTGCTCGCGGCAAACGAAATCGCGGGGCGAAACGAAAACGCATTTTTCATCATCGTCGGCAAGGATAACGCCGTCAATAAGCCGTTTCGGCGCGAATTAAAGCGGCTCGTCAAGGTTTTCAATCTCGAAAGCCGGTTTCTCTGGCTCGACTGGGTCGAAGATATGCCGGGCTTGCTCGCCGCGCTCGACATTTTCGTTTCCGCCTCGTATTCGGAAAGCTTCGGTCTCGCAATTCTCGAAGCGATGATCAATAAAACCCCGATCGTCGCCACCGAAACCGAAGGCGCGAAAGAACTTCTGCAAAATAACGAAACAGGCTTGCTCGTTCCGATTAAAGAGCCTCTGAAGCTCGCCGCCGCGATTGAAAGTTTTTTGAAAATGTCCGAAAAAGGCGAATCTTTTGCCAAGAAAGCGCAAATTTTCGCTCAAAATCATTTTTCGCACGAAGAGATGATTAACAAAACCGAAGATTTGTACAGGGAAATAGTAAACGATTAGGCATTGCCGGAACTTTTCCGGATTTGTGATTGATTACCGTAAACCGAAAATCAGATTGTAAAAGCAGGTTCGTTCATAAACCGGTCGTTCGGTTTTCCGGTTGGAAAACACACAGGCGTTTGTTCTCTCTGCATACTTTGGAGTTTATTAAATATCGCAGTCCGAAGTTCGATGTAATTTCCCGAAAATTCAGGCGTGGATCCATTCAAAACGCTAAGAAGTGCTTTGGTAAAATCGCCGTTATCGGTTTCACTTACTCCGTCGAGAGTTTTCTGCCAGTCTTCGCAGGCAGAGATTGAAATAACGGACGCCTTTTTAAGTTCCTGAACGTGATTGGCATTCGTTGCCTCCAACTTCGTTATTAAGTTTTCGCGGGCGATCTTCTGGTCATTTTCAAACACCGATCTGTTCTCGACAAAACATAGCTGTTCGAGAATCCGATTCGGTATCTTTTTTACCGACTGCTCCGTAATATTTTTTTTGTTAGCCGAAAACCCTTTTTTTACTTTTTCTAAAAGCTTTAATTCCTTAAGAATCTGCAAGTTTTTATTCGAACCGGAATCAGCCGCCGCTTCTAAATTCAAGCCGTTCTCATGCAAGAGCTGATGTTCGAAGCTGTCAAAATCAAAACCTCTCGAAAAAAGCGCGGAGCGGATCGAATTATTTAAGCCGAGTCTGAAAACATCGATCATTCCTCCGCTGTGACAACTATCCGAAATCACCAGAATACGCACTCCTTCCTTAAAGTCCGTCCAGAGATCGAGAATCTCGTCATCCGACATCGGTTTATCGAAAAGACACCACGTTTCATCAAGCAGGAATCTATCAAACCGCTCGTCCCGATTTCTGTCTGTGATCTGTCCTCCGTGACCGGAATACGTGATAAGAAAAATATCGCCGTCAACCAGCTCGTTTCTGGCAATATCTTTAATCAGAGTTTTGACGTCAGCCTTTTTCGCGTTTTCTAAAACAGTTGATGATTGGAAACCTTTTCTCTCCGCCAGTTTCTTCATCTCCACCGCATCATTGACACAGGATTTAAGGTCTTTGAGCGTGGTGTTTCTATAAAAATTTACGCGATCGAGAAGATTAACGCCGATATGTACTGAAATTCCTTTAGCCATTACTTTACTCCGCTTCTAAAAATTTATTAATTTTGTTCGTGGGAGTATAAAATAAATCAAGCAAAAATATCAGGAACCACCAAATTATCCACCTGACACTGTCCGCACACGCTGCCTTGTTCGCCTCTGGACAAGTCGGTGTCGTCCGGCGGAATGACAATTAAATCGAAACGACACTTGGAGGTAAGCTTCGTTTCATCAATGATGTCGTAATAGAATTTGAAATCCGATTCCGGACACCTGACTCCTTCGCTTTGATGACAATCGTTGTCGAAAAAAACTTCGTAGTTGATATTCGCGTCGTGAACTAATTGAATCGGTGTTTCGCCTTCAATAATGATTTCGGTTATTGATTGCGGTTCGAATTCAAATCCCGAACTCGAACCGACTCCGAGACTTCTAATATCTACATACTGCCGGTGAATCATCGTCGGAGTCGTGACGATTTTCCAGACTTCGAATTCTCGCGGTTCGGCTTCGGGTTCGGCTGCCATCGTCGTTTCATTAAGCACCAGAAACCCGGCGTAGCGGCTGTGGTCATTAATCAAATGCAGCGGTTCGCCGTGCAGATCGGAAAGGTCGGGAATGCTTGCGATTGCCTGTGCGTCGAAAATACCGTTTCCGCTCTTTCCGTTAGTGATAATTTCGATTTTTCTGGTCGCTATCATCTGGTAACGGTTTTCTTCGACAACCGTTCCATCAACACTTTTTCGAACGATCATCACGAAATCGTGAGCCGGCGCTTTCGGAAAGAAAAATTTCCATTGATTGGTTTTTGTATCAAAGTGGCTTAAAGCCAATCCTTGAATCGAAATCCCCAGATTACGGTTTTTACTGGGTTTTTCCAGTGTTGACATTATTTTTTCTATTTTCATTATTTTCCTCGTTATTATTTAAAATTTGGAATACCCCCCTAGATTAATGAATGCCGCCCAAAAATAGGGCGCCTGATATTGTTCGCTGCGCAGCATATCTATCTGCGCCTGACGTAGAGCCTCAGCGGTCGAATAGTTTTTTTCCTTTCGGAATCGGTGAAAATCAACCATTAATTTTGCTGTCGCAGTCGAATCGACTTCCCATTGGCTGACGACCGATAGCGGAACTCCGGCTGCCAGAAATGCTCTCGACGCGCCGATCATACCTTCACCGGCGGAAAGTTGTTCGCCGCCGGTTTGGCACGCGGACAAAATAATAAGACGAATATGTGATAATTTCTCGCCTAAAATCTCGTAATTGGCTAAATTCGAATTTTCGTCCTTTCCCGTTAAAACCAAACCTGAACGCATCGGCGAATTTTCATCAACGACATAATGACCGGCAAAATGAATGATCTCGGCTTTTTTCAGATTTTCTCGGAAGCGCTCTTTGGTCGCGTCTTTTTCAGTGAGAACGATCGGATTTTTGTAAAATTTCGAAATTTCTTCAACTTCCTTTTTGGCAGAGGGCAAGGTTTGTAAATCTCTGAGCCGCGACGAATTAAACGTCGGGTTTCCAATCGCCAAAAGCTGTTCCGGGTCATCTAAACCTAATTCTTTAGCTCTTCGGGTACAAAACAAAAATACGTTCGCGCTTGGCGCGTATGATATTTTGTAGTCTTCAATAAGATATTTTTCCGAGTAAAGAGTAGCAAACGGCAATTGTGTCAGCCATTTATCGGGTATTAAAAACAGTTCTTTTTGAGTATCGAGTTTTTCTTTTATGGGATTGATTAAAATATTATAAAGTTCAGCCGATAAATTCTTTTGTTCGTCAGATACTGCATTTTTCGAAAGAAGTCCGACATAGGTTAGTATCTTTTCCTGCAGGGCATCGGCGGAGATTTCAGTTTTTCCGACACTCAGATCCTGCTTTGTAATTAACCAGATCAACACTTTGTCATTCAAAACAGAGTACTGCACCAACTGCACGTTTTCCGGTATTTCCGCTTGAATCTGAGCGAATTTTAACGGTTCTGTAATATTCGTTGAAAATTTAATTTCCGGTTGTTTATTGTCGAAGGAAATATTTATAACGGAATTTTGCAGGTCAAGCAGCGAGCGTGCGCGGGATTCTTCCGAATAGTCAAAAGCGGCATCAAATCTCTGCCGATTAAATTCGTAATTAATAGCCAGATCATAAACGTCCTGTTTATTTTCAAAAAAACTATTTCTTTTCTGGTCTTCTAAAATTTTGTTTCGGTGAAAACGGAAAATTTCCAAAATCGTAGTTAATTCCGCCGTTATTTCTTGATCGTCTTTTATTTCCAAGTATGAGAGAAATTTTTCCCGGTGCGTATTATATCTCCATAGTTGAAACTCGGATTTATCATAAAATGCCGCGACTTCGTCTAAAACCGCGACGGCTTCCTGATATTTTCCTTCGAGTCTCATTAAATTTCCCTGTAAAAGTTTTGAATACGCGAGAGCCTTTTTTCTTGCTTCTTCGTCCGCAAGATTCGCGGCGATTCTGATGCTTTCGTTGATAAACTTATTCGCGGCGGCAAACTTTCCCTGCTGTAAATGAATTCTGGCTAAATAAACGTTTGAAACCTGCTCATTATGGTAATCTCCGTTCAAGCGGGTTAGTTTTAAAGCTTCTTGTTGAAAAACAGTCGCCGTCGAATAAAGTCCTAATCCCTGAAACGCCGCCGTAACGGTTTCATAATCGCGCCACTTTTGAATTAGATTAATATCCGTTTGACGACTTAATTCAAAGTTTTTTTCGGAATAATTAAGCGACATTTTATATTGACCGAGGTCTTTTTGTTTATTCGCAATTATTGTCAGGGCGCGCTGTTTATCGTAAATATCATTGATCCTTTCAATATATTCGAGCGCCGATTTGCTGTATGCGATCGCTTTTTCGTGGTCGTTGCGAGCGCCGCTCGAATAAGCCAGCCGAAGATACGATATGACGGCAAGCCATTTATAACCGGCAGGTTCGCTCAGTTTTATCAACTTTTCAAAAATTATATTACTCTGATCAATCTGGTTTAATTGATAAAGATTCACACCGATCCAATAATCGCAGAGCATCACCGCCGTCGGGTGCTGAATTTTAACGAAAATCTGCTTTGCCGCCTCAAAATTATTGAGCGAGTCCTGATATTTATAACTCGCGCGCAATTTGTCGCCCTCTCTAAATAAATCCTGAGCATTCTTTAAAAGCGGTAAACTACCTGCCTCAATATCCGAATAATATGAAACCGCATTTTCCCAGTAGCGGTCGTCTGCGCGCTCCGTTTCAAGATGCGCCGCATAGGTTAGTGATTCGAGAACCTTTCCGGCATTTGATTCATCACCGGTTGTTTTCGCGTCTACAAATAAAAAGGCAAGTTGCTGAGGAATCAACTTGCCTATGAGTAGTTCGCGGTTTGTGCTCAATATTTGCCATGCTTTTTCGTGATCCGAGATTTGTTCGGCTTCGATAAACTCCCGTAAAACGTCTTCCTTATTTTTGGTGATCGGTTTGTTTTTTTCAATCGCCTCCAAATTTTTCCGGGCTTCTTCCGCCCACGGCGAGTTGTTATCGAGTTCGAGATACTTTTCCCATGCCTCTTTCGCTTCGTAGGGCAAATTTAAAGCCTGAATACATAAGGCTCGATTGAAATAGGCTTCGAGCAATTTCTTATCGAGTTCGATGGCTCTGGAAAATTCCTCGCTCGCCCTGCCGGTGTTTTCCAGTCTTCCTTCTTCTCGAAGCTTGGCTTTTTCCAAAAAAGCCGCGCCTAAATCGTTATGAATTTTAGCTATGTCGGGATTTTTCTTAACGGCTTTTTCAAGTTGCCTGATCGCCTCTTCATAATCATTCTCAGCCAGATAAACAAGTCCGAGTTCGTGCAGATTTTCGGCGGTTTCATTTTTCAGAACCGCTTTTGCCGCGCTCGATTTAGCCGACACCAAGTCCAGATTTCCATCCTTATTATTGCCGCGCGTGCCTTCGGTTTTGGGCGCGTAATCAAACCCGCTGATTCTGGCTTGTGTCGGACGATTTTTCGACTGAAACCGGTTGAGCGCGATTAAAACTTCCGAGGGCTGCGAAACGTTTTTCCAGATAATGAAACCGACGACGGCGACAATCAGCAAAACCGCGAGTCCGATTCCGTAGGGCGCGGCGAAAAATGCTTTGAGCGCATCAAAAAAAACCGGTTTTTTTTCCGCTTCCGGTTCGGTCTGATTTTCGTTGACGTATTTTCTCAAAGCGCGGGCGAATTGAACTTTTTGGCGGTTCTCTTCTGATGAAAGAAAATGGTTCTCAAATTTTTCGCGGCTCGCGGCGTCAAGCGATTTGTCGGCGTAATCCTGAATCAGGCTATCTTCCGCCATCAAAACTTCCTCGAAATATTCAGTGTCTGCGAGCAGGCGTTCTTCGATCTCTGAACGCTCATCGCTGCCGATGTCGTTTAGAATATATTTCCTGAGTTTTGATTGTTCATCTGACTGTTCCAAAAGCGTACCTCACAACTCCTGCTATCTATATTGACTTTTGCCGCCTGAAATCTTCGTTTTTTTGCCGAAAATACTAATTTTTTTTTACTGACCTGATTCTTTGGCGCAATTCAGCACGCATTGCTGCAAGCTCGTTCTGATTCGAAAAATCCTTGAATGAAGCTTTTTTAACGGAATTCCGATGCTCTCCGCGAGCTTTTGACGAAAATCAATTTTCGCTCTTTTGTCCTCTTCGTAATAACCGATAATCAGCCGGTATTTTTCGGCGGAAAGTTTTTTAAGACATTTCTTCAAACATTCGTAATAAGGGTCGAAGCTTTCCTCTTTTTCATCGAAAACGACATCGTCGGGGAGTTCGACGGCAATCGGATTTCTGAAATTCTCGCGATGGATGAAATCGGCGACCCGGCAGAAATAAGCCGCCGGAACGGCATTGTCCGGAACGGCATTTTCCTCAAATTTTTTGAGAACCCGGTCAAATGTCAGGTCGGCAAGCTCCTCGGAATTTAAACATTGACGGTAATCGAAAATTTTTATAAGACGAAGCCGCATCGCCTCGTATTTTTGTCCGGCAATGTCGCGGTCTTTATCTAGCCACAAGAGCATTTTTTCAAATGCTTCGGGATTTATTTCCCTGTGTTTTTTCATTGAGTGGAAAGTCCTCAGACTTATGTTTCGGTATGACGAGAGTTTATGTCTTAACTTTATGCAAGTCAAGAAGTTCACTCAGTTTTGCGGTGGTCTGCGATTTTTTCTTTTCGCCCTTTTGAAATCGCGCCGGACGAACGCCGATTCCGGCTGACGTCAGAAAAATTTCGTCCGCTTCGAAAAGCTCGCCGATTTTGCATTTTGTCTGCCGAACCGGAAAGTTTTCCATTAAAAACTCGCGCGTCGTTCCCGCGAGACAGCCCGTTTCGAGCGCGGGCGTGAAAATCTCATCGTCTTTTATCCAGAAAATATTCGCCGTCGCCGCCGAAACTATTTCGTCCATTTCGTTTAACCTGACCGTTTCATCAAATCCGCGTTTTCGGGCGTCTTCGAGCGCGATCAGATTTTCCTGATAATTACACGATTTTATGCCCGCAAGCGGCGATTTTGAATTCACCGGAAATGGCGAAACAGCTAAAAGATACGCATCTTTCGTTTTTTGAAAATTAGCCGTCGTAATTAAAAAACTCGTTTTCCTGCTCGTTTCGGAATTCCAGATTTTGCCCGCCGATTCGTCGAAAAAAGTCAGCCGCGCGCGTCCGTTTTCAAGATTATTTTTCGCGATCAGTCGCCGGAGCGCCGCGTTTACCGCGTCTTCGTTAAATTCACTTAAATCAATTCCGAGCTTCGCGCTTGTTTCCGACAATCTGCGCCAGTGTTTTTCCCATAAAAAAGGCTTCGCGCCATAAAACGCGAGCGACGTGAAAATGCCTCTGCCGTAAAGCGCGGCGGATGAAACTGCGGAGATAAAAGATTTTTCAGGCGGTAAAATTCTAAGGTTAAACGAAACGCATTTGTTCATTTAATTAACTGACCGCGCGCCGGCGCTGCTCTTCCTGCTGAAACTGCGGAAAAACGAGATGAAACGTCGTGCCTTCGCCGATCTTGCTGCGCGCTTCGATGCTGCCGGCGTGTTCCTGAACGATTCCGTAGGAAACCGCCAAACCGAGTCCGGTGCCGCTGCCGACGCCTTTGGTCGTGAAAAACGGGTCGTAGATTTTGCTTAAGTTTTCAGGCGAAATACCTTCGCCCGTGTCGGAAATTTCGATCACCACTTCGCCCGTTTCGTTGTGTGCGGTCGTTAAAGTAATCGAGCCGCCGCCGAGCATCGCGTCGCGCGCGTTGAGAATCAGGTTCGTGAAAACCTGCTGCAATTTTCCGGCGTTGCCGAGAACCGCCGGCTTTTCGGTCGAGTAATTTTTAACGATTTCGATCTGCGATTTGCGCATTTGCGGCTCAAGCAATTGGAGCGAATCGTCGAGCAGTTTATTGATGTCTATTTCGACGAATTCGGTCGAATTGCCGCCGCGCGAAAAATTCAGAAGCGTTCCGGCGATATTCGATGCGCGTTCGGTCTGCTTTTGAACTTTCAGTAAAAGCGCGTGTTTCGGATCGGTTTCGGGAATCATTCCGAGCAGCATCTGCGTGTAGCTCGAAACGCCGGTCAAAGGCGTGTTAACCTCGTGCGCGACGCCCGCCGCGAGCAAACCGATGCTCGAAAGCTTTTCGCTCTGCTGCAAAGTTTCTTCCAGCTTGACGCGCGATGTAACGTTTTCGAGTACGACGATCGCGCCGGTTTGATTGTGCGTGACCGAGCGCAGCGGCGCGACGGCGACGTTCAAAATCAAAGATTTTCCGTCCGACGCGAGCGTGTGAAGTTTATAGGCGTGACGCGCTTCGGTCAGATGCCAGCGCGATTTTCCGAGGATGTTATCGAGATTATGCGCAAAGCCGCGATCGAAAATGTCTTCGATAAATTTGCCGATGGTTTCTTCGCGGCTGAAACCGATCATTTCTTCAAACGTCGAATTACAGCGCGTGATGCGCCCCAATTCGTCAACCGCGAGCAGACCGACGTTGACCGATTCGATGATCGATTCGTTGAATTCCTTCAACAGCGCGAGCTCTTCGGCGCGTTTTTCCTGTTCCTGATAAAGCAGGGAATTTTCGACCGCGACCGCGACGTAGCCCGAAACCGTCTGTAGAATATCCAAATCCTCGCTCGACAGAAGCGAGCCGTCGCTTGCCCTGCCCAAACCGATCACGGCGACCATTCGACCGCGCACAACGCACGGAACGTAGTAATGCAGTTCCTGACGGACGACGTTTTTACCGTTTCTGCCGAATTTTTCGATCTTGCCGACAATGCCGTTTGAGCCGTTTTCCTGATCGGCAATCGCCTCGCTGATTTCGGTTTCGAACAGTTCAAGCTCGTCGGCGCGGACAATTCCTTTTTCGGCACTTTTTTGCCGGATCATCTGCCGGAAATCGTTCGGAATGTTGTATTCTTCGCTCAAACCGATGGATTTGGCGAGCCGGTATTGTTCGGGCGTGACTTCATTTTCGATGAAAACCGCGACCTTTTCGACATCGAGAACCTGCCGCAAGCGCTCGGTCAGCGCGTTGAGAAGCGGTTCGAGCGCAGTCGTCGCCGAAAGCGTTCTGCCGAAATCCAGAAGGCTCCGGCGCAGATCGTAGCGTTCGCCGTAGAAAAAGCGGTCGGCGCGTTCCTGCAAAAATTTCTTCAAAGGCTCGCTTAAAAGCACGATTCCCGCCATCGCGATAATCGCGATCAAAGCACGAAGCGTGATTTCCGTCGTCGAAAGATTATTGCCGATCGCGAGAAATACCAGCCCGAGCGCGACCGCGCCGATCATCATCGCGATCGCCACCGTCGTCAGAGCGTAAACAAGCGCGCGGCGGACGACCACATCAACGTCCATCAAACGGTAGCGGACGACCGAATGACCGAAGCTTAAGGGAATCAAAGTGAGCGGCAGAGTCGTGATCGCCGCCATGAAAGCGTCGTCGGGAAGATAAACAAAGCGCCGCGCGATCTGAACGACGGCAATCGGGACGATCGCCGCAATCGTTCCCCACATCGCCCACTTCAAACGCTGGCGAACAATTGTTTGTTTGTTACGCCAGAAACGGCGAATCAAAACGCCCGCGCCGGCGGCGACAAATATGACGAAATGATAAAAATTTACTAAATAGAGATTGGTAAAAAAATTGGATTTGTCTAAAAAAGGCGTAATCGCATCAACTACGAATGATTGCGGCGCAATTTGCGGAATAATCGAAAACG
This sequence comes from Acidobacteriota bacterium, assembly GCA_031411895.1. GTDB lineage: Bacteria > Acidobacteriota > Blastocatellia > Pyrinomonadales > Pyrinomonadaceae > JAFDVJ01. The sequence continues at coordinate 17,838 of JANOBZ010000074.1, read as the reverse complement.
TCAGGATAACGAGTGAAATTACGATGGCAGGAACATAAAGCAGATAGGTTTGCCACCTCGAACGGTCAAAAACTTCGCTTCTAACCGGATAACGCAGACAGAAATGGAGGAAAAGAGGCGCAAAAAAAGCAAACGCGAAATTGTCCAGAAGATTGATCGCGAGGTCTAAATCTTCGCCCAGATAAAGCGGCTTATAAACCTGAAAAACAAAAGCCGCCAGACAAATATTCGCAAAATGCAGTACGAAAGGCGCGTGTCCGCCTTGTTTGAAAAGAACGAAAATACCGACGCCGAGCCAGACAATTCCAACCAAAGTGAGAAAAATCACCGGTGCCGTCCAGCGCGGCTGCGTGTCGAGATGCCTTAAATCGGCAAAATATTCATTGTTCGAAAAAGAGTAAGGTTTGATGATCGAGTAGGTCAGACTGCCGTCTACGCCCGCTACTTCGAGATACATTAATACATCGGCTGGCGATGTGATTTCCTGATTGGTTTCACCTTCCAGCTGGATGGCGACCAGGCGGTCTCCGACTGAGATTCCGGCGCGCGACGCGGATAATCCGAACAACACCTTTTCGGCATAAATTCCGCCGTTATCGCGCAGCTGCCAAACAACTCCGTCGGTCGGCGGAAGCTTGTGATAAGCGCGCTGAGACAGGTTGAGCGCACCGCCGACGACGAATAAAACCGTCGCCAAAAGCCAAACTAAACTCCAACTTGTCAGCACTTTACCTGTCATCGCCGGAAAGCAAACTTCACCAGGGGTTTTTTCGACGCAAAACACGTTCCAGTTTATTTTTACCGGAACTATCAAATAAGTCTTGTCAAATAAGACGTTTACAAATTTATAAACGTTTGATCGCGGCTGCTTTTATTCAGTTTTTTGCTCTGAATCCGAGAATTTGGAAACAAAAAAATCCAAAGCCAAAAATGATCGACTTTGGACAATAAATTCCTTGGCTTGAACCTAACTTAAAATCTGACCATAATTCCGCCGCGCAGCATTCTCCGCTGCGACGAGAGTTTGAGGCTTCCTTCCTCGCCGTTGACGCCAGTTTGAAAGTCGAGCAGGTTGCGCCCGTCAAGAATCGCTTCGGCGCGGATCGGCAAGCCCAAGGTCGGCAGAGACTGCGTGACGACAACGCTCAAGCCCGGATCGTAGATCGTCATTCTGCCCTGAAACGGATCAATCGCGAAAACGGTTGCCTGCGGCGAAAGACGGAAAACGGTGCGAACCTGTGTGCCGGTTCGCAAATCGGCTTCAAACTGTCCGAAAAACGTGTGAAAATAATCGTTTTCAAAAACATTTGCCGGATTTGAAATCGCCTGTTCCGAGATTTTCTGACCGTTGCCGAACGCGTAACCCGCCGAGGTGCTGAAAATTCCGTTCAGACGACGCGAATAAACCAGTCTTAAGCCCTGCGCTCTGCCTTGTTGATTGGCGACGAATTTGTCGTCGTCACCACTCAAAAAGCCGATCGGCATATTTATCAAACCGACGCCGCGACCGCTCGTTAAATCGAAAAATACATTCGCTTCGATTGACGAACTGCTGTCCAAAATTCGTTCGACGCCGAATTCGAAGCGGCTGCTCCGGTTCATCTGCGGCTTGTCGTTTTCGACGACGAAATCCTGTATCGCGAGCGGCTCGCGGAAAAGAACCTGCGTGCCTTCGAGCTCGATCGCCTGCGCCCAGCTTTTTTCTTCGGTCTGCGTCGTGTACGAAGTACGAAGCCGCGTTCTCGAATTGAGATCAAACTGCAACCCTAATCGTGGGCTCAGCGAAAAATCGTTTCCCGCGCCGAGAAATCGCGAATAATCGAAACCGAAAACCACGATAACGTTGTCGCGAACGCGCCATTCGTCGAGCGCCTGCACGGAAAATTGTCCGAGCCGTGTTTCGGCGTCTTCGATTTCAACCTTGCCCAATCTGGCGATCGAGGTGTTGATGCGAATTTGATGTTCGCCGTTCAGACGCGAAATTACGTTTGCCTCGAATCGCTGCGGCGCGTTCGGGCTGGTCGCGATTTGTCCGGCTAAAACAAGCTGCGTATTCTCGGTAACGGGCAGAAGCGTCGCAAAATTAGTGCCGACGAAAGTTTCGGTTTCCGTGCTGGCGGCAAAAGTTTCAATGACGGTTTGACCGGGACGATTCGGCTTTTCCTTCGAATCCGGATTCTCGCTGGTTTCTTCCGGCTGATTTTCGGCGACGGTCGTATTTTCCTCGGCGACGTTTTCGTCAACCGGAACGTCGCCGTCCTGATTTTGATAAATTGAGCTGTTGATCTGCGCGGCGCGGATTCGCCATTTCGAGCTGTTGCGGTCGGCGCGCTTTTCGGGCAAAGTGTTGCCGCTGCCGGCGCGTTCGAGATTGAATTTGTAATTTAATTCCGCCGAGCGGTTTACCTCGACCGACCGGAAAGTTACCGGATTATAGCCCTGCGCGACTGCCAGAACTGTGTAGGTTCCGGGCAGAACCTTGGCAAGAAAGCTTCCGTTTGCCGACGAGCGAACCTGTTTTAGAAGCTCTGATGTGCCGACCTTGAAAAACGAAACATAAGCATCAGCGATCGGGTTTCCCGCATCATCGCGGACGCTTCCTTTAATAACGCCGAGAACGCCCTTTCTTTCGAAAACGACCGCGCCACGCGCGTCAGGCGCGGAAAAAAATATCGCGGAAACTGCGGTCAGCGCGAGCAGAAAAGTCTTTAGAAAAATGTTTGGACTTTCGGAAAAACTCATTTAAAAAAGCGACCTCCGAACGAAAAATAAGTTAGGGGAAAACTCATTATTACAGGAGTGCTAAAAACGCAATCAAACGACAAAAAACAATAAATCGGGCACTTTGGTATTTTCTTCCGTAAAATCAAATGTGTCAAGCCTGCGTAGCGGCACAAAAGTTTAGCTATACGATGCGCGAGGGCTTGACAAAGTTTGCTCAGCGGCTAGAATAAAAACTTGCTTTTCTCGTAAAAGCACTGCGGAGATGTGGCTGAGCGGCTGAAAGCGGCAGTTTGCTAAATTGTTGAGGGTCAAAAGCCCTCCACAGGTTCGAATCCTGTCATCTCCGCCATTACAATTTTAGATTTTGGATTGGCGATTTTAGATTTATTTCGCGGCTATCAAACTAAAAATTTGATAGCTTTTCGTATTTTTACAGACTTTATAATTAACGCTTTGCGCTCTTTGCGCCTTTGCGGGAAAATTTCTTTATGACAACAAGAGTTCGTTTTGCACCGTCGCCGACCGGCTATTTACATATCGGTTCTGCCAGAACCGCGCTTTTTAATTATCTTTATGCCCGCAATGTCGGCGGAAAATTTCTTTTGCGAATTGAAGATACCGATCAGGCGCGTTCGACCGACGAATCGACGCAGTCGATCCTGCAAGGCTTGGCATGGCTCGGTTTTGCGCCCGACGAGGAAATCGTTTTTCAGTCGAACAATGCCGACAATCATCGCGCCGCCGCTTTGAAATTGCTCGAAGAAGGCAAAGCGTATCGCGATTTTACGCCGAAAGCCGAGCCGACCGATAAGAATATTAAAGAAACGATTGCCGACCGCGCGCGCCAGAATCAAGGCGTCAAATCTATGCGCGACAATCCGTTTCGCGATTTGTCGCGCGAAGAATCCGACACGCGGGCTGCGGGCGGGGAAGGTTTTGCGATTCGTCTGAAAGTTGCCGAAACGGGCAAAACTTCGTTTGAAGACGCGGTTTACGGTTTGAGCGAACGCGATTACAGCGAAACGGAAGACCTCGTTTTGCTTCGTTCCGACGGTTCGCCGCTTTATAATTTGTCGGTCGTTTGCGACGACATCGAGATGAGCATTACGGACGTGATTCGCGGGCAGGATCATTTGACGAACACGCACAAACAGATTTTGATTTACGAAGCGCTCGGCAAAACGCCGCCGCGCTTCGCGCATCTGCCGCTGATCTTGGCGCCGGGCGGAAAGAAACTCTCAAAAAGAATTCACGGCGAAATCGTTTCGATGACGACTTATCGCGACGCCGGATTTTTGGCGGCGGCATTTCGTAATTTTCTCGCGCTTTTGGGCTGGTCGCCGAAAACCGAGCAGGAAATCATGACTTTGGACGAGCTTGTCCAAACATTTTCGCTCGAAGGAATTCACCGCAACAATGCGATCTTTAATTTCGACGCGAACAATCCGAAACGCTGGACGGACGACAAGGCGATCTGGATGAACGCCGAGTATGTTCGCACAATGCCGCTCACGGAGCTTTTGCCGTTTGTCAAAGCCGAGATGAAACAGGCAAAACTCTGGCGCGAAGAATACGAGGAAGACGACCGCGAATGGTTCGAAAAAACGGTTGACCTTATCCGCGAAAGATTTTTCACGCTCAAGGATTTCTCGGCACAGGGACGCGCTTATTTTTCGGAAGATTTTGATTTCGACCCGGCGGCGATTGCTAAAAATTTAAAGAAATTTCCCGATCTTCAAACGTGGCTGCCCGAACTCGCAGAGCGTTTTGAAACGATGCAGAGCTTCACGCACGACGAAATCGAAACGGTTGTCAAAGAGTTTACCGAAGCAAAAGGCACGAAACTCGGCATCATTATGAACGGCGCGCGCGCGGCTTTAACCGGTGTCGCCGTCGGACCTTCGATGCTCGCGGTTTTTGAAGCAATCGGCAAGGAACGCTCGATTTTACGGCTCAAAAGCCAGATCGCGTGGAATATGTAAAGATGCTGCAAATTGTCAAAGACACTTTCCGTTTGCTAACGTTTCGCTTAACGCAGGAAAAGTTTTTTACGTTTGAAAAAGGACATCTGATTTTCGGTCTTGTTTGCACTTGGATAGTCGGCATCGGGCGATATTGGGATAATCCGAAAGCTGAATTCTTACAGCACCTCGGCATCGGCTCGGTTGTTTATATTTTCGTTCTCGCGCTTTTTTTGTGGGTTTTCATCGCACCTTTACGGGTGAATGATTGGTCGTTTTTTCGATTTCTGACTTTTATCTCGATGGTTTCGCCGCCCGCGATTTTGTATGCGATTCCGATTGAAACATTCACTGATTTAAGAACAGCAAACGTCGTCAACGCGTGGTTTCTGTTCATTGTCGCAACGTGGCGAGTCGCGCTTTTACTGTTTGCTTTGCGAATATTTTTCCAGATGGACAGGCTTTCTGCGGTGACCGCTACTTTTTTTCCACTTTCCTTGATTGTAATCGTTCTCGGAGTTCTTAACGCGGATAAATTCGTTTTTAACATTATGGGCGGAATCCGCGAACCTTCGCCTAACGATTCTGCTTACGGTGTTTTGTTGTTACTTTTTATTCTTTCCATTTTTCTGGCACCGGCACTTCTGTTGACCTATTTTGCTCTGATTATTAAAGGAGCGAGAAAACCGCCGAGTATTCTAAGCATTAAAGATGACTCTGACAATTAAAAAAGCAACGCCCGAAAATATTCCGCAGATCATTGCGCTGATGCGCGAGTTTGCCGAATATGAAAAGCTTTTGCAGTTTCTCGATGTGACGGAAGAACGCCTGAAAACCGCGCTTTTTGGTGATGGAAAAGTTGCCGAAGCGATTCTCGCGTTTGACGATGAAAAGCCGGTCGCTTATGCGGTTTTCTTTCCGAATTTTGCGACCTTTCGCGGTCAGCGCGGCATTTATCTCGAAGATATTTTTATTACGAGAGATTTTCGTGGTCGCGGGGTGGGCGAAATGATGCTCAAATATATCGCGAAACTTGCCAAACAACGCGGCTTTGAGCGGATCGATTTTCAGGTTTTGGGGTGGAACACGCCCGCGATCGGATTTTACGAAAAATTAGGCGCGGTTCGCGACGAGGAAGAAAGACATTTCAAGTTTACCGATGAGGCATTTCAAAAACTGGCGCTTTAGAATTTCGGCTGGGTTTTTTTAAAATCTAACATCAAATCGGGATATAAGCGAAACGCCGTCATCCTGACGGCAAAGCGTTTGAAAAATGCTCAAACGCTTCATTTTCCTTTCAAGTTTTCAGAAAAAGAAAGCCGTTGACGCCGCTTTCAGCGACGTGTGCCGTCAGGATGACGGCGTTCCGCCTGTTCGATTTCTTATACCGCGCTTCACGTTTATTAACTCATAAATCCTAAATTCGAAGTCGGGAAATTCTGGATATATGGAAAAACGAGCGACAATTCCGCGTCGGTTAAACCGAACCAGCGCGCCATTGTCGCGGCGTACATTTCGACCGAAACCGTCGGGACGAAACGTCCGCGCGTGCTGACATCGTCGGGACCGCTGTTGACGAGCGTCGGGAAAATCGAGCCGTTCGCGGTCGGTCTGCCGTAAAAATTTCCGCCGATGACGGCGTCGCCCATCACCAGATGATGACCTGCCCACGCGTGGTCGGTGCCGACGTTCGTGCCCGAACCTGCCGGATTTAACGTGCGGTTGAAATCGGACATCGTAAAGGTCGTCACCTTGCCGGAAATTCCCTGCGCGACCGTTTCATCATAAAACGCCTTTAACGCCTGGCTTAATTGTCTGAACAAACTGCCCTGATTCGCGATCTGACTGCCGTGCGTGTCAAAGCCGGGAAGCTGGACGAAAAATATCTGGCGGCTCATATTTAACGCCGTGCGGAATTTCATTACTTTTGCGATCTGCCGGAGCTGATTGCCGAGCGACGTGTTCGGAAAAGCAACCGTCAAAGTCGGGTCTTGGCTGAGCTGTTCGCTCACGGTAACGGCTTGCTGCGTCAAAAACGCGCTCGCCTGAATCAAGGTTTTGTCCAAATCTTCCGTCCTAATCTGCCGCATCGCGGTTTTTCGCGCCAGCTCGTCGCTCGTCGTGCCGAAACCGTTGAGCGTCAGCACGAGATTCAAAGGCGTCGGCGACGGTTCGACGATCAAAGGCGAGCTTGTCACGCCGTTGCTGAAGATCGTCACGCCCGCGACCGACGTGATCATCGGGATCGCCGCGCCCGTATTGATCGGCGCGGTGCGGTCGGCAAGTCGTCCGCCCCAGCCGGTTGTCGAGCTGTTATACGGAGTCGCGGTGCGAAATTGAGCAACCTGATCGGAATGCGAAAAAAGCTGATCGGGACGCGGCGCGCCCGACAAATACTGCTGTTTGGTGATCGGCTGAACGAGCGTTCCGACATTGCAGGCAACCGCGAGCTTGTTTTCTCCCCAAAGCTGATGAAGCTCCGATAAATTCGGGTGCAGACCGAATTCCAGACCCAGAGACGGCGGCATCATTGATAAAAGATTGTTCTGGGGAATTGCCAAACCCTGCGCCGTTCGCGCCGCGCTGTATTCGGCGTAGCCGGCGTTGTGTTTCGGCACGACCATATTATTGCTGTCGTTTCCGCCGTTTAGAAAGACGCAGACCAGGGCTTTATAATCGTCGCCCGCCTCTTCCGTCTTAACGTTTTTTTCGACGTTTTTTTGAGCCAGCGCGCTGATCAGACCGAGATGCGACATTTGCGTGGCAAGCGCCGCCATCGTCATCGCCCGACAAGATTTTCCGATAAATTCTCTTCTTGATTCTTTCATTTTTTTTGTTTTTAAGTTTTGAGTCCCGCGTTTACGCGGCAATTACTTGCATCAGCGAAAGTTGCCGCGTAAACGCGGGACTCAAAACTTTTATCTCTGCACTTGAAATTGCGGCGATGTCGTGACCAGATAAAGCGCGGTTCGCGCGCGTTTCAGCGAATCGGTCGGCGCGACCGCCTGAACCGCCTGCAACACGTGATTGCGCACCGACGGCGACATCGAACCGTGCATTATTTCCGTGTTCATCGTATCAACCAGCAAAGCGCCGCTCGCGTCCGATGCCGCCAGCGACTGCCAGCGCGAAATGTCGGCGCGCGTTCCGCACGGCGCGTCGCCCGTGATCGCGATGCCGCTGCCGAAAATCATCTGGTTGACGAAATTCGGACGCTTCAAAGCCGTGCCGGTCGAGAAAATTCCGAATTCCGGCGCGCTTAAGTTGGTGTTTTGGAGCGTATAGGTCAGCGGATAATAATTGAAAACGCTCGGCGGATTGAACACGTCCTGATCGAGCACGAGCGTCGCGCCGTTGAGCGTGCCGTCGCTTTGATTATTGCAGTTGGCGGGCGCGTTCGTGTTCGACGTCGCATTAAGCGGTCGCAAAATGTTCGTGACGAACAAAACCGGCTCGCGCAGATGTCCGTAATCGGGGTCGGTCTTTACATTGCCGCGCGCTTCCGGATCGAGCAGAATCGCCCGCACGACCGCCTTTAAATCGCCGCGAATGCCTTCGCCGTTGTCGTTGAAAACCGCTGAAACGCGACCGACGTAAGCCGGTGTCGGATTGCTCGTAACAAGCTGCTGGATCAGTACCTTACCGACGAACGGCGCAACGTTCGGATGGTGAAAAACATTATCGAGCGCGAGCGTAAAATCGTCTTCCGCCGACATTCCGGCGGGAATCATCGCAACCGCGCCCGGATAATTCAGAATCCGCTTGTCAGTCGTGTCGTGATTTTCCGGACGCAGAACCATCGGCGCGCGCATATTGCGAATTCCGGGCTGCGTGCCCGCGCATTCCTGACCGCAAAACGTCCAGCCGGTAAAGACTTTCGTAAAGCCGTTGACTTCTTCCTGCGTATAGGTCGGAATCGGATTGCCGTCGCCGTCAAATTGTAAAGTGCCGTCCTGATTGAGCATAAAAAGCCCGATCGAGAAAAGCTGTAAAATCTCGCGCGCGTAGTTTTCGTTCGGGCTCTGGCGCGTCGAAATCGCCATATCGAGATAATTTCCCATCGCCGGATTGAGCGTCATTTCGCGCATCAGCTCGCGGTAATTGCCGAACGCGTTTTTGTCCAACACCTGAATATACGGCAGCATTCCCGACGGCTGAACGGTTTCGCGTCCCGAAACGACCCACATCTGGCTCAAAGCCCACGAGACGCGGCGGCGCAATTGCTGATCTTCGCCGTAAAGCGCTTCGCGGAAAAACCACTTTTGGAGCGGGTACATCGAATAATTGTCGCGCAGGCAGTTTCCCGTGCAGGTCGTCGGAATGTTCGTCGCCTGCGGAATCAGATTCGGATACGGAAACGTCGAATAGCGCGCCGCATTGTTCGCGTCGCGTTTTTCTTCCATCTGCTCATTGAGCCACGTCGAAAGTCCGATGCGCCGCAGACGCATTTCGAGCGTCGCGTTCGCGCCGAACGTCGCCTGTTCCATAAACCTTACGCGGTCGCCCGACCACGGCAGACCGCCGCGATTTTCCTCGCTGCTCGTGCGAATAATCGGTTTTTCGGGCATCGGCGTCGGAATTGCGCCGGCGTCGTCATCCGGTTTTTTGCTTTCGAATCCGATCGCGACGCGCACGCGGTTGCTCGCCACGCCGCGCCAGTTTGCTCTCACCAGAACGTCGCCGACGTTCTGCATCGCGCCGTTTAGTTTGACCGTTAAGGCGTAAACCCACGGGCGATCTTCGACGGACTCGAACGAAACGATTTGCAGCGGATAGCGAAATCCTCTCGAATCCTGCGCGTCAACGCGAAAAGCGTTTGCGCCTTCTGCGGGCAAAAGTTCGAGATTCGTTACGAAAAACGTGATTTGCGCGCTTTCGTCCGCCCGGAAAATCTGCGGCGAAAAATCGAAGCCGCGCCGCGTTCGCGATGCCGTCAAGGCGCGCGTCGAATCAGGCTGGCTGATTAAGACGGGCGCGTCTTCGGGCAAATTCTGGGCGGCGGCAGTCAGGACGGAAAAAAAGCAGATGCCGATAATCGGCAAAAGAAAACGGAGAACAGAAAATCTTTTCATCAAATTTTCCTCAAAAAAACTTGGACGAACAACTTTACAAACGTTTGAAAATTTCCGAATAATGCGTGGTAGCCTGCAATTTTATAATGTTTTTTATTTCAAAAGCAATATTTATATCGATTTTTATTGACAAGCGGGCGCGATGCTTTTAACTTTTAAGTCATTGTTGATTCACATTCCGAACCGAACATAAGAAACCGATGCCGAAAATATCCGTCTTAAAGAACTCTAAATTGTGGTTTGCCGCCGTCTTAATTTTGCTCGCAATCGTTTTGTTTTCAAGCTTTTCCGAGAAAACTTCGGCGACCGGCGAAACGCTTCAGGGCGTTGTCAAATACAGCGAAAATTTTGACGGCGTGACGGCGCCGCAATTGCCCGCAGGCTGGACGACTTCCGCTTCGGGCGCAGGCGCAAATTTCGTCAGCGCTACGAATTTTAATTACAGCGCGCCGAATTCGGTGTTTGCGTCAAACACGCTGGCGACCGGATTGTCGGAAATAACTTCGCCGCCGATTTTAATTACGAGCAATCGCGCCGTTTTGAATTTCCGGCATAAATATTCGGTCGAAAACACATGGGACGGCGGCGTTCTGGAAATAAAGATCGGCACGGGCGAATTTCAGGACATTCTGTCGGCGGGCGGCGCGTTTCTCGCGGGCGGCTACACGGCGACTTTGAATCCTTCAACCAATCCGCTCGCGGGACGCTTTGCGTGGAGCGGCGCGACGCAGGTCGATTTTCTGCTGACCACGGTTCAGCTTCCGGCGAGCGCTTTTGCGCAAAACGTGCAGTTTCGCTGGCGGCTCGGTTCGAACGACAGTTTTGCGAGTGCGGGCTGGTGGATTGATTCGGTGACGGTCGAAAATATCGCGACCGGCGCGAATACGAATCCGATCGCGATTGCCCAGAGCGGGACGGCGAATCCGTATCCGGGCGACATACAGATTTCGGGCTTGCCCGGATTGCTTTCGGGTTTGACGGTCAATCTGGAAAATTTTTCGCACACCGCGCCCGACGATGTTGATATTCTGCTCGTTGCGCCGAACGGCAGACGAATCGTTTTAATATCGGATGTCGGCGGAAATACGGCGGTCAGTAATATTTCGCTGACCTTTACCGATTCGGCAACGGCATTTCTGCCCGACAATTCGGCATTAACTTCGGGAATTTTCAAACCGACAAATTTTGACAACGTTGACACGTTTCCGTCGCCCGCGCCGCAGGGCGCAGCTTCCGGCGGCGCGCTCGGGGCGTTTTACGGCACGAATCCGAACGGCATGTGGGCGCTTTATGTCGTTGACGACAACGGCGACAACGCGGGAACGATTTCGGGCGGCTGGAATCTCGATATTCAAAGTTCGACTAACGCCTGCCAATTCAGCGTCGCGCCGACCGCGCTCGCATTTCCGCCAGCGGGCGGCACGGGAAATTTCCAGATCACGATCCCGGCGGGCTGCGGCTGGTCGGTTTCGACCGCTAATTCATTCATCACGATTGATTCGGCACCGAACGGCGTTAACAGTTCGACCGTCAATTTCACGGTCGCGGCAAATACCGGCGCGGCGCGGACGGGTTTTATCACGGTTTCGGACGGCTTTAATACGAGAAATTTCCAGATTCAGCAGGGCGCGGGCTGTCCGTCTTCGCTCGCGCAGACGAGCGTCAGTTTTACCGCTTCGGGCAGCAGCGGCAATGTCGCGGTCACGGCGGGCGCGAATTGTTCGTGGCAGGCATTTTCGGATGCAAATTGGGTACAGATAACTTCCGCGCAGCAGAGCGGAAACGGCGCGGCGACGTTTAATGTTTTGCCTAATCCGACGCGCAACGCGCGAAGCGCAAACGTCACTATCGGCGCGCGGACATTAACCGTTAATCAAGCCGGACTCGGCGCGGCGAGATTCGATTTCGATGGCGACGGGCGAAGCGATATTTCTGTTTACCGCAACGGAACGTGGTATTTGCAGCAAAGCGCAAACGGCTCGGCGGCGGCGCAGTTCGGTCTGCCGAACGATAAACTCACGCCTGCCGATTACGACGGCGACGGCAAAACCGACATCGCCGTTCATCGCGACGGCATTTGGTATATTCTGCAAAGCTCGAATACGCAGGTTTTCGCCGTTCAATTCGGCGTCGCGGGCGACGTTCCCGTGCCGGCTGATTACACGGGCGACGGACGCGCCGAACTCGCCGTTTTCCGCGCCGGCGTATGGTACACGCTGAATCTTGCCGACAATCAGACCGGCGTTACCCAGTTCGGTTTGGCGGGCGACAAACCCGTGCAGGCGGATTACGACGGCGACGGGAAAACGGATTTCGCCGTTTATCGTGGCGGCGTCTGGTATCTTCAGCGCTCGGCGCAGGGCTTCGGCGCGGTGCAGTTCGGCGTCGGATCGGACAAACCCGTAACGGGCGATTACGACGGCGACGGCAAAGCCGATCTCGCCGTCTATCGCGACGGCGCGTGGCATATTTTGACGAATTTTCAAAATTATTCGGTCGCACAGTTCGGCATCGCAACCGACATTCCGACGGCGGCGGATTACGACGGCGACGGCAAAACGGATCTCGCGGTTTTCCGCAATGGCGTCTGGTATGTTCTGCAAACTTCGAACTCGCAGCCGTTCGTCTTTCAATTCGGCTTAGTAAACGATAAACCCGTGCCTACCGCGTATGTGCCTTAAAGTAGTTAGTGATTGATCTTCGTTAAATTTCCCGCAAAGGCGCAAAGGTGCATAAGCAAATAAACTCTTTGCGAGCCTTGCGCCTTTGCGGGAAACCGTCATTTATTTACTTGAGAGTTGCGATACAAAAGAAAAACACATCTTTACTGAGAAAAAGCTTCCGGCAATATTTTTTATCTGTTATATTCCCAGAACCGAAATTTTATTGTGATGTTTCAAGGTTTCTCGAAGCCATAAAACAAAATCGTCAATTAATCTTGATAGCTCGGTTTTGCTTTTTTCAAAATCTTTCGTGAAATTTTCTTCAACATCCCGAAATGAAAAATCGAGTTTGGAAGTAAATTCATTAAAATTTCGGGCTTTTCTCAAAAACTCTTTCATTTGATTAAGATCTTTAATGATGTTTTGCCAATCCGATTTATCGGCGGACATGAATGTATAATGGTCGTAGTCGTTAATGTGTTTCGCCAGAATCGGCTCAATGTAATAAATTTGTAAATCATCAATAAATACGGACTCTTTAGTCCAACATTTGTCTTTGTAAATTCCGGGTAAAAATTCGAAGTAACAAGTGCCCTGACATTTAGTTACATCTTTAATTAATTCGATCATTTATGTACTTTTCAGATAATTTCTTCGGCAATCAAATCTTCAAATTGACTCTGCGACAATCCCAAAAAACCGCGAAAAATCTCCTCGTTGTGTTCGCCTAAACGCGGTCCGATCCAGTCCGTGCCGCCGGGTGTTTCGGTCAGTTTCGGCAGAACGGCGGGAATTTTAACGCAATCGCCGGGCGCGATTTCGACGGTTTCGAAAATTTCGCGGGCGTTAAACTGTGCGTCTTTGACGATGTCGGCGATCGAATAAACCGGACCGGTCGGAACGTCGGCTTCGATCATCGCGGCGTAAGCTTCGTCGTAAGTTTTAGTTAAAGCCCAATCGGCAATCGCGCGGTCAATCGCGGCTTCGTGATTGACGCGTCCCGCGTTGTCCTGCATTTCCGGGTGCGCGGCGAAATCCGGTCTGCCGATTTTATTCATCAAGCGCCGAAAAATCGAATCGCCGTTCGCGCCGATGATGATGAATTTTTCGTCCTTTGTCGGATAGGTCGAGGTCGGAACGATGCCTTCGATCTTTGCGCCGCGCCGTTCGCGGACGTGTCCGAGCTTGTCGTATTCGGCGAGTGTCGATTCCATCATATTGAAAATCGCTTCGTAAATCGCAACGTCCACGATTTGCCCGCTGCCGCCGTTGACATCGCGGTGATAAATCGCCGTCAGCGCGCCGAGCGCCGCATGAAGTCCCGCCAGCGTGTCGCCGAGCGAAAGCCCCGTGCGCACCGGCGGGCGATCCGGATCGCCGGAAATATAGCGAATTCCGCCGAAACCTTCCGCTACATTCGCATAACCCGGACGCGATGCAAACGGTCCCGTTTGCCCGTAACCGGAAACGCGCACCATGATCAAGCCTTTGTTCAAGGCGCGCAGATTTTCATAACCCATCCCCCATTTTTCGAGCGTTCCGGGTTTGAAGTTTTCGACCAGAATATCCACTTTCGCCGCCAACTGCCGTGCGATTTCCTGACCTTCCGGACGCGTCAGATCGAGCGTCACGCTTTTTTTGTTTCTGCCCATCGAAAGCCACCAGAGCGACGTGCCGTGGTGCATTTTTCGCCAGACGCGCAAAGGATCGCCGGTTTTCGGTTTCTCGATTTTAATTACTTCCGCGCCGAATCCGGCGAGCAGCGCGCCGCAAAACGGTCCGGCGATAACCTGTCCCATTTCCAAAACTTTTAAGCCTTTCAGCGGACGTTTATTTTTATTTCCCATTTCTCGTTTTACTTTTTTCCGGGACTTTTTCCGGTCGCGCCCAAAACCCCATAGCCTTCTATTGACGCCCAAATATGACCGTTTTCGTACTTTCTATAACCGAAATACATCCTTTCTTTGCTTTCGAGCATTTTTACCACGCCTTGCAAAAAACTCGCCGGGTAGAAAAGGCGAAACGTCTTTTTGTCTGCTGAAACGTGCGGCGGTTTGTTTTGCTGCGAATCGTCAAAATAAATATAAACCGACATATCACGTTTTTTATTAAAGGCGCGAATCGCGAAAGCCCTGGTTTTCGGATTTTCACTGTTCCCGACGATGAAATAGAAGGAATGAATATCAAACCAGAAAAATTCAGTGTCTTTAATATTTCTGTTTTCCATTTCGGGCGACGGACACGGTTGGGTCTGTATCGCCGATGGACAAACAACTTCCTGCGCCGTAACACTCGCCGACAATATGAATAGTAAGCAGATAAAAAGAGCAAAATTACCGATTCTCGTGTTTTTCATAAAATTATTTTCAATCCGGTTTATCGTTTTAGAGTTTATACTGTTTTCGCGAAAACCATGTTGATAAATTCGTTTTTGCCGTCGGAAAAATCCGTCCAACCGGCTTTCGTCATACCGATCTTTTCGTAAAACTTCTGGGCGGCGACATTTTTGTCCCAAACGCCGAGCCAGACGGTTTCGAAGCCGCGTTCTTTCGCGATTTCAAAGCAGCGGTTGATTAATTTTTCGCCGATTCGTCTGCCTTTAAGTCGTTCCAGAACGTAAATCCGCTGAACTTCGACGGCGTTTTTGCCCGCCATGCATGCGATCTTTTTTCCTTCGCGCAGCTTTGCGTAACCGACGGCGCGCTCGCCTAATTCGGCGATCAGGAATGTTGAATTTGCGTCTTCGAATTCGTTTTTCAGCCGCTCTTCATTAAACGACCGGACGCAATATTCCGCCAGATCTCTCGGCGGGTCGAGCTCGAAATAAGCCTCGTAACAGGTCGTCATTCCGAGCGCGACAAGTAATTTTAAGTCGTCCGTTTCGGCAAATCGAATGACCGACTCACTTGATTCCATAATTCTGCAATTGTAGCGAATTAAACGATAAAAGGCTTTTGGGAAAAGGGCTGGAAGTTTTAATTTTGAAAATTCGAGCAGTTTGTCGTTAAGTAAAATATATTCTTTACTTTCGCCTTTGCGGGAACAGGAAGCGAGACAAAAGGGAAATAATTTACCTGCGGGTCATGTCAATTTACTCATTCCCTTAACCGAATTATCACCTGCGTTTGTCAGGTGATAATTCTCTCCCCCGCGCTTGTGTTTCAGTATAAAATTGATGGAATACGGAAATGTCCGGGAATTGAAATTGCCCTTGAGGCTTCTTCACGAAGGCGGAAATCTTTAGTAGAATGTTCCAAACGGATTCGACATTCACGATTATGGAAGGGAAGAAAAGTGCGCTCAGATAATGAACTGTTCAGAGAGTTACAACGATTAAACAAAACCGGGATCATTAACGACGAAGAATATCTGGTATTGAAAAAAATCATCGCGGGCGGCAAGGTCAGTCCGGAATTTTATCGTCAGTTCGACCGTTTGTTTGCCGGCAATTCAAAAAGCGCTCCGGTCGAAACGGAAAAGAAAAAGAGCGCGGCGCAAAAGCAGCCTGTTCAAAAAGAAGAAAGACTCTATTCGATTGACGAAGCGATCAATGAGCTGAATCTGAAGCTCACAACGCTCGGCGGCTTCGATCATTCGCGTCAATTATTAAATTGTCCGGCTTGCGGAATGTTTGAAGCGATCACTAATCAAGGAACACTGATAACAGTCGAATCCGACTATCCGGAGGACGATACGGGGCTGCGGTTTACCAAAGTCAACGAAGGCGATTGGGAATGTCCGGACTGCGCTCATCTTTGCCGGGAGAACTCGCCTGAAACTTTGCACAAAAACTAAGCAAAAGCGGAAATCGAGCTGAATAATTCTGCCTTTTACATTTTTAATTGAGCGGAACAAAAAATTTACCGGATAAATTAGAGCGGCGGAGCCTGTCCGTCGATCAAATTGATGACCCAATTGACCGAACCGCTCGCGCTGCCCGTCGCCGATGAAGGCGTCGCGCTGCCGCCGATGCCGCTCATGCCGCCGATCACGTCCCGCAGCGACGAGGACAAACGGCGCGTCGTTTCGTCCGAGATGATTCTGACCATCGTGTTCGCGTGCCGCACGGACAATCCGGTCGTCGATTGAATGGATTGAACGCCGATTTCCGCCTCGCGGGCAGCTGCGATCAGGGCAGCGCGTCCCTCGGGCGTTCTGCCGGCTTCCTCCATCAATTCGCCGATCACGCGCAGCCGCTCGGCGCGATTCATCTGCCGCAGCGCTTCGACCGAGAGCCCGCGCGCGACGAAACTGCGCTGGCGCGCGAGCACGGCAAAGAGGTTTCGCGCGGCGAACGGCAAGGAGGCGACGCCCGTCGCGACGCCGATCGCGTCGACCACGAAAATCGTCCGCGTGTAGATTCTGTTACTGTCCCACTCCGTTAAGGTCGCGCCGTCCGGATTCGCGGCGATCGCGCCGAGGCGCACCAAACCGTTCGCGCACTGAATCGCGCCGGTCGTCAGCCCGACCCAGCTCGCGACGACCAGAAAGGTCGAGGCGCCGGCGGTCGGCACTTCGGCTGCCGCGCCGCCGATCACGCCGATCGCCGAAACGACCGTTAATCCGCAGCTCAGACCGGCGCCGATCAATTCCGGACCAAGCCGGCTGCGATTCGTGACGACGCTCGGGTTCGGCGCGTTCGGCGGGCTGCCCGAGGCGGAATTCGCCCAGCGCTGCATTTCTTCGACGATCGCGGCGTCCTCAAACATCGCTTCTTCGATCACGACGATGACCCGCGCCGAATTCGGCGTCGCGCAGAAACCCGGATGCAGAACCCGCGACTGGTTGTTGCCCTGAAAACCGATCAGGCACCCGTTCAATTCGGGAAACGAATGAATGCGCGCGACCATCGCGCGCAAAAGCTGTTCAGATATCATTTATTTATCCTTTTTCTGGTTAGATTGAGTAAATCCGGATAAATTTTTAATCTTTAATGTTTATTTTGCAAGCCGAAAAGTGAAAAATATTCGGATAATTCCTGATGGGAATTTCGACTGGAAATATAAAAGCTCTGTTCCATAATTTACGTTATATTTCATTTACCCCGAACCTGATGATTTAACACTGAAAAAATCGTCTTTCAATATTTGGAGGACAAATATTTGGTAAAAAAGTTAATTCAACTCTGATGCCGCCCGGCAATATTCACTTTCAATCGATCCGGAAAATCGATTATTAAATTTAAGCGCAAGACATAAAGCCTCGGCTAATGCGGCAATGATTGAATTTTTCCGTTTTTCGGTGTCGTGATTTTCTCTAATTTAACCCAAGTTGCCAGTGAAATGGTCTAATTATTCAGCACAGAAAACTCTCTGTAAAATGAGAGTATGAAGAAATACGATGATGAATTTAAACAAAATGCTGTGAAGAAGATTCTTGACGGTCAATCGGTCGCTTCGGTCGCCAGAGAATTAGGCG
>JANOBZ010000073.1:0-25530 GCA_031411895.1 Acidobacteriota bacterium | reverse complement strand
TCCCGCAAAGACGCAAAGTCGCTAAGCTTATTAAATTCTGATCCGCATGCATCCGCGTTTATCCGCGGCTAAATTGTTTTGCCTGACTATTTAACGTTCATCCAGTTGTCGCCCGCGCCGATTTCGACCGTCAGCGGAACGTCTAATTCGACGGCAGATTCCATCGCTTTTTTGATGACTTCCATCGCTTTTTCGGCTTCCTCGGCGGGCGCTTCGAAAAGCAGCTCGTCGTGAACCTGCATAATCATCTTCGTTTTTAATCCTTCGCGCCTTATCGCTTCGTCCGTTTTGAGCATCGAAATCTTCACGATGTCGCTCGCCGTGCCCTGGAGCGGCATATTGATCGCCTCGCGTTCGGCGCGCGTGCGCACCGAAAAATTGCGGTCGTTGATCGAAGGAAAATAGCGCCGGCGACCGTAAATCGAAGTTACAAAACCTTTTTCCCGCGCCTCGTCGGGCATCTCGTCCATAAATTTTTTGACGCCTTTATAAGTTTCGTAATAATCCTCGATCACCTTTTTCGCTTCCGCGCGCGAAATGCCGACGCGCTGCGCCAAGCCGTAGGCTTCGACCGCGTAGGCGATCGCGAAATTGACGATCTTCGCGTTGCGGCGGGCGATTTTCATTTCGGCGTCGGTCTTTGCGCCGAAAACCAGCTTCGCGGTTTGCGAGTGAATATCTTCGTTGTTCTTGAATGCGTCGAGCATTCTTTCGTCACGCGTAACATACGCCAGAAGGCGCAGTTCGAGCTGCGAATAATCGGCGGAAATCAGTTTATTGCCGGGTTCGGGAATAAACGCGCGGCGGATTTGCTGTCCGAGTTCGGTGCGAATCGGAATGTTCTGCAAATTCGGATCGGTCGAAGATAATCTTCCGGTCGTCGCGACGGTTTGATTGAGATTGCCGTGAATTCGACCGTCTTCGTCGATCATTTTCGGGAGCGCGTCGGCGTAAGTCGCTTTCAGCTTGTCGAGCTCGCGGTAGTCAATGATAAACCTTGCGATCTCATACGTTTCGGCGAGTTCGAGGAGAATGTCCTTGCTCGTCGAAATTTGCCCGGTCGCGGTTTTTTTCGTTCCAGCAATGTTTAATTCCGAGAGAATTTCGCCGACCTGTTTCGGCGAGGCGATATTGAATTCGCGTCCCGAAATCGCGAAAATCTTTTCGCGCAGGGTGTCGAGTTCGGTCGAAACGAAATCCGAAAAGCCGTTTAGGGCTTCTTCGTTGACTTTCATTCCGGCGACTTCGATGCGGTAAAGAAGCGGAATCAGCGGCAGTTCGATTTCGTTATAGATTTTCCCGAGCTCGTCTTCTTCGATCTTTTTGCGCAGAATCGGCGCAAGCTGAAAAACGAAATCCGCGCGTTCGGTGGTCGAATATTGATTTTCCGTCCAGCCTTCGGGCGTTTCCGTGCGAATGTCTTCGCCAAGAAAGCGAAAGGCGAGATTCGAGACGTTGTAATCCGAACGGCTCGAATCGATCAGGTAAGCGGCGATCATCGTGTCGTCTTCGACCGCTTCCGGCTCGATGCCGATCTTTTTGAGAACGGCGAGATTGCATTTGTAATCGTGCGTTACTTTCGAAAGAAATCCGTTCGATAAAATATCCTTCAAAGGCTCGATCGCGGCGTCGGCGCCTTCCGCGAAGTTTTCGAGATCAATGTAATGCGACGCGCCCGCGCCGGTCGCGATCGCGATTCCGAGCGGCGGTTTTTTCGCGTAGGAATCAGCCTTCGGCGGCGAGCTCGAATCGTCAACCTGAAAGCTCCAATGCTCAGTTTCCCAGAGACGGCGAATCAGTTTGTCGAGATCGGCGCTCGTTTTGATTATATGGTAACGGCGCGGCTGTCTGACCAATACGCCTGACTCGTCTTCGAGCCCGTCGAAAAGCGGCGTCGAATCGGCAAATTCGCGCGTAAGAGAAGTAAATTCGAGTTCGCGAAAAAGCTGGTAAGCGAGTTTCCGGTTCGGTTCGGTGTGCTTGAGCGCGTCTAGATCGAGTTCGACCGGGACGAAATTGTGAACCGTCGCGAGTTCGACCGATTGGCGAATAATACCCTGATTATTGAGCAGCGATTCGCGGTAAGTTTTATGCGTTACTTCGTCGGCGCGGCGCATCGCTTCTTCGGCTGAACCGAACTGCTGGATGATCTTCGTCGCGCCTTTTTCGCCGATTCCGGGCGCGCCGGGAATATTGTCGATCGCGTCGCCCATCAAGCCTAAAAGGTCGATGATCTTCGTCGGCGGCACGCCGAATTTATTCGTCACCCACGCCTCGTCGCACCATTCGATCGGCGGCACGGGCGTTTTGCGTTTTACGTTTTGCGAATTCTGCCGCATACAGACGATCAACGGATCGCGCACGAGCTGGCACAAATCCTTGTCGTTCGAAACGATCACCGCCTGCATTTCTTTTTCGGCGACTTTTTGCGCGAGAGTGCCGATAATATCGTCGGCTTCGAAGCCGTCCATTTTCAGGATCGGAATATTAAAAGCCTCGCAAACCTTGATGATATAAGGCATCTGCGTTGATAAATCTTCGGGCATCGCGGCGCGGTTCGCTTTGTATTCGGCAAACGAGTCGTGACGAAAGGTCGGCGCTGCGGAATCGAAAATGGCGGCGATATAATCGGGCTGCTCGTCGTTAAGAAGCTTGCGAAGCATATTCGTAAAGACGAAAACCGCCTGCGTAACCTGTCCTTTCGAGTTGCGCAGAGGCTCCTGGCGCGCGCCCATCGGCGCGAAAAAGGCGCGGAAAATATGCGACATCGTATCAATCAGAAATACTCGTGTTACTTTTTTGTTCTCAGTCATTGGTTCCTGGTCGGTTTTGATTCAAATCAGCCTTTAAATTTAGAAAATAACGGATTGCCGGCGAATCCGTTCGAATCAAGGTTAGACACTTCAATAGTTTACAGTTTATCAGCTTACAGTTTATCAGCTTACAGTTTATCGCCTTTTCGTATTTTCGGAGTTTGTCGAAACGAAAAATACAAATCATTCAAAATAATTGACTTAATCAATATTTGACGGTAAGATAATTCTCAAATTTAAAGTCAATATTCTCACTTTAAGTGCTCTAAAACAAAGGTTAGCAAAAGCATTTACCCGTTTCAATAAACGCATCGGAAAATCTTCCTCACTGCGAAACACATATTTGGAAGTTTTTTTGTCGCCGGAGTTTTTACCCGGCAAAGGTTCTCAAAATACGGAAATTTATGCCAACGACACAAGACAACAGATTGCTGGCGATCTATACGCCTCTGGGCAAAGACTTTCTGCTCGTCAACCGGATGACCGCTTCCGAAGGTCTCTCCGAACTGTTTTCGATCGACGTCGAACTGCTTCACGAAGAAATAGAAGCCGGATTCGAATCAACCGTCGTTGACCCGCGACAGATCATCGGCAAAGCGGTCACGCTGACGATCGACCAGCGCGACGGAACGATTCGCGAGCTGACGGGAATCGTTCAGCGTTTTTCGCAGGGCAATCGCGATACGCGTTTTTCTTATTATCACGCCAAAATCGTGCCGCACGTCTGGATTCTGACGCAGAAACGTCAGAGCCGCATCTTTCAAAACATTTCGGTTCCCGATATCTTACGAAAAGTTTTCGACGGATTCGAAGTTTCGTGGCAGATTCAGGGCGTTTCGAATCGCCGGAATTACTGTGTGCAGTATCGCGAGACGGATTTTGATTTCGCGTCGCGCCTGATGGAAGAAGAGGGAATTTATTACTATTTCGAACACAAGGACGGCAAACACCGAATGGTCGTCGCGAACACGTCGCAGTCTCATCCCGACTGCCCGTCGAAAAGCAAAATCCCGTATTTTCTCGATGTTACGCGGCAAACCGAAGATTTCGTGACTTCGATCAACAGCTGGCGGACGGATTTTCAGCTCCAAACGGGCAAAGTAACATTCTGGGATTATAATTTTCAGCTTCCGGCGAAAAAGCTCGACAAGGAAGAACTGAGCGTTTTTTCGGTGAGCGACAATCAAAAGCTCGAACTTTATGATTTTCCGGCGGGTTACGGCAGAAAATACGACGCCGAATTTGCGCTCGCGGAAACCGATAAGACGAATGCCGCCAAAATAATGATCGAATCTCTCGACGCGCAATATAAAGTTATCAGCGGTGCGGGCGATTGTTCGGCGATGACCGCCGGTTACCGCTTCGAACTTTTCAATCATCCGAACATTGGATTTAACGGGCAGCATACGATTTTGAACGTCGCGCACGAAGCCGAACAAAATCCTTCTTACGTTTCGAACGATAGTGTCGAAGAAGCCTATCGAAACAGTTTTACGTGCATCGCGCACGGCAACAATTCGCCGCCGTTTCGACCGCCGCGCAAAACGCCGAAACCCGTGATTCAGGGCAGCCAGACCGCGTTCGTCGTCGGTCCGGCGGGCGAAGAGATTTTTACCGATAAATACGGGCGCGTCAAAATTCAGCTTCACTGGGACCGCGACGGGCAGGTCAATGAAGGCAGTTCGTGCTGGGTGCGCGTCGCGCAAACATGGGCGGGGAATCGTTGGGGAACGATGTTTATTCCGCGCATCGGCATGGAAGTTTTGGTGCATTTCTTAGAAGGCGATCCGGATCAGCCGATCATTACGGGGTGTGTTTACAATCCGCAGACGATGCCGCCATACACTTTGCCCGACGAAAAGACGAAATCAACCGTCAAGTCGAATTCATCGAAAGGCGGCGGCGGATTCAACGAATTCCGGTTCGAGGACAAAAAAGGTTCGGAACAGATATTTATTCACGCCGAAAAGAATCAGGACATTCGCGTTAAAAACGACGTGATGGAAACGATCCTGCACGACCGTCATCTGATAATCGAAAACGACCAGTACGAAAAGGTCAAGAAAGACAAGCACTTAAAAGTTATCGGCGACCATAACGAAAAGGTTGACGGCTCGATCTCGATTCACGCGGGCGTCGATTTCGAAGAAAAAGCCGGAACAAAATTCGCGGTTGACGCCGGCACGGAAATTCATCTGAAATCGGGAACGAGTCTGACGCTCGAAACCGGAACTTCGCTGACGTTGAAAGTCGGCGGAAATTTTATCAATATCAACGCGGGCGGCATTTTTATTAAAGGCACGATGGTGATGATAAATTCGGGCGGCGCGGCGGGCGCGGGCGCGGGCAGCAATCCCGAAGCGCCGAAAGAGCCGAAAGAAGCCGATAAAGCCGATCCCGGCGCAAAAGTTTCTCTCGCGCCGAAACCGCCGCCGCCGCCGCCGCAATTTCAGAGTCCGGCGGCGCTCGTGCTGACTCAGGCGGCAAACAGCGGCGCGACGTTCTGCGAGATTTGCTCCCGTCAATCATAAAATAAGCGGAAGACTCGAAAGATAGGAAATTTTAAGCGTAAACCTTGATGAAACAGCAATTGGAAAAATACCTGTTTAGAAACGATGCGCATACTTACGCGGTTTTGGACGGCGCTTCGGTTCCCGATCTTCCGGTCAGGCTTTATGAAATGAACGCCGCAAATGTTTGTCTCTATCGCGGCGAGCTTCCGGCAGACCTCGTCTATGCGGCGCCGTATCTGGTGCATTTATATCCGGGAACGCCGTTTACCGATTGGCTTTTATCGCAGTGTTGGGGAAGGCATTGGGGAATTTTTGCGCAGAGTCGTTTGTCTCTGACCGGAATGCGCAAGCATTTTCGTTTGCTTTTGACCGTTGACGACGAAAACGGCAAGCCGATGCTTTTTCGTTATTACGATCCGCGCGTGCTGCTGCCATTTCTGATGACCTGCAACAGCGGCGAGCTTGAAACGATTTTCGGCGAAGTCCGGTATTATTTCACCGAACTGCCCGATTTGAATCAATTATCGCGCGTTCATTTTGCCGAAAATAAATTGATGGAAGTAAAACTGAAACTGGAATTTTGATGATAAAAGCTGAGTTAAACCGATGAGATTATCTATTCGCGCCGAACAAAAAGCGGTCGTCGAGGCGGTCGCCGAGGAAAATTTCGCGCGTCGGCTCGCCACGCATTTGCTCGATGAATATGCGCAAGCCGTAATCACGCTGCCCGACGGTGAAAAGTTTACGGTCGCGACGCTGCCTGCGGAAACTCTGAATGAGCTGGTTCAAGTCGGGATCGCACGAGCGCGCGGTTACGGAAAAACTTTCGAATCGGCGATCTCCGCGTTTACAGCCGTAATGTTCGAAGTTTCGCCGAATTTCGACACGCATCGTTTGTGTCAGGTGCTTTTTAACGACGAAGAAGTCGAGCCGAACCGGCGGATTGACGAAGTTCTCAACGTTCTGACGGAAAAGAACTGGGAATCAATCAGAGCGGATTACGACCCGCAGGCGTGGAAACCCGGAAATGAGCCGGAAGCCGCAAACGAGCCGCCGGAAAATGACTCTCGTAAAGCAAATACGAATAAACCGGACAATTCGGATTTTCAGGAGACGGTGAAAATATAAGTTCTTTTGGAGCAGAAAGAAAATGTCGAATGAGATAGCCGCTAAAATCAAGAAAACGCAATCGTCGTTCGCGCCGCAAGCACCCGGCGCGGTCGTCGCTTGTCCGTTCAAGAAAACCGAAGCCGAAGCGTCGTCGCCGGTCGAAGTCAAAACCGATTTTCAGCTGACGCAGCAAATCTTAAAAACGATGGGCGCGAGTCGACCCATCGAAAAAGCAAAGGAAAAGAAAGCGTGGATCGAAATAATTCTGGTTGATATGAAAGGCAATCCGATTCCGAATGCGCGCTACAAAATAACTCCTCCGGGCGGCGGCGCGGCGCAGGAAGGCAGGCTCAACCAACACGGACAGGCGGGTTATTACAATATCGAAGCGGGCGAATGCAAGATCACGTTTCCGGATTTGGACAAAGACGCGTGGGAGTAATTATTTAGGACGATAAAATATCTATGCCGATCAGACACACTATAAAACAAGGCGAAAGCGTGATCAGTTTGTCGGAACTGCACGGATTGTTTGCCGAAACGATCTGGAACGATCCGGCAAATGCCGAACTGAAAGCGAAGCGCAAGGATATGAATGTCCTGATGCCCGGAGACGTTCTCGTGATTCCCGATAAGCGTCTGAAAGAAGTTCGCCGGGAAACGAATAATGTCCATAAATTTCAACGCAAGGGAATTCCGGCGATTTTTCGGATGCAGCTTTTCGAGATCGAAGAGCCGCGCGCCAATCAGAAATTCACGCTTGAAGTTGACGGGCAGCGCTTTGAAGGGCAAACCGATTCACGCGGCGTACTCGAACAAGCCATTCCGGCGAATTCGAAAAAAGGCGTTTTAATTATCGGAGCGGACGCGCTTCAACTAAAGCTCGATTTCGGCTATCTCGATCCGATCAACGAAATTGCCGGCGTGAAAAAGCGCCTGAACAATATGGGCTACGACTGCGGCGAGCCGACCAATGGAATAAACGACGAAATGCGGAATCAGCTTAAAAAATTTCAAAAAAGGTTCGAACTTGAAGAAACGGGTGAGACGGACGCGGAAACTTTAAAGAAACTGGAAGAGCTTCACGATAACCCGAAAGAGTTTCCGCCCGATCCGGACGAAAATCCGGAAGGAGGTTTCTAATGGATGTTGGTGATTTTCCGATGGGTTTTGATGAGGATGAGGAAAAAGATAAAAAAGATGACAAAAAGGATGATAAAAAGCGAGAGCTGGATAAAAATGTTAACCAGAAAGAACCGGCATTAAAAAAACAATCGAGCCTGACACTTTCGGTATCGCTTAGCCCCCCGAATCCATCGCCAACCAAAGTAGATACTTTTTCCGGGATAACAGATGAGGGAGCGACATTTGCCGTCTGGAATCTCTGGGACCTCGGCGGCGGACCGCATTCGAGTCATTGGAAAGAAGGTAATCTTACAAAGCTGCCGGGCGAACTGAAAGCAATTAACGCGAGCGTTCTCGGTCTGCTCGAGATCAAAACCGGACACGCCATCGCCGTGCAGCTTCCACAGGAGAAAATTGAAACCACTGCCTTCGAAATAGGCGCTCTGACAGGATGGCTAATGAAGTGGTATACAGATTTTAGATTATATAAAAATACCACCCTGCCGCCGAAAAAATTATCTGAAATTTTTGTTGAATTAAGCCAAATGATGTGGGTATCGGATGATCCGACCTACTTAAATAAAGGCTTGAGTTCTGCGGTTGAATATGATCCGCCGGTTTACCTGAGCGATTTGGAGGCGGTTGTGAAAGATATGATTTTAGATGCGGCTGATTACTTTGCAGAAATGACAGTAGAACAAACTAAAAAACTATTTATCTGGATGGCAGACAGATGCGGGAGGTTTGAGAACTCCTGGTATAAGTATTCACCGATTGAGTTGGATGATTTAGAAAAACCAAGCGAAATAAAGGCATTCTGGTTGAAAAAGAAAACACAACTGCTAAGTACATGGAAATTTGTGCCGAAGGCATTTGAAAACTTTGGCGGAATGGTTGGCAGCGGCGAAGAAGAAAAGAAAGGCAAGGAAGCACAGGGCATCAATCTTATAACGCCCGTTTTGAAAAAATTCGTTGAGGAGAACAAAACGTATAAACCGGTTATTATCAATCCGGTCAAGGGCGACGGTGAAACGACTGCTTTCCTTTATGATGAAAGCAAATTTGATATTTGCTGCTCGAATTCGATAAATTTATCCGGCATGAATTGGCGTGCGCGAAGTCCCGGATACGTCCATCTCAAATGTAAGCCGGGAACTTTGAAAGAGGATGACCTGATGGTCGTGGCTTGGCACGCTCCTTCAGAAAATAATGTCGGTGAGCGGCAGCACGCCTACGAGCTTCTCAATTCTTATCTCAAGGCTCCCGGAACAATCAAATCCTGTCTGACGGACGCAAACGTCGTGCTGCTCGCGGATATGAATCTCAGATTCCAACCCGCGCGCTGTGAGGCAAAGATTTTAGAGGTGGTTTACTCAGGCTGGCTGCCGGAAAGTGAGACTCATATGGGACTATGTACATCTTTGAAGATGAGCGGCAGCAACGGGGCGCAGTGGAATCATCCTTTTGACAAAGTTATTCTTCTGAATCGAAATAAACTGAAACTTAAAATTACGGATCATGAAAAAATGAAAGATACGCGGAGCGCGGAAGAAATCCGCGTTTTCAGCGATCATAGTTGGGTAAAGGCGAAAATTTCTTTGGATAAAAAATAATTCAGCTTGAAACGGCTTTACACAAAAAACACTCAAAAATAACGACTCGTCAAGCAAGCCGCTCGACAGACGACGATAATCTAACGCGGTCTGTCGAGCGGCTTGCTTAACGGAATATTTTGATTTTGAAGTGATTTTCTCGGTTTTTGCGCAAAGCCGCTTGAAACCTCATATTTTATCGTAAAATAACCCGCATTTTATTCGTTGAAAAACTGAATCGGAGAAAAGTTGACGGTCGGAAAGTTGCCTGTCCGCAGGTTAGAGTTATAATTATGCGGGCAATAATTTTTTAGACGGGCATTTGTTTTTTGAGTTTATGCCGAAATCTTTAACCTCTGAAACGCTTGAAAAACTGCTTGATGCTTTCGCCGACGATAAAACGGCGTCGGCGACCGCCTACGCCGAACTGCGCGATTCGCTGGTCAGATTTTTTTACCTGAGAGGCATTTCCGATGCGGACGCGGCGGCTGACGAAACGCTCGACCGCATTCCCGAAAGAATCAATTCGAATACGAGAGCCGATGACGTAAAATTCATCGCGTTCAGTATCGCCAAATTCGTTTTTCTCGAAACAATCCGTAGAGAACAAAAACAAAAAGCGGCGGCAGACGGCTTTTATCAGAACCGCACCGCGCCGAAATTGCCCGGCGAAACGGACGGATTCGAACCCTTGCGCGATTGCTTTAAAAGTTTGTATGAACGCGAACGCGCTTTGCTTTCAGAGTATTTTGCGGATTTGCCGTCCGATCAGCTCGCCGCTCACCGCCAGCAGATGGCTGACCGCGAGCAGATGGATTTAAACGCTCTGCGCAACAGAATTTCGCGTCTGCGCAGGCGTTTGGATGATTGCGTCGGTCGTAAAAAATAAATTTTTTTATGCCGCGCGTGATTTTTGGGGAAAAACCGACATTTATAGTCAGAGGCTAATATGAAAGATATCAGCGACGAACAGTTTAGAGCCTATTTTCTCGGCAGATTGCCCGAGGCTGAAGCCGAAATTCTCGAAATGGATTGCGCCGCCGATGCGAAGCTGACCGAACAGGCGCAGGCGGTCGAACAGGAACTCGCAGACGATTATCTACGCCGCAATCTTTCGGTGACGGACGCCGCGCTGTTTGAAGCCAACTATCTGACGACCGAAGCGCGCCGTGCCAAACTGCGTGTCGCCGCCGGTTTATGGCAGATCGCCCGCGAAGAAAAACCGGAAAGCGCCGCCGCCGCTACTGCGACAAATTCGGTTTGGCAGACGATTTTCGGCGGGAATAATTTGAAACTCGTCTGCGGCGGTTTGATTTTATTATTCGTTTGCGGCGCGATCGTTTTTTATTTATCGAATTCGAGCATTGATAACCGGCAAATTGCCGTAGTAAAGGTCACGAATACGCCGATCGAACCCGCAAATCCGCCGATTCAAAATCCCGCGCCGGAAACTCAAACTCCGACTGCTTCGACAACTGAAAATACAGCCGTTCCGAACAGGGAAACGAATCGAAACATAGATGCGCCGCAGAAAAATCAGACCCTCCAAAAAACCGCGCCGACGCCGAAAACCGGCGGGCAAAATCAATCTGCTTTAGCAATTTTCACGCTTTTGCCGGGAACTTTGCGCGACGAGGGCGAACAGTTCATAACGGTTGCGCCGTTAACAAAAAATCTGGAACTGCGTTTAAAACTGCCCGAAGATGCGGGAAACTATCAAATCTACCGCGCTGTCGTCAAGACAGCCGAAGGCGAATCGGTTTTCACCTCTCCGAATTCGAAATCCACAAATTTTACGATTCCCGCCGCAAAACTTGAAAATCGAACATATCTAATCTTTCTTGAAGGAAAAAATGCGGAAAACGAATTTGAATCGGTCACCGAATACAGTTTTCGCGTAAGACGCTGAAAAAAGTGAAAAAAGTGAAAAGTGAAAAGTAAAAAATTAATTCAAACCAAATTTTTCACTTTTCACTTCTTTCACTTTTAGTTGATCGATCTTACTGCCATTCGCCGTTGAGCGTGAATCCCGACCAGTAGCGCGGATTTCGAAAGCGCGGAATTTTTCGCAGTTCGTTTTGCGCCGTTCGCAAAGCGTCGGAAGGCGTTTTATTATCTTTGAGCATCGCGCGGTAAAATCTTTTCATCAGCTCGGCGGTCGCCGCGTCTTCGACCTTCCACAAGCTCGAAACGACGCCCGATGCGCCCGCGTACATAAAGCCGCGCGTCAGCCCGACGATTCCTTCGCCGTCGGTTTCCTTTCCGAGCGCCGTCTGGCAAGCCGACAATACGACCAAATCCGTCTGCAAATCCATCGAATACAAATCGATCACGCGCAAAAAACCGTTCTGCGAGTTGCCTTCGCGGTCGTAAAGCGAAAGCACCAAGCCCGAAAGTTCGGGATTTTGCTGGTTCAGAAAACCGTGCGTCGCAAAATGCAGAATGCGGTAGGAATTGAAATCGCCGCGCAGAAACGTCTGCCGCGAAGCGTCCGCACCGAGCGCGAGAACCGTCTGTTCGGGCGCGAATTTGCCGATTTCGCGCGCCTCGACGCCGCTGAACGGCAGCCGCGCCAGTCGTTCGAGACCGAAATCGCGCAAAGCCTGCGTCAGATTATCCGAAAAGCTTTTGGCATCTCTTTTCGGCGTTGCGGGTTTGTAAAACACGAACCGCTCGTCGTCGTCCTGAAAGATCGGGTCGGCAAAAACCGCGAGCAGTTTGCCGTTCGTTTTTTGCCGGCGCAATTTATTTTCGCGCAGGTAAACCAAACTCGAAAACGACGGCGCGTTGACGATTTCAAAATTTGCCGCGAGCGGCTCGTAAACGATTCCGCCGGGCGCGAGCGTGAGCGCCGAAAAGGGAATCAATTGGAGCGCGCCGTCGGCGATGACGATCAGCTTTTTAACCTCTCGAACGTCGTCCGCGAGCGGCAGCAGAACGGCGCGGCTCAAGCTTTGCGACTTTTCGACGACCGTCTTATCGTTTTTCGCCGCGCGGTCGGTGAGCGCCACGTAAAATTCGCGCACCGACTTTTCAATCACGGATTTCGACGGCAGTTTAACGAGCCGGAACGAGTTTTTGCGGATTATCCAAACGTAGCTTTGCCGCCCGCCGAGCGCGAATTCGAGCATCGCCGTTTCGTCGTCGAGCAGTTTTTGCGCGTCGGCGATCCGGTGATTCTGCGGCTGGTTGACTGCCGAAAATTGCGGATTCTGCTGCCGAAAATTTTCCTGTAAAATATCGTACTCGCCGAGTTTTTTATTCAGATCGGTTTCCGCCGAAGTTTGCCGCGCCTGATTTTTGGCTCTTAAGGCTTCGGTGCGTTTCAGTTCGGCGAGGGCGATTTCTTCGAGCAATCGCTGTTCGCGGACAAAATAATCCTTCGGCGCAAATTCGCTCAGATTGAGCCCGCTTTCGATCAGATTTTCCATCAAGCTGCGGGCGCGGATTTTTTCGTGCGTCTGCCACGCTTCTTCCAAAAAGCGCGAATTGCCGGTTTGCTCGTGAAATTTGAGGAGCAGCTCGATTTCGAGCTCGTAATATTTTTTCAGAATCGAAAGATACGACGCGCGCTGATTTTTGCCCAAAAGCTGGGCGCGGATAATTTCCGAATTGCCGATCGCCCGTTCGATATTCTGCCGCGCGACTTCCAGATTGCCCGCCCGATTTTCGAGTTTTGCCAGATTATAGAGCGAATCGGCTTCGGCATAGCGGTCGCGGTTCTGTCGATTTCGTTCGACCGCTTCGGTAAAAAGCGCGCGCGCCGCTTCGGTCTGACCGAGCGCGAGCTGAATTTTTCCGAGCGCGTTTAACGCCGCCTGAATTTTGACCGGATCAATTTCGCGGTAATATTCGATGGCTTTCTGCGCCGCTTCGAGCGCTTCCGGCAGGCGATTGGTTTCATAAAAGATCAAGCCCAGACGCACGAGAATGTATGCGGAATAAAGTTTTCGTTTGACCTGTTCGGTGATCGCGAGCGCCTCGCGCAGGAATTGTTCGGCTTCCGCGTATTTCTTCTGGCTGAGAAAAATTCCGCCGATGTTGCTCTTGATAAAGGCTTTGCGAAACGGGCTCACGAAATCGCGCACGATTTCAAGCCGTTCGAGCGCGATCGTATTGTATTTCAGAGCGTTTTCGGTATCGCCCGAATTGCTGTAGAGCGACGCGAGATTCGTATAGGTTCGATAAGCCGTAAAAGGATCGGTATTGGCTTCGACGCGCAGAGATTCGCGGCAGGCTTCGAAGCCTTTCTGGAAATTTCCCGTGTCGTTATACAAACGGCAAAGATAACTGAGCGTCGTCGCTTCGTCCGCCTTGTTATCGAGTTTTCGGTGAATCGCGAGCGCCTGATCGAAATAATTCTGGGATTTGGCGACGTAATATGCGCGGGGCTTTTCCGCATCGTCGTAATCGCGGATTTCGTCCGCGAGATACATCAGACAAATTGCGCGCCCTGCTTCGTCGTCAATTTTTGCCCAAATTTCGAGCGCTTTTTCGTAAAGTTCGATGGATTTCGCTTTTTTGCCGAATTCGTAACCGTAGATTAAAGCGAGATGAAAAAGCGTTTCCACCTGTCCCTGCAAATCATCGGACTTTTCAAACAGCGAGTTTGCTTTTTCAAGATTGTCGAGCGCTTCCGAGGCTTTTTCGAGACGATTTTCCGAGCCGAATAAACCGGCGCGGGCTTCGCCCGAAAGCTTCATCGCCTTAGCGCGGCGCGAGTGGGTTTAGGTCGCGCCGCGCCGCGCTTTTAGCAGAATAGTATAACTTCCGGCGGAGTTTCCCGGTCGGCGCGAATCTATCTCGACGCGGTATTCGCCCATTTTTTCGGCGATAAACAGTAAGCGGTCGAATCCGGCAAAGCCGCCGGGCGCGTTCGAGAGCGAAATTTTCGTACCGTCCGGCGCAAAAGCCGCGAGCGAAACGTTAACGCCGCGCCGCTCGCAGGAAATCTCGATAATCTCGTTTTCACGCGCCGAAACCGTATAACCATGCTTCGCGCCGTCTTTAAAGTCACGCGAAACCGGCGCGTTTAAGGCAAGCGAAACCGTGTCCTGAGAATCAAAGCCGAAAACAGCTCCGCTTAAAACCGCAGACAAGAAGATTGTAGAAATGAATAAAAACAATTTTCGACTCATATTTTTTACGCGTGATTTTACGAGGAGTTCAACAATTCTATGCTGTTTACGTGATTTTTTAAACTCGCAATCGGGGTGTTTTTACAATTATAAAGAAAAGTTTTGTGAATTATTTCCCTAAGCCGTTTGACAAAAAAATTATTGGTGCGATATTCTTACTATTCGTTTTCGCATAGCAGCGAACGGGTTCTTTGAAGGCGTATTGGAAATTTTATTTGAAGTTTAAGAACAGTTTCATACGCATTCCACTTATGTGGTCGGTTCGTCTAGGGGTCTAGGACACCGCCCTTTCACGGCGGCGACACGGGTTCAAATCCCGTACCGACTACCATCTTTTTTCGGAAAAACTGCATCTATCAATTAAACCGATTCGCTTTCATCAGAGGCGAATTTTTTATTTTATAGAGAAGAAATGCTGAAAAATCTATTATTTACAATCGTTTTCGTGTTGTCGGCGTTCGCCTTGACACAGGGAAAGGTTTTGCATTCAACTCTTCAAAATAGACGCTAAAAAATCTGTTGGACACTTTCGTGGACACATTTCAATTTTCAAATATCAATCAACGAGTCAATTTTATTTTTTCCACAATGATATTAAGTTTTCATAACTCAATAATCAATTTATATTTGTTTAGAAAAGGCTTGTCGGCAAATAACTGACAAGCCTTTTTGCGTTTCAATATTCTTCGGGCAAAAGCAAGGTTGTTCCGCTTCGATTATGCTCCGTAATGCACCAAAGTTTTACGCCCTGATTTGTCCTATAAGCGGAAAGGAGTCTGAAACCTTCTCTTAAAGACAATTCGTTTTCCTGCTTATCATCGTCGCAAATTTCGCCCCAATCGCCCGTTTGATGCCGTGAAAGAAACTCAAAGGCGTTTTGCGCTGACTCTTCCAATGCTTCTTTTGCGCCAACTGTTAGAAAAACCTGTCCGAGTGGAAAAAGGCTTGCTTTTTCATTTAGCCGTTCAAGCTTCTGCCGAAATTTCAGCCAGAACGATTTTTCATCTTGATTACAGCCCGAAAGAAAGCTATCAACATAGCCGATAATGGCTTTTCTTTCGCTTGTGTCTGCTTTTTCATACAGAGAAAGCATTTGTTCCGTTTGGTTGTTCAGGTAAGCTTCTTTAGCTTCCTTTTGCGATTGTGTTAAATTCATAATTGACTCCGATTGATTTTTATAATTGATTGGTTAGAGAGGCTTAGAGAGGTGCGAACTTTCTAAGCCTTTCGGTTTTATGCCGTTTGGCGTTTCAAACTTTGCCGATAAATGTTCACGGTCGCCCCCGCAATTATGTGGTAACAGACAAGACCTTTTTCGCTTGCTTTGCACTCGCATTGCCCGAACTTATCACCGTTCAGAACATTAAAGCGAACTTGATAAACATTGCCATTATTGGCAGATTCAACTTTGAAAATTCGTTCGGCGACAAAGCGAACTTTGGGTTTTAATTTTTTGCACCTTTCGATTGCTTTGGAAGTGTTTTCTGCGGTTAATTTAATCATTTTTAATTTCCTCTCTGTTTTTGTTTAGTCATTTCTGACCTAAATTAAGAATAGCAGGGGTGCTATATTAAGTCAAGCAGGGGTGCTATCTTTTTTCTGATTTTTGTAGTATTATTTCTTTCGTGAGTGAAAAATACTTGAAAGCCTCTGAAGTAGCTAAAAAATTAGGAGTTAAACACGTAACGGTCAGAGCGTGGTTAACCAAAAATTTATTTCCTAATGCGAAATTAGAGGAAACAATTTTAGGCAAGGTCTGGTTAATACCTGAAAGTGATTTGGAAAACTTCACATTACCTAAAACAGGCAGACCAACAAAAGAAACTAAATAGGTAAGAAAATTTGAAAATCTTTGCGTAATATCGTATAAATCATTACGTTTTTATTTTCCTTTTTGGATTTTCACTTTTGTTGAGTATTTATTAAGATACTCAAATTTTATTTGTATTACTTTATAGCTTTCACACTCACAAAATAAAAACCCAATAAATCAATTGGTAATCAATAATCAATGGCAAAAAAAGAAGTAAAAGAAAAAAGTATCGAAGTATCTCTATGGGAATCGGCAAATAAATTGCGCGGGAGCGTAGAACCTGCTGAATATAAGCACGTTGTGTTAGGACTGATATTCCTAAAATTTGCTAGCGATAAATTTGAAGAGCATCGCCGCAAACTCATTGCTGATGGTAAAGAGAAATATATTGAAATGCCTGACTTTTACAATATGAGCAACGTATTTTTCTTAGAGGAAATTTCACGTTGGAACTATATTGTAAAAAGGGCAAAACAGAACGACATTGCTCTAATTATTGATACAGCTTTGCATACCATTGAAAAAAATAACAAAGCCTTAAAAGGTGCATTACCTGATAATTATTTTTCTCGTTTGGACTTGGATATTACTAAGTTGGCTTCTCTCATTGATGATATTAGTAAAATCAACACGCTCCGCGACAAAGAACAAGATATTGTCGGCAGAGTTTACGAATATTTCCTAAAGAAATTTGCCATTGCCGAAGGAAAGGGCAAAGGAGAGTTTTACACACCTAAATCAATTGTGAATCTCATTGCTGAAATAATCGAGCCATACAAAGGAGTGATTTATGACCCTGCTTGCGGTTCGGGTGGAATGTTTGTGCAATCTATTAAGTTTATTGAAAACCATCACGGAAATAAAAAAGAAGTTTCGATTTATGGACAAGAGAACATCACGACAACTTACAAACTGGCAAAAATGAATTTGGCAATTCGCGGAATCGCAGCGAATCTTGGTGAAAAAGCTACAGACACTTTTGCTAACGACCAACACAAAGATATTAAAGCCGATTACATAATGGCAAATCCACCTTTCAATCAAAAAGATTGGCGAGGCGAAAAGGAATTGATTGACGACCCGCGTTGGCGCGGTTATGATGTGCCGCCTAGAAGTAATGCGAATTATGCTTGGATTCTCAATATGGTGTCCAAACTTTCCGACAACGGAGTTGCAGGATTTATCTTGGCAAACGGTGCTTTGAGCGGTGGCGGCGAAGAATATAAAATCCGCCGAAAACTGATTGAAAATGATTTAGTTGAAGCAATTTTAGTAATGCCGAGAAATTTGTTTTACACCACCGACATCAGTGTTACGCTCTGGATTTTGAATAAAAACAAAAAGCACTTTATTAAATCTATTGGTGATGAAATCCGAAATTATCGTGAACGTGAAAAAGAAATTCTTTTTATGGATTTACGGCAAATCGGCGAACCATTTGAAAAGAAGTTTGTTCAGTTCAGCGGCGAACAAATTAAAGAAATTGCTTCTACCTATCATAGTTGGCAACAGGAAAACAGCGATTACAAAGATATTCCCGAATATTCTTATTCGGCAAAACGCGAGGAAATCGAAGCCAAAGATTTTTCGCTTGTGCCGAGTAAATATATCGAGTTTGTGAACCGAGATGAAAATATTGATTTTGATGAAAAAATGAACGCACTCAAAACAGAATTTTCCGATTTGCTGAACGCCGAAGAACAATCGAAAAAAGATTTATTAAAAGTATTTAGAGAATTGGGATATGAGATTGAATTATAAGCCTCTGGGAAATTACATCGAAGAAATCAATATCCGAGACGTTGAACAATCGGTAAATTTGTTATTGGGCGTGAGTATTCAAAAGAAATTTATTCCTTCCATCGCCAATATCATTGGAACTGATATGTCCACATATAAAATTGTAAAGAAAAATCAATTTGCATACGGAACAGTAACTTCAAGAAATGGCGATAAAATTTCTATTGCTTTGTTGGAAGATTATGATGAAGCTATCATTTCACAGGCATATACTCCATTCAAAGTTATCAACGAGAATGAACTACTTCCTGAATACTTAATGATGTGGTTTCGCAGACCTGAATTTGACCGTTATGCCAGATTTATGAGCCACGGAAGTGCAAGAGAAGTATTTGGTTGGGAAGAAATGTGCAACACTGAACTTCCTGTTCCTTCCATCGAAAAACAACGCGAAATTGTTGCTGAATATAAAGTCATCCAAAACCGCATCAAACTCAATAACCAACTGATACAAAAACTCGAAGAAACCGCTCAGGCTATTTACAAAAATTGGTTTGTAGATTTTGAATTTCCCGACGAAAACGGATTGCCCTATAAAAGCAACGGCGGCGAAATGGCATTTAATAAAGAATTGGAAAGGGAAATTCCGAAAAATTGGGAGGTTGGAAAATTGAATGAAATGATTGAAGTGAAATATGGAAAAGCATACAGTCATTTGGGGAATGGGAATGTTCCACTTTATGGCTCAGGTGGACTAATGGGATATGTCAATAAAGTTTTATACGACAAGCCAACTATTTTAATACCAAGAAAAGGCTCATTAAACAATATTCTATTTTTGGACAAACCTTTCTGGTCAGTTGATACAATGTTTTATTCCATCTTAAAGAATGAATGTAATGGTTGCTACGTTTTTTATTTTCTAACTGCAATGGATTTTAATGCCTTGAATGTTGGCTCAGCAGTTCCCAGTATGACAACAGAATACTTAAATGGTATGCAAATAATTAAACCTAAGAACATCATTTTAGCAAGTTTTGATAGGCTTATTAGAAGCCTTTTTAAGCAGATTGAGTTTAGAAAAGCTCAAAACGAAAAAATTGGTTATCTACAAGACTTACTTCTTTCTAAACTTGCGACGATAGAAAATTAAAATAAATATGGCAGAACTACACGTCAGCAAAAAAAACATCAGCAAATTGTTCAGCGAAATGCAGGACAAAAAGTTTGTCATTCCTGATTTTCAAAGACCTTACAAATGGAATATTGAAAAATGCGAAACATTATGGAATGACATCAAAGACTTCACTGAAACAGATGCTAAAACATCGGATTATTTTTTGGGAACTATTGTTTCTTATATCACTGAAAACAAGAATCAAGAAATTATTGATGGACAACAGCGAATCACTTCATTCTTTTTAATGCTCCGTGCCTTTTATAAGAAGCTCGAAGATATGATTGAAGATGAAGATGTGATAGGTCTGAAAAATCAATTAGCTCCGTGTCTTTGGGATATTAATGAAATTTCGCAAAAAGTTTCTGACAAAACTAAAATTCATATTGAATCACTTGTTGCTACTGAAGAAGACAATGAAACATTTCATAAAATTTTGGAAACAGGTGTAACGAACGAACAAGCAAGTGATAACTATTCTATAAACTATCGTTTCTTCAAAAAACAATGTGATGATTATGCGGTTGAAAATCCGATGCAGTGGAAACAACTGTGCGTTACGATTCTTCAAAAATGTATCATCTTACCTATCGAATGCGATACACCAGAAACAGCACTTACAATATTTTCAACTCTCAATGACAGAGGTTTACCGCTTGCCGATTCAGATATTTTCAAAGCACAAATTTATCGTAATTTGGAGGAAGACAAGCGGAAAGCCTTTACCGAAAAATGGAAAGAACTCACGCAAATTTGTAAACAAGCACTTATTTCAATTGATGATGTCTTTCGATATTACACGCACGTTTTAAGAGCAAGAAACAACGATAAAAGCAAAGAAGTCGGACTTCGGAAATTTTATGCAGAAGACAAATACAAGCATTTGAAAGATGAAAATTTGATTCCCGAAATTATGGCTGTTGCTAACTTTTGGCTTTACATAAATAGAAATCTCGAACCAGATGATGAAGATGCTTATATTATTTCCACAGAAGCAAGAAAGTATCTGCATATTCTGAGTCATTACCCGAATGAATACTGGAAATACGTTACAACTGTTTTCTTTCTAAATAATCAAAATAGTGACGCATTCAACACAGATTTCTACAACTTTTTGAAAAAACTGACTGCTTTTTTATTCGCTAAATTTATTGATTATCCATCTGTTAATGCAATCAAAGATGATATTTATGCCGCTTGTATATCGGTTCAAGCCACTAATGATTTACAGCTAAAATTCACCTTAGACGAAGGATTGATATACGCTAAAATTGACGGGCAATCATCTTCAAGATTATCGAGAGCTTTACTGCTTCTTGACGCATATCTCAACAAAGGGCAAAAAGACTTAATCCCTGAAACTTCTGATATTGAGCATATTTTTCCGAAGAAATGGCAAGATACGAATTACAACGGCTGGAGTTATGCCGATGCGTTATTAAATCTTGACCGCTTTGGAAACAAAATTATTTTTGAAAAGAAACTTAATATTCAGGCAGGAAACGGATATTTTGGAATCAAGAAACAAAAATATAAAGAGTCGAAAATAGCGTCTGTTTTAGATTTGAGCAATTATCCGAATAACGATTGGTTAAAGGAAGATATTGAAACAAGAGAAGAAAATTTCAAAGAAAACATCATTCATTTCTTTAGAACTCAACTCACATAACCGATGAAATTTACTGAAGATAAATTAGAGCAAGCCTTCACGGAATTGTTGGAGCAGGAAGAATTTCCTCATATTTTTGGCAATACGATTGCACGAACGGAAGAAGAAGTTTTAATCGAAAAAGATTTGCTCGATTTTTTGTTAAATCAATATAAAAACGAAGGTCTCACTGAAACCGAAGCAAAATCAATTGTTCTTCAACTCAAATCTCTTCCATCTTCCGACCTTTATGAAAGTAATAAGACTTTGTTGAAAATGCTCGCTGATGGTTTTGCTCTCAAACGGGAAGACCGAAGCCAAAAAGATATTTGGATTTATTTGATTGATTATTCTGCCAAAAATAAAAACACTTACAAATTCGTCAATCAGTTGGAAATCGTCGGAACCGAAAGAAGGATTCCAGACGGGATTGTTTATGTCAACGGTTTACCTCTGGTAGTTTTAGAGTTCAAAAGCGCGATTCGTGAAGAAGCGACGATTCACGATGCTTTTATTCAATTAACCGTTCGTTACAAAAGAGATATTCCCGAACTTTTCAAATACAATGCCTTTTGTGTTATCAGCGATGGCGTAAATAATAAAGCAGGCTCATTTTTTGCTCAATACGAATTTTTCTACGCTTGGCGGCGAGTGGCAGGTTTGGCAAAAGAAGTTGACGGTATTGATAGTATATTTACGCTCATTCAGGGAATGTTTCAACACGACCGATTGAGGGATATTATCCGTAATTTTATTTACATTCCCGATACATCAAAGAAAAACGAAAAGATAGTTTGTCGTTATCCGCAGTATTACGGTGCTAGAAGTTTGTATGAAAACATCAAGAAGGAGCAAAAGCCCAAAGGCGATGGCAAAGGCGGGACTTACTTTGGTGCGACAGGTTGCGGAAAAAGTTTTACGATGCTTTTTCTGACCAGACTTTTGATGAAAAGCGAATACTTTGAAAGTCCGACGATTGTTTTAATAACCGACAGAACCGATTTAGACGACCAACTTGCAGGACAATTTACCAATGCCAAAAACTTTATTGGTGATAACACGGTTGTAAGTGTTGAAAGCCGTAGCGATTTAAGAAAATTTTTACAATCCAGACCAAGTGGTGGTGTTTTTCTAACAACAATTCACAAATTCACCGAAGACACCGAATTGCTCACCGACCGAAGTAATGTGATTTGTATTTCAGACGAAGCCCATAGAAGCCAAGTTAATCTCGACCAGAAAATAAAAATAACTGCCGAAGGCGTTACAAAGACTTTCGGATTTGCAAAATATCTTCACGATTCTTTACCCAATGCTACATACGTTGGATTTACAGGAACGCCGATAGATGCAACGCTCGATGTTTTCGGTAAAGTCGTCGATTCTTACACAATGACTGAATCAGTCAATGATGAAATCACGGTTAAGATTGTTTATGAAGGCAGAGCGGCTAAAGTTGCTTTGAATAATAGCGAACTTGAAAAGATTGAAAAATATTACGAGGAAGCTGCCGAAGCAGGAACTAACGAGTATCAAATCGAGAAAAGCAAAGAGCAAACTGCCAAAATGACTGCGATTTTAGGCGACCCGAAACGCTTGAAAGTATTATCTGAGGATTTTGTAAAATATTACGAGGCTAGAATTTCCGAAGGCTCATCAGTAAAAGGCAAGGCAATGTTTGTATGTAGCTCAAGAGAAATTGCTTACGAATTTTACAAGAATGTTATCGCGCTTCGCCCTGAATGGGGAGAAATCCGAATTGCCGAAGAAGGTGCGATTCTCACCGATAAAGACCGCCGAGAACTTAAGCCGATAGAACAAATCAAAATGGTAATGACTCGTGGAAAAGATGATTCTAAGGAAATGTATGATTTGTTAGGCACAAAAGAATTTCGCAAAGAATTAGACCGACAATTCAAAAATGAAAAATCAAATTTCAAAATTGCCATTGTTGTAGATATGTGGCTGACGGGGTTTGATATTCCGTTTCTCGATACTATTTATATTGATAAGCCGATTCAGCAACATAATCTGATTCAAACTATTTCAAGAGTAAACAGAAAATTTGAAGGAAAGGAAAAAGGTTTAGTCGTAGATTACATTGGCATCAAAAAACAAATGAATCTCGCCCTAGCCCATTACAATAAGGGTGATAAAGATAATTTTGAAGATATTGCCGAATCTCTGATAATCGTCAGAAATCATTTAGACCTTTTAGCAAAGATTTTCCATAAATTTGACAGCAGTAAGTATTTCAATGGTACAACCTTACAGCAATTAAACACGCTGAATTTCGCTGCCGAATTTGCACAACAAACAAAGGAAGTAGAAACACGTTTTATGGGCTTTGTTAAGCGGCTCAAAGCGGCTTACGACATTTGCACGGGAAGCGAAAAACTCACTCAATCAGAAAGAGATTACACCCATTTTTATTTGGCGATTCGTTCAATCATTTTTAAGCTTACAAAGGGCAATGCTCCCGATGTTGCCCAGATGAACTCTAAAGTGAGGGAAATGATTAAAGATGCTTTATCAAGTGATGGCGTAGAAGAAATTTTCAAATTAGGTGAGGAAAGCGAAACAGAGCAGGATATTTTTGACGAAAATTATTTAGCCAAAATTGATAAAATCAAACTACCAAACACAAAAATTAAATTGCTCCAACAACTATTGGCAAAAGTTATTGGTGAAATGAGAAAAGTAAACAAGGTAAGAGGCATTGATTTTTCTAAAAAAATGCAGACTTTGGTAGAACGCTACAATCAACGGAATGAAAATGACGTTTTGCGAAGTGAAGTCTACGAAGAAATGGCTGAAGAATTAACCAAACTAATTTGGGAAGTTCACCAAGAGTTTTCAGCAGGCGATGATTTAGGAATTGATTTTGAAGAAAAAGCCTTTTACGACATTCTTAAAGACCTTTGCATTAAATATGATTTCAAATATCCCGAAGACAAGCTAATCGAACTAGCAAAATCAGTAAAAGAATTGGTTGATGAACAAGCGAAATTTCCTGACTGGAACAAACGCGACGATATAAAATCAGCCTTGAAAGTTGGGTTAATATTGCTTTTAGATGAACACGGTTATCCACCCGTTGAACGTGATGAAGTATATGTTGAAATATTTGAACAAGCGGAGAATTTCAAAAAAAATAAATTAAACTATTAGTACCTCAGGCTAAAAATGGCTTGAATTTATGGTTCAGTCTTGGAAGTTATGCCAAATTTCAAAACCACTATATTAATCGAAGGGCAACCAGTTACCACCTTGAAGGATATTTTGCCAGAAATTGGAAAACCTCTTGACATACTTTTTATTGCTAAAACACCAGCTCTAGGGAGTGTTGAAGTTGGGCATTACTTTCAAGGCAGACAAGGAGCTGCTTTTTGGAATAAGCTGAAAAATTATGGGATTCTCAAGATTCGCCCAAATACATTTGAGGACGAAAATCTACTAGAAAATAATTTTGGTTTGACAGATATTGTTAAAGTCCCTCGTAATTATGGTAATGAGCCTTCTGATGATGAGTATAGAGCAGGTATAGATAGAATATTATCAACAACTAAAAAGTACAGTCCAAAGGTAATCGTTTTTGTTTATAAAGGAGTTCTGGATAAAATTTTGCAGCTTGCATTTGATTTGGAACTAAGTAGTAATTATGGGTTTAATGAAGAACTTGAGGCAAGATTCCAATCTAAAGTATTTGTTTTTCCAATGCCAGGTACGCCTTGCTCAACAAAACAATCTGAGATTGCATTGATTGAATTAAAAAAGTTAATTTTTCAAAACCGAACTAATATCTAAAAGACAAAATTAAAGTTTAATGAGGTAATTTCAAATGGCAATAATTGACAAAATAGAGGTTAAATCCATTGATGACTTCTACGATTTTTTGAAGATATATAGCGAGAATTCAGATAATTTAATTTATCGCGGTGTTCGCAATTCCACTTTCCAGTTAACCCCTTCGATTGGAAGATTGAAAAATACGAAAGGTAACAATTTAAGTGTTAAGGAAGAAATTCTGCTTTTGAATATTTTCAAAAATCGAGCATATCCATTCATAAAAGAATACAAAGAGGATGAACTCGAATTACTTTCTATTGCTCAACATCACGGATTACCAACAAGACTTTTAGATTGGTCAAAAAATCCGCTGATTGCAACATATTTTGCAGTTGAAGAGCCGTTTACAAAAGATGATGAAAAAGTTACAGAATTTTGTTGTGTTTACATTCACAATGCAAGAAAAAAGGTTAAATTAAGTGATTGGTACGACCCTTTCACAATTAAAGAAGTTAAACGATTTGTTCCTAAACACTGGGATAAAAGAATAATTGCTCAAGGCGGATTATTTACTGTTCATAATGAACCTTACACGCCTTGGAGTCCAACTGAATTAACAACCATCTTGATTCATAAAGATATTCGCAAATCAGTAAAAAAAACACTTAATAGATTCGGAATAAATCCAGGAACGGTTTACCCTGACATTGACGGTATAGCAAAACACATAAAATGGTTGCGTTCAGACCAACATTAAAATGTAGATTTTACATTTTATAGGAACACATACTTAATTTTGGAGATTTCCAATGAAAATGGAAAATGACGATATTTTAATAACAGACTCATTAGAAAAGAAAGAAATCTTAAACTACGAGCAAAGGATTTATATTCGGGATTTATTTCGGGATGCTAGGGCAAAAGCATTAAGTAATTCTGAAAATTATGGAGATTTACTTTTCGCATTAGAAAAATTGGGAAATTGCTTAAGGGGAGAAACTAGCGCAATCGGCGCACTAAGTAGATACAAAGACAAAATTATTGAGTTAGCCTCAAAATCTTCTCTGGCTTA
>JANOBZ010000072.1:0-32383 GCA_031411895.1 Acidobacteriota bacterium | reverse complement strand
TCCCGCTAAGTCGCAAAGGCGCAAAGTTTAAAGATTTTGATCCGCGAAATCCGCGTTTATCCGCGGCTAATATTTTAATTTCCGCCGAGCTGTAAAGGCTTGTCAACTTTCGGGCGCCCGGGTCGGTTTGCCAGTTCCCAGCCGGTCGCGAAGATCGTCCGCGCGATCTTTTCCATATTGACGAAATCGATTTTTTCGATCGAATCCGATGCCTGATGGTAATCGGCGTGGCTGCCGTCCATATAGAAAATGATCGGAATGCCTTTGCGCGCGAAATTGAAATGATCCGAGCGATAGAAAAACTGTTCGGGGTCTTTCGGGTCGTCGTATTTATAATTAAACGTCATATTCAAAAACGAGCTGTTAACCGATTCGCTCAATTGCCCGAGCTCGGTGCTCATCAGTTTCGAGCCGATCACGAAAACTTCGCCTTGTTGCGGCAGCGCTTTATTTTGCGGATTTTCGTCGCCGGGAGTCTGCGCGCGTCCGAT
Source organism: Acidobacteriota bacterium (assembly GCA_031411895.1). Taxonomy (GTDB): domain Bacteria; phylum Acidobacteriota; class Blastocatellia; order Pyrinomonadales; family Pyrinomonadaceae; genus JAFDVJ01. Next base: position 31,892 of record JANOBZ010000072.1, on the reverse strand, counting down.
CATATCGATATTTAACTGCGTGATGATCGACGAGAGCGGCACGGTCGGGTTGTCGGTAAAATATTCCGAGCCCCACAAGCCTTTTTCCTCGCCCGCGACCCAGATAAAAAGAATCGAGCGTTTCGGACGCGCCGCGCCTTTCGAAAATGCTTCCGCCATCGACATCACGGCAACCGTTCCCGAACCGTCGTCGTCCGCGCCGTTCCAGATTTTGTCCTCGGTCGCCGCAAACGGGTTCGTCCCGACGTGATCGTAATGCGCGCCGATCGCGACGTATTCGTTTTTCAAGACCGGGTCTGTGCCTTCCAAAACTCCGATCACGTTTTGCGAATGCGTTTCCTCGGTTTTGACCGCGACCGAAAGACTGATTCTTTTCGTCGCTTTGAGATCGAACGGGTCGGCGAAATCCTGAGTGATGCCGCGCGTATAAACGTTGTTGCCGTTCGCTTTTTCGCCGTAAAACAGCGCGTTAATCAGGCGCGGTGCGGCGGTTAAGGTCGGAATCGTGACGGCGGCTTGTGGATTTCCGAATTCAAGCCCGCCTTTTTCAACTTGCGTCCAACGCGTCGCCTGCCAGTTTGCGAGATTGTTGTAATTTCCGAAAACGATCACCGCTTTCGCGCCTTTTAACTGTGCGTTCAAAGCCGGTTCCGCCCAATCTTCGCCGTGTTTGCCCTGAAGATCGGCGAACGTCACGCCTTTCGGCAGATTATTGGCGACGACAACGACTTTGTCCTTCACGTCCAATCCCTGAAAAGCGTCAATATTTTTCCCTTTGACAAGCCAGCCGTGGCTCGCATAAACGACAGGCGCGTTTGTAAAATTCGCTGCGTGAAAGCTCGACAGAAAATCTTCGCCGTAGACGAATGTTTGATTATTTAAGGTCAAACGCGTGCTGCTCGGGTCGATCTTTTTACGCCGCAAAGGGAATTTTTGAAAATAAGTTCCATTGTCGCCCGCCGGTTTGACGCCCCAAGTTTTGAGGTGCTGCGCGATATACATCGCCGCAATATCGAGCCCGCGCGAAGGCGTGTCGCGTCCTTCGAGTTCGTCCGACGCGATGAATTCGAGAAATGAGCGAAGCTGCGCGGCGGTAATTCCGTCCGTATTGCCGAACCGCGCGGCGGTCTGCGCGGCGGCGTTCGAATTGTTTTTATTATTTTTGGATTTTGTCTGGGCGCTTGTCGTGGGAACGCCCGCAAGTATGAATAAAAGCAGTAAAAGTGCCGAAAATTTTCTCATTGTTTTCCTCTGATTTAATTAAGAATTAAGAATTAAAGAAGGCAAAACCGATTTTTAACTTTTAACTTTTAATTTTTAGTTGATAAAAGGGGTTCGGGTCAAGGCTTGAATGATTGCAAAATAAACGAATAATCAATGACGTGAGGAGGTTGCATGAAAAGACATTGATTTCGCTTTTACCCGTCTACTTCACGCATCACGCACGAACCTTAACCCGAAGCTTGTAAATAACTTAGATTCCCGCCAACGCGACGCCGTCCGGTCCCGTGCCGCTCGCGGCGCGACCCGTAACTTCGCCTTTTTCCAAATCAATTTTCAAAACGAAATCGTTCTGCACGGCGGAAACGAAAGCGGTCTTACCGTCTTTCGAGAAAACAATGCCTAATGGCACGCTTTCCAGTTTGATACGTTTAACTTCCTTTTTGGTTGCAGCATTTATCACGATTATTTCTTTGGTGTTCGGCATTGTTGCAAAAACCTGTGTGCCGTCTGGCGAAAATTTGACGCGGTACGGACGTCCGGCGAGATTGACTCTGCCGCTTACTTTATTGGTCGTCGTATCGATCACGTCAACCGCGCCTTCCGTGTTCAAACCGACCCAGACTTCCTTGCCGTCGGGCGAAATATCGATCGCTTCGGGCTGTTTGCCGACCGCGACGTGCGTCATTTTCCACGGGTTGTTCGGATTCGGCGTCGCTTCGAAAGCGGTCACCGAATCCGAGCCGATGTTGGCGGTGTAAATTCTTTTTTGGTCGGGCGTTACGACGATCATGTGTGTAGCGTTCTGTCCTGTTCCCATCAGCCAGTCCACACGATTTGTTGCCGGGTCGTAACGCCCGATAAGACGATTCACTTCAGATGTAAAATAAATTTTTCCGCCGACTTCCTGAAGCCCGTGCGGGCGCATCAGCGGCATCAGATCAACGCGCCGCAATTCTTTTTTCGCGTCCAGATCAATCACCGAAAACGAGCTTCCCGGCGTTTGCCCGCCGTAATTGGCGACGAAAGCCGTTTTGCCGTCCGCCGACAGCACGACCTCGTGCGGACCTTCGCCCGTCGGCACTTTGCCGAGAACTTTCATATCCGTCGGGTCAATGATCGTCAGGCTGCCTTCAGCCTTATTGAGCGCGACCAAAACGGGTTTCGCCGTTTGACCGATCACGATAACGTAATTGCGCCAGACGATGACGATTGAAAAACACAGCAGAAAAAGAACTTTGAATTTGGTTTTGCCCGACATTTATCAACTCCGACGAATGAATTTATTTCAATTATGAAGTTAGTTGTTTTGGATTTAATTGAAAACGGTTTTGTGATGAAGCGAAAAAGGGAAGTGATGAACGGTTTAGAAATCAGTTTTGAGTCCCGCCTTTAGGCGGCTTGACGCTGATTAAAAGTCAATTATAATTGAAGCCGAAAAACCGCGGGAACGCGGGACTCAAAACTTAGGAGAATCAAAATGCTTCGTTCAGGAGATGAAATCGGACCTTATACCTTAATCAACAAACTCGGCAAAGGAGCTTTCGGTGTTGTTTGGTTGGCAGAAAGACGCACGCAAATTACCACGACGACCGCCGCGATCAAGATTCCGCTCGATGAAGAAATCAGTATTGAAAGCATCAAAAACGAAGCCGATTTATGGGTTCGGGCGAGCGGTCATTCGAATGTTTTGCCGATTATCGAAGCGAATATCTATGACGAACAAATTATTATCGCCAGCGAATACGCGCCCGACGGCTCTCTGGAAGCGTATCTGAAAAAACACGGCAAAGCTCCAACGATTGAATCGGCAGTTGAAATTGTCGCGGGAATTCTTTCAGGACTCGAACATCTGCATTCGCGCAGCATCATTCACCGCGATTTGAAACCCGCCAACATTCTCTTTCAGGGAAACACGCCGCGCCTTGCCGATTTCGGCATCTCGCGTGTTTTGAAATCAACCAGCCAGAGCAGCAACATCATGGGAACGCCGTCGTATATGGCACCCGAAGCGTTTGACGGAAAGCGCAACGAACAAACCGATATTTGGTCGGTCGGCGTAATCTTTTATCAACTTTTAGCGGGACATTTGCCTTATCGCGAAGAAGATATTACATCGCTCGTCGGTGCCATCCTGATGCGTAATCCCGAACCGCTGCCGGCAAATATTCCAAAACCCATACAGAACGTCGTTGCCCGCGCACTCGCCAAAGATACCAGTCTCCGCTACAAATCAGCCGCCGAAATGCGCGCCGCTCTGCGAAACCCGCACGAAACAGACCCAAATTTTCAGGCGGACAAATCAGTTTTTACCAGACAGTCGCCGGTTAATACGATGCCGCCGCAGCCCGTTCACGCGCCGCCCGAAAAACGAAGTAACGCGCCGCATTTTATTTACGCGATTGCCGGTTTGTTGGCAGTAGTAATTATCGTCATTATTTTAGCTTTTTTGTTTAAAACGCCAGCAAATTCAGATTCTACATCGGCAAACAAAATGACAAATGGCAACTCATTTTCAACCTCCACTGAAATCTCCAATACATCAGTTAAACAACCAACACCCAGACAGCCATTAAAGAAAAGCGTTACTTTGCAGGCAGATAAAATGTGGATGGACACGGGAATTAATGTAAAACGTGGTGATACCGTGACAATAACAGCATCAGGTCGTTGGTCAAATAGTAAAGGTCAACCAACTTTATTTATTGGTCCAAACGGAATGGGCAATTCTTGGAAAGGAATAATATTGGAATCCTCAACCATCGGTTCGCTCATAGGAAAAGTTGGTAGTAACATTTTTCCAATCGGTGAGAACTGCTCAGTAAATAGTTCTGATACTGGAAATCTTTATTTGAGTATGAACGATGTTCCTATGTATTTTGATGATAATGTCGGCTCTTTAAGTGTCAATATTACTGTTTCGGAATAAAGGCGACGAAATTAATACTGTGCATACCAGATTCTTTAAATAAATTTTAAAGGCGAGGCTCAGAACCTTTTAAGTTTGATTCTCGAAAAGCTCTAAAAATCTTTCGCGGTAGTTGCGGGAAAGTGTTAGTTCCGTGCCGTTTCTTAAAATTACGGCGTAATCGCCGCTGAACATCGGGTGGAGTTCTTTGATGCAGTCGATATTGACGACCGTCGAGCGGTGAATGCGCAGGAATTTGTCGGGATTTAATTTCGTTTCGATCGAATTCATCGTTTCGCGAATCAGATGGCTTTCGCGCCCGACGTGGAGTTTCAGGTAATTTCCGGCGGCTTCGATCCAGTCGATCTCGTCAATCTTCAAAAAGAAAACGCGTCCGACGGATTTCACGACCAATCTTTCGAGATATTTTTTCTCCGTGCGCAGATCGGCGATCAGGCTGGCGAGCCGTTCGTCGAGATTGCCGCGATTTTTGCCGTCGATGATTTCGCGCGCACGAACGACGGCGCGGTGCAGACGCTCGCGGTTAAAAGGTTTCAAAAGATAATCGAGTGCCGACGCGTCGAACGCCTGGAGCGCGTATTGGTCGTAAGCGGTGACGAAAATCACGGTCGGCATCGTTTTCGGGTCGAGCGCTTTGACGACTTCGAAACCGTTTTTTTCGGGCATCTGAATGTCGAGAAAAACGAGGTCGGGCTTTTCCGATTTGATAAATTTGATCGCTTCCGCGCCGTTGCCGCATTCGCCGATGATCGCGATGTCCGTTTCATCACGAAGCAGTCTTTTCACGCGGTCGCGCGCGAGCGGTTCGTCGTCAACAATCAAAGTGCGGATTTTCATTTTATTAAAAAGGCGGAAACCGGCGCGTTAATCCTTATAAGCCATGACGCTTCCCGACAAATCCGGCTCTGCCTTGTAAGCTTCTATTTCCTTAAACGGAATCGTTAAATTTACCCGCAACCCGTTTGTTTCGATCGGCTTTAACTTAAACTTATGCCGGTCGCCGTAAAGATGTTTCAGGCGGCGTCGCGTGTTCGACAAACCGACGCCTTCCGAGAGATTTTCGACGTCGTTAAACGGCACGCCGATGCCGTTATCCGTCACGCTCAGTTCGAGACTGCCGTTATTGCGCACCGCGTTGATTTGAATTTTTCCGCCTTCCGATCGGGGCGCGATGCCGTGTTTGATAGCGTTTTCGACGAGCGGCTGGAGAATCATATTCGGCACCGACGCGTCCAAAGTGTCGGGCGAAATTTCCATCTCGACGAGCAGACGGTCGTGAAACCGCATCTGTTCGATTTCGAGATATTTGCGTAAGAATTCGAGTTCCTGTTTCAAGGAAATTTCCTGCACTTCAAGCTTTTCGAACGATAATCGAAGCAGATCGCTCAAATCGCCGATCATCCGTTCGGCGGCTTCGCGGTCTTTGTAGATCAATTCGGAGATCGCGTTCAAAGTGTTGAAAAGAAAATGCGGCTGAAGCTGTCCTTTCAACACTTGTAGCCTTGAAGTCGCGAGTCGCGCTTCGAGTTTCGACGTGGTCAGCTCGCGCTCGCGGTATTTTTGATAATAACTGTACGCCGATTTGATTCCGACGACGCCCCAGTAAATAAGGATGCTTAAGTGTAAATTGATGAAAATAAAATACTTGTAAGCTTCGAGAAAGCTCGCAAACTGGCGGTTCGGCGGATAACCGAGCCGCGTCAGAAATAACGTGGCAATCGCCTGTTGAAAAAACGCGAGCGTGATGCTCGCGACGATATGCACAAGCACGGATTTTTTCCATTTATGCGCCTCGAACGGGAATTTTTGCGCGAGCCATAAAAGCAGCGGGCTCATCGCAAACCAGACGTAACCGGAAGCCATCTGCCACGACAAGATTTGCCAGAACGAGACGGGATTTTCGCGAAGCTGATTTTGCAGCGCGTATTGGCTGGTGAAAAAAAATCCGAACAGCGTCCAGATTGAAAAAATAATGAGCCATTTAACCCATCTTCGATTTAAAGGCGACTCTTCGGTCATTTTTTCATTAGAATGCAAATCTCCGGTTTAGGCAACAAATATGTGATGAAAGGCGAAAATTTTTAGACGAAACGCGGGTTTGATTTCAGTGAGAAAAACGATCCGCCGTAAAAAATGCTCGGGTTTTTCAGGCGGCGCGAAGCAGTTTCGTTTTCAATTCTTGAGCGAAATCGAGCGGCTGGTTGAAAAATCCGCCGTCGAGGACTTTGTATTTTCGGAGGGACGAAAAAACCTGCGCCCAGCCGACGCGCTCGGCGATTTCGAAACATTCGTGCGCGTTGCGGATGCGCTCCTTCGTATCGCTGAAGTTCTTGAACCAGAACAACTTGAAACGCGGAAAATAGCTGAAGCGGACAAACGGCTTTAAGACCAGTCGTTTCAAAATCGGGCAGTCGAATTTCGCGATTTCTTCCTTTACTTTCGGCGCGACGGTCGTTTCCTGTTCCCATTGCAGCGTGGTTTGGAAAAGCTTGCGGCGCGTTTCAATGTCGAGCAATTTTTTTGTTTTGGCGGCTTTCGTGATTTGCCTGAGCGCGTCGAGCAGTTCGGGTTTGAGAATCGCTTCCGCCGCTTGGTTCTCGCCGAATTCTTTCGCGAAATAATAGTTTGAATAAGTATCGATAAAGACCGAGCGATTCGCCGTTTTAAAACCGTCGGCAAAGGTTTGGAGCAAGCCGTGCCGGTATTTCATCTCGTTCTTATTGTAAAAATAACGGTAGGAAATCAGGTTTCCAAGCGTTCCGGTCGTTTCGAAAAAACGAAAACCCCAGAGTGCGCCGTGCGTCGCGATTTCGGCAAAACCGTGATTGCCCGCCGAATCGAGAAAAATTTCATGAAGCAGTGCCGCGCGTTGCGGAATGTCAGCCGGCTCGCCCGCCAAAACGGTCGCTTCGCGCCGCAATTCCTGATAACGATCTTCTAAAGAGTTCATAGAGTTCATAGAGTTTATTGAGTTTATTGAGTAAAAAAAATCTTAAACTCAACGAACTCAATAAACTCAATAAACTCTATGAACTTTGTGTCGGAAAAGCAACCAAAAGCGTTCGCAAAATCTCCAACAGTCAAGCGTTCTTTCACTGCTTGAAGGAGAAATCTATGAAAATCAAAATAATCCGGCTCGTTACGTTTATGGCTTTGTTCTCGGTCGGTTCCGCGTTTGCCGAAACGCGTTCGAAAACGGAACTCGCGCAGCTGGCGATTTCCGCCGATTCAGCCGTTTCCTCAGAAGCCGTCAAAAGTCTTCGCGCGCTCGGGCGTGACGGACTCGACACGCTTTTTTTAACCTTTGCGAACGAGATCGCGAAATTTACGCAGACCGGCGAAACGACCGACGAATGGCGGCGAATCGCGGCGGCGCTCGATACGGTCGCGATGCAGAAGGACGCTTATTCGTCGAATTTATACTGGTTCACCGACATCGAGGAAGCGAAAAAGGCAGCCGATAAATCGAACAAACCGATTTTGTCCCTGCGGCTTCTCGGTAATCTCAACGAAGAATTTTCGTGCGCGAATTCGCGGTTTTTCCGCGCCCTGCTTTACTCGAATTCGGAAGTTTCGAAATTCTTGCGCGAAAACTATGTTCTGCACTGGAAATCGGTTCGTCCCGCGCCGAAAGTAACGATTGATTTCGGCGACGGGCGCAAGATCGAGCGGACTTTGACGGGCAACAGCATTCATTACATTCTCGACGAAAACGGCGGAATCGTTGACGCGCTGCCCGGACTTTACAGCCCGTCGGGGTTTCTGAAATATCTCAAAAGCGGTTTCGAAATCGGTCAATTAATGGATAAATCGCCGGAAGCGGAAAAGGAAGCGGTCGCGCTTCGTTATCGCAAATTAATGTTCGAAGACATTAAAATGAAACGCGATAAATCGGTCGCGACGGCAAAAGTTACGCTTGTCGAGCCGAAAGACGGAACGGACGCGCTCGAAATCGCGCCGCGCGCCGCGACGAAAATGGTCACGGAAAGACGAATTTTGATGAATATCAACGGCACTCAGAAATTCATTAATCCCGAAGTTTACGACAATTTTTCGCGTTACGACCCGCAGGTCAATCTCGAAGACTGGAAAAAACTCGCAAAACTCTACGCCGGCGCGACGAAATTCGATGCTTCGAGCGTTGCGTTTATCCGGCGGCAGAACAAAACGACCGGTTTGACCGAAGCCGAAATGACGAGGCTTTTGTCGAATCTCGAAAATTACGTCGCGCTCGACACGACGCGCAACGATTTTCTTTTTCACATGAAGCTTTACGAATGGCTCAATCAATACAGCCGCGTGCCGCCCGAAATCGAAAGTTTTAATTCGCGCGTTTACGCCGAACTTTTCAAAACGCCCGATTCCGACAAATGGCTCGGTCTTTACACGACGGACGTTTACACGGCGCTCGACGGCAATGGAATCATTAGGTGATTTGGGATTTGGGAATTCGGAATTCGGATTTGTATGCGAAGAAACATAATCGTTTCTAAACAAACAAATCCGAATTCCAAAATCCTAAATCCGAAATTGAAACCAACGGTTTCGCTTCGGTAACGCATCCGATCGAAGCGAAACCGTTTTATTTTCGATTGAATTTGTTTCAATCGGATAAAAATCTTATAATTCGGGAGAAGTTTTTCTTGCATTCCGAAAATGAAGTTTGCCGTCAATACATTTCTGCTTTTCACGATTTTGTGCTTCTGCCCGTCATACGCGGCGGCGCAGGATTTTTTGCCCGAACTCGTCAAACGCATCAAGCCGTCGGCGGTCGCGATCGAAACGTTCGACGCGCGCGGCAACACGCTTTCGCGCGGGAGCGGCTTTTTCGTCGCGACCGACAAAGTGATTACCAACCGCCACGTGATCGAAAAATCGAGCCGCGCCGAGATTCATCTCTTTAACGGCAAAAAATTTCCCGTCAAAGGCGTTCTCGCGATTGACGGCGAAGGCGATCTGGCGCTGCTTCAGGTTGACGTTCCGGCGGGAATGGCTGCTCCTTTGCCGATTATGCAGCGCGTGCCGCAGGAAGGCGAATCAATCGTCGTGATCGGCAATCCTTACGGGCTTGAAGGCTCGGTTTCGAACGGCATCGTTTCCGCCGTCAGAGAGATTTCCGGTTACGGCAAGATCATTCAGATCACCGCGCCGATTTCGCCCGGTTCGAGTGGAAGTCCGGTCGTCAATATGCTCGGACAGGTGATCGGGATCGCGACTTTGCAGGCGGCGGAAGGACAAAGTTTGAACTTCGCCGTTCCGTCTGAAAGAATCGCGCAGCTGAAAATCGGCGAACTACAGACTTTTGCGACGCTTAACAACGAAACGCAGAAAAATAAGCGTTCTGCCGCGCAGAGTTTTTATTCGCAAGGCTTGGCGCAATTATCGCGCGACGATTACCCGCGCGCCGTCCAGTTTTTCGAAAAAGCGACCGAAACCGACCCGAATTATGCCGAAGCGTGGTATCAGACGGGATTTTCCTACGGCATGATGGGACGTCATCAGGAAGCCTTAAAAGCTTCGAAACAAGCCGCCAAATTGCGTCCCGAATGGGCGGAAACCTTTATCAATATCGGCGCGTCGAGCTTTGCGCTCGGACAATTCAAGGACGCGGCGGAAGCCTATCGCCAAGCCGTCAGAATAGACGACGACAACCCGGACACGCAGTATGCTTTAGGCTTGAGCCTCGGCAGATTGAATCGCCCGGACGAAGAAATTCTCGCCTACAAACGCGCCATCGGGATCAAACCCGATCATGCGGCGGCGATCGAACAGCTCGGCACGGCTTATTTCAGACAAAAACGCTACACTGACGCGCTTGCCGCGTTTGAACAATTAAAAACCTACAAGCCGGACGCGAAAACTTATAATTATCTCGGCGAAAGCTATCTCGAACTCGGCAAAAACGACGAAGCCGTCGAAGCCTTAAACAACGCCGTCGGCTACAATCCCGATTTCGGAAAAGCGCGCTACAATCTCGGACGCGCTTATATAAAACTCGGCGATCGTGATTCGGCGGCGGTGCAGTATGAAATTCTGCGCGGCGCGAAATCCGATTGGGCGGATAAACTCTACGTGTTGATAAATCCTTAAAAATTTAATCCTTGAAATTTAATCGTTGATCGGCGGGTCGTTTTCATCGGCGGGAGCACCTTGTTTGTCCGCGCCGCGCAAAACGCCTTTCGCGTCGATATAAAACGATCTCGTTCCGGTCGCGCCATAACGTGCCGGCGTCGCACGAGCGCTGAAAAATGCCGGTGAATTTGAAGTAGGAAGAAGTGTCGTGACCGTAAAAATATAATCGTGACTTATTCCGCTCGCCGTTCCTGAATCGATCAATCCGGCGGCGTAAAGCTGTCCGAGAGTTCCATAGATACCGTTTCCGGTCGTCGCCCGGTAAGTTTCCTGCGCGCCCAGTAACGACCATATATTGCTTATCACGCAACGTTCGTTATAGAGAATTCCGTAGAATGCGCAGGGGGTTCCGCTCGGCGGATCGCTTTGATCGGCGGGCGCGCCGTTTTTGTCCGCGCCGCGCAGCACGCCCGATTCGTTGATGAAAAACGAGAGCCGACCCGATTTCGGGTAACGCTGCGGCGTCGCCGCCAGCGCGAATCGGGCGGGTAGCGTCGCGGTCGGCTGCGTTACGGTGAGGGTAAATGTATAGCCGTGTTTTTCGCCGCTCGCCAGCGCGGCGTCAATCATCTGCGCCTGTCGTAAATTTGCCAGCGTTCCGAACGTTCCCGCCCCGACCGTCGCTTGATAAGTGAACTCGGCGCCGGAAATTGTTTGCACCGAATCGATGACGAGCCTTTCCTTAAAAGCGCGTAAATCGTTTTTTTGCGCTTTTGCGTCGGCGACGGAAAACGCCTGAATGACTGCTAAAAGTATTGCGAAGACGAAAAGATTTTGTTTTGACATATTGATTTTGGAAGATTCGGGCTTGAAATTCCGGGAGCTGAACCTTTTCAATTCTATCAAAACAAGGCAGTGTTTTACAACGTTTTTCTACTGCGTCAATTCCTCAGAAAAAGGGAATTGACGGCTTTTTTTTAACGCGAAGTCGCGAAGTCGCGAAGGATTTAAAAGTAAAAAAGTAAGAAAGCTGGATTTATTTTTTACTTTTACCTTTTTACTTTCCGGCTTTGCGTTTTAATCATTCTCAAATTTTCGGTTTATTAAACTGGCGACGAATCCGGCACCGAAACCGTTGTCGATATTGACGACCGTGACGTTCGACGCGCACGAATTGAGCATTCCCAAAAGTGCGGCGACGCCGCCGAAACTAGCGCCGTAGCCGATCGAAGTCGGAACGGCGATGATCGGAACTTTGACCAACCCGCCGACGACCGACGGCAGCGCGCCTTCCATTCCGGCGACGACGACGACGACGCGCGAGTTTTGCAGGATCTCGCGTTCGGCTAAAATACGGTGAATTCCGGCAACGCCCGCGTCCCAGATTCTTTTCACGCGATTGCCCATCGTTTCGGCGGTCAGCGCGGCTTCTTCGGCGACCGGAATATCGCTCGTGCCGGCGGTAACGATCGAAATTTCGCCCGTACCGAGCTCTGTTTTATCGCGAAAAACGCGGATGATTCGTGCATCGGCGTGCCATTCGGCGTCGGTGAAAACATTGCGAATTTCGCCGTAAACCTCGGCGTTCGTGCGCGTTATCAGAACATTCGGCGCGCGCGCGACGAGCTTTTCAAAGATTCCGACGATCTGCTCCTTTGTTTTGCCCTGACCGAAAATTACTTCGGGAAAGCCTTGTCTGGCGGCGCGCGCATGATCCACGCGCGCGTAGCCGATGTTTTCGTAAGATAGATTTTTAAGCCGGTCGGTCGCTTCCGCTGCGGAAAGATTTCCGCCCGCATGAGCCTTTAAAATCTCTTCGATATCGTGTGCGTTCATATCTTTATTCTATTATTCGATTTGGGACTATTTCAATTTGGGATTTGGGAATTCGGATTTGCTGACGCGTTGCCCGGCGCGATTCTCAATGAGAGAAGTTTTTTGTTAACGGTTTGAAGAATAACGGAGAAATTTTCATCAATGAACTAATCCGAAATCCGAATTCCCAAACAAAAAAAACGGCGAGGTGAAATCGCCGTTTTTCCGTTAAAGAAGACAAATGAATAAAAAGCAAAAAGTCAGACAAACAATCGAACGTATCTGCTCGCCGTGCACAATTTTATAAATGCCCAGGAAACTGCGCGGTGGCTGACAAAATTTAATAAAGCTTCGTTTTTAAGTATTCTCCGACTCATCACTACTCCGCTTGACTAGTACGCAACATCCGTGCCGCTCGATTCCATGTCCTGTCAAGAGCGGAAAAAGTACGTCTGCGTCAATATCGGCGCGGTTTTTAGCGGTTTTGTCTTGAAGATTGCCCGAAATCGCAAACGAATCAAAACGAATCAGAAGTATTCACGGGCGGTGGTTTAAAATCATACGAATCGTAGTTGGCAGAAAGATTACGAGCGGTGTAGAGTTATTTTTATATGGAATTGACGGTCGGCATCACGGGCGCTTCGGGAACGATTTACGCCTATCGAACATTGCAGCTGCTCGCGGCGAGCGGCGCGGTCGAAACAATAAATCTCGTCATGTCGGGAACTTCGGCGACGGTCGCGCAGGTCGAGATGGGCGCAAATTTGAAAGACGCGAGCGCCGAAAAGATCAACGAATGGCTCGGTTTGCCGAAGGAATCGAAAATCATCCGTTTCTGGCGGCTCGACAATCTCGCGGCAAAACCTTCGTCGGGTTCGAACAAGCAAGCCGGAATGATCATCGTGCCGTGTTCGATGGGAACGCTCGGCGCGATCGCGAGCGGAGCCGGAACGAATTTGATTCACCGCGCGGCGGACGTTTGTCTGAAAGAAGGCAGAAAACTCGTGATCGTTCCGCGCGAAACGCCGTATAACGCGATTCATCTCGAAAATATGCTCAAGTTAGCGCGCGCGGGCGCGCAGATTCTGCCCGCAAGTCCGGGATTTTATCATCGTCCGAAAACGATCGAAGAATTAGTCGAGCATCTCTGTTTTCGCATCTTAGATCAATTCGACGTTCCGCATTCGAAAAAATCGCAATGGACGGGGGAAGAAGTTACAGAATAATGGTTAATGGTTAATTGTTAATTAATTTTTTGACATTAACCATTATTCATTAACAATTATGAAAAATACTGTTGAAAGATTTTCAAACCGCGTTGCGAATTACGTGAAATATCGCCCCGATTATCCGCCGGAAATACTGGAAGTTTTTCGCGGCGAGATGAATCTAACCGAAAGTTCGATTGTTGCCGACATCGGTTCGGGAACGGGAATTTCGACGCGCGTTTTTCTCGAAAACGGAAACGCGGTTTTCGGCGTCGAGCCGAACGCGGCGATGCGCCGGGCGGCGGAAGAATTTCTTAAAGATTATCCGCGATTCGAAAGCGTTGACGGCACGGCGGAAGCGACGAGTCTGCCCGATAGATCGGTTGATCTCGTTATCGCGGCGCAGGCTTTTCACTGGTTCGATCAGGAAAAAACGCCATTGGAGTTCAGGCGAATCGCGCGCGAAGGCGGATTTGTCGCGCTCATCTGGAACGAACGCCAGCTCGATACGAACGAATTTTTACGCGAGTACGAAGAACTTTTAAAAAAATACGGCACCGATTACGAAAAGGTGCGCCACGACAATCTCGACAAAGCGGTTTTCGAAAAGGCTTTTCAAGCCGATTTTTCGCAGAAAAGCTTCTTAAATGTGCAGTCGCTCGATTTTGAAGGAATGAAAGGCAGAATTCTTTCGTCCTCTTATATGCCGTCGGAAACGGACGAGCGTTTTCCGGCGATCGAAATTGAGCTTCGCCGCCTCTTTGAGAAATACGCCGAAAGCGGTAGAATACAGCTTTTGTATAACACGAATATTTTCTACACACGATTATAATATGGACGCAAAAACCGAAGAAAAGACCGAAGTAAGAACTATTACCGTTGCGCACTCACCCGATTCCGACGACGCTTTTATGTTTTACGGACTCGCAACGAACAAACTCGAAACCGAAGGGTTAAAATTTGTACACACGTTAAAAGACATTCAATCATTGAACGAAGACGCGAAAAACGGTGTGTTTGACGTGACGGCGATCAGCTTTCACGCTTATGCCTATATTTCCGACAAATACGCGCTTTTGCCGCACGGCGCGAGCATCGGCGATAAATACGGACCGATTCTTGTCTCGAAAGAGCAATACAAGCCGGAAGACATTCCGAATCTGAAAATCGCCATTCCCGGGGAGATGACGAGCGCTTTTTTGGCGTTGCGAATCTACAATCAGGATTTCGAATACGTCGTCGTGCCGTTTGACGAAATCATCGATTATGTTCTCAAGGGCAAGGCTGACGCCGGACTTCTGATTCACGAAGGACAGCTTTTTTACAAAACGATGGGCTTGAGCAAGGTGCTCGATCTCGGCGAATGGTGGTTTGAGCGGACAGGTTTGCCGCTGCCGATGGGCGGCAACGCGATCCGGCGCGAACTGGGCGAAGAATTAATGAAGCAGGTTTCCAAACATCTTCACCGTTCGATCGTCTATTCGATGGAAAACCGCGAAGACGCGCTCGCCTACGCGATGCAGTTTGCGCGCGATATGCCGCCCGAACTCGCCGACCGCTTCGTCGCGATGTGGGTCAACGATCTGACTCTCGATTACGGCGAGCGCGGCAAAGAAGGCGTCAAGCGACTTTTGCAGGAAGGTTTCGACAAAGGAATTATCAAAAATCACGTCGAAATCGAGTTCGTTGATTAAAATTTTTTACAATTATTTTCATTTTGTAAATAAAAGAGAAAACCAAATTTAAAAGCCGGCAATCAAATGTCCGGCTTTTTTATTTAACGCGAAAAGATCGCCGTTAAATTTTTAGTAAATTATTGAGTGAAATAAAGATAAGATGTAATATTAAGTTATTGAAATTTAACTCAGTTGGACTTACAAAACAAATACGGTTTCGGAAGGTCATTTGTCAGAAAAAGGAGGAAATATGAAAAGAGGAAAACTAAATTTATTCGTTTTAGCGTTTTTTTGTGTCGGTTTGATCACGGTGGCAATGCCGGTTTTTTCATTCGGGCAGGACGACGAATCCGTCTATAGCCGCAGGTATAACCGGCGCGATGTCGGTACTATCATTACGCGTCTCGAACAGAGCAGCAACACGTTTCGGTCGGATTTTAATACGTATGTCAGAGATCGTTCGGTCAACAATAATGATCGATCCCGCCTGACGAGAATCGTGGATAACTATGAGAACGCTTTAGACAGTCTGCGCAGCAATTTCGACCGAGACGACAACTGGTGGCGAAGCCGCCGAAACGTGCAGAGCGTGATGGACGAAGCCCGTCAGGTCAATAATATGATGAACAGCCTGTCATTTGCCCGTCGGCTGGAACGACAGTGGAATCAGATGCGCCGCGACATCAATACTTTAGCCGAAACCTACAATCTTCCCCGGCTTGACGGTACGGGCGGCGGCGGTAACAACGATGGCGGCGGCGGCGGCGGAAATGTCCCGAGCTGGGCGATCGGAACCTTTTACGGGCGCAACCCGCAGACCGGCGGCACGATCACGATGGATATTAACCGCAACGGCAGAGTCCAGATCACGTTCGAAGACGGAACGACGTTTCGTGCGACGATGAACGGCGACCGTCTAACCAACGGCGGCATTACCTCACGCGTCACCCGTCTGAACAACGGCATCCGCACGACCCGCAACGATACCGGCGAAAGAATCGATTACTTCACCCAGCGCAACGGCGGCGGTTGGAACGACGACAACGACAACGACAACGACAATAATGGCGGCGGCGGAAATATTCCGAGCTGGGCTCTCGGCAGATTTTACGGGCGCAACCCGCAATCCGGCGGCACGATCACGCTCGACATCAACCGCAACGGCTCGGTCGTGATCACTTTCGACAACGGCTCGACGGCTTATGCGACGATGAACGGCGATCGCTTGACGAGCGGCGGCATCACTTCGCGCGTTACTCGGATCAATAACGGCATCCGCACGACGCGGATCGACAACGGCGAGCGGATTGACTACACACGATAAACTTATTCCGGCGGATTTACCGGACGATTAAAAGAAACGCGCTTTTGCTGAAAGGCGCGTTTCTTTTTTATTTTTGCGATTACTGGTAACATCTTTTTGAAAAAACTTGGCATCTATTCCTTAGCTATTCAGCCAACGGGAAATTGTTATGAAAAAAACGCGAATAATCTTATTTAGCCTGTTTGTTTTGTGCTTTTCGGCGATCGGCGCGCTGGCGCAGGAAACTCCAGCCGTCGTCAAGACCGATCTGACCCAAGCCGAGATTGATAAAATCATTAAGAACTTCTCGGAAAACGAGTTTAATTTCCGTCAGGCTCTGGGTTCTTACGCCTATAACCGCGACGCGAAAGTTCAAACCATCGGAATGGGCGGTCAAATTACGGGAAGTTTTATCCGAAATTCCTTTATGTCGTTTAAAGAGGACGGCTCGCGCTTTGAAAAAATTCTGTACAATCCGATGTCAACCCTGCGCGGAATTCAGGTTTCGCCCGAAGATATTGACAATCTCGGCGGCGTCAACCCGTTCGCGATCGAACCGAAAAGCGTTCCGAACTATAATTTTACATTCGTCGGCAAGGAAAAAATTGACGAGCTCGATCTGTATGTCTTCGACGTCACGCCGAAAGTTTTGCCGAATCCGAAAAAATCGAGCGAGAAATTTTTCAGCGGACGCATCTGGATTGACGATCGCGATTTGTTCATCGTCAAATCGAAGGGCAAAGCGCTGCCCGAAGGCAAGGATATGAACGGGATCGAGCAAGTATTTCCGGTCGTCGAAACATGGCGCGAAAACGTTGACGGCAAATACTGGTTTCCGTCTCTCTCGATCTCGGACGACGAACTGGTTTTCAAGAACGGCTACGTCATTAAAATAAAATTCCGCGTCAAATATTTTAACTACCGCGTCGGCAAAAGCACTGTTAAAGTCGGCGACGAGGAACAGGAAGTCAATGACGCAAAACCGACGCCGACGCCGACTCCGAAAAAACCGTAAATTAAGTAAGAAATAAGAAGTGAGAAGTGAGACTGAAAATTATTAGTTTTCATTTCTCATTTCTCGCTTCTCATTTCTCACTTTTCATTTAGCCATCTCTTCGGCAACCGCCGCGCGGGTTTTTATTAAAATCTCCTGTAAATCTTCGACATCTTTCGTTTCGATGGCGGGCAGTAAAACTATTTCCATTGTTCCCGGATTCATAACGCCCGTTTTTTTGCCCATCAGATAATCGGTATTTTTGATCGCGACCGGAATAATCGCCGCGCCGGTCTGGAGCGCAAGGTGAAACGCGCCTTTCTTAAACGGCAAAAGATCACCCGGCATCGCGCGCGTTCCTTCGGCAAAAACACCGAACGAATAACCGCCGTCAACTATTTTACGAACTCTGTCCATCGTTTGGATCGCCTTTTGCGGGTTTGAACGGTCAATCGTGACAAAATTTATAAAACTGATTCCGCGCCCGAGAACCGGAACTTTCAAAATCTCTTTTTTTGCGATCAAACCTATTTTTTTTCCGGCGTATGCAAAAAGCGCGGTCGTATCGATATACGAACGATGATTGGCGATAAAAATATACGATTTATCCTTTTCCAAATTTTCTTTGCCGGAAACTTTGACCGTCACGCCGGAACCTTTGATCCAAAGTTTGGTGCCCCAGAGACACAACGGGTAAAGCCAGATTCGGCGATTGATGATTTGCAAAAACATCATTGAGGGAAAACAAATGAAAAGCAGTAAAAAACCGGCGAACGACAAACTCCACCAATAACGCAGTTTGCCAATGATTTTTGATTTGTTAGACTCTTTGACAGGAAAGGTCAATTTTTTATTATCTCGAATTGCTTCAAGGGAAACGTTTTGCATGCATAACAGTCTAAAGTCCAAAGTCCAAAGTTCAAAGTCCGGAGTTCGCAGTCGGCAGTCGGCAGTCGGTTATTTTTTTCTGCCGGTTGTTTTACTTTTCACTTTTCACTTTTCGCTTCTCACTGCCGAAGCGCAGGTTCCGTCGCCGAAATCGGTTCTCGGATTTCAGCCGACCGACGATAAAACGATCGCCGACTGGTCGCAGATCACGAATTATTTTGCGCGTCTCGACGCCAAAAGCGATAAAGTTCTGGTGCGCGAAATCGGCAAAACGACGCGCGGGCTGCCTTTGATCGTCGCCTTTATCTCTTCGCCGGAAAACATCAAAAACCTCGAAAAATTGCGCCGGATAAACGAACAGCTTGCCAATCCCGGTAAAATTCCCGCCGATGGTCGCGCAGATTTTAGCGACGCGTTGATAAAAGAAGGCAAAACTATCGTTTCGATTTCGTGTTCGATTCATTCGACCGAGATCGTCGCCTCGCAGATGTCAATGAATCTTGCGTACGAACTTGCGACCGATACCGGCGAAGGCACGAAAGAGATTCTCGATAATACGATCCTGCTGCTGATTCCTTCGTCGAATCCCGACGGCGTTGATATCGTCGCCGACTGGTATCGCAAAACTCTCGGAACAAAGGCGGAAGGCGCTTCGCCGCCCGAACTTTATCATCATTACGCCGGACACGACAACAATCGCGACTGGTTTATGATGAATCTCAAGGAAACGCAGGCGATCACGAAATTTTTCTGGCAGGAATGGTTTCCGCAGATCGTTTACGACGTTCACCAGCAGGGACAATTTTCTTCGCGCTTTGTGATCCCGCCGTTTTTCGATCCGCCGAACCCGCGTATTTCGCCGTCTATCTTACGCGAAGTCGGGCTGATCGGCTACAAGATGGCGGCTGATATACAAGCGAAGCAAATCGCGGGCGTCGCGACCAACTCGACTTACGATACATGGTGGCACGGCGGATTTCGCAGCGCGCCGTATTATCACAATTCGATCGGTATTTTGTCCGAAGCCGCGAGCGCGAATCTGATGTCGCCCGTCACCGTTTCGGAAGAAGATCTGCGCCGCACGCGCAATGTTCGCGGATTGGGAAATCTGCTCGAAACGGCGACGAATTTTCCCGATGCGTGGAGAGGCGGCGTCTGGAAGCCTTCGGACATCGCCAATCTCGAAATGATCGCCTCGCGCGGACTTTTAGAAATGGCGGCAAAATTTCGCCCGCGATATCTATCGAATTTTCTTAAACTCGGCAGGGAAAATCTCGTCCGGCGGCAAAGCGATCCGCAGGCTTTTATCGTCACCGCCGGACAGCCGAACACGGAAACCGTTTCCAGATTTCTCGAAATCCTGATGTGGCAGGGCATCGAGGTTCACCAAATGACCGACGAAGGTTATTTCGCGATGGATGCCGCGCGGCGCAGTAGTTTTCACGAAATGCCGCTCGGCTCTTTTCTGGTTTTCGTCAATCAGCCGCAGAAAAATAATATTTTAAGTCTTTTCGAGAGACAGGTTTACCCGAATCGCTTAACGGCAAACGGCGAAGCCGAAGTGCCGTACGACGTCGCGGGCTGGACGCTGCCTTTGCAGATGGGCGTCGAGGCGGAAGCGATCTGGGCGACGCGCGATGCCGAGCGATTCAAAAGAACTCTCAAACGCGTCGAAAATATCAATCAGGCGCGGCAGGTTTTGAACCTTTCGCCGAACAGCGAATCTTTTGCCAAAATCCCGAATCCGCTGGAGACAAATCCGCGAATCGGGCTTTATAAAGGCTACACTTCTTCGATGGACGAAGGCTGGACGCGTTTCGTGTTCGACACTTTTCAGATTCCTTTTACGTCGGTCAAGGACGCTGACATTCGCGGCAACAATTTGAATTTCGACGCGATAATCCTGCCCGCCGATAATGAAAATACGATTATCAAAGGTTTGAGCGTGGAGCGTTACCCGGCGGAAATCGCGGGCGGAATCACCGAACAGGGCGTCGAAAACCTGAAGAAATACGTCGAGAACGGCGGCAAACTGATTTGTTTCGACGACAGTTGCGAGATGATTATCAAGCGGTTTAATTTGCCGGTAAAAAACGTTTTGAGCGGCATGAAACGCTCGGAATTTTATAATCCGGGTTCGGTCGTCGGGTTGCGGGTTGATAAAAATTCTTCGCTCGCAAGAGGTTTAAGAGAAGAAACCGCCGCCTATTTTTCAAACAGCTCGGCGTTTGAAATCATGGATGCGGCGCGCGTTAAAACCGTCGCGCGATACGCGCCGAAAGATGCGCTTCTATCGGGCTGGATGCTCGGCGAAAAATTTCTGAACGGGCACGCCGCTTTGGCAGAAACCGATTACGGCAAAGGAAAAATCGTGCTTTTCGCGTTTCGTCCGCAGCATCGCGCGCAATCGTGGGGAACGTTCCCGTTTATTTTCAACGCGCTCGAAAAGTGATTTTTCATAACGTTCGCGGCGGCACATTACTTGCCGATTAAGCGATAAGTCGAGAAATTTTGTTTGATTTCCGAACAGCGAGCAGTATATGAAAGCACAAAGTCAATGCGTAAAATCGAATCTCGGGCTGGTCTGCATTACGCATTCCGATGAAGTTCGTTACAAAACCACGACGCGGAAAAATCTGCTTTCGCTTGAGGAATCGGCGCAAACCGAAAAGCTCCGTTCGATCTATGCGCAAAATATTGCTATCTTACGGCGCGCCGTCGAATATTGTCCGGCGAATAACATCAATCTTTACCGGATGACATCGGCGCTTTTTCCGTTTTCGGACGAAGCGATGGGCGCGGAAATCTTAAATAATTTTGCGGACGAATTGAGCGAAATCGGAACGAGCGCGATAACTCGCGGCTTGCGGCTTGTTCTGCATCCCGATCAGTTTGTCGTTTTAAGCTCGGATTCCGAGTCGGTCGTCGAAAACAGCGTCAAAATTTTGAAAATGCACGCGCGAACGATGGATTTGTTAAACCAGCCGCGCTCGGAATGGGCGGCGATGACGATTCACGGCGGAAAGTCGAACCGCGCGGACAGAATGGTCGAAAACATCAAAAAACTTCCCGAAGAAATCCGCACTCGAATCGCTCTCGAAAACGACGAATATGCCTATTCTTCGGCGGAAATTATAGATATTTGCCGTCGCGCTAAGGTTCCGATGGTTTTCGACGCGCATCATCACATCTGCCGCGAAAATCTTGAAGATTATAACGACGCGTCGGTCGAAGAAGCTTTTTGGGCGGCGCGCGCGACGTGGGCGAACGCCGAAAATCAGATGGTTCACATCTCGAACGGTCGGACGCGATTCGGCGACCGCGCGCACTCGGATTTAATTTTCACGATGCCCGACGTTTTCCGCTTCGCGCCGTGGATCGAGGTCGAAGCCAAACATAAAGAACTGGCGATCGGAAAACTTCAAACCGAATGGCTCATTTGATTTGGGATTTGGGATTTAGCTGATCTTAAAAATTTCAATCCGCAATCAAAAATCCGAATTCCCAAATCGTCAAACCGTGTAGCGGAACTGCAAAAATTCGGTCGGATTTTCCTGTAAATATTGAAGAACGGCGGCGGTTACGGGGCAATGTCCCAAGCCTCTGATATGTAAATTCTCACGAAAATTCTGAATATCCTTCGGGCGAATCGCGAGCGTTACCCGGTGATTCTCGCGCAAAACCTTCGCCATCACGCCGACGCGTCCTAAAACCGATTTAAATCGCGTTTCGCTGTCGCTGCTCGGAAATCTAATTGTTGCCGTACTCATTGTATACCCTCCTTGTTTCTTCCCTTGTTCGTATAATCAGCGGTTTATCGAACAATTCGAAGACCGCATTGAATTTGATGTCGAAAAAATAATTATTGATTCGTTTATTTTCCCAAAACCCATTTATAGAGCGAAAATCGTGCCATGAATAGAAACAGCTGCACTAAATTGGCAAGTCGCGGCGCATATTTTTTATGTTAAAATTAGTGTTATGTTTTTCCGCCCTGCGACCGTTTTTTTTATCTGCGCTTTTTTGGTTTCAAACGTTTCCGCGATTGAATTCGGCTATGCTCCATTGACGGGCGAACCGACGGTGCGGATCGGGCTTTCGACCAACGCGCGCTCGGTTTCGATCACGACCTCGGATTCGTCGCTCGTCGCAATCAGTCCGGGCGAGTCTAATATAATGCTCGCGACCAATAAGATTTTCGTCGCGCCGCGCGCGTATCGTCCGCCGGAAATCGAGTTTTATAAATTCGAGATTCCGAATCTCGAATCGCAGGCGGTTGCCGACGCAATCGCCGCCGATATTCGCGCGACGGGCGAAAAAGCGTTTACGCTGCTCGGCACGCAGCCGAACACGTGGCGCGTGATTATCGGCGACACGAAGGAAACCATCGAAGACGCGAACCAATTTAAAGCCGATCTCGCCGAAAAGGGTTTTGACGACGTTGTGATCGTGACGGAAAAACGTGTTCAGCCGTCGGAAGACGCGGTCGCGCTTTCCCAACAACTGAGAACCGGCGGAAAATCCGAAGTTCGCAGCCTGATCAAACCGACCGGACAGGCACAGCCGACAACTGCGACAGTCGACGCGAACTTAAAGGAAATATTAGTTTCCGGCGCGAGCGAAGCGGCGAAGTTTTCGTCATTCAAGCCGCTCGCTTTCGGTTCGCTCAACGAACGCGCCGTGCCCGTAAAATTAAACGGCAAGGCGTATCGCGGCAAAATCGAGGTTTTTGTCAATTCGCGCGGAACTTTGACCGTCGTCAACGTCGTGGCGATGGAAGATTATCTTTTGGGCGTCGTTCCGCGCGAATTAGGCTTGCCGTCGCTCGAAGCGCAGAAGGCGCAGGCGATCGCGGCGCGCACTTATGCGGTCGCGAATAAAGACGGCTTTGGTTCGCAGGGTTTCGACCTTTTGCCGACCGTCTGGTCGCAGGTTTACGGCGGCGTTTCGGCGGAAAATACGATGGCGACGAGCGCCGTTCAGCAAACGCGCGGCATCGTCGCGACGCACAACGGCAAACCGATCAACGCGCTTTACACTTCGACCTGCGGCGGGCGCACGGAAAACTCCGAAAATATTTTCGAGTTTAACGAGCCATACCTGCGCGGCGTCGAATGTTCGTTCGAAAGCCGTCGTTATTTCGCGCCGTTTCTGATAAAAACGATGCGAACCCCGGCGCGTCTGCGCGACGAGCAGAATTTGCAGCTCGTCCGATTCATGTCGCTTTTGGCGGTTAATAATTTTCAGTTGAACGCGAATCCGACGACCGACGATTGGTTCGAAGACGCGCCGACCACGAGCGAAATTTCGAACTGGATGAACAATCTCGCCGGAAAATTCGGCAAAACTTACCCGAACGTGACGAAAGACACGGCGAAACCGGCGGAATTAGCGCGCCTTCTCGTCAGTTATATCTATCCTGAAGCCTTCGCCGACACGCTTTTGAGCGAATCCGACATCAGCTATCAATTATCGTTCGACGACGCAGGCGAGATTCCGAAAGACGCGCGCGCGAATATCGCGATCCTGCTGCGCGACGGTTATTTTACGATCTATCCGGATTTGACGATCAAGCCGCAAAAACCTTTTTCGCGCGCCAAAATGCTGCGGCTGATTCAGCAGATTTACGAGAAAAAGAAATGGACGCCGACGCTGCAAAGCGGCGTCACGGAAGCGTCTGAGAACGGAACTCTGAACATCAAACAGGGCAAGACGAAACGCGCTTATGCTTTGCGGCAGGACGTTTTTCTGTTTCGACAGTTCGGCGACGATTTTTATCAGGTCAGGGAAACCGCGCTCGTCGGCGGCGAATCGGTCAGTTTTCAAACCGACGCGAGCGGTGCGGTAATTTATCTCGAAATCAAACCGAGTACGCAGCCGACCGTTGCCGAACGAATGTCGCCGTTTACGATGTGGAACGCGACTCTTTCGGCGGGCGCGGTACAGTCGCGTCTGTCGCGCTACGTGCGCGGAATCGGTACGCTCTACGACGTGCGCATCAAAGAGAAAGGTTTTTCGCGCCGCGCGATCGAACTTGAAATCGTCGGCTCGAACGGCATCAAAACCCTCAAAGGCGGCAAAATCCGCTCCGCCCTGCGGCTTAAGGAACAGCTTTTCGTGATGAACAAACGCTACGACGGCAACGGGCGCGTGACGAGTTATTCATTCACGGGACGCGGCTGGGGACACGGCGTCGGAATGTGCCAGTACGGCGCATACGGAATGGGCAAAATGGGCGTCAAATACGACGCGATTCTGAAACATTATTACAGCGGAATCGAACTGACGAAGGCTTATTAAATACATTTTTCAGCCGCGGATAAACGCGGATTTAGCGGATAATAATTTATTGAGGGTTTTTAGCGACTTTGCGTCTTTGCGGGAAATAATACCAATCTCCCGCAAAGACGCAAAGTCGCAAAGAAAATAATTGATTAAATCCGCGAAATCCGCGTTTATCCGCGGCTAAATTTCTTTTCGTTAAGATATATTTAATTCCTGCAAAACAGGTTCGGTCGGCGACCAGAAGCGGGCAAGCCAGAACCATTGAACGAAGCCGAGGATGAAAAACAGGATCGTGTTAAGGTACGCGCCTTGAATTGAATTCGGGTTCATTCCTAATTCGTACCAGGCGAGAAAGACGACCGGCAGACCGAAAACGCTGCACGGCAAAGACAGTACGAACATCAGGATATTGACGACGCCGATAATGTTCAGAAAGGCGTTGTTCGCGCCCGCTTCGGACGGCAGAAAGACGGGCAGAACGAGCGAACAAATACCGACCGCGAGCCAGATATGTCTCAAACTTAATTTATATTTCATTTTTATTTTTCCTCCTTTGAATTGGTAAACGTTTAGACACCGCGCCGCGCCGTTTGTTCCCGATAAAAAAGGGTAAAACGGCGCGGCGCGGCGCGGAAAGAAAAAAACTTGCCGGCGGGTTTGAATTATAAATTATGTTCGGTCGAAGACTTGAGCGGCGTTTCCGGTTCAGGCGTTATTGAAACGAGGCGTTGATGTCTGCCTGAAATTCGTCCGCCATAACGTTTTTGACTTCGCCGCGTTCGTCTATGAGATAAAACCAGAAATGGCTGTCCTTGGTGTTTTCCGTGCCGCTCCACTTTGTCGTTCGCGCTACTTCGGGCGTAAAAACTTTCGAAAATGAATCAATCACTACGTAACGCGAGCCGTCGCTGTTTCCCGCGCGCCAATTGATCCCGTAAACCTTTTGATAGATTTTTTCGAGATATTCCGCTTTCATCTTTTCGCCGTCCGTCCAGTCAGCCGGCACGCGGCAGAAGAAATTGCAGGTGTAAGAAGCGGGCGAAACCATGCCGGACGGGAGCATCAATCCGTCTTTGACGACGATCAAAAGAGTTTCGGGTTTGCCCTTCGCGTCGTTGATGAAAGGCGGCTGCCAGCCGAGTCTCGCGAGGTGTTCCTTAACCGCGCGAAGCTGTTTGATCGGCAGAAAAAAACCGTCGCTCTGCGTATCTGAATTAAACCAGATGCCCTGCACGCCGTAAGGCACGAATTGTTCGAGATATTCAACGATCCCGGCAGTCGGAAGACTCATAATCGCGGCGGTGCCGTCGGCTTCGGTCAAGTTGTTTTCCCGCGCGAAATTCATCAGGCGGACGGTATCGGTAAAGGCGCGAATCATATGCTGACCGTCGGCGTATTCGTCGTTCGAGGCGATATACGGATTAACGTTGGGCGCCGCGCCGCGCGCGATAAAGTGCCATTTTTCGAGCGCGAAAACCGCGCCGTACAGATTGTTGAGGGCTTCCATCGAGCCGTTCGGTTCGACGGTTTTCTGCGCCAGTGCATCAAAATTTACGTTGTTTGCCATCAGATTCTTCCTTTTTTATAAATTATTTCGCCTTTGCCGGAATTTCGCACTAAAAGCAGAAGTTTGTTCTGTTTCGTTTAATTCGGCTAAGTCTTGAAATTTGTCGAGATAGTCTAGCACAGAACAAAAAAGTTACTCAACAAACTCCGGATAAATTTCCGGCGGCTTCGAACGATTGCGGGTCGGCGCGCGCTTTGCTGTTTTGGCAAATGCCCCGCGGTGATATAATTTTCAGGCGATCTATCTCAAAACGGTTCAAAAAATATGACGACACCAGATTTTCTGACGGGAACGGTTAAAGGTCCGGGCGAACTGCCGCACGAATATCTTTTCATCACACGCGACAACGAAAAAACGCGGATCGGCGAATTTGTCTACTACAACGCCAAGGACGGCGGCGAGATGCGCCGCATTATCGGCACGATCAAAGGGCGCAAGCTTGTCCGAAATCTGCCCGACACTTTTCTCGCCGATCCGAACACGCCGCCCGCGCTCGTTTCATCCTTAATCGGTCTGGACGGCGAAGCGTGCGAAATCTACGAGATAACGGTCGAAACGATCGGCTATTTCGACACGAGCGTCAAGGATTTTAACAATCCGCGCATTCCGCCCAATCCCGGCGACGCGTGTTATCTCGCATCGTCCGAAACATTAGCCGAAATGCTCAGCCCGAAAAAGGCGGAAGAATTAGGCTCGGCGCATATCGGCAGTCTTTTGACGCGCGGCAAGGGCGAAGTTCCGGTCGTGCTTTCGATTCGCGAAGTCGTTTCGACGCATCTCGCGATCCTCGCTTCGACGGGATCGGGAAAATCATACACCGCCGGCGTTTTGATCGAGGAAATGATGCGCCCGTATAACGGTGCTGCCGTCCTGATCGTTGACCCGCACGGCGAATATCACACGATGCAGGCGATCATGGGCGACGCGCAGTTTTTCAGCGCGGACGGCTACCGCCCGGAAGTCAAGCTTTTCACGCCCGACAAGATCAAGGTTCGGTTTTCGACGCTCACCGAAGCGGACGTGAAATATCTTCTGCCCGAAGGCACGTCCGACAAAATGCTCCATTTTCTGTCGCAGGCGTTTCGCGCTTTGCAGGACAAATTGCGCCTTGAGCGACGGCAGGATTACGCATACGCCTATCACGATCTGCGCGAAGCGGTCGTCGAGCAAAAATACGGCTCCGAGGGAAAAGCGGGCGACGGCGGCAACGTCTCGTCGATCGAAGGTTTACTGTGGCGTCTCGATTCGCGCTTCGATAAACCCGACAGTCTTTTTTCGGCGTCCGATCATATTCCGCTCCAAGACCTTTTCAAACCCGGTCGCTGCACGGTTTTGCAGCTTTCCGACATCGAACAGCACGAACAGCAGGTGATCGTCGGCACGCTTTTGCGCCGCGTCAATAAAGCGCGGATGCTGACCGTCCGCGAAGAAGCGACGACGGGCGAAAATTATCTGCCGTATCCTGTTTTCACCCTTCTCGAAGAAGCGCACCGCTTCGCTCCGGCGGGCGCGAGCGTCGTTTCGACCAATATTTTGAAACAGATTTTAGCCGAAGGACGCAAATTCGGCGTCGGCATCGGGCTCATCACGCAGCGCCCGGGCAAACTCGATCAGGACGTTCTTTCGCAATGTATGACGCAGATCATCATGCGTATCGTCAACCCGATCGACCAGCAGACGGTCGCGCAATCGGTCGAAGGCGCGGGACGCGCGATGCTCGCCGAATTGCCCGCATTGACCAAAGGGCAAGCCGTCATTTCGGGCGTCGGCATCAATACGCCGGTGATGTGCCGCATCCGCCCGCGTTTAACCAAACACGGCGGCGAAACCTTCGACGCGCCCTCGGAATGGCTCAAATGGCATTCAACTGACGAACAGGACAAACGCCAGATGACCGACGCGCCGTACTTAAAACCGACTTCCGACAAAAAGCCCGAGAAGATCGGAAATATTCGGATTTAGGAGAAACGTGATGTTGAGTTTTTCAAAAATAACGTGCCGCGCTTTATTGTTTTTATGCCTGATGGCGATTTTTTGTCTTTCGCAGACCGCAACCGCGCAATCGGGTCGGCGCAACAAGGAAAAGACCAAACCTGCCGAACAGCAAACCACGAC
The DNA here is from genome assembly GCA_031411895.1 of Acidobacteriota bacterium. Lineage (GTDB taxonomy): Bacteria > Acidobacteriota > Blastocatellia > Pyrinomonadales > Pyrinomonadaceae > JAFDVJ01. The sequence continues at coordinate 3,819 of JANOBZ010000072.1, read as the reverse complement.
GGTCGAAGCGAAAACGCCGCAAACCGATGCTAAAACCGCCGAAACGGACGAAACGGACGATCAAACGCCCGTACGGATCACGTCGCTCAGGATCGTCGGCGAGGTTCAGTATGACGCCGTCCTTTACAGATCAAACGAGCTGGACAACGCGATTAAGGAATTCATCAGATTCTTAAAGCTCACTTCGAAAGCCGCGCCCGTCATGACCAAAGGCGGCAAAGCGACTTACGCGGAAGCCAAAGAACAAGCGAAAAACGAATCGGACACGTTTATTTTATGGCTCGGTTTTATGGCGAAAACCGACGGTTACGGAAATATGTATATTGACTCGGTGCAATACGCCGTCATCAAACCGCAAACCGGCAAAATCCTCACGCGCGCCGAAATCAAGCCCGAACAAACCCAGATGATCAGCCCCGGCGTCCGTTTGCCCGCGCCGACCGTTCGCCGCAGCAGTCCCGTCAGAATGCGCAACGAAATGAACGACTGCGTGCGCAAAATCGCCTCAATCCTCGCCCGCGCCGGCTGGCTCAACTAATTTTTCATCTCGGCGAGCGATGGACAACAGCAGTAGCAAAATTATGTCTTTAATCCGATAAGTCGAAAGTTTCGACAATACGCCCACGAAAAATCGAAATATCGGGATTTAATTGACAAAGAATACTGTTTAATACACACTAGCGCATAAAAAATAAAAACTATGTTTCGTGAAAGTCAGATAATCGGGCTCTATACACTTATCAAACGCATTGGACGCGGCGGCTTCGGCGAAGTCTGGCTTGCCGAGCGGCGTGCGAAATTCGTGACAACGAAGGTTGCCGTAAAGCTTCCGCTTGAAGAACAGATTGACCATGAGGCTATTAAACACGAAGCGGTTTTGTGGGAACAGGCAAGCGGGCATCCGAATGTTCTGCCGATTATCGATGCCGACGAATACGACGGGCAAATCGTTATCGTCAGCGAATATGCGCCAGATGGTTCGCTCGAAGAATTTCTGAAAAAAACACATGCGCTGTCGGTTAGAACAGCCGTCGAATTAACGATGGGAATTTTGAGCGGCTTGGAATTTCTGCACAATAAAAAAATCATTCACCGCGACATTAAACCTGCGAACATCCTGTTGCAAGGCGACACGCCGCGTCTTGCCGATTTCGGTATTTCGCGTGTGATGAAAACAACGAGCGTGAGCGTCAATATGAGCGGCACACCGAGCTATATGGCGCCCGAAGCCTTTGACCGCAAGCGCAATGAACAAACGGATATTTGGTCAGTCGGCGTGATACTGTATCAGATGCTCAAAGGCAGTTTGCCTTTTCCGCAGGAAAATATGACGGATCTGCTCGGCGCGGTGATTATGGGCGTGCCCGAACCTCTGCCCGAACCATTGCCGCCGCGTTTGCGGGAAATCGTTTTCAAAGCGTTGGCAAAAAAGTCCGAGGAGAGATATTCGCAAACCCGCGAGATGCGCGATGATTTGGCGGATTTCCTCATTAGCATTTCACAACAGCGAACTCAAGCGACAATAAAATTCGAAAACGAATCTAAAAAAGCCGAAAAAATCGAAGAAGAATCTAAAACAGCCGAAGAAAAAACCGCAGTTTTTTCCACCAATCCACTTGTCGAAACCAAAGCCAGCCCGACGATTCAGAGACACTTTGCCGCCGACACGGCAGGGCATCGGCTCGCCGATACGCAAATATCGAACGAGATTTTGGAAATTCCGAAAATCGAGTCGCCGAAACGAAAAACAAATAAAACGCTGCTTAAAATTTTGGCTCCCGCAGGACTTTTACTTTTTGCCGCGATCATCGGAGGCGGTTATTTTCTGTTTAACAAAACGGCGAATCAGGACGCTCAAAAGACTGCGGCTGCGACGGAAGAAATAAAATTGATTCCGTATCGCAAGGGCGATAAATTCGGTTTTGTCGATGTCAATAAAAAGATGGTCATCGAAGCCAAGTACGATATGGTTTCTCCCTTCGCCGAAGGTTTGGCAATGGTCAGAGTCGGCGGGCAAAAGCAGAAAGGTGCTTACGACAGTGAATTTATCCAGGGCGGGAAATACGGCTTTATCGATTCGACCGGCAAGGAAATCGTGCCGCCGAAATATGATTCAGCGGAATCGTTCTCCGATGGTTTGGCGGCGGTCAATAACGGCATCCAGAAAGATCAAAACGGACGCACGACTTCGCCCGGCAAGACGGGTTTTATCGATAAAACCGGACGCGAAGTGATTCCTCTGAAATACGACTCGACGTTTGGTTTTAAAGACGGCGTCGCACGTGTGACCGTCGATACATATAAGGACGGCAAACAAAATCCGGAGGGCAAAGCCGGATTGATTGATAAGAATGGAAAAGAGGTTGTTCCGCTGATTTATGATGACTGGACGCCCTTTTATTTTCCGGATGGCGAGGATTTAAGCTCCGTCCGGCTCGGCAACAAGTTCGGATTTATTGACAAAAACGGCAGGGTCGTGATTCCGATAATTTACGATGACGCAGATTCTTTTTCTAACGGATTAGCCCCTGTCTGCACCGGTATCAAAAGAATGAAGACGGTTGGTGAATTCTGGGTGGAGGAAAATGTCTCCAGAGATAATGCAAAATGCGGCTTTATTGACAAAACGGGCAAAGAGATTATTCCGCTGAAATATAAATATGCCTTATCCTTTTATCAAGGGCTCGCCGCCGTCGAGCAAAACGGCAAAACCGGCTTTATTGACCCTTCGGGAAATACGGTCATTCCCTTCAAGTACGATGGTGGAGGCGCATTTACCGAAGTCTCCGGGGGCGGACTGGCGAAGGTTATGTTAAAAGGTAAGTACGGTATCATTGACACTAAAGGAAACGAGCTAACGCCTTTTAAATATGACATAGTAATTGGTTATATCGATGGAATATCACAGGCTTGTGCTTTAGACAAAAATTCTCAAAAGCTAAAATGCGGGTTTATCGACAGCAAAGGGCAGGAGATCACGCCGGTTAAATATGACAATGTCGGGGCGTACCTTTTCGGCGGCTTGGCGATGGTCAATGTCGGTTATCAAGCCGATAAAAATTACAAAACAATTTCCGGAGGAAAGTGGGGCTTTATTGACCGAACAGGCAAAGAAGTTATCCCGCCGAAATACGATTCGGTTGGTACTTTCACCGATGGAAAGGGTGAAATCGGCTATACGTTAGTCACTCTGGACGGCAAGGATTTTTATATCGGCAAAGACGGAACGGAGTATTACGAGCCCTAGATTTTATTGACATAAGGGAAAAGCAGCTTTCAGAGACACAAATCATCAAAGATTACTTATACTCAACAAAATCTGATAATTTTTGTGCGAAGACCGTTGCAGAGCAGTTTTTGCTTAGGGAGATGTTTGAAAGAAAGGTAATCGCTCTGTGGCGAGCGTTTGTATACGAATTGGTATATTTCTGATCAAAATTCGATCATTGAATATCAACCGGAAGACCTTAAAGGAGAAAAAATTTTATGCCGTATCTCAATGTTCGCGTCGTCAATTCAAGCGGTAAGCCCGTGTCGGGCAAAAAGGTGACGATCTTTATCAAGCACAATTTTATGCCGCAAACGTGGCTTGCCGACCAAACCGACGGCGACGGGCGCGTTCGTTTCGACTTTGACGGGCACTCGCCGGACGTTCACGTTGACAGTCGGCGACGGCTCGAAAGCGTCGAAACCAACCGCGAAGTGACGGTCAATATTTAGAATCTATCTTATAAATAGAATACAAAGTTTTGAGTCACGCCTTCAGGCGGCCTAACGCCACGCAAGAAGCCGCCTGAAGGCGTGACGCAAAACTCTTGA
>JANOBZ010000071.1:0-8448 GCA_031411895.1 Acidobacteriota bacterium | reverse complement strand
CGCGGATAAACGCGGATTTCGCTGATTTTAATTTTTAGTTTTAATCAGCGAAATCCGCGTTTATCCGCGGCTAAATTTTTATACTCGAAAATCCAAAATCCAAAATCTAAAATCCAAAATCCAATTGACTTCAATTGGCGTGGCGTTTAGCATTTTGAAAGGTTTTTATTTAATCATTTGGAGTAATAGAAATGAGTTTTACATTAATGGATTCGAGTTCGGAAGGCTTTGAGTTTCAGGCGAACGTCTGGAATTGGAAAACGGCGCTTGAGATCATCAAAAATTTCGATCTTTTAAGCGAAGGAAAAATAAAGCAGATGAGCTATAACGCGACCGGTGTCAAGCTTGAAAAAGACGACGCGCATCTCATCGGCGAGCGCATTCGCGACGAGATTTTGCCGAAACTCGAAGGGAACAAACGAATTTTCGCCGACCTCTCGATTACCGACGCGCCCGACGACGGCACACTTTACCGCGACGAAGACGAACAGTGGAAAAATTATTCGGCAAACTACGAATTTCTCAAGGAGCTTTCCGATTTTTGTTTGAAATCGAAGGGTTTTCAGGTTTTTTAAGAATAAAAGCACAGCAAACTTAAAATGTTGCCAGCGCCGCGACGGATAAAACGGCAAACTGTAATTCGACGTAAGTTATCAAAGAAAGATGCTGCAGTATTTGACGCAAAATTGGATCGAAGTCACTCTTTTCATCGTTTTTGCCACCGTTCACGGCTATGTCGGTGCGTGGCTTGCCGTGCGGATGCTTTTTCGCCCGCGCCACCCGGTAAAATTATTCGGGCTGACGGTCTTCCCGCAAGGCATGGTGCCGCGCCACCGCGAACGACTCGCGCAGGCGATCGGCAAAGCGGTCGGCGAAGAACTCGTTTCGCAGGAAACCATCGTCGAAGAACTTTTCGGCAAGGAATTCCTGCGCAAAAAGATTCAAACGGTCGTTGATTCCTACACCGAAGATCTGATCTCGCAAAATTACCCGTCGATCATCGAAGCGCTGCCCGCCAACGTTCGCGAACCGGTCTTGGACGCGATTTCGACGTTGCAGTTAAAGATCGCCGAACACATCGAACAGGTTCTGCGAAGCGAGGAAACCATCCAAACAATTCAAAGTTTTGTCGAGCGGCGCGTTGACGAAGTTCTTTCGCAAAGGGTTTCCGAAGTCGTCGACGAAGAAAACTTTAATAAAATTCTTGCCTTTCTCGAAGACCGAATCCGTTCGTCGCTCAAAACTCCGGGCTTCGAACAGAAAATCCGCGATTTTATCGGTAAACGTGTTGACGATCTGGCGAATATGCAGACGCCGCTCGGAAATCTGTTTACCGAAGACGCCGTCGCGCTTTTAAAGGAAAAAGCGGGCGAACAGATTCAGCCGCTGATTCATGATTTATCGCAGCTGGCGACCGCCGAGCGCACGCGCAACCAGATTTCCACGCTCATCAAAAAAGAAGTTCACAATTATTACGAGAATCTGCCGTTCTTCAAAAAAATGTTCGTTTCGCGCGAGAATCTTTTGGGCGAAGTTGACGATCTGGTCAACGACAGTCTGCCGAAACGGATCGAAGAAACCTTACGCGGCGATTTTTTCGCGCAGGAAGCGAAAGGCTTTCTCGATACGACGATTGATAACACGCTCGAACGTCCGTTGCCCGAACTGATTGGCAAAATTGCGCCCGAACAGCTCTTAAGTTTGAAAGCGCAGATTAATAAAAATGTGTTCGCGCTCTTGCAGGGCGAAGAAATGATGAGCTCGATTACGGGATATTTGTCCGACACACTGAACAAACTTCGCCCGCACAGCATTGACGCGATTTTGCAGACCGTTCATCCGGAATCGGAAGCAAAGCTCAAGAAAATGCTCTCAAAAGGGCTTTTAGGCATTTTATCGCGCGGCGAAACGACGAAGATCATCAACTCCGTATTATCAAACCAGATCGAAGGTTTTCTCGCGCGACCGATCGGCAGGCTCGCCGACCATATTTCCGAAGAACAGGTTCGCCGCACCGGAAAATCTTTGACCGAAACGATTATTTCCGCCGCAAAGGAAAAACTTCCCGCAGCGATCAAAGAATTCGACATCGGCGGCGTGGTGCGCGAAAAGATCAACAATTATCCGGTCGAAAAACTCGAATCACTGATTATGTCGGTCGCCAAAGAACACTTACGCACGATCGAGCTTTTCGGCGCGCTTTTCGGTTTAATCATCGGCGTCGTGCAATCGTTTATCGCATACCTGAAATTTATCGGAGTTTTCTAAATTCTCTATGAAATTACTGCGCTTTTTACTTTTCACTCTTTTTCTGACGGGTTTACTTGTCGGCTGCGGCTTTAACAAATCGGGCGGCGCGAATTCTTCCGAAAAATACGCGAGCGAAAAGCGAAACGATTTCGGATTTCGCGAAATTAAAGCCGGAAACAATGTCATTCTGATAATTTCCGTACGGGAAGAATTTGCCGTCACGGTCGAAGGCGAAGAAAAATATTTCGGCGACGTTAAAACCGAAGTCGACGGCGAAAGGCTGGTAATTACTACCAAAGGCGGTATTTCGCCGGCAAATAAAATCCGCCTCAAAATTTCGATGCCCGAACTTTTAAGTCTCGAACTCTGGGGCGCGTCCGAAGCAACCGTGACGAACGTGAAAAGCGATTCTCTCAAACTTCAAACAGGCGGAACTTCCAACGTAGAAATTGACGGCGAAGCAAAATCGCTGACCGCGACGGCAAACGGCGCGAGCAAGATCGACGCCGAAAACTTAAAAACCGAAAAAACGCAGGCAAAAACTGCCGGTTCGAGCGAAATTACGGTTTTCGCGACCGAAGAATTGAATGCCGAAGCGATCGGCGCGAGCCTCATTTTTTATACGGGCGAGCCGAAAACCGTCAAACCGAACATCGTCGGCTCGGGCGAAATCAGAAAAAAATAATTTTTTTGCGAACTTTTTAAAACTTAATTCCGTTCATCTTTCCGACATAACTTTTCTTTCTTGGAGGAATCAATGAAAAAAATCGGAATTATTATTTTTATAATCGCATTAATTGTTGGAGTTACTTTTGCAAATTTCTTCGCGTGGGGACAAACTTCGGCGAAGATTTTCAATTTTTCGGTCAATTTCGGCGGCGTTAAAGGTTCGGGCAATGTTCAGACCGAAAAACGCGACGTCGCGAACTTTAAGGCAATCGAAGTCGGCGGCGCGTTTGAAGTCGAAGTCGTCGCGCAAAAGGATTTCAGCGTCGAAATCGAAGCCGACGATAATCTTCTGCCGCTGATCGAAACCGAAGTTCGCGGCGGAATTCTGGAAATCTCGACCAAACAGCGCATCTCGACCAAACAGCGTTTGCGCATTCGCATCTCGGCACCGGATATTGAAAACGTGCAGGTTTCGGGCGCGTCGAAACTTTCGCTCGCTAACGTGAAAAACGATTCGCTGAAAATTGATTTGAGCGGCGCGTCGAAGGTCAAAGTCGACGGCGAAACGCGTAATCTCGAAATCGAACTGAGCGGCGCGAGCAAAGTTGACGCTGAGAGCTTAAAATCGGAAAACGTAACGGTTGACGGCAGCGGCGCGAGCAGCGCGTCTGTGAGCGTCTCAGGAGACTTAAAAGCCGATCTGTCGGGCGCGAGCAGCGTCACTTATACGGGCAATCCGCGCAACCTTCAAAAGTCCACTTCCGGCGCAAGCTCGGTCAGGGGAAAATAGCTTAAATTCAAAATTTTAATCTCCGAAAAGGCAGGATCGTTCATTTCCTGCCTTTTTACTTTTTTAAGTCTCGATCGCTTTTGTTTGAATTCCAGCCAGATTGCTTTCCTTATCGAAACCGACAAAATATATGTCCAGTTCGATTCGCCCGACTTTGAAAACCTTCAAATCCGTCAGATTCTTTTCAAGCAGGCTTTTGAGCGCGGCAAATTTTGCGGCAGTCGCTTTTTCTTCGTCGCCGTACCAGTCCTGAATTTTTACGAAACGCTCGAACATCTGCTCGAACTCTCTTTCTTCGACCGGCGCGTCCGAAGGCTTGCCGATCTGCGCGAGCAAGTTTTCCTTCGTAACCTTTTCGGCGCTACTTCCGGTGAACGGAAAAATTTCGGCGTCGGTTTCGCTGATGTACCACAAACCCTCAGCAGCGGTTTTTATCTGTTCTGACAGATTGACTTTCGGCGTTTTCGCGATTGATTTGAAGCGCTTTTTTTTTCTTTCTTCAGGCATTTTATTTTTCTCTCCGGAATCGAACAAAACCAGTCTAACTTGAGTCTCGAATCTTGCCAAGTCGCTGTTAAAAAAAGGCTTTAACGGATAAAATCTTTTTCCGAAAAAACCTGTGGAAAACACTTGCATCCACATTTCTTTTGTGTTAGTCTAACACCCGTTTCCGATAATAAAAAAACTTGTAAATTATTGAAAACATTAGACTTAAAGTTTTACTTTAACTTTTAAGCAGCTTTCCACAAGCCTGTGGAAAACCTTGTGGAAAACTTTTATAAAGATGAACAAAAAACCTTGTAAAGTTCATAGAATATAAAGGGTTTCGGCTGATTCAAAGAAGTAGTTAATGAACAATCTCAGCTTTTGGTTTTTGAGACGATTTTGCTTAAAAGTTTTACCAAAGATTTAGGAATAGATCGCCCGGAGAGAATAAAATGGAAACATCGTTGGAAAATAGAAATGTTTGGAACAACATCCTGCAATCGGTCGAAAAGCGTCTGAATAAACAAATTTTTGATGCCTGGTTTCGCCCGATTCAGTTTGACGGCTGTAATGAACAGGAAAGAGTAGTTCATCTGAGAGCGAGCCAGGTCAACAAGGATTGGGTCAGTACATATTACTCCGAGATGATTAATCAAACTTTAAAGGAACTTAATTTACCCAACTATCGCCTCGACTGGGTAATCGAAGAATCGGAAATGCAGGAAGAATTCGCCGATGATGACGACGACGCGGAATTTTTCTTTGAGCGGCAAACTTCTTTTTCAACCGCTGCCGCGGCGACGAACGGAAATAGTTTCGACACGCCGAAGCCTGAAATTTTGGTCAAAAATACGCCGACGAATTTCGTTGACATCGAGCCGATCGAAAATTCGCTCAACCCGAAATACACGTTCGACAAATTCGTCGTCGGCGCATGCAACCAGTTTGCGCATGCCGCCGCGCTCGGAGCCGCCGAGTCGCCGGGCAAAACTTATAATCCTTTATTTATATACGGCGGCGTCGGACTTGGAAAGACGCACCTGATGCACGCGATCGGTCATTCGATTCAGACACGCAACCGTCATTTAAGAGTCGCGTATATCACGTCCGAAAAATTTATGAACGAATTGATCAATGCGATTCGTTACGACAAAACGCAGACGTTTCGCGAAAAATATCGTTCGATTGACGTGCTTCTGATGGACGACGTGCAGTTTATGGCTGGCAAGGAACGAACGCAGGAAGAATTTTTCCACACGTTTAACGCGCTCCATAACGACCAGAAACAAATCGTGATCAGCAGCGATTGCCCGCCCCGCGAAATTCCGACATTGGAAGAACGTCTGCACTCGCGGTTCGAATGGGGCTTGATCGCCGATATCGAACCGCCTGATCTGGAAACGAAAGTGGCGATCTTAAAACGCAAAGCCGATCTCGACGGCGTCAGCCTGCCGGACGACATCGCGTTTTTTATCGCGAGCAAAGTGCGCAGCAATATTCGCGAATTGGAAGGTTCGCTCGTCCGGCTCGTCGCAATTTCAAGCCTTCGCGGAATGCCGATTTCGAAGATGCTCGCGCAGGACGCAATGCGCAATGTCATCGACAGCGAACAGCCCGAAGGCATCACGATGGAACGCATCGCGCGGACGGTTTCGGCGCATTATAAATTGACGGTCGAAGAACTGAAATCGAAAAACAATTCGCGCCAGATCGCCGTGCCCAGACAGGTTGCGATGTACCTGTGCAAGCGCTTAACGAAGCACAGTTTTCCGGAGATCGGAAAAGCCTACGGAGGCAAACATCACACGACCGTAATGCACTCGGTCGAGAAAATTGACGCTCTGGTAAAGGATGATCGCAATTTCCACAGGGTCATAAGTGAGCTAATTGATACTCTGTGCAGTTAGTTAGCTTCACGGAAAAAAAGTTTTGTGGATTTTTTTCCACAGGAGAATCAGAAAACTGTTCTAAGTATTGGTAATAGAATCAATACTTAAACAAAGTTTTCCACTTTTCCACAGGCTGAGGAAAAACCAGCCTGTGGAAACTTGTGGAAAACTATTTTGCCGTCATTTTTTTCCACAGGTTGAAAGTTTTCCACAGAGTTATCCACACCCCCTGTGGACGCACAAGCTTAAACATTTCAACAATAAAGTCGGTTTTCCACTTTTCCACAGGCACTACTACTACTACTAGATTTAAATATAGTTTTTAAATTGATTAGAAGAAGTAAAAACGCGCGCAAGGTGAAAGTAAAACTTCAACAAAAAATTTACGAGAAAAACGCTTCGATTCGGTTTGTATAAGAAAAGAAATAGCCATAGAATAATTTCTACCTGATAAAAACAAACCGTTCATTCAGAAAAAAGGAAGGAAAATTTATTAATGGAATTTGTCATCAAGCAAAGCGCTTTGAAAGAAGAACTCGGATTCGTGCAGGGCATAGTTGAGAAGAAATCAACCATTCCCGTGCTCTCAAATATTCTCATCGAATCGGTCGGCGAAGGCACGATTCGCATCGTCGGTACGGACCTCGACGTAACGATTCGCTGCGAAGCGCAAGCCGAGATCAAGCAACCCGGCGCGATGTGTATTCAGGCGCGAAAGCTTTTCGACATTGTCCGGCTTCTCGACGGCGGCGACGTGCATTTTACGAAAGACGAAAACGAATGGGTCAAGCTTTCGTGCGGCAAATCGAAGTTTCGCCTTGCCGGCGTCAACCGCGACCAGTTTCCCGAAGTTCCCTCTTTCAAGAGCGCGCCGCTTAAACTCTCGGCGGAAATTTTCAATCACTTTATCAACAACACGGCTTTCGCGATCACGACCGAGCAATCGCGTTTTACGCTTTCGGGCGCGAAGTTTATCATCGACGGTGCGACCGCCAAGATGGTCACGACCGACGGTCACCGGCTCGCCTTTATCCAGAAAAATCTCGGCGACTCAGCGACAACCGAAAACATGGACGCGCTGATTCCGAAAAAGGCTTTGATGGAATTGGTCAAAATCTCGCGCGATTCGTCAGCCGAAGTCAGTTTCGGAGAAGACCCGAACCATATCTATTTCGAGGTTGACGGACGCCTGCTTATCACGCGCAAACTTTCGGGCAATTTCCCGAACTACGAGATGGTCATTCCGAAAGACAACGACAAGGTTGTCACCTTTGATTCGGACGAGATGAGAAACGCTCTGCGCCGCGTTTCCCTGATGGCTGACGAACGCACGCGCTCGGTGAAGATCACGATTCGCACGGGCGAGATCGAGATCGGCGCGCAATCTTCGGAAGAAGGCGAAGCGAGCGAAAAGGTCGCGGCTGATTACACGGGCGAAGAAATCCAGATCGGTTTCAACTCGCAGTATCTACAGGAATTCCTCAACGTCGTCGGCGCAACCGAACAGACGGAATCGGCTGCCGCGCCCGAACAGGAAACCGACGGCGAAACCGTCCGCGTCAAAGAAACGGGCGGCAAACCGCGCATCGCTTTCGAATTCAAAGACGGCAACGCCCAAACCCAAATGCGCGTCGCCGGCGACACCTCGTACGACTACAAATACATCGTCATGCCTTTGCGGATATGATGAACGCAGAATATTTCTAAAAACATATTGTTCATTTTATGTCAGCCTGCAATAAAGCAGGCTGCTTTGCCTTATAGAGCTGATATGAATAAAAAAATATACGTTGACGCATTAGATTACGCTAAAAATGTAGCTGACCGTATGGAAGCAATATCTACAGAAGAGTATTTTTTGCGACATGATAGAAACACAAAGAAAATTGTTGAAGAAGAATGGGCTTTGGCATGCTATGGGAAAATACTTTATCACCCAGATAGAAGGATTAAAATATTGTATAGAGGCAATGAACCGGATGGAATTCCAGATGTTGAAATTAAAGTAGAAGGAAAGCAACAATTTATTGAAAATTGGGACAATATAACTCCAATCGAAATAACAACAGTACAATTTCCAGAATCACATCTAGTAAGAAAAGATCTTGGTTTGACGGGCTCATCAGCCGGTCAAGTCAGTAACTTTAATGACGATATAATAAAATTCATTCCAGAGGCAATAAATTCCCTAAAAAAGAAATATCAGAATGCATATCCAAAAAAGAGCCTGTCAAGCAGATTGTGTAACTGCCTTTTTTACATATAAGGAGCAAGCTGCTCCTCGAACTCAATGGCGAATCGATTCATCGCCTGTTTCCAGTTTTGGATCGGCATCGTCCATTTCCGGGCTGCCGCCTGCGTCGC
>JANOBZ010000070.1:0-6761 GCA_031411895.1 Acidobacteriota bacterium | reverse complement strand
CCCGCAAAGGCGCAAAGCCGCTAAGTAAATCAAATTAATTCTTATCCGCGTGCATCCGCGTTGATCCGCGGCTAATAAAATTTAGTTAAATTCGACCAGTTCGTGATAGAAACTGAACGCCGATTGGAAGGCGGCGCGCAGGTTTAGTTCGCCCGCTTCGCCGTTCGGGAGCGCGGCATTGGTCGCGACGATGATATCGCGAAACTTGTCGGTGAGCATATCGACGTTGGCTAAAGCGTCGGCGTTCGACGAGCCTTTGAGAAGATTCAAAAGAAATTCCTGCGAGCCGTTTTTGAGCTGATCTTTGCCCTGATCCCATGCGAAATTGACGAGCTTGTCGGGAATCTGCTGAAGGAACGAAGCGCCTTCGCCGGCGATTTTGCCCATCACGTCGCCCGCGCCGGGAATGAACGAAAACGCCATGCCGACAAAGAAACCGACCATTTCTTTTTTACGCGCGGCGTCCTGCATGATCTCGTTGTTGATGTATTCCTTCTGATTTTCAGCCGCCTGCCAGACCATTCCGAGCAGTCCGCCCATCACTTCCGTGTGATCCTGCTGCGACCAGCCGTTATGCAAAGCTTCGTATTCGCTCTGCGAAAGCGGCGGATTCTTCGACGCGTCGCCGACGTTGCCCATCGTATCAATGACGCTCTTCATTAAATCGTCGCGCAATTCGCCGCCCTTCGGCGAAAAGAGCGTGAGTTCGAAGAATTTGGTCATTCCGGTGATGAAATCCGCGTTCTGGAACGCGCCGTCGGGTGCCTGAGATTTGAGAATTTCAGAACCGTTTCTGATAAAAAGTTTCGATAATTCGTCTTTGAACGCCGGATTATCCTTGAAATTTTCGAATGCTTCGGGACTGTTCAAACCGTTGACGGTCGCATTAAACAGGCGATTCTGCAATTCGGGCGAGAACGGCGCGCTCTGGAATGTCGAACCGTAATAGCCGGTGTATTGATTGGCGGTCGAAAGCAGACGCTCGACGCCGCCCATCGTCGTCTGTTTATCGGCGATGCCGGTTTCCAGATAATTGCTCATATCGATGGCTTCGGTCTGTCCAGCCATCGCGCCCTGGATGAATGTGTTGAGCTGTTCGTCGGTCAAACTGCCGAGAATTTCGGCTTGTTTCGTGCCCGACATTCCCGCGAGAATGTGCGAACCGGCGGCTTCGACCTCGTCGCTGCCGTTGGCGATCGCCGAGCGAACGAACATTTCGCGAATTTCCGGCGTCGCTTTGCCGAACATATCGAGCGCGACGTTCGGGTTAAAGCCTTTGTCTTCCATCGCGCCGACCAGATTGTTCATATCGGTCTGCGACAAGCCGCCGTTTGCCCGCAAAGTTTCAAGAGATTGGGCAATCGTCGCCATGTTTTTGTTATACATTTCGGCGGCGTCACGGCTGCCGTAACCGCCGTAGAGATACGACGAATAACCCGAAGACGTCGCGGCGTCGCTGATCAATTCGGCGGTTTTATCCGAGCCGAGCGCGGCGTAATAACCGCGCAGCCATTCGGGATCGTTCTTATGCGCTTCGAGTTGATCGGTAAAAGCCTGCACGTCCGATTGCGGATCGTAGTTCGGTTTATACGGCGATTTGAGCGCGGCAGCGGCTTCTTCGGGCGTCGAATTCGGGTCGAAAGCCGCGCCGTAGGCGACGGTCATCGCGAGTTCGGAAAGCCGGTCGATGCCCTGATTATATTCGGAGAAGGTTTGATATTTGCCGACGGCGGTTTGAATTCGTTCGGCGGTTTCGATCTCGTCGCCGTGAACGCTGCCCGAAAGCAGATGGCGCTGCATCCGTTCGAGCATCGCGCGACCGTTTTCGTCCTTCGCGACCGTGTCAATATCCGTGTCGGAAAGCGCTTCGGTAAAGCTTTGCGCGATTTCGTCCTTGTCTTCTTCTTTAATTTTACCTTTATCGTCCTGATCGATCTCGTCACCGAGCATCGCTTCGGTGATCGCGCGCGCGTCAGCCGGATTCGTGCGGGCGATTTCCGCCAAATCCTGCCCGACGCTTTCGGTGTTTAAGTTGTCCTTGCCGCCGTTGTCGGCGATTATCCGGTCGGCGCGAGTTGCGGCTTCCTGCGGCGTGATCACCGGCGTCGGCGTTTGCTGAACGGGCGTCGTAAACTGCGCGTTGAGGCGCGTGCGCAAAATTCCGGCTTGATTGTTGGTGTTGCTTTGATTCGTATAAACCGCCGCGTTGGTTTGCGGATTTACGCTGCTGTTTACCGCCGGTTTTACGACCGGCTTGGGAATTACAGGTTCTTCTCTGCGAATAGGTGAAACACCGCCGTCGACTTTTACTACCATTTTCTTGAAACCCTCCGAAAAATATAAGATTTTTACTTAAAAGACGCTGCTTAAATTATCGGCTGGAAAACGGGAAAGTTTCCTGATTTAAAGTGGTCACTGGTCGGTGATCGGTGATCGGGGATCAGAACATATGTTCTTGGTTTTTAACTGACCACCGATCACCGATCACCGATCACTGCTAATTGGCTTTTTCGGCGGCGGCGGCGAGAATTTCGGCGTTCCAGCGAAGGCTTGCCTGCGCGAGACGGTTGATGTTTTCGTAAAAAATGCTGTCCGGGTTTTTTTCGGTAAAATCGCGCTGGAGATAAAAAGTGTTGGTTTCGCTGTTGAAAACGACGCGCCCGCCGCCGCTGTTGGCGTCGGTTTCTTCGGCAAAAACCGCGTCGAGAATATTGTCCGGCGGTTCAGAGCGAAAACGGTAGATCAATGCTTGCGCCGAAAGCGTTTCTCCCTGTTCGTCGTATTCGAAACCGATCAGAGTTTCGCCGATCCGCGCTTCGATATGTGATTTTTCATCAAAAAAAGCGGTTTTGCGTTCTCCCAAACGACGAAAAAAAGCCTCGATTTGGAGTTTTGCTTCGGGTTTTTTCATTCAAATATTTTACTTCTCACGCCAATTTTAGTTTAGAGTCTTGATTGAAAGGCTTCGTTAAAAAGCTCGTCGAACGTTGAAAAAGAATCCATCACGTCTAAAGGAACTTTGTCCAAAACCTGAAATTCGTTCGCCGAAATAGAATAGACGTAATAGCTCATATCATCGTCGGCGAAAACCAAAAGATCGTTAAAACGGTCGTCGTCATGGCGCAAACCTTCGTTTTCAAAAACGAAATCATACGGACGCGGCGTTTCACCGTCCGCCGCATACACGAACAAACCGTTCCAGTTAAAGCCGTTATGATGATTTTGTAAAAAGTCTTGAAACGCCTGCGGGATTTCCGCGTCGAGTTTCAGCGCCGCGTTTTTCAGATGCCGAATCTGCGCATCGCTCGCCGGAGCGGGCAGCGCGGCGCGGCTTTCGATTTCCTTTAATGAATTCTCGTACATAAAATTTACGGTCGCGCCGGATAAATATTTCCCGGCGGTATCGGAAATTCGACGGTGCGCGTTTCGCCCGCCTTCAAATCTCCGACCAGCGAGCGTTGGGCGTTCGTGATGGTTTTATGATACGGCTCATTTTTAATCAAAACAAGGTTCGAATAATCGTTTGTGCCGCCGTCGTCGAGCGGCAGTTTATGATGCACCTGCCAGCCGTCGGGAACTTCGCCTTTTTTAATTTTGGCGATATCGGCATTGGTAAATCCGGCTTCGCGCAGCTTGGCGAGCTTTTCCGGACTGTCCGCCAGATTTTTCATAAATTCCGGACGAACCTTATTAAAAGCCGTGCGCAGCGATTTCAGATCGTCGGTCGCGCGTTTCGTATATTCGACCGTTCGCGTCGCAACGTTCGGTAAAGTGACGCTTTCGCCGCGCAGCGTTCCGGTGTATGAATCGTTGCTCGTCAGCGGCGTCGCGGGCTGGTCAACTTTCTGCGGTTTGGCTTCGAGCAGCTCGTCAACCTTTTTCTTTAAAGCTTCGAGCGGCTCTTTTAATTCGTCGGGAAGTTTTTCGAACGGGATTTTATTGAGAACATCCTTTAAGTTTTTGGCAAAATCCTTGACCGCTTCCGCGCCTTTGCCGCCGTTTCTGACGATGTCGGCGAATTTATCGAGCGCGCCCGAAATTTTTTCGATCGTCTTGAGCCATTTCGGAATTTTGCCGAGCTTTGCCAGGTCCCCGGCATACGGAATCACGCCGATCACCGAAAGTGCGGCGTCGCCCCAATTGCCGCGCACGGCGGAAATTCCCGTGTTCGTCAGATCGGCAAACGGGGTCGGCTCGAAAATTCCGATCACGTCCAAACCCATCTGCGTGATGTCGAGCGTAAGCTCGTTCAAATCCGGGTCCTGCGCCTGTTTTTGATATTTGTAATCGTCGAGCCGCGTGTTCAGCTGCCGCTGCGTCATTTGCGACGGGTCGAACAAAATCGATTCCTGAACCGAGCGACCGGGCAGAAAATCGAGCGGTTCGGGTTCGGCGTTGACTGTTACTTCTTCGCGAATGAGATTCGCTTCGAGAATGTTGATAACGCCTTTTTCAACTTGCAGCTGGCGCAAATCATTGATGATCGCGTCGTGCGTTCCGGGAACGAGTGAGATGTTAACCGTGCCGTCCGCTTTGTCACGGCGAAACGTTTCTTCGCTGACGGGTTTGCCTTCCTGCGCATAAATTCGCGCCGCCGAACCGCCGAGCCGCGACATCCATTTTTCGGCAAACGCCGCGCGCGCCGACGGGTCTTTGATTCCGGCTTGAAAAGCGAATTTTTTCAGCGCGTCGCGAATGGTCTCGTCCTGCGTCGCCCCGGCGCGGGCGTTGACCGTCACGGTTCCGCCGTTAAATGGTTTCGGTTTTTCGCCCGTTAGATTTGCGAAATTCGTTCGATGAGTGTTGACGCCGTTTTGACCGACTCCGCCGACTGCCATAAAAATTCTCCAGCCTGATTTAATAATTTAATTGAAATTTCCCTGCCGCGCCGCTTCGAAAGGAACGCGTTCGGGCAAATAAAATTCCTCGAAACCGTGTGAAACGAGCGGTTTGCCTTCGCGGAAATAATGCGTCACCGCGTTGTCGCCGGCGTGCGCAAACGGGTTGAGCCACGAACGAAGCCCGAACGATTGCGGCACGCCGTCGTTGCGGTTGACGTAATGAACGTACTGCGGACCGTCCGGATAACGCCGCGCCGCGCCGCCGAAAGTTTCGACTTTAACATTGTTCAAAAGCGCTTCGGCTTGCGAGCGTGTCATTCCGTCTTCGAGCATCAGACGGTTTTTCACGTCCGTTAAAGCGCGGCTCGTTACCAAGGCGCCTTGCGAATGCGCCATCAGATGAACGTCGCGCCCCGCGCGCAGCTCGTTGTAAACCGTATCGGCGAGCGTATCAACCGCCGGATTATTGCCGATGTCGAGTTTGTCGCCGAGGCTCTGCAAAACGTCCGCGCCGAAGCCTCCGGTCGCGTTGTGCACGCCGATCACGCGCGAGCCGGTATTGTCGGCGATCGCCTGCAAGCTGTTCGTTTGTCCGGCGACGTTCGTGCGGATTCCGTTAACGTAAATTAAAGTTTCGTTATTGCGCGCGCCGCCTGCGGGTGTAACGGCGGGAATCTCGCTCAGAGGCGTATCTGCATCGAAAGTTTGTCCGTTTGCGCCGACGAATTGACCGTCGAATTGCCGGTCGGTCGGCGTTTCTTCGCGCTGAAATCTGGCTCTGATCGGATTGAGCGCGGTCGAAAGTCCGGTGCGCGAAGCATACACGTCGCCGATACTTTCAGCCGTGTTCGATGCAAAATTGCCGACCGTTTCGGTTTGCTGCAAAACCTCGTTCCGGACTGTTTCGCTTAACGAATTAGCTCTTTCAAGCGGCTTGAGAAGTGTTCTGCCGATCTCCGCCGCGATGCCTCTGATACTTAAACCCATCCGAGCGTTCCCCCAAAAATAATCTTTCTTGAAAGGAGTTTTCGGCTGAATCGCGGAAAAGTTTCCTGAAAAATTCTTCCGAGAAACTTTTGCCGCGAATTGACGATAATTAAAATGCGTGGATTTTTCGCAAATTGAAAATATGAGATTAACAAAAGGGCAATTTTTCAATATAATTTCGCTAAACGGTTGAGGAAAAATAACAAAGATGGCGATTAAAAAAACGGGTTCACCACTCTCAAGCGGCGCGGAAGGCTTAGACCCGCTCGGCGGCAAAGACAATTTACAGCGCGGCGGCAAGGTTGATAAAAACTTCGAAGCGGCGCTCGCCGAAGTCGCCGGACAGATCGAGCAAGCCGCCGCGAACGAAAAAGGCGACGGCGCGACGCGTTCCGCCTTTCAGAAAATCGCTTCGAACGCCAATCTCGATTCGCCCGAAGGCGCGATGACCGCCGTCAAGGAATCGGCGAAATTTCTCGTCAGCTCGCGCCTTAAAGACGATATGCGCGAGAGCGAACAGGGCAGAAAAATTTCCGATGATATAAGCAGTTATATTTCCAAAGACCCGTTCATGCATCGCAAAATCCTCGGCATTCTGCAAAGATTAAAATAATGGGTAGTGAACTAAAAGTAATGCTCAAACAATTTTTGTCTCTCCAAGTTGTAGTGAGCGATAAAATACTTGATGGCTTCTTCGTGAAACCAGTCGTTCTTTGAAAACGATAAACTTTTTCGCACCAACCGCGCGACGCGCTGCCGCAGTGTGCAATTAAAGCGCTCGACAAGCGAAACCTGTCCGCATCTGTTTTTCACAGGCGACATGCTGATTGGCGGGAATCGCGATAGCGTAAGCATCCCAACAATCGGTTAGAACCAATGCGCGCGCTTTGATTGCGAAAGGCACCTTCGCCCATAAAGCGATTGCTGAATCCT
>JANOBZ010000069.1:0-17466 GCA_031411895.1 Acidobacteriota bacterium | reverse complement strand
CCTTCCGCCGCGTCAACCAGCAAAACGATGCCGTCGACCATTTTCAAGACGCGCTCGACTTCGCCGCCGAAATCGGCGTGACCCGGCGTGTCAACGATATTGATCTTGTAATCGCCGTAGCGCACGGACGTGTTTTTTGCCATGATCGTGATGCCGCGCTCGCGTTCCAGATCCATCGAATCCATGACGCGGTCAACGACCGTTTCATTGTCCCGATAAACGTGCGATTGTTTGAGCATCGCGTCGACCAGGGTCGTTTTGCCGTGGTCAACGTGCGCGATGATAGCGATGTTGCGAATTTTTTCTGTAGTCACCATAGATATAAATCAGTCCCGAAAGACAAACGAAAAGAATATGATTTACGGCGGGAAAAATCAACTCTCAACAAAAAAAGACCGGAATTTCTTCCGGTCGAAGGTTTGTGATAAAAATTAATTTACCGTTTTAACGGTCGCCTCTGCCGACGACGATGTTGTTGCTGACGCTGAAGACGCCGCTCGTGCTGTTTGCCAGAATATTGGCGAGATTGTAATCGCCCCGGTTCGAAACATAGCCTTCAAGCGTGACGCGTCCGTTTTCGACGATAATGCGAATCGAAGGATTCGGTTCCTGCAAATAACGATACAAGCTTCCGCCTCGGCTGTAGAATTCGCGCACGATCTGGCTGCGAATCCGATTGTCGAAGCCCGACGGCGGCAATTCGTCAATGTTATTGATTACCGTTTCGACTCCGGCAACTTTTTTGACCGCGCGTTCGGCGTCTTTTCTCGTGCCGAGCGATGCGACTTTACCGAAAAGCGTGACGGTTCCGCCGTCGACTTTATAGGAAATATGATCGAAAACCCCGTAATAGGGAAGACCGATAATTTTCTTGAAAATTTTCTGCTCCATCTGCGTCTGCGGCGACTGCGCCTTCGCATCAAAAGCTAAAACCGACAAAAATGCAAAAGTAATAATTAAAAAATTGCGTATGTATTTCATCTTTTTTCCCTCCAACAAAATTTCAAAATTTCAAAATTTGTTTGCAGAAATAAGATGAGCAGAGACGCCGAAAGGATGCCAGAAAGATTACAAAAAAGTATAGATTCAATCGGCTGTGTTTAATTGCCTTAAGGCTTCATAAAGCACGATGCCGACGCTGTTCGCGAGATTCAGGCTGCGCACGTTTGCGTTCGGCATCGGGATCGAAAGGCAGCGTTCGCGGTTCGCTTCCAGAACGTCTTTCGGCAAACCCCGCGTTTCGCGTCCGAAGATCAAACAATCGCCCGCTTGAAACGTCCAATCGGTGTAAACCTTATCGCCGCCGGTTTCGATGTAAAGAAAACGCGCGTCGGGCAGCGCCGCGTAGAGGCGTTCGAGATCGATATGGCGATGCAGCCGAACTTCTTCCCAGTAGTCGAGACCGGCGCGTTTCAATGTCCGGTCGTCCATCCGGAAGCCGGTCGCGCCGACAATGTGCAGATCCGTAAAAGTCGCCGCGCAGAGCCGCGCGATGTTGCCCGTGTTGGGCGGAATTTCGGGTTCGAATAATGCAACGTGAAGCATCTGGTTTTTTTTAGTCTTTGCGGCTGAAAAATCAGTACAGCGAGCGGTAGCGAGTCAGGTTTCACGATCAAAACTCTGCTTGAGAAGCGTGCTCGCTACCGCTCGCTGTACTGATGAACTCACAAAAGCCGTCGTTTCGATTATAATTTTCCGCCGCCGCAGATTTCAAATTCGTTTACCGCCAAAGTATCTTATTTTCTTTATCGCAAGCATCTTATTCAAAGCGAATTTCATCAATTTAGTTGTTCAAATGCGGAAAAGTTGTGTCGAACGGTAAGGTTTATGTTACAATCCGCATTTAAGTCTGCCAAACCGAACAAATAATAAAGGAGTAATTTAAGTGTTTTTGAGTTATAGAACCATCTTTCTGTTCATTTTAATAATTTCGACCGACGTGTCGCTCACTTTCGCTCAGAATGTTACCGTCAGCAAACAGAAAAACGATAAGGACAAAAAGGAAGAAAAATCCAACAAGCAGCAAAACGTTGATTTATCGAAGTTTACGGGCGAGCAGGTTGCCGAATCGGCGATTTTCATCTACGGCGGTTTGCTCGGCAGAGACAATCTGAATCAAATCCGCAAAACCACCTTCGAGCGCGGCAAAATTCATATTACGGACGCGGCGGGCAAGACCGAAACCGCAAACTACGAGCGCTGGGTTTCACGCGGCGAAAATCTGAACAAGGAAAAAATTCGTTTCGACCAGACATTTCCCGACGCTAAATATTCGCTCGTCTACAACGGCGAAAAAATCTTCGGGCTTTATAACGATTCGGTTTTCACGCCGCGCGAAGATGCTTCGCTCGCCTTTCAAAATCAAATCTGGCGCGGACTCGAAGGCTTGCTTCGCTACAAGGAAAACGAGGCGAAACCCGAGCTTGCCGGGCGCGAAAAAATTATGGGCGTTGATTTTTTCCTGCTCGACGTAACTGATAAACAAAGCCGCAAAACGCGCTTTTATATCAGCTCGAAAAGCTTCCGCGTGATGATGATCGAATACGAAGACGCCGGCGTCAAATATCGCCGTAAGTTTTACGATTACAACTACGCGCAGGGCACGCTCGTGCCGTACCGGACGGTACTCTGGGCAAACGAAAAACAGATCGAGGAAACCGAGATCGGCACGATCACCTTCGGACAAAAACTCGAAGACGCGATGTTTCTGGAAGGATAATTAAAATTTTTTTGCAACTTTAATTCGGCTTGTCGGTGAAAAGCGTTGAGAGCATAGTATCCAATTCTTTTCCAAGGAGTAAAAACCCGATGAACAAGCCGAATTTTATTTTTAAAGTATTTCTTTTCGTATTAGTTTTGAGCGCGTCGTCTGTGTTCGCTCAAACCGACAATAAACAGGCGCAAGCCGATCCGTGCTATGAAGTCGTTTTGCAGCTTTTGATGGCTTCGAACAACGCGGGCGAACGCGCATCGCTTCCGCCGACACTTTCAAACACCGTCAAAAAACTGAAAACTCTCTACACTTTTTCGGATTATCGTTTGACGACCACTTTCTTACAGCGCACGACAAACTCGATCGAATATAAAAGCCTTTTGACCGAGTTCAATCAAATCACCGACAAAAGTTATCCGGCGTTTTCCGAATGGGCTTTGCGCGGACTGCGCAGTATTCCGAACGTGCAGGGACGGAACGTTTTGCAGTTTGATCTGTTCAAGTTCGGAATGCGGATTCCGATCGTTCGCAGCGGCGCGGACGAAAGCGGAAAAGCGCAGTCGTCCGTCGTTTACGATTCGACCGGCGTGACGACGACGCGGTTTAACGTCAGCGAAAACGAACCGACCGTGATCGGCAGTTTGACGACTTCGAAACCGGACGAACTTTTGTTTATCGTCTTGACCGTCAAGCCGACGGAATGATTTTAAGTGAGAAGTGAAAATTGAGAACTGATAGTTAATTCCAGAATAAATCTAACTACTTCGCAGTTCGCAGTTCTCACTTCTCACTTTTTTGCAACCTTTCGCCGCTCGGCGCGTGAATCAAAACGTAAGGCGGCTTTTGTTTTGATTGAAATTCTGTTGTAAAAAAGTATGAATGTATGGCTTTGGACAAATTCGGAAATTCGGACGCGGAGGTACGCGAAAAATCTGTGTCCGTTAAGGAGTTGTCCGACCACCAGTTAATCGAAGCCACGAAACGCGGCGACGAAGCGGCGTTTGCCGAAATCGTCGGTCGCTATCGCAGTCCGCTGACTAATTATCTTTACCGGATGCTTTCGGATTACGAGGAAGCGATCGATCTGGCGCAGGAAACCTTTGTGCGAGTTTATTTCGCGATCGAGCGATATCATACGGATTACGCATTTTCGACCTATATTTACCGCATCGCGACGAATCTGGCGATCAGCGAAATCCGTAAGAAAAAGCGCCGCAAGCTGCTTTCGCTGTCGAGCTTTTTTCAAACCGACGAAGGCGATACGCAGGAATTTCATCCGCCGGACGAAAAATCTTTGCCCGATGAAGATTTGATCGAAGCCGAACGCAGCCGGACGATCGAAAAAGCGATCGCGACGCTGCCCGACAAATATCGCGCGCCGATTATTTTGCGCGAGATTCAGGAATTGAGTTATGAGGAAATCGCCCAAATCTTAGGACTCGGGCTTGGCACGACAAAATCTCGGATCAGCCGCGCGCGCGGGCTTTTGCGCGAAAAACTAAAGCAGTATTTTGACTGAAAATGAATTACGAAAACCCGAACAACGAAACCGAAATATTAAGCGCTCATGATGAGAAGCTTCGCAAAATGTGCCGCACGCTCAAAAGCGTCGAAGCGCCGAAGGATTTCGACTTTAAGCTCAAAGCGCGAATCGCCAATTCGAAAGCGGGCGATTTTCAGCCGCGATCGCGTTTTTTTCCGGCGATGCGTTACGCAATGCCCGCGCTCGCGCTGATTTTGGTTTTGGGCTTACTGGCTTACAACGGCGGATTTTTATCTTCAAACAGTTCGACGATCGCCGAAAATTCGTTCGCGCCGGAATCCGTGACGCCGCCGCAAACCGACGCGGTTTCGAGTTTCACGCCGGTTGAACAAGCGTCAAACACTAATTCCGCTGTTTTGCCTTTGACTCAGGATTCGCCGAAACCCGATCAGGTTGCCGTTCGCCCGCCTAAAAAATCGGACGCCGAAACAACGCGCCGACCGAAAGAAAATGAAACGGGCGGCTCGACCGATCAGGCATTGACTAATTTCCAGACAATCACGCCGAAATATGATATGCCGGTAATTGTGCCGCAAAATTCTCAGGACAAAGAAGCGATGAATCAGATTCCCGTGAGGGACGTTTTATTGCAGATGGGCTTCAACGTCGATTTTCAGAACGGCAAATGGACGGTTAAATCGGTCACGCCGAACAGTCTCGGCGAAAATTCGGGCGTCAAACCCAACGACGTGATTGAAGCGATTGACGATCAGCCGGTTTCCGGCGCAACGGTTTTTAACAAAACGGTCAACGGCAAAACCATCACCGTGACGCGCAGCGGTCAAAAAGTTATTATCGAACTTCGCAATAAACAGTAAATAATAAACACGAAAATTAATAGTTTTTGACGGATAATCAGTCATCATGACCGATTATTTTTTTATTGATCTGTAAAACAATATTTGTCTTGACAAAACTATTGCCAAACATCTAAATTGATTATGGCGCAAATCCCATCGTGCGCGAAAATCATTCAAATTGACCGAATCCAATCCCCGAACCAATTCTAAAATTTCAGGATT
Organism: Acidobacteriota bacterium; assembly: GCA_031411895.1. GTDB lineage: Bacteria > Acidobacteriota > Blastocatellia > Pyrinomonadales > Pyrinomonadaceae > JAFDVJ01. The sequence goes on along the minus strand of JANOBZ010000069.1, from coordinate 12,188 downwards.
TTTGGAATAACCCCGAAAAATAAAATTCACTTCAGGAGCTTTTTAAAATGTTTGGTGAAAACAAAATTGTCCGATTGTCATCGCGGCTTGGTATCAAGCTAATTTCCGCATTATTAGTTTTTAGCTTTGTTACGGTTTCATTTTCTTCAACCGCAAGCGCGCAAAAATCTAAACCAGCCCTTTCGTTAAAGAAAGTTGAGAAACAAAATTTTACCTCCGATATAAAGCTCGACGGCTTTGCCGCCGAAGCGTTTGACGGCGCGACGAAAATTTCATGGAAAACAGGCTTTGAGGAAAACATTCTCGGGTTCAGAATCTGGCGCGACGCGAAAGGCGAAAGAACGCCGGTCAGCGAGGAAATGGTCGGAGCGGGTCTTTTTAAGGTCGCAGGCGGCGTACTGCCTGCCGGAAGCGAATATAGTTCTTACGATCTGACGGATTCGGCGGACGTTTATTACTCGCTCGAAGCGATCGACGTGAACGGCGTGAGCCGCTGGTTCGGTCCGGTTTACCCGCAGCCTAATTTCGATTCGGTGCTCGCGGAAAAGGAATCGGAAATCATCAATGAATTAAGAAACAGCGCGAACGGAAAACGCGAACAGACCGAAGAAGTCGAATTTACCGCGCCCGTTTCGGAAACCGAAAGCTTCAAAACGTTTGAGAGCCCGGAAGCGAATTTAATAACGAACGACCCGGCGGCGCTGAAAATCGAAGTTCGCAACCGCGGATTTTACCGCGTTGACGCGCAGAGCCTGACGGCGAACGGTTTTAACGTTGCGCAGTCGGCTTACTGGAAACTTTTTGCGGGCAGCGTCGAACAGCCGATGGTTGTTAATCCTGACGGCTCGATCGAGTTTTACGGGCAGGGCGTTGACACGCTTCAGACCGACTCGAACGTGTACTGGCTGATTACCGACGCGACGACCGGAAGGCGCATCAAGCGCGTCTCGCAGAAATATCTCACGTCGGCGAAAAACGGCTCGTCGCGCGTGACGGTCGAAAGAAAAGATAAAATTTATCGCGTCAGCTCGATTCTTAACGGCGCGCGTGAAAACTGGTACGGCGCGGTCGTCAATCCGACGGTTTCAACCCAAACTCTGGTGGTCAACGACATTGCCGCCGAAAACAATCAGTCGGCGACGATCAGCGTTCATTTGCAGGGATTAACAACGGTCGCGCACAAGGTTTCGGTGCTTCTGAACGGCGTTTCGATCGGGCAGATCAATTTTTCGATGTACGAGCGGATCGAATGGGCGACGAGCGTTCCGGTTTCGCGGCTGGTCGAGGGAACGAACACGCTGACGCTGCAGGCGCTCGGCGGTTCGCAGGACATTAACGTGACCGAAGCCATTCGCATCAATTACCCGCGTGCTTTGGACGCGCAGGACAACCGGCTCGATTTTAGCCTGAACGGCGGTCAATCCGTCAAATTACGTGGTTTTACAAATCCGCAGGTTCGTATTCTCGACGTTACCAATCCGACGCAGACGAACGAATTGGCGCCGCAGAGCCGACTGGAATCGGACGGAACTTATTCGGTAACGATCAATTCGGTCAATAATGCGCGTTTGCTGACCGCACTCGGGGCGAATGCCGCGCCGTTTGCGCCGGTTTCGCTGACGAAAAACAATCCTTCGGACTTGAGAAACATTTCGAATCAGGCGAAGTTTCTGGTGGTCGCGCCGGTCGAATTCAAGGCGCTGCTCCAAAATTTGTGCAATGTCCGCAATGCGGGCGGAATGCAGACGATGTTTGTTGATATCGAGGATATTTACGACGAATTCAACGGCGGCGTGAAAAGCGCCGAATCGATTCGTTCGTTTCTCCAGTTTGCCAAGCAAAGCTGGGCGGTCAAGCCGGATTTCGTGATGTTTGTCGGCGATGCGTCGGTTGATCCGAAAAACTATTCGGGCTTTGGCGGTTACGCTTACAACCGGGTTCCGACGATGTTGGTTGATACGTGGAATATGGAAACCGTCTCGGACGAGATGATGGCGGATTTTAACGGCGATAACGTCGGCGAGCTCGCGACCGGCAGACTGCCCGCCAAAGATGAAGCCGAATTACAGGCGATGCTCGAAAAAATCATGAACACGCAGCCGATGACCCGGGCGGAAATCAACCAGCGCGGCGTTCATTTTGTTTCCGATTCGAATCTCGACTACAACTTTACGGGCGGCTCGCGCAATATGGCGACGTTCATTCCCTCGACCGTTTCGATCAACTATCTCGACAGCGGCGGTCAGGATTCGACAACCGTGCGCAACACGATTATCACGCGCATCAACACCGCGCCGGCGATCGTCAATTATTTCGGACACGCTTCGATCGGTTCATGGTCGAACGCGCAGATCTTCCGCAACATTGACGCGCAGAGCTTGTCGAATTCGCAGGGCGCGCCGTTTATGGCGTTGATCAACTGTCTGAACGGCGATTATGCCGAATCGAATATGGTGAGCGTTGCCGAAGCGCTGATCAAAAAGCAATCGGGCGGCGCGAGCGCGGTCTGGGCTTCTTCGGGCTGGAACGGAGCTTTCGATCAGGAATATATGACCCGTGATTTTTACAAAAAGGTTTTCACGGGAATGCCTCTCGGCGAAGCGGCGCGGCAGACGAAGATGCTCTATCCGATCACCGATCTGCGCCGAACGTATGTTTATTTCGGCGACCCGACGCAGAGCTTGGTAACGCCGTAATTTAACGTGAGTATTGGATAAGAAAGGAACGCCGTCATCCTGACGGCACACGTCGCTGAAAGCGGCGTCAAACGTCGCGATTGACAGGAATCTTGTAAATAAATGAACCGTTTGAGCGTTTTTCAAACGCTGTGCCGTCAAGATGACGGCGTTCCGCCTTATCCAATACTCACGTTAATTTAGTTAAAAACTAATAGCGAAAAGTGAATAGTTAAGGTGTTTAACTATTCACTTTTCGCTATTCACTTTTCACTGTTTTTATTTGCCCTGTAGAATTTCGTTGATTGCGGCACCGAATATTTCGGATTTGCGCCTGGCGCGTTTTACGTCCGGATGTTCGTTATTAAATTGGAGCAGCAAACTCCATAGATCGGTGTCGAGCTCGCATTTGCGCACCATCAGTTTGCCGAGCGCGGCTGAAAGGCGCGAAGCGTCTGCCGCGTTGACCGACAAAATCCTTTCCAGTTCCTTTTGCAGCAAGCCGCTTTCATAACGCAATTCCTTGACCTTCGGAAATTCTTCCGTGTATTCGACGAGCAATCCTTCGAGCTCGGCTGACAGCTCGGTTTTGCGCAACAGAACTTCGGCATAGGCGGGCGAAGATTTGACGACTCCCGCTTTATCTGGATTAGCCGGCAAAACCGCTTTTTTCGTGTTCGTTTGAGCAGCCGAATCAACCGAAGTTAATATAATCAAAGCCGCGATCAGAAGCCAATTTCTTACTTTCATAAAAATCTATTTCGCATCGATATCAAAAGAATTCCGGTCTAATTGCTGATTCAATGAAAAATTCGTTACGCTGAACGTCCATTCCATCTCGCGATTCGGTCTGACCGCCGAAGAACCCGTAAAACTATAAAAAATCTTGTATGTTTTGGGAATCGTCAAACCGTTCACGCTCTGAAAGTCCGAAAAGGTTTCGGTCAGTTTGTAATATTCACTGGTTTGACCGGCTGAGCTGTCAACGGATTGTCCCTGGCGGGCGGCGATCACGCGGCTGTATTCGGTGCGCAGGTGCCGGAAGTTTTTCTCGTCAAAATACATTTTGATCACCAGATCCGAACCGTTCTTAAGCTGATACTCTAAAAGGTGAGCTTCCTGACCGTCGATTTTTTTCGTTCCCTCGTATGTTATTTTCGCTTTCCTGGCGTCCGTATTCAGTAAAGACCACGAAGAAAGTAGCGTGCCGCCGAGCAATCCCTCTTTCAGAAGATATTTATAGGTCAGAATAAAACCGCCTAACGCCGAACGAACGCCCGGGCGCGAGAATCCGACCCGAGTTTCTTTGCCGTCAAACCCGAATCTTTCCTGCGGGTAATCGTTCGAATTCAGGTTGAAACCAAACAAATTTTTATCGCCTTCCGATAAAAAAATGCCTTTTCCGAGCGTCGTCCCGGGAGTTCCTTTTATCTTGAATTGAATGTCCGACAAAATGAACTGATTTTTGACCGCCGCGCGCTTTTCTTTGGAGCCGATCGATTCGAGATGTTTGGCGACGACCTCTTCGGCATTCATTTTTTGGGCGAGCGCGGAAACGGAAAAAGCGCCGACCAGCGCGCAAAGCGCCGCGAATTTTAATATTTTCATATAATTGTACATCGAAGAACTTAGATTGCAGATGCTGCATTACACGAAACCTCAGCGTCGGAGCAAGCCTTTTCCGGCGTCGAGAAGGCGTCGCACGAAGCGATTTCCAAATCCTTGTCTGCTTCGGTCAGTCCGTCGCCGAAAGTCCGGCGCTGCTGCAAAGTTTCGAAATAGACGGTGATATTGTCGAGAATCTCGATCGCCGAATGCGAGTGATAGAGCGTCTGGCGAAACTGCGCGCCGCCGACCAAACCCTTCGTAAATTGTCCGGCAAGCTGTTTCATTTTGCCGAGCGCGACGAGTTCGGGCATTTCTTCGCGGATCATCTCGAAAAACTCCAAAAGCACGTTTTTCTTTTCCGCCAAATCCGGCTGATACGGCGCGCGTCCGTTGAGAACGTCGTTAAACTGCCGAAAAATCCACGGGTTCTGCATCGCGCCGCGCCCGATCAAAATTCCGTCAACGCCAGATTCGCGCCATTTTTTCATGCCGTATTCGATCGTCGTGATATCGCCGTTGCCCGAAACGGGAACCGTGACGGCTTCTTTGACGGCGCGGATAAAGTCCCAGTTTGCCAAGCCTTTATAGCCTTGTTCCTTTGTCCGACCGTGCACCTGGATATGTTCGACGCCGCATTGTTCAGCCATTTTCGCGACTTCGACGGCGTTGATCGTCGAATCCGAAAAACCGACGCGCATTTTCAAAGTGAGCGGAATCGTGATCGCCTTTTTGATCTCTTTGAGGATAATTTCGAGTCGCGGCAAATCGCGCAAAAGTCCCGAACCGCCGCCGTTTTTGACGACTTTCGGCGCCGGACAACCGCAGTTGATGTCGAGAATATCCGCGCCGATTTCTTCCGCCATTTCCGCGCCGAGCCGCATTCTTTCGGGCTGTCCGCCGAAGATTTGCACGGCATACGGGCGCTCTTCTTCGTCGAACCTCATCTGTCGTTTCGATTTCGGGTTATGGCGCGTCAAACCTTCGACCGAGATAAATTCGGACACGACCAAGCCGACGCCGCCGCGCCGTTTTACCAAACGCCGAAACGTGTAATCCGTGACGCCCGCCATCGGCGACAAAATCATCGGCGGATTTATCTCAATGTCTCTGATCTTGAAAGGTTTCATTACTGTTTTGCCGCGCGTTTTATCGGTTCCGACGCCGTCCACAAACTTAAAATATCTTCTTCCTCGTCCTGTTCGCGCTCCATGATTTCTTCGAGCGCGGAGATAAGTTTTTTAACCCGAATCTCGTTGTGAATTTCGTAAATATGTATTTCGTTTTGAGGTATTTCGATAATGATCTGACCCATAATGCTTAAAATTATAACATATCGACGGCGCTCGTTTATTTTTGTTCTCGTTCAAAATATCAAGGATTTGCTCGAACTTTTCGATCGGCAAATTCTTGAGCAGCTTCGGCAGATCGTTCTCCTTTTGACGCGATAATTTGATTAACGCCTGCGCTGCCGGGTTTGCCTGATTATCCGGCGGCAGCCATTCGAGAACAAATCTCAGTTCGTCTTGAAATCTGGATTCTTTTCTAACACCAGCTTGAATTCGCCCGTCTTGTCGTCTAAAACAAACTCCTTATCGGGAGCTTTAAGTTCAAAATTCATAATTTCGAAGTTTCGTCCGGCGTGTGCCGAAATCACGTATTTTCTTCCCGTAAAACCTTGCAGGACAAAGCTGCCGTCCTTATCGGTGCGGGTGGTGGAGATGAACTGATTGTTCGCGGCGTCCTGAATATAAACAAAAACGTTGGCGGCGGGTCTGCCGAAGCGCCAGAAAACTTTGCCGCGAACTTCTGCGGTCGCGAGCGGCGGCGCAAGCCGGATGACAATGTTTTCGAGCTTTTGTCCGAGACCGATCTCGATGATCGTCGCGGCGGATTTTTCACCCGGCGCTTTATAAAAGGTCGTCGGGTACGGGTATTTTGCGCTCGGCAAATAATTGAAATTCGCGGCGAGATAATATTTTCCCGGCGGCACGCTATTGTATGTAAACTCACCGTTCGCGACGCTAAAGCCGCTGCCCGCGCGATATTCTTCGAATCCCGGCTTGAACACAAAATCCGGCGGCATCAATTCGGCGGGAATCAAATTTACCGGAATGCCGACGACCGCTTTTTCGTCAGCGTCAATCACTCTGCCTTTTATGAAGCTGTCGTTGAAAAAATACAGGTCTTTGCGCGCGCAGCCTTTTTCGTTAAGCGAAAACTCGCGCGTTCGCAGGCTGCCGATCTTTAAGCCGGCGGGCATTGCAGGAATGATCTTATATTTTCCGGCGGGCAGATTCGCCAGTTGATATTTCCCGTCGCTATTGGTCGTGAGCGCGTATTTCTTCTTCGCGCCGTCGGTCTGTTCGATTTGCAGATTGAAATTCGCGAGCGGCTGATTGGCGTCTTTCGCGCCGGATAATTTCGCCCAGAAATCAACCGAGCCGTAAATTTGCGCGCCGTCCGCTTTGAGCAAAGACTGTATCTCGTCGAAATTGTCGGCAGCGGCGGCATCGGTGAAGCGGCGCGTCGGCGAACAGACGGTCGTATGAAGCGTACTGCCCGATTGATAAGCAAAAACCAGATACGTCGCGCCCTTGCGAAACGAGACTGCGCAATCGCCGTTGCCGGTTAGAATTTGAACGTTTGTTCCTTCTTCCGCGCCCGCAAAACTTTTTTTGACTTTGAAAACGAAACGATTCGGCGCGCGTTCGGACGGCGGAACGGAACCGGGCGCAATATCCGGGTTGCTGCCTTCGACGACCTCGCCGACAAAGACGGGGTTTGCCGTCCCGTATGATTCGCAGAACGTCGGCTGCGGCTCAAGACACGTGCAGGAGCCGAAAATCGGCACCGCGCTGCCGGATAAAAATATAAAACCGAAGGTCAAAACTAAAAGATAAATTCTGCGTTTCATAACTTCGTTCGGAAATTCCGCAAGGGTTTGTTCTTTTAGTTGCCGCAGATAATCTTTTTAGTTGCCGCGCAAAGTTGAAAAATTTATATTTCAGGTGGTTTAGGTAGGCGCACAAAATTAATTTAGCCGCGGATAAACGCGGATTTCGCAGATTAAATTCAATAATTCTTTTCCGCGAAATCCGCTTTTATCCGCGGCTAAAAAATAAAATTACTTTGCTTGACTGCTTATTTCAGATTGTCGGTTTTCGGATTTTCGGCTTCCCATTTCTTTTTGCTGCCGCGCAGGACGAAAAAGACGCTGATGATCGTCAGCAAAAGTGAGCCGATGAGCAGCAGAACGCCGATCAGAATTCCGGCGAAAGAGAGGTCTTCGTCTTCAGACTGAAAGCCCGCGCCGTAAAACATTTTCCCGAAGACGACGACCAGAATAAGACTCACCATCAAGCCGAAAAAACCTAAACCTAAAGCTAATTTCCAGAACATTTATTCTCCTTTTGCCATTGAATCGAAAATTTCAAACGAATATTCGGGCAGAAGCGCGCCCGTGTATTTATCGCGTAGTTGGTCGTAATCCTGATATTCGCGCAAAACGAGTCGCAGATTGACGGGCATGGTTTCGAGCGTAAAAACCTCGGATTCCGACGCGCCGAGAAATTCATACGGGTCGAGCCTTGTCGTGCCGAGCCGTCCGAACAAAAAAGCGGCGACCTGAAAGGATCGCGTCTCGAACATACTGAACGAAAAATTGCCGAGCTGATCGGTTTTATACTGCCCGAACGAGATGCCGCGATCGAATTTCAGATCGCGCACGGCGATAAATGCGCCGCCGACCGGTTTGCCGTCCTGATAAACGACGCTCCCTGAAATTTTTCTTTTGACGAGCGCGGGCGGCAGTTTAAAGACGAGCTTTTCGAATTTGACGCCTTCGCCGACGTCGAAAACTTCGGCGTCTTCGCGCCGCACCGTGTTCGGGTAATAAAACGTGTCGTAAGGCGACAGATCGGTCGGTTTATCGTCGAAATTGATGCTTAATGTATATTTCCCGCGCGGCACGTCCGTCATCGCGAATCTGCCGTTCGAGCCGGAAATTCCGATGAGTTTCGGGTTACTCGGAAGCCGCCGCGCGCCGCGCGGGACGAGTTCGATCTCGGTATAAGCGAGCGGCTTGCCGTTGGATTTCAGCAATTGACCCGCAACTACGCCCTCCTCCTGCGCAAAAGCCGGTGCGGAAAAAATCAGGAACAGAACGAGCAAGGATAAAGGGCGGATTTTCATACAGCAAATTTATCATAAATTTGCGGAAAATCTGAATATTATTTGATAAAAAAAGGACATTAAAAAATTAACGGATATATATTTGTTTTTCCGCGAAAACTGCTCTTATAATCTTAGACAGTTCACTTTTTCTTAACTTTAAATTTAATTTTTTGAACCGCCGGAGTTTGACAGGGATTTCGGTAATAAATTCGTTTGCAAAATGAATTTAAGTTCGGGAGAAGTCTATTTCAAAATAACAAATAGGAGAAAATATGAGCCGAAGTTTACGAGCTTTTTCGAGTATCGTTAGTGTGCTTCTTCTGAGTTTTGCCGCTTTTGCGCAGTCGCAGGCGACGACCGGAACGATTCAGGGCACAATTGTTGACCCGAACGGCGCCATTATCAACGGCGCGTCGGTTACCGTCAAAAATACGGGAACAGGATTTGAGCGAACCGTTTCGACCAATTCGGACGGTTTTTTTAGTGCGCCGCTTTTGCCGCTCGGAAAATACCGAGTCGCGACGACGGCGAGCGGTTTTTCCGAGACAATTTTGGAAAACGTCGAGGTCAGTGTCGGACAGACGCTTTTTCTCAAGATCGAGATGAAGATCGGCGGCGGCGTAACGACGGTTGACGTTTCCGCCGAAGGCGAAGGCGTCGAGATCACACGCACCGAGCTTTCAACGCAGATCAACGAGCGTTCGGTCGAAAATCTGCCGATCAACCGCCGTGATTTTTCGCGTTTCGCACTCTTAACACCGGGCGTTTCGATCGTTCAGGGACCGGACGGCGACGAAATCACGATCAACGGTCAGCGCGGAATTCAGAACAACGTCTCGATTGACGGCGCCGACGCGAACAACCCGTTTTTCGGCGAACAGCGCGGCGGACAGCGTCCGGCGTTTACGATTTCTCTGGAATCGGTCAAGGAGTTTCAGGTCGTCCCCGTCGGCGCGTCGGCTGAATTCGGCAGATCAAGCGGCGGCTTTATCAACGTCGTGACAAAATCGGGCACGAACGAATTTTCGGGCGCGGCATTTTTGTTTTACCGCAATCAGAAGCTTTCGAGTCAGAATCCGGACGCGGTTGACGCCGGTCTGCCGGTCGAAGATTTTCGCAACTACCAATTCGGCGGCAACGTTGGCGGTCCGATCAAGAAAGACCGCGCGTTTTTCTTCATCGCCTACGAGCGCAACGACGGTCAGAGCGAAAAACCGAATTTTATCGATCCCGTTCTGGCAAACATTTTTCGCACGCGCTTTAATTCCGTAGAGCAGGGAATTATCGAACGCACGAACATCGCCGACGTTCTGCTCGGCAAGGTTGATATCAACGTCAACCGAAGCAATCTTTTGACATTGCGCCATAATTTCAGCCGCGCCGAACAGGTCAACGGAACGTTTGACGTGCCGACCTGGGGGATCAGCGCAAACGGGCGCGAGACGAGCAAATCAAATTCGTTTATCGCGCAGCTCGTGACGAGCTTTTCGGCGAATCTTTTGAACGAATTTCGTTTTCAATGGGCAAAGGAAGAACGCCCGCGTTTTTACGACGGAGCCGATCTGCCCGATACGACCATTGGAACGTTTGACGGTTCGATCTCATATCGTTTCGGTCGCCCGTTCTTTTTGCCCGTGCCGTCGGACGACAAGCGTTTTCAGTTTACCGATAATTTCACGGTTCTGCGCGGTAATCACTCGATAAAATTCGGCGTCGACATCAACCGCGTCGAGGTTTCGCAGACGTTCATCGGCTTTGCGCGCGGACGTTATATTTTTGCCGCGCCGACGATTGCCGGCGCGATTCAGGGCTTTCAGGATTATATCAACGGCGTCAACGCCAATGCGCTCGCGCTTTACCTGCAATTCGCGCCGATCGGCAACCGTTCGGTCGAAGAAGCGGGAACGCAGGCTTACTCGAATTTCGAACCCGGCATTTACATTCAGGACAACTGGCAGGTCAGGCGCAATCTGACGCTGAATCTGGGTTTTCGATGGGAAGGGCAATATCAACCCGACGCGATCACGCCGCCCAACCAGACGCGCTACGGGCAGTTTTTGGGCGACCCGCGTTTTCCGTCCGACGGCTCGATTCCGGATTTTACCGACGGCTACCAACCGCGTTTAGGACTTTCGTGGTCGCCCGGAAAAGACAATAAAACGGCGATTCGTCTCGGCGCGGGACTTTACTACGCGCGCATTCCGGGCTTGGTCGTCGCCGGTCCGCGCAACACGGACGGTGTCATTGCGGGAAACATTTTCTTTGCGAATTTCCTTTGCGGCGGCGCGGGCTTGGGCGGCTGTCCGGTTTATCCCGGCATCGTTCCGACTGCCGGATTCACGCCGTTTAATCCGGGCATCGCGGTTTTTGCGCGTGATTTCAAAAACCCGCGGACCATTCAATACAGCGCGAGCGTCGAACGCGAAATCGTCAAGGATTTCACGTTTCTGGTCGCTTACAACTACGCGAAATCGACGCGTCTGACGCGCTTCGTCAATCGCGGCGACGGGCGGCTTTACGCGGGCGGAATTTCGCCTTTCGAACGCGCCAACGGTTCGGGCGTCGGCGAAATTCGCTCGACCGAAAGCTCAGGGAAATCGCTTTATCAGGGAGTTACCTTCCAGCTCAACAAGCGGTTTTCGAACCGCTACCAGTTTCAGATCAATTACCTGATTTCGTTCGACAAATCCGACGACGACAACGAGCGCGATCCGTTCACGTTTCGTTATGCCGATCCGCGCGATCTGTCGCCCGAATATAACTGGTCGGACCGCGATCAGCGGCATCGCTTCAACGCGTTTGCGACGTTTATTCTGCCGTATGAAATAAACTTTTCGCCGATCATCCAGTATCGTTCGGCGCAGCCGACCTCGGTCGTCAATCGCGGTACTTTCCCGAACATCGTCAAGCGCAACACTCTGCGGCTCGAAAATCAGTTTTTCACGTTCGACGCGCGCGTTTCGAAAGTCTTCAAATTCGGCGAAAAAATTTCGCTCGAACCGATTTTCGAAGTGTTCAATCTTTTCAACAACCGCAACCAGCGCTCGCTTCCAAGACCGCTGACCTTCAACTTCGACGGCACGGTTTCAGCCGGTTTCGGCGAACCGCGCCAGGTGCAGCTGGGCGTCAGGTTCAAGTTTTGAAACCCGGACTGAACAACTCTTTAAAAAAGCGAAAAGGAAGCCTCGTAAATCGAGGCTTCCTTTTATGTTGAAACTAGGCGATCGATAAGTGGGCAATTAGTTGCTCAATACTGTACCACCGGTGACTACGCGAGTCGTTCCACTGGCAGTCGGAGCGGTTGAACCAGCCTGAAAGTAAAGAACGCCGACTTCACCGATGTAGAAGGCGCGTGTGCCGGTTGCCGAGATTCCCGAAGAGACCTGCGGTTCAGCTTTCGAATCAAAGAAAGCGGGTGCGGTCGTGGTCGGGGCAATCGGGGTCGCCGTGTATTTGTATCCGCTCTTCGGCGAATCTGTATTTGTTGAACCCAAAACGCTGTCGATGATGCCTTCCGACGCCAACTGAGTCAGTGTACCGTAGCTGCCGGCACCTTTGGTTGCCTGATAGGTCATTTCACCGCCGTGCAGTGTGCGCAGGCTGGAAATCGCCGAACCTTCGTTAGCTGAACGACGCGCGGCAAGCAAGTTCGGAATAGCGATGGCGGCGATAATGCCGATGATGACGACAACGATTAAAAGTTCGATAAGCGAGAAACCTTTTTGATTTTTC
>JANOBZ010000068.1:0-58826 GCA_031411895.1 Acidobacteriota bacterium | reverse complement strand
TTTCACGCGCCAGCAGATAACCTTAGCCGGATCGGGCGCGGGCAACGGCACGGGTTCTATTTCATTAGCAATTCCTAACAATCCTGCGCTCGTCGGACAAACCTTCTTCGGTCGCTGGTACATCACGGACGCAACGGCTCCAAACGGATTTTCGGTGACGCAGGCTTTTCGGTTTACGGTTTTCGGCGACGCGACGGCTGTTCAATCGGCGGCGCACGTTGATTTCGACGGCGATTCGAAAACCGATATTTCAATCTTCCGTCCGTCAGACGGCTCGTGGTGGTATTCGCGCTCGTCCGACAGCACCTTTCGAGTTTCCCGCTTCGGTCAGGGCAGCGATCAAATCGCGCCCGGAGATTTCACCGGCGACCGGAAAACCGACATCGCCATTTTTCGCCCCTCGTCGGGCGAATGGTTTATTCAAAGAAGTGACGATAATACTTTCTTTTCATTTCCGTTCGGCGCAAACGGAGACATTGCCGCGCCTTCGGACTTTGACGGCGACGGCAAAACGGACGCGGCGGTTTTCCGTCCTTCGACCGGAACGTGGTATATCTTAAACTCCAATGGTTCGGGCACTTCGATCGTCCAATTCGGCACGGCGGAAGATAAACCCGTCGCAGCGGATTTCGACGGCGACGGAAAATCAGACATCGCGATCTTTCGCCCGTCGGACGGCTCGTGGTGGTATCTCCGCTCGTCAGACGTGCAGTTTCGCGTATTTCGCTTCGGTCTCGGAACGGACAAACCCGTAACGGGCGATTACACGGGCGACGGCAAGGACGATATTGCCGTTTTCCGACCTGTCTCAGGCGAATGGTTCGTGCAGAGAAGCGAGGATAATTCGTTTTACTCGGTTCCGTTCGGCGCTTCGGGCGATATTCCCGCGCCGGGAGATTACGACGGCGACGGACGATTCGACACGGCTGTTTTCCGTCCTTCGACCGGCACGTGGTACATCAATCGGTCGAGCGCCGGATTGCTGATCGCCGGATTCGGCGCGAACGGCGATAAACCCGTTCCTGCCGCTTTTGTTCCATAAAATAAATAGCCGGCAAAATAACTTTAAAGAATTAGCCGCGGATAGACGCGGATTTCGCGGATCAAATCAATTAGAAATTCTGATCTGCGAAATCCGCGTAATCCGCGGCTAATTTCTTCAAATCTATTTTGTGTGACTGCTTAATTGTTTGAATTAATTTAAGTTAAAAAAGAACGTCTAAAAACTTAGACGTTCTTTTTTTGTGAAATTTCCGGTCTGGATTTGACGGTTAAAAGCAGAGCGGCGGCGCAGATTGAGATTGACGCGCTGATTAAAAACGCGGGCGTTGCGCCGAAGGTCGTCCAGATCGCGCCGAAAATGATCGAAGCGGGAAAGACCGTGATCGAAAAAGCGAGATTGTAAAATCCGAAAGCCGTGCCGCGCTTTTCGTTCGAATCAACCAGATCGGCGACGAACGCTTTTTCGACGCCTTCGGTCAAGCCGAAATAAACGCCGTAGATGATGAACAACGCCCACACCTGCCATTCGGCATTGACGAAGGCAAAGCCCGCGTAAACGAGCGCGTAAACGATCCAGCCCGCGAAAATCATCGTTTTTCTGCCGAATTTGTCTGACAGATCGCCGCCGATGAGCGAAAAAACTACTTTGCTGAAATGCAGCGCCATCCATAAAAGCGGCAAAAACGCGACCGAAACGCCGGCTTGTTCGGCGCGCAGAAGCAGAAATGCGTCGGTCGAATTGGAAAGCGTGAAAAGCGCGATGACGACGAGAAAGCGTTTGAAATTTCCGTCGAATTCTTTAAGCGAGAGCTTGATTTTGCCGTTTGTCGGATCGGCGACCGGTCTTTTCTCTTCACGCACGAAAAAAGCGATGACGAACAATCCGACGGCGACCGGAATCGAGGCGAACAGAAAAACGCGGCTGTAGTCGGTTGCCGAAGGCTGCGCGGGATTTTCTGCGAGAAAATAAAGCAGAACCGACGCGCAGACCGGACCGAAAACCGCGCCGAGATGGTCGGCGGCACGATTAAAACCGAACGCCAGACCGCGTTTTTCCGCCGGAACGGACGCGGCTAACATCGCATCGCGCGGCGCGCCGCGAATTCCTTTGCCGACGCGGTCGGTCAAACGGACGAACAAAACCTGCTGCCAGCTCGTCACGAACGCGAGCAGCGGGCGAACGACGCTCGCCAGCGCGTAGCCGAAAAAGACCGGGAATTTGCGCGAATCGAATTTATCGCTCAGGTAGCCCGAAAAAAGCTTCAAAAACGCCGCGACCGATTCGGCAAAACCTTCGATCAAGCCGATCGCGAACGGCGAAGCGCCGAGCGTTAAGGTCAGAAACGCGGGCAGAAGCGGATAAATTATCTCGCTCGAAGTGTCGTTCAGAAGGCTGACCAGACTTAAAGCGAAAACATTGCCCGAAAGATTTTGATATCGGGCAAAGAATTTTTTTATCCTTCGAATCATTAAAGATTAGCGCGATCTTTGTCTGGGTGCCGGTTCAACGGCGCGTTTACCGGTTCCCGAGCCTAAGAAGAAAAGCGCGAAGCTGCCGACGAGTGCGATCAGCAGAATGGCGACGACGATTGTCATGCGAATTGCCATTTTCATCGTCTTTTTCAGCATTTTGTAAGTGATAAAGGCAGCCGCTACCAAAACAAAAAAGAACGCGAGCCCGAGAACCGCGCCTAAACTGCCGGTGCCGACGGGAGCAAGGTCAAAAAATAAAGCTACAGCTGAAATCATAAATCTCCTTTTTCCCTGAGAGCTTGTTCGATTTTATCCAAATCTTCTTCCGTGAGCGCCGTTTCTTGTGTCGGCAGCGCGAATTCTTCGTCAGCCCACGCGCCGAAGTCCAAGAGTTTACAGCGTTCGGAGCAAAACGGGCGAAATTCGCTGGCGTAATATTCAGTGCGTTTACCGCAAGAGGGACATTTAACTAAAGGCATAATTTTTTAAGTTGTCAGATTACCACAGATATATAAAAAGTTGAATCTTTCGAATATTGGTGTAATCATACAAAGTTTAGATGCATTTTTTGCATCAAAGCGAACAAATCGGTTGATAAAAACGTAAAATTTTGGCAGCACAACGGAGTAAAATAACTTATGAACGATTACAAGGAACGCTTTGAAAAATGGCAGCGCGATGCAAAGGAACGGTTTGATGACTTCGACAAGCAGATCGGCTTGAAGGACAAAATCGAGGAAGGCGCGAAGATCGTTAAAGACACGGCGCAAAAAGGAGCGGAAGCATTTAAGGAAGGCGCGGAAAAGATCAAAGCGGAAGCCGAAAAGTCGGAAGTCGGCAAACAAGCCGTCGGCGCTGCGGAAGGCGCGTTTAAGTCGGCGGGCGATGCGGCGAAAAAGGTTTACGAAGTGAGCGAGCCTTTGCGCGACGCGGCGGGCGACGCCGGGGGCAAAGCCGCCGACGCGATGAAGGAAGCGGGCAAAAAAGCGGGCGAAGTTTTTAATGTCGCGGCTGAAAAAGCGGGCGAAGTTTTCGACGACGCTTCCGAGAAATTCAACAAAACCGCGCGCACGGCGTCGGGCATTTTCAATTTCGGCGCAAGCTGGACGCGAACGTTCGACTCGGCGTGGAAAACCTTGCAGCAAACTTCCGATTGGATTTCGGAAAAACCTTTGCAAGCGGCAGCAACCGGCGTTTCGGTCGCGGTCGGCGCGGTCGCGGGCGTCGTTTTTACCGGCATCAGCTCGCACTGGCTGTTTAATTCCGCGCTTCCGACATGGTCGGTCAAAAAGGTCGGCGAGCTTTTTAACGATTATCTGAAAGATCAGGAAAAATTGATTACCGAAGGCGATCTGTCGAAAGCCGAAGCGGAAAAACTCCAGTTCGAGCGCGACATCACGAAATACGTCGGCGCGCCGCTGCTCGGCTCGTTCGCGTTCGCTTCGGGCGCGGTGATGATGACTAATATCATCAACCCGAAAACCATCACCGGCGCTCCCGTAGACTGGCTTTTGGGCGGCAACCCTTTGCTCGAAGGAGTCTGGTTTTTCGGCAACGGAATGGTTTGTTTTAAGACGAGCTACGACTTTTTTATGATCGCGCTCGAAGACCACGACGACGTGCAGAAAATCGTTAAAGAAGTTAAAGGAATGCTCCCGCAGGCAAGTTCGGAAGCGTAAGATTAATTTTTAACGCAAAGGACGCAAAAACGCGAAGGCGCAAAGAAATTATAAAAAATCTTTGCGCCTTCGCGTTTTTGCGTTAAAAGAATTATTTATTCTTCGTCGCGGTAAAGGGAATCAAGCCGAAAGGGCTGTCGAGCGTGCCTTTCATCGTCTCGCCTTCGACCTTGCCGTCCATTTTGATGTCAATCGGATTGCCGTTGATGCTGAGCCGCGCCAATCCCTGAACATTGTTTCCGCTGACCTTTCCGTTTTCGAGCGTGCCGCCGCCGACTTCCGAATCGAGCGTGCCGCTAAAATCGCTGCCGGTCTGTTTCAAGTCCATCAGAATCTGCACGGTTTGACCCGGCGCTTCGGCAAACATCGTCCATTTTCCGGTGATGTCCGTTTCGGCTTTCACGTTCATCTCGACCTTTTTCGCCAATGTGACGGTCTTCACGTCAACCGTGATTTCCTGTAAACGCTGGACGACTTCCGTTGTTCCGCCTTCCTGAAAACGTCCGCCGAGATGTTTCGCGAGAAATTTTTCGACCGACATAATCATCGCCAGATTATTGACCGGACGCTGAAAACCGTGTCCTTCGTCGGGCGCGAGCAGATATTCGACCGGGTAATTACGATCGCGCAAAGCGACGACGATCTGATCGGCTTCCGCTTTTTTGACGCGCGGATCGTTTGCGCCCTGCACGATCATCAGCGGCGTTTTGATTTTTGCGACGTGATTCAAAGGCGATTGACGATCCAATTGCGCTTTGCCTTCTGCCGTGTTCGGGTCGCCCATTCTTTCGTAGAACATCTTGCGACCGGCTTCCCAGTAAGGCGGAAGCGAGCCCAAAAGCGTGTTCAGATTCGACGGCGCGACGATCGCGACCGCAGCCGCGTAAACGTCCGGCGTGAACGTCACGCCCGCGAGCGTCGCGTAACCGCCGTAACTGCCGCCCATAATGCCGACGCGCTTTCCATCAACGATGCCCTGCGCGACGAGATGTTTGACGCCCCACGTAATGTCGTCCTGCATCAATTCGCCCCACTGCTTGTTGCCGGAGTTCAGAAACTTTTTGCCGTAGCCGGTCGAAGCGCGGAAATTAGGCTGGAGAACTGCGTAGCCGCGATTCGCCAAAAGCTGCGCGAAACCGTTGAAACTCCACGAATCTCTCCCCCACGGTCCGCCGTGCGGAAAAACGACGAGCGGCAGATTTTTTGCTTCCAAGCCTTTCGGCAATGTCAGGTATGCGGGAATTTCCAGTCCGTCCGAAGATTTATAACGAATCGCCTTCATCTCGGACATCGCCGCTCGCGGAATTTTTTCGCGGACGATATAGAGCGTCGAAAGATTTTTCGTTTTGCGGTCGTAGAGCCAGACGGTTCCCGGATCGATGTCGCTGTATGAAACGACGATCCATTTCTGCTCGTCCCGCGTGTTCGACTGAAAGTTTATCTCGCGCGTGCCGCCGAGCTTTTTCTTGATGTCGTTGTAGGCTTTTTCAAAACTCTTATCCTTGAAATAAACGCGCGATTTATCGTCTTCGTAAGTGGTTAAAACCAATTCGTTCGTCAGGTCGGAAAAGACAGCGCCGCCGAAATCAACGCGCGCTTCGGGGTCTTGTTCGACGAGTTCTTCTTTCAAAGTCGCCGGGTCGAACAGAACGAGCTGCAACAGGTCGCGCTCGCCCTTGTTGGTTTGCATATAGACGCGTGTGTTGTCTTTATGAAACCGCACCGGAGCGCACGATTCGCGCCAGTTACAGTCGTAAATCTTCGTGAACTTGCCGTCCGCTTCGATGCGCATTATTTCCGTATCGCCGTTTTGCGCCGCGCGCGTCGCGAGTCGCAATTTACCGGTATTGTCGAAAACATAGCCTTGCAAACGGTCGGTGTTTTTGAGGATCAAAGTTTTTTGCCCCGTGGAAATCGAAACTTTGTAAAGATCGTGCCACGCGGCTTCGCGGTCGTTTAACCCGACGTAGATCGCGTCCGGCTCGGATTTGGGAACGCCCTGAATAAAGGCGCGAACGTTTTTGCCTTCGGTCAGATTTCGCGCCGCCGGAATTTTATCGGCGGCGGCTTCCGCCGGATTAACCGCGTAAACGTTAAAATTCTCGTCGCCGTCGTTGTCTTTGACGAACAAAATAAATTTGCCGTCCTGACTCCAGAAATAACTGCCGATCGGGCGCTTCGCTTCATTGGTCAGCGCGCGGGCGGCGGTAAATTTATCGTTAATACCCTTGACGAAAATATTGCGGACACCGTTTAAGGGTTTGATAAACGAGATGAATTTCCCGTCGGGCGAAATCTGCGAACCGGAGATTTCCGGATTGCCGAAAAACAGTTCGCGGTCAATAATTGCAGGTTGCTGGGCTGAAATTGTTAGATATGTTGTCAAAACAAAAATTAAGCAGAACAGGTACTTGAACATTTTTTCTCCTGAAAATTATATTTTTCTATTAATAAAAAGGGCGAAAATCTTTACGTTAAAATTTTCGGAATTGTTTCCGCAAAGATTTTATCGGAAAAGTAACCAGTTCAAACCGCGAAACACGCAAAAAGCCGCGAAATAAAATTTTAAGATTTCTTTTTTGCGTAATTCGCCTGTTTCGCGGTTTGAACTCTTAACTGATCTTAATCGGAAACGGCGTAAACGACAGTATAAAAATCAATAGCGTTAAAATTGCCACGATTTTCCGATTCCGGTCAAGCGGCGCGTCGTCGAGCGGTTCGGGATGCCGAATCCGCATCATCACGCCGAGCAAGACCGCAAACAAAATGCCGCTCGGGCTGTTGTAAAAATAAAGCCCTGAAATCGACAGCACGACCATCACGGCAAACGCGATTCTGCCCGTCAAGCGATGAATTCGCTCGCCGAAAACCGAAAAGATCGCGTGACCGCCGTCCAATTGTCCGGACGGGATCAGATTCAAAGCCGTCACCAAAAGCCCGAGCCACGCCGCCGAATAGAACGGATTCGAGAGCATCGGAATTTGCAGATTGATGCCGAACAGGGAAGCCAGAAATTGAAATAACAACGGGTCGGAGAAAACCAGAGTGCCTTCGGGAAGATTCTGAGGCGGCACGGTGCCGACTTGTTGAAAAGTTAAAAATCCGATGATCGCGATTGGAACCAGCGCGATAAAACCGGCGATCGGTCCGGCGACGCCGATGTCGAAGGTCGCGCGGCGCGACGGCAGCGGCGAAACGATCTTGATAAACGCGCCGAATGTTCCGGCGGGACCGAGCAGCGGCGGCGTCGGGATAAAAAACGGCAGCGTCGCGTCAACGCGGTAAATGCGGCACGCAATGTAGTGTCCCATCTCGTGCGAGGTCAGGATAAAAAGCAGCGAGAGCGAAAAGCTCAAGCCGTATCTGAAATGCTCGCCGCCCTCGAAAAACAGTTTGACCGCCTGCACGATTTCGTGACCGTAAGCGCCGGGAATCGAAAGCACCGCGTAAAGAGTTTCCGTCCACGTCTGCGGATTCAAATCCTTGAAAATGTCGTTGATTATTCCGAACGGCGGCAGAAGTCCGGCGATCGTCACGGTGCAGAACGTGATCAGCAGCAAGCCGATGTGTTTTGCCCACGTCCGCGCGGTCGGGCGCATCGCTTCGCGGCGGCTGAAAAATTGGTTGGCGGTTGAGTTTAAGTCAGACATTAAGGCGCAAATAAAAAGTCGTAAATCGCAAACGTAATTATAACATCTTGCGATTTACGACTCACAATGGTAAACGGGGTGAACTGTTTTTGGAAACCTTATTTCTTAACCGCTTTGGCTTGTAAATCTTTGCCGGGTTTGAAACGAATGGTTTTTCCTGAAGGAATCGGAACTTCCTTGCCGGTGCGCGGATTGCGCCCGACACCGCGTTTGCGTGCTTTCACCACGAAAACGCCGAATCCTCTTAATTCGATACGTTTCCCCTTTGCCAATGCGTCCTTCATGGCGTTAAAAAGCGAATCTACGACCTGTTCGGCTTTCTGCTTCGGAACCCCTGTTTTATCCGCGACACGATTAACGATGTCGAGTTTAATCATTTTCATCTCCTCCGTCGAAAATATTGAAAGAACTAGCTTTATTGGCTTTTATTGATAATAAAGACACTACGCCTCGACTGTCAAGATTTTTTCGACAAAAAACAGCGCTAAATCTATTAAAATTCGTGTTTTACAAAGACTTTGGCACGGCGCGCGGGCAAAACTTGCCGAAAAATATAGCGTTCGTGTTTTTATTTTATATTATGATGAAATTCAAAAAATTTATCGAGGACGATTTCGGGCGCTTCGAGCTGCGGAAAATGTCCGATATTTTCGAGTTCGATAATATCTTTTTGAGCGGGAACAACTTCGCGAAATCTTTTGACGAGATGCGCGCCGGAAACTTTATCCGCCGAACCGTTAATCATCCGAAACGGCTGCCGCATTTGTTCCAGAGCGCCGACCCACCGATCGCGATAACGGGTGCGCTCGGGCATATAACGAATCAGTTTATGAATGATGCGCTTGCCGCCGTTATGTTTGAAAAGCCGAACGAAATCTTCCAGTTCTCCGTCAGTCGGCTGCGTTTCCGCGCCGAAAACCGAGGCGAGGCTTTTTTTGAAAACCGCATCGGGCGTAAATCTTCCGAAAAGCGCGCCGAGCGGGCTGATGAGAAGTTTCTGCGCTAGAATCGGGCGGTGCGTTTCGGGAAAAAGCGCGCCGTTGAGCATACAAATCGAACGAATCGAGAAATTTAAGCGCCGTTCCGCGCCGCGCGCGAGCAGTTCCTGCGTGATCGTGTTGCCGTAATCGTGGGCGAGAATATGGACGCGCCTGATTTCGAGATGCGTGAGCAAAGCCTGCAAAACGTCAACCTGATCAAAGGTCGTGTAGCCGAAACTCACTGGCTTGGCGGAAAATCCGTAACCGATCAGATCGAAGCTCAAAACCGCGAACTCTTTCGTCAAATAGTTCCAGATTTTATAATAATCAAACGACGACGCCGGAAAACCGTGCAGGCAGAGCAGAATTTCTTCACGTTTTTCGGAGAGATGGTAAAAACTCCGCAAACCGTCACGATCAAAATACTTTCCGCTTTCCTGCCAATCGTTTAGATTCATTTTTTTATGATATTGATTTACGCGGGTTTAGACAAAATGCTAGAATTTCGATAAACGTAAAGTAGCGAGGGGGAAAGAAAATGAAATTCGGTAGAGAAAGCGGAAACATCGAGGACGTTCGCGGAATGGGCGGCAAGGGCATCGCGCTCGGCGGCGGCGGTTTGGGAATGCTGGTCGTGCTGGTCGCGGCATTGGTTTGCGGGATTGACCCGCGTCAATTGCTCGATGGCGGCTCACTCGAGCAGGGACAACAGCCGCAGCAACAGCAGCAGCAGCAACAGCAGAAGAATCAAAATCGCACCGACGATCAGAAAAAATTTGCCGCGTCGGTTTTAGGCTCGACCGAGGACGTCTGGAACAAGATTCTGCCGCAACAGGCGAATCGCCGATACGTCGAGCCGAAACTCGTGCTTTTTACCAATTCGGTTGATTCGGCATGCGGCAGCGCGAGCTCGTCGACCGGACCGTTTTATTGTCCCGGCGACCAGAAGCTTTATCTCGATTTCGGATTTTTCAACGACCTGAAAACCGAATTCAAAGCCGACGGCGACTTTGCGCAAGCCTACGTCATTGCGCACGAGGTCGGACATCACGTGCAGAATATCCTGGGAACGATGGATCAGGTCAACCGCGCCGGAAACAGCAATCAATTGTCGGTCGCGCTCGAACTGCAAGCCGACTGCTACGCGGGCGTCTGGGCGCATTACGCCAACAAGCAGGGCTTGGTCGAAGCGGGCGATTTCGAAGAAGCGCTGCGCGCCGCCTCGGCGGTCGGCGACGACTCGATCCAGAAACGCGCCCAAGGCTACGTCGTGCCCGAATCATTCACGCACGGCTCGTCGCGCCAGCGCATCGAATGGTTCTCGAAAGGCTTACAGGCGGGCGACATGCGCCAGTGCAACACTTTCGGCAGGTAGATCTGAGAAAATAAACGCAGAAAACGCAAAGGACGCAGAAATTCATTAAAAATCTCTGCGTCCTTTGCGTTTAAATATTTAAGTTTAATTTTTATAACTCTCGTCAATTCTATCCAATTTTCTCAGAAGCGCCGGAAAGACCAGATCGGCTCCTAAGCCTTTCGTGACCATTTCGACCTGCGCTGAAATTCCTTGCAGAATCGGCGCGGGAATCATTATCAATTCCTTGCCGCCCGACTGCGCGAGGATTTGAATCCGGCACGCGCTTTCCAAAATATACATAAACAAAAACGCTTCGGCGGCAGTTCGCCCGCAGGTTAAAAGCCCGTGATTGCGAAGGATTAAGAAATTTTTCGCGCCGAGATCCGCGACCAGACGCGGTTTTTCGTCTTCGTTCAGCGCGACGCCTTCGTAGTTGTGATAGGCGAGCGATGAAAGAGGGAAAAGCGATTGCTGGGAAAGCGGCAAAAGCCCATCTTTCTGCGTCGAAACCGCGACGCCGTGGAGCGAGTGAATATGCAGAACGCAGGCGACATCGTGCCGCGCGCCGTGAATCGCGCTGTGAATCGTAAAGCCTGCGGGATTAATGAAATTGCCGGTTTCCGAAACGATCTCGCCCGCCGGATTTACTTTGACAAGGCTTGACGCCGTGATTTCCTCGAACAAAAAGCCGTACGGATTGATCAGAAAATGCGCGTCCTCGCCGGGAACGCGCATCGAGATATGCGTAAAGATCAGATCGTCCCAGCCGTAAAGCGCGACCAGCCGATAAAGCGCCGCCAATTCGACGCGCGCCTGCCATTCCTCTGCCGAAACTTTGTCTTTGATTGATGCAGTTGCTTGTGTCATAAAAATTTATGCGACCGGCTGAAACGGCTTGCCGTAAAGTTCCTGATAAATCCAGCCCAAGAATCTGACTTCCGCCGTGCACAAGGCTTCGAGCCAATTGCTCGTCAGATACAAGCGCCGTTCGGTGTTGGTCTCAATTTTGTGCGATTCCTCGATATGCGATTTGCTTGAATCGAGGTTGTATTCCGCCGCAATGTCTTCGCTCGTCTGTTTCGCGTCGCCGAGAGCCTGCAAAACGTCGGTGATCCAGCGCCCGAGCTTTTCTTCGGTCGGGTTTTCCGCCAAGGCTTGAAACGCGCCGATGGCGAACCGCGCTTCGGCGTTTTCAAACGGATAAACCTCGATCTCGTGCGCCGCGTCGTCCTTTTGCTTCCATTGATAAAGATCCTCGACCTGCGGGTGCCGGACGATCGAAACGCGCTGGTCGAAATTCAAAAACCATTCTAAAAGGTCTGCCAGCGAATTAACGTCAATATCGCCCGTCGCCGTCTTGCGCAGTTTGGGCGGATAATTTTCCTTCGGTGTTGCTTCTGCCATAAAGATGATTTTGCCACGAATTACACTAATTGCACGAATCGGCTAAAAATAATTCGTGAAAATTCGTGTCAATTCGTGGCTAATTCAAAACTCGCCTCGACTTTGCCGACGCTCTCGCCGCGCCGGTTTTTGATCTGCAATGGCGAATAATTCGTTAAAGTTTCGGGCGCGAATATTCCGAGTTGGCGCAAAACTTCGATCGAAATGACGGCGCGCGCGCGTTTGTCGTCGCCGTCTTCGATCTTCAACGCGATGCCCAAACCTTTCGTCCATTTCGGGCTTGGCAAAACGCCGCACAGCCAGACGCCTTCGGCACCGATCTTCGAGATAAATTTTCCGTTTGCCGCCGCCATTAAAAGCGTGTCGAGGCGTTCGGTGCCGCCGATCAGTTCGGGATAATTCATCATCGCCGTCGTAATGCGCCGACACGCTTCGCGCAGTTCGACGTCGAAACTTTCGGGCGGAAACACGAGTTTTAAGAAACCTTTCGCCATCGCGCGCACGGTCAAAGCGAAATTCGGCGCGCAGCACCCGTCAACCGCCAGCGGAATCTCGGCGGCGGGCGTTTCGCAAAAATCGGCGACCGTCTGCAGGATCGCCTGCTGAACCGGATTTTCGATTAGATCGTAGGTTTTAATGTCCGCGCCGAGCATCAATGCAAAACCGAGCATCGCGGCGTGTTTGCCCGAACAATTGTTATGCAGCTGCGTCGGCTGTTCGCCCGCGCGAAGCATTTCCGCCGCGCGCGTTTCGTCAAACGGCAGATGCACGCCGCACCGCAGATCGCTCTCGCCCAAACCGATTTTTTTGAGCATTTTTTCGGCTAAAGTCGTGTGGATCCGCTCGCCCGAATGCGACGCGCACGCCAGAGCGATTTCCGACTCTAAAAAGCCGAAGCGTTCCGCGCCGCCGTCCAACAAAAAAGGCAAAACCTGAAGAGGTTTCGCCGATGAACGGATAAACGCCAAAGTTTCGGCGTCGCCGATATTAACGATTTCGCGCCCCGTGCCGTCAATAATCAAAAGATGCCCGCGATGCACCGACTCGACCGTTTCGCCGCGAATCACTTTCGCTAAAATTTCAGGTTGCATAAGACTTTTTTGCCACGAATAGCACGAATATCACGAATTATTTTATTTTTTTCATTCGTGATATTCGTGATATTCGTGGCTAACCTCTTCCCGCGAGCATTTCGCGCGCGTGCTGCCTGGCGGTTTCGGTGATCTTTTCGCCCGCGAGCATTCGCGCGATTTCTTCGATCTGCTCGCCCGCGTCCAATTCGCGCACGCGCACTTCCGTCCGGTTTTTGACCGTTTCTTTGCGGACGACGAAATGATGGTCGGCGAGTGATGCGACCTGCGGCTGGTGCGTGACGCACAAAACCTGCTGAGTTCGGGCGAGTTCTTTTAATTTCAAGCCGACCGCTTCCGCCACGCGCCCGCCGATGCCGGTATCAATCTCATCGAAAACCATCGTTTTCGCGCTTTCGGAAAGCTTCGTCGTCGTGTTTAAGATAAGCATCAAACGCGACAATTCGCCGCCCGATGCGACCTTGCCGATCGGGCGCACGCTCTCGCCCGGATTTGCCGAAAAGTAAAACTCGACTTTATCCAAACCTTTCGCCGTAAAAGATTTATCGTCGTCCGTGTCAGCCGTCAGGCGAACTTCGAAACGCGCTTTTTCGAGCGAAACCGCCTTTAAATTTGCTTCGATTTCCTTTTCGAGCTTTTTCGCCGACTTTTCTCGTTTATCGTGCAGTTCGCGCGCCGTTTTCAGGTAATCTTCGCGCGCCGCTTTCAGTTCTTTTTGCAGTTCCAATTCGCGCAGCTCGGCGGTTTCGATATTCTTTAAGCGTTCGGACGATTCGGCAAAATGCGCGAGAACGGTTTCGACCGTGCCGCCGTATTTGCGTTTTAAGCGCGAGATTTCCGCCAAACGGTCTTCGATTTCCGTCAAGCGTTCGGGCGAAAATTCGAGCGCATTGCGAAAATCGCGCACCGCAAACGCCAAATCTTCCAAAACCGCCTGCGCCGTCGCCAAAGACTCGGCGTATTCGGAGAAACGAGATTCGTATTCGGATAATTCGGCGATTCGCCGGACGACTTTTTCAAGCGTCGTGATCGTCGCTTCCTCGTTCTCGTAAAGCAAAAGATACGATTCTTCGCTTAGAGAAGAAAGCTTTTCGACGTTGTTCAAACGCCGCTTTTCTTCTTCTAACTGTTCGTCTTCGCCCAACTGCAGACTCGCCTTGCCGATTTCTTCGACCTGAAACTGCAAAATGTCCAAAAGCTGCAGTTTTTGCGCTTCGTCTTCGTGCAGGCTTTCGATTTCGCGTCGAACAGAAACGAGCTTTTTGAACTTTTCCGCCGTTTTATCGCGCAAAGACTGCGAGTTGGCGAATTCGTCGAGCATTTCCAAGTGAGTCGAAGCGTTAAAGAGCGTCGCCTGTTCGCCCTGCCCGTGAATGTCTACGAGAAACGCGCCGATCTTGCGCAGAAAAGCCTGCGTGACGAGCTGATTATTGATAAAAATACGGTTCTTGCCGGTCGCCGCCAATTCGCGCCGGACGATCAGATCGGTTTCGTCGGCGTCGTCGAGTTCGATGCCGCTTTCGTAAAAAGTTTCGTGCAGACCGGCGTCGGCGCGAACCGTAAAAAGCCCTTCGATCTGCGCTTGCGTAGTTCCTTCCTTAATCAAATCCGACGAAATCCGCTCGCCCGTGAGCGCGCCCAGAGAGTCCACGATGATGGATTTCCCCGAACCGGTTTCGCCCGTCAGAAGATTTAAGCCGCCCGCAAATTCGAGTTCGAGCTCATCAATCAGCGCGATATTTCTGATTTTCAGCAGAGACAACATATTCCGATTTTAGATTTTGGATTTTGGATTTCGGATTGTAAAGCCAAAATATCAATTGACACTAACTTTACTTCATAAAAAAAATAAAATCGGTTCTTATCGTTTCATTTTTTTAAATTTCAGTTTTTTTTTGAGAGAACGCCCGCGCCTTTGAACCATTTTCCCTGGCTGAAAATCGCGTCGGGCGGAATTGTCGCTTCGAGATTCGGCGTTTTCCAGTCAATCACGCGCGATTTTTTGTAAAAGAGAAATTCGCCCGCTTCGCCCGTGCGCAGTTTTCCGAAACGCTGCACGAGATAAAAACCCGACGCGTCGTATTCTTCCAAACCCGTCAACGCCGACTGGCTGCTGATCTCGCGGACAAAGGTCGGCGCGGTAAATTCGGCGCGGCGGCGTTCTACATTGACGGCAACGTCCGATAGAAAGGGCGTGATCGCCGCGTCCGAGAAATTGATGATCGTCGCTTTGCGAAACACGAAATGCGCGAGCTTGCCCGAAGTATTGCGCGGCAGCAGATCGTAGTTGACGGGACTCAAACGCGCTTCCGTGCCGTCGGCGATTGCTTGCAGCGCCGTCAGAAACGCGACGAAATTCATCTTGACGAGAAACATTTCGTCCTTCCCGTAAAGCGCGCCGGTTTCGATCAGGATCACGGGCGTTCCCCACGCGGAAAAATTGTCGCCGAACGCGACCGCGTTGTAATCTTCGTCGTAGCGTCCGATGTAGCCGCTGATGAATTGATTGAGCGCGAGCGTCATCGCGGCGATGACGCGCTTGTTGCGCTCGTGTCCCGGATTGGTGATGCCGCCCGGATTGCCCAAAACGGCGAGAAACGAGATCGCCGCCTGTCTGGTCGAATTTCCGGCAGCCGTTAAACCCTGCTGATTGTGCAGGTTAAAGCCGATCTGCGGCGACCATTCATCGCGCAGTTTTTTCAGGAGCTGCGCTTCGGGCGTTTTCAGATTAGTCGCGTCGCGGTTGATGTCAATCCCCTGCACATTGCGCCTTTGATAACGCTCCGTGCCGTCCGGATTGAGCATCGGAACGGCGCGAATCGTAAAGGTTTCCGCAAATTTCTGCACCCATTTTTTATCGCCGTTCTTTTGCAGATAAGCGAACATATCGATCAGCGCGCTCGTCGCCGTCGGTTCGTCGCCGTGCATCTGCGACCACATAAAAACGCGCGTCGCGCCTTTGCCCCATTCGATCTGATAGATTTCGCGATTTTCGAAACTGCGCCCGACTTCCTCGATTTTCAAACCCGTTTCCTTAAGCTGTGCGAGATATTTCAGCAAGTCTTTATGACGGGCGTTCGAGGGCAGAATGTTCGAAAGATGGTGTTTTTCCCACGCTTCGGCAAAGTCTTTCGCCGACTGCGCTTTTGTTTCAATGTTCATCAGAATTATAAAAAGCGTTGCGAAGAAAAGCAGAACTTTTTGCATATCAATAATTTAAACCGTTTAAGGAAGTTTTGGCAAGAAGATTTAAGAATAAGAAATAATTATTAATGTGAGTTAAGGATTTAAAGAAAATAAATTGTTTATAAGTCTTACTCAGCCAGGAGATTTTATATGCCTCTAAAAAAGAACATTACAGGCAAAAAGAAAAGGAGCGGAATCGCTCCTAAAATTTCTCAAGATTGTGGTGGCTGGAGAGTGACTTGAACACTCGACCTCGGGGTTATGAATCCCGCGCTCTAACCAGCTGAGCTACCCAGCCACGAATTATTGATTATAATTCCATACACAAAAAAATCAAGCGAATTTTGGCGAAAATCGTTTCGAATCGTATCATATAAACAACAAAGCGTGCCGAAAACTCTCACGCCGGTTTAGCCCGGAAATAATTTTTATTGTCTTTGAATTGGTGAAATATGGGTGTTGTTCAGAGAAAATTAACAAAAACTTTTAATGATTTTTTCGATTCCGAAAAATCGAGCGGGATTCTTTTGATTATCTGCACAATTGTCTCTTTGCTCGTTACAAATTCGATTTTGGGCGCGAATTATCTGGCGATGTGGCAGATGAAAGCCGGCGGGTTGAGCGTCGAACATTGGATCAACGATGCTTTGATGGCGATTTTCTTTCTGCTCATCGGCTTGGAACTTCAGCGCGAGCTGAAGGTCGGCGAATTATCCGACATCAAAAACGCTTTGCTGCCGATTTTTGCGGCGATTGGCGGAATAATCGTGCCGGCGGCGATTCATTTTTCTTTGAACAACGGAACGCCGACGCAAGCCGGAATCGGTATTCCGATGGCGACCGACATTGCATTCGCGCTCGGTGTGCTCGCGCTTTTGGGAAGCCGCGTTCCGGCATCTTTGAAGGTTTTTCTGGCGGCGCTCGCCGTGATTGACGATTTGGGCGCGATTATCGTGATCGCCGTTTTTTACACGGCGAAGCTTTCGACCGCTTATCTTTTCGGCGCGATAGTCGTTTTCGGGGGATTGATTTTATTGAAAAAAATGGGCGTGGCGCGTCTTACGCCGTATCTTCTGGGCGGCGTTCTGCTCTGGTTTTGTATGCTCAAATCGGGCGTTCACGCAACGATTGCCGGAGTTTTGCTCGCCTTTACGATTCCGTTTTCCGCTCACGAAGACGATGAATCCTCGGCGTCGCACCGGCTCGAACATTTTCTGCATAAACCGGTCGCGTTCGTGATCCTGCCGATTTTCGCGCTCGCCAACACGGGAATCGTGATCGGCACGGACGCGCTTGCGAATCTGGCGACGGCGAACAGCGCGGGAATTATCGCCGGACTTGTGTTCGGCAAACCGGTCGGCATCACGCTTTTGAGTTTTATCGCCGTTGCTTTCGGAATCTGCCGTCTGCCGCTCGATCTTAACTGGAAACATATTTTCGGCGCGGGAATTTTAGGCGGCATCGGGTTTACGATGTCGATTTTTATCACGAATCTCGCTTTTACCGGCGAAGGCGGCATTATAAATATGTCGAAAATGGCGATTTTGCTGGCTTCGCTGGCGGCGGGAATAATCGGTTTTCTGTGGCTGAAAATATTCGGTAAACCCGAGGCGGCGGACGAAGATATGGACACGATGGATTTTCAAACAACAGAAGTATAATTTAAATATTAATGCGCTTCGAGGTTTCAAGCGACAACCGAAAAGCTTCGAGGCGACATCAAATCAATTAGTGAAAGAGGGCAAAGCAATGCGAACGAGAATCAAAAATTTAACGGCGGCACTTTTATTTTGCGTAGGCTTCGGTTTCGCGTCGATTTCCGTTTCCGCGCAGCTGCGAACGCTGACCATCGTTACCGAACCGAACGCGCTCGTTTGGATTGACGACGTAAATTACGGAAAAACGGACGAAAGCGGTAAATTACAGCTCAGGACATTTCCGGCGGGAACGCATAAAATCCGCGTCCGCGCCGATGGATTTAAGGAAGTCGTGCAGAATCTTTTAGCGGCGCAAAAAGGAGAGATAAAAATCGCGCTCGTCAAAACTACCGACGCGGCGGAACTCGCTTTTCAGCAAGCCGAAGCAATGTCGGCGGTTGACCGCGAAAAGTCGGTCGCGATTTATCAAAAAGCCGTCAAACTGCGCCCGCGCTACGCCGAAGCTTTTCTCGGTTTGGCGCGCGTTTATGCCGGTTTGAGCGATTTCGACGCGGCGCTCAAAGCGGTTCAGAACGCTCGCCGCGCGCGTCCCGGTTATGCCGAGGCGTCTGCCGTCGAGGGCAGAATTTACAAGGACGAAGGCGACGAAGAAAAGGCGATCGCCGCATTCAAACGCGCGATTACCGAAGGCAAAGGCGTACAGCCCGAAGCGCATACCGGACTCGGTTTGTTGTATAAGGAAAAAGCCGAAGGCTTCGGCGCGAACGGTGATTTCGACAGCGAAAAGGAATATTATCTGCTCGCCGCCGGCGAACTTCGCAAAGCTGCGACCCAGCTTGCGGGCGCGCCCGACGCGGTGACGATTTACCAGTTTCTCGGCAACGCTTACGAGCAAGCGAAAATGTACCGCGAAGCGATCAAGGTTTACGAGGAATATATAAAAAACTTTCCCGATGCTGAAGACGTCGTCACGTTTCGCTCGTTTATCGTTCAGCTCGAAAAGCGGATTAAAGAAGAACAATAAAAGCTCTAAAACATCGAATTTTCGTTCGCCGAAGTTTCGGGAATCGTCTGCAAAACGTCCCAGTGCTCAACGATTTTTCCGTTTTCGTCAAGCGGAAAATATCAATGCCCGCCCAATCTCTCGAACCTTATCAGATCGTAAAAAGCCGTCGCGGTTTCTTTGTTCTTAACAGTCTGAGTCATAATTTTCAACCGATCTGCGCCGAGAGCAGCGAGATCGAGCCGCCGTCGAAGCCGTCGACGGGAAACGAAACCTCTTCGCCGTCGCGCTGAAGGGCGAGAACGTAAATCAGCGGCAGATAATGTTCGGGCGTCGGCGCTGAAAGCATCGCGTCTTTACCTAAAAGTTCGTAATCAATCAGCGGTTCGTGCGTTCCGTTTAAGATCAATTCGCGCGCTGCGTTTTGATAAAGCGCGTTCATCGGGTTGCCGTGTCCGAAAAAAATTGCCGGCATCATATAGATTTTGGATTTTGGATTTAAGAATCTGTTTGAAAACAGAAGAAATTGGACGCGGATTTTCGCTGATCGAGCGGATTTTCGCTGATTTATTTTAACGGCATCTTAAAAAACCCGCGAAAATCCGCATTGATCCGTTAAATCCGCGTCCCATTTCTTAGTTTTCAAACAGCTTCTAAATCGTTTTACCTCCTTTCCAATCTTTTCTGAGCAGCCCGTAAAAGAGCGAATCCTGAATATCATCGCCGACGATCCAGCGTTCGCGAAGAATTCCTTCCTTTTGAAATCCGAGCCGCTCGACCGTTTTGATGGAAGCCGTATTTCGCGGTTCGATGTCGGCTTCGATGCGGTTCAGATTTAATTTTTCAAAGGCGAACGAGACGAGCGCCGAGAGCGCTTCGTTGATAAAGCCTTTGCCCCAGAATCGGCGGTTGAGAATATAGCCGATCTCGGCGCGGCGGCTCTGTTCGTCAAATCGGAAAAGCGTCGTCGTGCCGATGATCTGATCGTCCGCTCTTAACGCGATGCCCCATTGAAAAAGCGATTTTTGCCGGAAATTTTCATGGATCTCGGCAAGCAGTTTCGCGGCTTGGGCGCGCTCGTTGTAAGGCACCCAGCTCCAGAAGCGCATCGCTTCTTCATTGGAAAAAATTTCAAAAAGCGAATCCGTGTCGGATTCTTCGAGATGCCGCAAACGCAGTCTTTCGGTTTCGATGGTCGGAAGTTTTTCGCCCGTAATCATAACTATTTTCAAGATTTTCGGCGCAATTCGTTGATGCGCTTTAAAAGCTGCGGCATCAATTTCGACGTTTGGAAAAGCGAGCCGGTCGCAAAATATCTGGCAAATCCCTTAAAGGTTTCGATCGCGCTCGCGCCGTATGGCATCCACCACGCGTTCGGCAAAATTGCGATGCGGTTGACGTGTATGTGCTGCGGCTGAACGAGTTCCATCAATCCTTCGACGCCGTGAGTGCGCCCGCGTCCCGAGTTTTTGAAACCGCCCCACGGCGTCTGCCCGATGCCGTGCGTGTATAAAACTTCGTTGACGCAGACCGTTCCGGCTTCTATTTTTTCTGCGACGCGTTTGCCTTTCGACAAATCTTTCGTCCAGACGCTCGCCGTCAAGCCGAATTCCGAATCGTTCGCCAGCCGAATCGCTTCTTCTTCGGTGCGAAAAACGGCGATCGGCAGCGTCGGACCGAAGGTTTCTTCCTGCATCGCGCGCATCGAATTATTCGCGCCCGCGATAACGGTCGGCTCGAAAAATAAATCATTCGATTTGCCGCCGGTCAAAATCTGCGCGCCTTCCGTTTCAAACGCCGCGACGTGGTCTTCGACAATTCTAAGCTGGCGTTCCGAGCTCATCGCGCCGATGTCGGTTTCCGGTTCGCTGCCTTTGCCGAGCTTTAGCTTTTTGGTTTTTTCGACGATCAGATTCGTCAGCTTTTCCGCCGCAGATTCTTCGACGTAGAGGCGTTCGACCGACGAGCAGGATTGTCCGGCATTACAAAACGCGCCCCACACGGCAGCGTCCGCCGCGATTTCAAGATTTGCGTCCGCGAAAACGATCATCGGGTCTTTGCCGCCCAATTCCAACACAACCGAAGTTAAATTTTTCGCCGCCGCTTCGGCAATTCGTTTTCCGGTCGCAACGCTGCCCGTGAACATTATTTTGTCCGGCGCGGCTTCGACGAGCGCCGCGCCCGTTAATCCCGCGCCTGTCACAACCTGCACGGCGTTTTCGGGAAAACCGGCTTTCTCGAAAATTTCGCCGATCTTTAACCCGATAAACGGCGTCAATTCCGACGGTTTCAATACGACCGTGTTGCCCGCCATCAGCGCCATCACGGCTTCGCCCAGCGGAATCGAAAACGGATAATTCCACGCCGGAATAATGCCGACAACGCCTAAAGGCTGATAGATGATTTTCGAGCTTCTTGCCATAGTCGCGTAAAGCCCGATATTGATTTTTCGAGGGCGGAGAAGCTTTTCGGCGTTTCGCGCGAAATACTGCATCAGGTCGAGAACCGGCGCAATTTCCATCGAGAGCGCTTCGGCAATCGGTTTGCCCGATTCGTCGGAGATGAGCCGCGCGATTTCCTCCATTTCCGCGAGGATAACCTCGCGCGCCTTCATGACAAGTTTGCGGCGCTCGGCAAAAGTCGTTTTGCGCCACGTTTGAAACGCCGCGCGCGCGCGCGTCACCGCCGCTTTAACGTCTTCGGCAGAAGTTTCGGCAACGCGCCCGAATTCCTCGCCCGTCGCCGGATTGTATGAAATTATTTCCTTGCCGTCGCCTGCAATTTTCAGAACTGCGCTCATCTTTTTGTTTCCTCGTTTATCAGATTACCCGATGCTATTCGTTAAATATAAAACATATGATGCGAATTTTGATAATTAACCTGTGAATTGGAGAAGAAATATTTCAACGCTGGTGACGCCAAGCCGCGAAGCCGCAAAGGTTTTATTAATTATTAATCGCTGAATCAAGATTCTAAAAGATGATAGCGTTCCTGATTTCAAAAACTTATTTAAAGATTTCTGCGTCTTCGCGGCTTGGCGGCTTTGCGTTAAATAACCGATTTTGCCGAAAAAAAATGTGCTTGACAAAACTTTTGCCGAAGATTATTCTTGTAAATGTGAGGTTGACAGAATGATTGACGGAATTGATAGACAAATACTGAGTATTCTTCAGGAAGATGCGCGAATTGCCAATGCAGAGATCGCGCGCCAGATCGGCTTGGCGCCGTCGGCGGTTTTAGAGCGCATCCGTAAATTGGAAGATCGCGGCGTGATTAAAGGTTTTGAAACGAAGCTCGACGCGGCGGCGGTTGATTACGGTCTAACGGCGTTCGTCGCCGTTCGAACGCACGATTGCTGCAGCGAAACGGACAAGTTTCTAGCGGAAATTCCCGAAGTTTTGGAAGTTCACGACGTCGCGGGCGAAGATTCGTATTTCTTAAAAGTGCGCGTCAAAAACACCGAGCATTTATCGCGTCTTTTGCGCGAAAGGTTGAAAAACGTGCCGAACGTCGCCTCGACGAAAACGACCATCGTTTTGCAGACGATCAAGGAAACGACCGCGCTGCCGATTGCCGATTCGGAAGGTAAAACCAAGTGAAATTTGAGCGAAGAGAGGTAAAATGTGATGCAGAATCAGGGAATTAATAATACGAATAATAAAAAATTGGCAATCTTAATTGCGGCTTTTGCGGCGGTTTATATCTTTTGGGGTTCGACATATCTGGCGATTAAATACGCGATCGAAACTTTGCCGCCGTTTCTGATGGCTGGTTCGCGCTTTCTTTTCGCGGGTTCGATTCTTTATATCTGGGCGCGCTTTTCGAAAGATTACGAAAAGCCGAGTTTTAAGCATTGGCGGACGAGCTTCATCGTCGGAACACTTTTGCTTCTGGGCGGCAACGGCGGCGTCGTGCTCGCGCAGCATTATATTTCGTCGAGCTTGGCGGCGCTGCTTGTTGCGACGGAACCCTTCTGGATCGTGCTTTTAAGCTGGCTCTGGCTGAAAGGCGCGCGCCCGAACTGGAAAGTCGCGCTCGGTCTCTTGATCGGATTTTTGGGCGTCTATCTTTTGATCGGCGGTCAAAGCGAAAGTGCTGCCGGAGGCGCTGGCGGACAAATTCTCGGCGCATTTTTCGTCATCGCCGGAGCCTTTTCGTGGGCTTTGGGTTCGATGTACGGACTGCGGGCGACGACCCCGAAATCGTCAGCGCTGACCGCCGGAATGCAGATGCTTTCGGGCGGCGCGGTGCTCACTCTGGTCGGATTTCTCAAGGGCGAATGGACGACTTTCAACCCGGCGGAAGTTTCGGCAAACTCGTGGTTTGCGGTCGCTTACCTGATAGTTTTCGGATCCTTGATCGGTTTTACGGCATACAGCTGGCTGCTCAAAAACGCGGAACCGGCAATGGTCGCGACCTACGCATACGTTAATCCGGTGATCGCCGTATTTTTGGGCTGGCTGATCGCGGGCGAATCTTTCACGGGGCAGATGCTCATCGGCGCGGGCATAATCGTCGGTTCGGTCGTGCTGATAACTTCGCACGATAATGAAAAAGAAACCAGCGCGGAAGAAATTGACGTTCACACGACGTGCGACCAAAAAGCGGCGTCAGCGCCGGCTTGATTAAAAAAATAACTCTCGAAAAACAGAAAGGTGCGCGAAATCAAATTCGCGCACCTTTCTGTTTTCGAATTACGATTTTCGATCAAAACGAATAGCGCACCGGGCAAAAGGGCAGAAACTTTCGCAAATCCGCTTCGAATGCGGCAAGCTCGCGGCGGCGAAAATTGTAATCGTAAACGAGCGTTTCGGGCGCGGTTTTCTTCGGAACCTGCAAAGCCGGCTGCCACAAAAAATCCTCGCCTTTCGGATTCCACTCCATATTTATTTCGTGTAAATCCTTTGCGTGCGTCAGGAAAAACGCTTCGCATTTCAATTGGCGTTTCGCTTGATCGAAAAGCGTATCGTCAATCTCGCGCCATAGTTCGCGCCAGTCGGCTTTCCATTTTTCGCCTTCGTAAACGATGATCGGCGCAAAGCTGAAATGAACTTCGTAACCGGCTTCGACCAGCTTGTTCGTTGATTTTATTCTTTCGGAAATCGGGCTCGTGCCGATATCAACATAGCGCGCCACGCGCTGCGGCATCAGGCTGTAACGAATCCGCGTTCTGCCTTTTGCATCGATCGCCGTCCAATAATCGTCGCGCACGGTCTTGGTCGCGAAAGTCGCTTTCGCAAATTCCATCTTCGCAAATTCGCGCACCAGAACGGCGGGATTATCCGAGACGAACGAATCGGCGGAAAGATCGGCGTTGCACCCGATGTCGTAAGTCCAAAAATGCTCGTCGCATTGATTAGGTTCGGTTTTCGCGCCTAATTTACGCTGATGTCGGCGAATCGACTCGGCGATTTCCTCGATATTGACGAAAATCGTGAGCGGATTCGAGCCGCCCTTGCGCCGCGCGACGTAGCAATACTGGCACGAGCTCAGACAGCCGTTTGACGACGAAGCGGCGATAAAATCCGCCGACCGACCGTTTTTCTTATGCGTCAGACCGGATTTGACGCCGAGCACCAGAACCTCGCGTTTCATCTGCATCCAATCCTTCGCGTCCGCGCCGAAAAGTTCCGGAATCTGCCAGTGCGATTCAACTTCTAAAATCTCGGCAGAAGGAAAACGAACGGTAATATCATCCGCCGCCTGACGCCACAAAAAGTCTTCGAAAATAGATTTCTGAACAAAGATTCGCTTAAAGTCAAAATTCATATAAACTAAAGAAAACCAATAATTTAGAGCGTTTTATTTAGATGGTTTTCGGGGCTTTGAGTTGTCTTTTATTGTCGTCCAAAATTGTAATTTCCGCCAATGAAAAGCGGATTCACATAGATTAAATCAGCTTGAAAATCTATGTGAATCCGCTTTGGTTTATGGATAAAGTTTAGCCCAGCATCTGTTCGACGGATTTATAACTTGCCTCTAAAGCATCGGGCAGTTTCGACGCGTCGGTGCCGCCGCCTTCCGCCATGTCGGGTTTGCCGCCGCCGCGTCCCCCGACGATCGGCGCGATTTCCTGGACGATTTTTCCTGCCTTTACGCGGTCGGTCAAATCGTCGGACACGCGGACGATGAACGAAACTTTGTCGTCTTCGGCGCGTCCGAGCACGACGACGCCGGATTTGATTTTCGACATCAGCGTGTCGGACAAATGCCGCATTCCGCCTTTGTCCAAGCCTTCGACGATTTTCGCGATGACTTTAACCCCGTTCACATCTTTCGCTTCGTCGCCGTTCGCCGAAGCGCCGCCGACCGCGCCGGTCGCGATCTTCATCTTCAACTCGTCGTTTTCGCGCCGCGCTTTTTTCAGTTCTTCCTGCAATTTTTCGATCGCGGTGGGCAGATTGTCGCGCTGCGTTTTCAAAGCGCCGAGCGATTCGGAAATCAAACGTTCGTCTTCACGAAAACGTTCGAACGAGTCAAAGCCCGTGATCGCGCGAATTCGCCGTACGCCCGAAGCGATCGCTTCGTCCGAAGTGACTTTGAAACTACCGATGTCGCCCGTCGCGCGAACGTGCGTGCCGCCGCACAATTCGCGCGAAAATTCGCCGCCGCCGACCGACAGAACTCTGACGGATGAGCCGTATTTTTCGCCGAAAAGCGCGACCGCGCCCGAACGCATCGCTTCTTCGATCGCCATCACGTTGGTCGTCACCGGATGATTTTCCAAGATATAACGATTGACCAAATCCTCGATTTCTCTGATTTCTTCGCCTGAAATCGGCTGGTAATGCGTGAAATCGAAGCGCAGATAATTCGGCGCGACGACCGAACCCGCCTGTTTGACGTGTGTTCCCAAGACTTCCTTCAAAGCCGCGTGAACAAGGTGAGTCGCCGTATGATTACGCCGCGTCGCATCGCGTTTTAAAACATCGACCGTCGCCGTCACCTCGTCGCCGACCGACAAACTTCCGCGCTCGATCTTCGATTTATGCAGAACAATCCCCGCAATCGGCGCGAACGTATCGAAAACTTTTATTTGGGCATTTGTGTTAAAAAGTACGCCCGTATCGCCGACTTGCCCGCCCGCTTCGGCATAAAACGACGTTTCGTCCAAAATGACCAAACCTTCTTCGCCTTCATCCAAAACGTCAACCCGCACGTCATTTTTCACCAGCGCCAAAACCTTCGCGCCTTCAACTTCCGTCAGATCATAGCCGTGAAAATTCGAGCGAACGTTTGCCTGTCGAGATAAAGCCGTGTAAATAGGATTGATTTTGTCAGCCTGTTTGGTTTTGCCAATTTCAGAACCTTGTTGAAGAGTTTTATGTGCCGTGGAAAACAAAATTTCAAATTCCTCAGCACTTAAAGATGAAATAAAATGTGAATTAAGCTCTTCATCTTCTAACAAAGCTTGATTTTCACTTAAAACAACATAGATTAAATCAGTTGGAGTTCCATATGTATCTTTCAATTTAGCTAACTCTAAAATAGGAATTATTTCAACAGATTTTCCATGTTGATTGGTGGTTGAATATTCGGCTCGCAATTCATCTAATTTCTTTAGACCAACTGTAAGTGTATTTACAAATCGCTCTTCCTCAAGCCGTACCATTTTGCCGATAAAATCGCGCTGCGCTTCGAGTTCCGGAAAAGCGTCTTTCATCAATTCGATGACGAAATCGCAGACCTTATGAAAAAACAAAGTGTCGAAATTAAGATGTTTACGCCCGTTGTAAATCGCGCGGCGCATAATTTTTCGCAGGACGTAATTTCTGCCTTCGTTGCCGGGTAAAATTCCGTCGGCGATGGCGAAAGCGGTCGAACGCGCGTGATCCGCAACGACGCGCATCGCAAAGCCCGACTGCGTTTCCGCTTCGTAAAATCTTTCCGCCATTTCGGCAGTTTTATTGATGATCGGTTTGATTAAATCAGTGTCGTAATTCGACTTTACGCCCTGCAAAACCGCCGCGACGCGTTCTAATCCCAAGCCCGTATCGACCGACGGCGCAGGCAGCGGCGTGAGTTCAAAAACGCCTTTTTCAATCTCGTTTCGTTCGAACTGCATAAAGACGAGATTCCAGATTTCCATCGTCGTGTCGCCTTCGCCGTTAACCCATTTCGGGTGATTTTTTTCCGTGTCTTCCGGATCGTCGCCCATATAATAATGGATTTCCGAACACGGTCCGCACGGTCCGGTATCGCCCATCTGCCAGAAATTATCCTTGCGGTCGAAAGGCAGAACGCGGTGGGCTGGCGCGCCGGCTTTGACCCACAGATCGCGCGCTTCCGCGTCCGCCGGAACTTCCGCGTCGCCGCCGAAATACGAAAACCAGAGGCGCGATTCTTCAAGCCCGAGTTCGTTGACAAGAAAATCCCACGCGAATTTTATCGCGTCTTCCTTGAAATAATCGCCGAACGAAAAGTTGCCGAGCATTTCGAAAAAAGTGTGGTGGCGCGCCGTCTTGCCGACTTCGTCGAGATCGTTGTGTTTGCCGCCCGCGCGGATACATTTTTGCGACGAAACGGCGCGTTTGTAGTCGCGTTTTTCCGCGCCCGTGAAAACGTCCTTAAACTGGTTCATGCCCGCGTTCGTGAAAAGAAGCGTCGGATCGTTTGCCGGCAGAAGCGGCGATGAATGAACGATTTTGTGTCCGTTTTTCTCAAAATACTCTAAAAATTTTTGTCTTATCTCAGTCCCTTTCATAAATTTTTCGCTAATAAAGTTAAAAAGAAATTTTAGCACAACCGCCTTGCGAACGGCGAAACACGGAGATTTACGCCCGAAAGTAAGAAACAATTTTCCGCGTTGAAAGATAACTTCGAAAATAAGACTTCAACTTTCAGGCAGGAAAATAACGATGGGCAATATCAGCTTTGACGAAAGCGCAGCGGTAAAATTTTGAAAAATCGCTTTCGTGAATTCCGGGCGCAAAAAAAACGGGCGTTTCTGCTAAAGAAACGCCCGTTTCCAATGTAGAAAGGAGACTAACTACATTGATTTTTGCACCGGCGGAACATTCCGGCGCAGCCTGTTTTAACAGGAGGACTTTTTGGCAAACAACAAATCTAACTTTTAATTCGGACGGCGAAACGGAAAAAAGTCACAAATTTTCCCGTTTCGCTAAAATCGCTGTGTTACGTCCGCATTCTTTCCTTCCCTTAACTCGTTAACCTAACTCAAGACCTCTGGAATCTGCAAAAACTACAAAAACCCGAGTCTCAATATAGATTTCGTGAGAAAATCAATTTCGGATTCAAACATTTTTGATGCTATGAAAAAAATACTTTTATTAACGATTCTGACACTAATCTTCGGACTTTCGACATTTGCGCAAACGGTCGAAAGACAAATCGCGGCAATTCGCGCCGAAGTCGCGGCGATCAACAGGGCGGGCGCGAAATACACGAAAAAAACGAGGAATGTCGAAGACGTTTCGCTCGAAGGCACCGAAGCGACCTATTACGTTTCGGGCAAAGGTTTGAAAAAGATCGTCGCTAAAATGTACGGCGAAACCTATAACGCAACGGGTGAATATTATTACTCGGGCGAGGAATTGATCTTCGCTTTTGTCAGATTTAACCGGTACGATACGCAAATCGGTGTGACTCCGGTGCCGAAAGTCGTTCGATCCGAAGAACAGCGATTTTATTTTTCGGGCGGAAATTTGATTCGCCTGCTCGTCGGGAAAAAGCAATTGAAACCCGGCGCCGAAAAGTACGAAGAACTAAAAACGGAAGCGCTTGCGATTTCGGGTAAATTAAAAGAAGCGTATTAGAAAAAAGGCTGGAAATAATCCAGCCTTTTTTCTTTGGAAAATCAGCTTTTGCTGCCGTTCGTTCCGTTCACGCTTTCGACCTTTTCGTTGTTTTTCTGCATCTGGTCGCGGAAAAGATTGAGCAAAAGCAAAGTTCCGATTCCGCCGTCGCCGTTGCCGCCGCCGCCGCCCGAAGCGAGAATGTCGGGCGTAATGCGCACGCCTTTTTCGCCGATCACCTTTAAGGTTTCGACTAATGCGACGCCGTTTGCGCCGAGCGCATTGACCTGTTCTTTATACGCGACGCCCTGCGCTTCGCCCATCAGACGAACTTTTTCGGCTTCGGATTTACCCGTTTCCGAAATATAGTAAGCCTCGCCTTCGGCTTCGCGTTTCCGCTGTTCGGCGCGTTTGGCAGAGATTTCGACGCCGACCGTCGCTTCCATCAAGCTGCGCTGGTTGTCCGCTTGCGAACTGGTTTTTTCGAGCTCGATGCGTCTAATCTCGGCTTCGCGCTGCGCGTTGAACATCGCCTGTTTCTGCTCCGCCAGAATCTTTTCCGTCTGTGTTTTCATCAGCTCTTCGGGCAGATGAATGTGACAGATCAAGACGTTGACGACATCAACGTGATATTTCAGCAAGTGCATTCGCACGCGGGCTTCGGCGCGTTCCTGTTCTTCGTGACGGTTTTGCAGGTAAGCCATCGCCGAAGATTCGGACGCCTGATTGCGAAAAATCGAGTCGATCAACGGATGCATCACGTTTTGCACGAGCTTTTCGGTGCTGCCGATTTTCGCGACCATAAACGGCGCGTCTTCGGGTTTGACGCGAAACACGACGCGCACTTCCAATTGCATCGTAAAGCCGTCTTTCGAAATAACGGCAAACGGGTCGAACGAATTTCCGACTTCTTCCGCCGTCCATTCGACCGTCATATTCGTCGTCGGAATAACGATCGGCGTCGTCGCCAGAGTGTTGACGTAATAGCGTCCGGGACCGACGACCGTTTCCTGAATGCCGCGATAACCTTCGGGAACGACGTAGGCTTCGTGCGCTCCGCTGTCGAGGCGTTTATCAGCCGGATCGCTTGCTAATTCGGCTTTGATCTGTTCGATCGTCAGATCATCGCCGTCAACTTTATCGAGCTTTTCCGCCGCGATCGTGACCTGTTCTTCCTCTTCGCGTTCGAGCCGTTCGCGAATTTTCGCCGCCATTGCCTTGCGGATTTCTTCGCCCGGGTCTTTGCCGACGTTCGAGACGATGACCGCGACTTCGCCGGGTTTAATTTCCTTCGCCGATTCCATAATTACTTTGAACATCAGCGGGTTAACGTAGTAAGTTCCGGGCAAAAGAATGTCTTTCTGCGGTCCGCGCTGACCGCCGCCGGTGATAAAGGTGTTCGAATCCTGAAAGTTGTCGTGTCCGGTGACGGCTTGCGCGACGTAATCGCGCGGGTCGAGCCGCGCGCCGTCGAGCGCTTCGACGAGTCCGATCTGGTTTTCCGAAATAACGGTCGCATCAAAAAGCCGCACGTTAAAAAGTCCGGGTTTTTGGTCGTTCGGATCGTAAAGCGCGACTGACTGCGTGTGAATTCTGTAAGTTCCGGGCGTGAGAGTTTCGACCTGCGGACCTTTTTGACCGCCGTTGTAGATAAAGTTTTCCGCGTCCTGAAAGTTTTTATGACCTTTAATCGCGCTCGCGTGCAGGCGTCCCGGTTCGAGCTGCGCGCCGTCAGCCGAGGTGACGACGCCGATTTTTCCCGGCGGAATGACGGTCGCTTTGCCGATCGAGACATTAAACAAATACGGGTGAATCGCCCATTTTCCCGGCGGCAGCGTGCGCAGCTGAATGCCTTTCACGCCGCCCTGTTTGATGAAAGCGATCGGGTCCTGAAAGTTGTTGTGCGCGTTTTGGGCGCGGTCGGGCGCAAAAATCGAGCCGGTCTGCATCGGTTCGCCGTCGATCGCTTCGATCACGCCCATTTCGTCCGCGCCGATTTCGACGAGCGGAACTTTTTGCACGACGCGCACGATCGGGTATAAAACAAAGTGCAGTCCGGGTTTTAGGACTTCGGCTTGAATACCGATTTCTCCGTCGGTCGCGACGACGCGCCCCTGCGCCATTTTCGTGCCCATATAGCGGCGTTCTTTGATCCCGACTTCGGTCGCGCCGATGTTGACCAAAAAGCGCGTCACGACGTACCAGAGAATGCCGAGCACCGCCAGAGAGATTCCAATCGCTGCGATTAAAAGAGTTAAATTTTGATTCATTTTAGTTTCCTTAAGAAAATTTGCGGGACTAAAAAGACGCGCAGAGATGCGACTGGAACAGTCAAATTTACGGTCTTTTCACGCTCTTTTTAATTAATTCCCTCTGACTTCGGAGCGCAGTCGTTCGATTTCTTTTTTCAACCAAAAAATAACGCCCGAAGTTCTTTCCTGTTGGGGTAAAAGTCTGAAGTGGCTGTCCAACAAGTCAGCCAAATCGCGTGCCGTTAAATTTTCTATCCGGTTTTCTCGCCAAAGTTTTATGACATTTTCCGAGGTTTCGGAAAATATTTTTGCGTTTTCAGACTCCGCCGACAGAAAAAGAAATTCGATTGTCCTTTTTCTGTCGGGCGCAGCGCTCCACACTTTTTCAAATTCAGAAACTTTTTCGGCTTTTTCTTCGAAGATCAGACGCGCTTCTTTTGCTTTTTCCGTCTCGATGCGCGCTTTTTCCTCACGTTCAAACGCGCGGAGTTCGGCTTCCGTCGGCTGGAAGAGCGGACGGAAATTTTCGGCTTCAAAGTTTTTCGGCGGATTTTGTTCTAAGAGAAGGGAATTTCGCCGCTTGGCGGAAATTGTAACCAGCAGCGCGACAGCCGATAAGACGACTAAAATTGTAAAAAGGATGAGCATTTTTGCCCGGGCAGCGATTCGGCTCTTAAAGACCTTCCGAGCGCTGCTCCCACATTTTGATTATACGCTCATAATATAAACTAAGTTCTAAATTTCTTCAATAATCGATTCGCCGGTCGAAAAATCGCCCGAAGTCCAGCGCCATTTTTCGTGCAGGCGAATTTTTCCGCTCGTTAAAACTTCGGGTTTCGACTCGCATCTTCCGGTCATGAATTCGCCTCTCACGTTTAAATGCTGGTAGTGGAATTCGAGCGAATCGTCGTCGAAAACCTTGGCGATCAAATTGCCGAAAATGATTTCGCCGCCTTCGTATTCCGCCCAGACGACGTTGCCTTTTTGATGATAAAAAAAGCGCGTTTCGCCCGTAACTTCGCCCGTTTCCGAGTTTTCGACGGACTTAAAAATGCGGTTGTCGTAATTGATCTTCATACGATTTTCAGCCACGAATGAACACGAATAACACGAATTATTTTTTAATTTTCATTCGTGAAATTCGTGTTACTCGTGGCTAATTTTCCTCTTCATAATCGCGCGCGGCGATTTCGCGCATTTTATTGCTCACCAGATCGTAGGAAAAACCTTGTCGCAAAAGATAATCGTAAAACTTTTTGGCGTCTTCGCGCGTTTCGGGTTTGCCTTTCAGACGCAATCTTTTGGCGATCGCGCGTTCGATGATCTCGGCTTCGGGCGTTTCTTCGAGCGCCTGTTCGATCGCTTCGTCAACGGTTTCGCGGTCGAGTTTTTTCTGCGCGAGCTTTTGTTTTAAGACGCGTTTGCCGACCGGCTTCTGGCGAATCTGCGAAGCGGCAAACGATTTCGCAAACTGCGCGTCGTTCAAATAACCGTAAAATTTGAGCTTTTCGATAACTTCGTCAACGATCTGCTCGTTCGTCCAGTCTTTTTCGAGCAGCCGCTCGCGCAGTTCCTTGATCGAGCGCGGCTTGTATGTGAGCAAATTTACGGCGCGGTCGAGCGTTC
This sequence comes from Acidobacteriota bacterium, assembly GCA_031411895.1. Classification (GTDB taxonomy): domain Bacteria; phylum Acidobacteriota; class Blastocatellia; order Pyrinomonadales; family Pyrinomonadaceae; genus JAFDVJ01. The sequence goes on along the minus strand of JANOBZ010000068.1, from coordinate 26,710 downwards.
GCTGGCGCGATTTTTCGACGTCCTTGATAATGCGTTCCGTGTCAGCTTTAATTTCCAATCGTTTGCGCCACATAGTTCAATTTTATCATAAATCAGAACAACTGATTTGAGCCGCAAGCGCCGAATTTCATAAACTTTAGAATATGTTAAAAGAACAAGTAAGGGTTCACGAAAATTTCGGATCCATGCATCTCGACACGCCGCGCAATGTGATGGTTTATCTGCCGCCGAACTACGGCGCAGACCCGGCGCGGCGTTATCCGGTTTTGTATATGCACGACGGGCAAAATCTGATCCGTGCGGAAGACGCTTTCGGCGGTGTTGTCTGGGGCGTTGACGAAACGGCGCAGACTCTGATTCTGGCAGGCGAAATTGAACCGCTGATTATCGTCGGAATTTACAATGCGGGCGCTAAACGAATTGACGAATACACGCCGGTCAAAAGCGATACCGGCAAAATGCGCGGACACGGCGGCAGGGCTGACCAATACGGGCGAATGATTATCGAAGAACTGAAACCCTTTATTGACGCGCAATATCTGACTAAACCGGAACGCGAATTTACGGGTTTGGGCGGTTCGAGTTTGGGCGGTCTGGTTTCGCTTCATCTCGGGTTCAAGCGACCGGACGTTTTCAGCCGTCTGGCGGTTCTCTCGCCGTCGGTCTGGTGGGCGAATAACCAGATTATCCGCGAAGTTGCGCTCATCGCCGAGCGCCTGCCGCTCAGAATCTGGCTCGATATCGGTCGGCGCGAAGGCTCGCGCATCAAGCATCAGGTTCGCGCGTTGAAGGAAATTTTGCTCGCGAACGGCTGGAAAAACAATCATGACCTCGCGTATTACGAATTTCCCGAAGCGCGCCACGAAGAATCGGCGTGGGCGGCGCGATTCGGCGAAGTTTTGAAATTTTTATACCCAGTCACTTTTTAATAGATTATTTGAATTTGGTAAATCCGAAATTTGAAATCTGAAATCCAAAATATGTTTGATGGAATTTTAATAATAGACAAACCTGTTGGAATCACCTCTCACGACGTCGTTGCGCGGTGCCGCCGGATTTTGCGCACGAAACGCATCGGACATACGGGAACGCTCGATCCGTTTGCGACGGGCGTGATGGTAATTCTTGTCGGCAAAGCAACGCGGCTCGCGCAGTTTCTCGATAAAGACGCGAAGGAATACGAGGCGATTGCGCGTTTCGGATTTGAAACCGACACGGGCGACCGGACGGGCGAATTACGGATTACGAATTACGAATTACGCGATATTTCTCGGGAAGAAATCGAAGCCGTTTTACCCGAATTTCGCGGCGAGATTTTGCAGACGCCGCCGATGTATTCGGCGAAAAAGGTCGAAGGCAAAAAGCTTTACGAGCTGGCGCGCAAAGGCATCGAAATCGAACGCCAGAGCGTGAAAATTACGATTTACGAATTGGAACAACTGTCAGAATCGCCCGTGTCACCGGATGAACTTTCTTCACAAACCGAAGACCAAAGACCGAAAACCGAAGACCGCGCGTTTCGCGTTCTGTGTTCTGCCGGAACTTATATTCGCGTTCTCGCGGAAGACATCGGGAAAAAATTGAAAACGGGCGCGCATCTCGCGGAATTGCGGCGGACAAAAGCCGGAAAATTCGGCATCGAAAAATCGGTTACGCTTGAAAAACTCGAAGAAATCGTTACGGAAAACCGGCTTGCCGACGTTTTGATCTCGATGAACGATGCGGTTTCACATCTACGCGAAATAAAATTGTCTGCTGAAGAAGTCGTTAAAATTAAAAACGGGATAAAACTAACGCGCGCGGACGGCGAATTAAAAGACGGCGAAATTTTGCGTCTCACGGACGGCGAAAATCTGGCGGCGATCGGTTTTTACAACGCGGCGGAAAAAGTTGTTCAACCGAAATTGGTTTTAGTGTAGAATGTTGAAAAATAGAGGAAATTTTTAGATGAAAACAAAACATTTAGCTCTTGGAGTTGGCGGCGCGGTCGGCGGCGCAGTTGGCGCGATGGTCGCGTGGAAAATGCTTTCACGCGCCGACACGGTTAATTGGGAAAAAGTCGCCGATAAAGTGCTTCATTCGGAACATTCGCATTTTGTCGAAATTGACGGCGCGACGATTCATTTTCAGGAATTCGGCGAAGCGTCGAACCCGACACTGCTTTTGATTCACGGTTTTACGGCTTCCGCGTATGTCTGGAACGCGGTTGCGCCGTCGCTCGCCGACGAAGGTTTCCACGTCGTCGCGGTTGATCTGATCGGTTTCGGCTATTCGGATAAACCTACGTGGTTCGATTACAAAATCTCTTCGCAGGCGCGAATGATTTCGCGTTTTATGGACAGATCGGGCATCGGTCGCGCGACCGTCGTCGGGAGTTCCTACGGCGGCGCGGTCGCTTTGACGCTGGCTTTGGATTACGCCGAACGCGTCGAAAAACTCGTTCTCGTTGACGCGGTGATAAATGACGAAGCGACGAATCATCCGATTATGCGGCTCGCGAAAATTCCGGGGCTCGGCGAAGTCATTACGCCGTTTCTGATTGATTCGAAACGATTTATGAAGATGCGGATGCAGGGCACTCTGGCATCCGCGAATCATCATCTGATTACGAAAGAGCGAATCGAATCGGTTATTCGTCCGCTCCAGGCGAAAGACGGGCACTACGCGGTTTTGCAGTCGGGCAGAAACTGGGACGCGAACCGCATCGAGGAAGACGCGCATCTCGTTACGCAGCCGACATTGATCATCTGGGGCGAAGAAGATAGGACGATCCCGATTCACTGCGGCGAATCGCTTTACAATTCGATTCTCAATTCGCGCTTTGTCGTTTTGAAAAACTGCGGACACGTTCCGCAGGAAGAAAAACCCGAGCTTTTTATCGCGCTCGTCAACAGTTTTTGCCACGACCGAAAAGGCAAGATTGAAGCGCCGGAAAACGATGAAGTTAGGTTGGAAGTTTAATGATTACAAGTCCTTTGATTCAAGCAATTCTCGATGGTCGGATAAATATAGTTAGAGATTTAATCAAAAATAATCCTGAAATGCTTGGGATTTGTTCTGAAGTAGGAAGTTTGCCTTATCAAATTGCCGTTAATAAAGGTTTAGCCGATCAGCAAACTGCTTTATTGCGAGCGAAAGCGCTGGGCTCTGAAAATTTCGAAGATTATTCAGAACTTCTCATTCATTATTTGGGCGATATTTCATATTTTTATGGGCTTGCGAATTGGCTGTATAATATCGAATTCATCGTCTGGAAGGTGGTTTTCAACAAAGAATTACTTTCGAATTATATCGAAGGATGTCACGAAATTGACGAGGAAACGAAAGAAGACCTGCGCTTTTTATCACGAAAAGTCAAAGGCTGGGCGGTGTGGCGCGACGGCGGCCGCGAACCTGTAGTTGTTTCAGATGAGGAGTGGAACAAAATATGGGAGAGCTATCAAAACAGAAAAAAATAACTTCTTAAAGTTTCAAATCCTTTTTCACTTCCTTCGCGTTTGCCGGTTTGGCGAAAATCGAATCGGGAACGGGTTTGTTGTATTCGACCGTTTCGTAGTTGATGCGCGAAACGAGCACACCGCCCGAAAAATGGTCGATGATGAACGGCGTTTTGATGCCCTGAACGTCGATAAACTGCGCGTAGCGGTCTTCTTCTTTCGATTCCACGCCTTCCGGGTTCGTGCGCATGTAAATCGCTTTTGCCGGAACGCCTTCCGCCGAGAATTCGAACTCGACCCAAAATTCTTCGTCCGTGTAGCTTAATTTAACGACGTCGTTGCGCTTGCCTAAAGTTGCTTCGCGCCGTCCGACGTATGTTAAATCTGCTTTTCCGCGCCAGTGCCCGCGCAAAAGGTAGTCAATATTCGCCTTCAGCCCGCGCTTGAAGCCCTGGACCTGCGCTTCGCTCTGCGCGTTGATAACGTCCGCTTCGCCGTCGAAAATCCAGCCCGTATCGCCCGTGTTGGTCTGGACGGTTTTTCTTCCCATGCCTTTAAATTCCGTCCGTTCTTTGTCGGGAAAGACGATCACGTCAACGAAAGACTGGAACGAACCCATCCGACCGTCGCGCATCATGCTGAATTTGCCGCGCCCGATCTGAGATTTTACATTCAGGTAATTCGTGCCGCCCATCGTCTGGATGGCTTTTTTCAAAACCGCTTCGGCTTTTTCGTCCCGATTTTGCGCCATCGCGCCGGCGGTCAAGAAACACAGGCAGAGCAGTAAACACAGGGATTTCGAAAGTGAAAATTTTTTGCTGTTCATACTAAAAAAGGCTTTAGGGATTTTACCACTAAAGCCTTTGATGCGAAAAACGATTTTTGGTTGTTTAGTTCAAGCTAAACGTATCAATCGGTTTAACGACGATCTCGCCGTCTTCGGCGTCAACCAGAAAGCGCGTTGACGATTTCCATTCGTTGGTGATCGGCAGTTTTACTTTTTGGTCAATATGACGCTTCAGGAAACGCGCGCCGTAAGCCGGACTGAAACCTTTTTCGGTCAAAGCGTCAACCGCTTTATCGGTAATTTCGACGAGCTTGCCTTGACGTTCCATCCGCCGTTTGAGTTTCGCCAGATAAATCTTGGCGATTTCCCTGACTTCGTCCATCATCAGCGGCGAGAAAATTACGATCTCGTCAATGCGGTTTCTGAATTCCGGCGTGAAACGATTTTCGGCGGCTTTCATCACGTCGCCCTTGATCGCTTTCACGTCGCCCAACGATTTCTGACCGAAACCGAGCGGCTTTTCGTATTTCTTGAAATTTTCCGAGCCGAGATTCGAAGTCATAATGATGATCGCGTCCGAAAGATAAACCTTCTTGCCGCGTCCATCGGTCATCCAGCCTTCGTCAAAAGCCTGTAAAAACAAATTCATCAAATACGGATTCGCTTTTTCGACTTCGTCTAAAAGCAGAACAGTGTACGGATTTTCCCGAAGCTGTTCGGTTAAAATCCCGCCGCGTTCGCTCCCTACGATGCCGCGCGGCATCCCGATAAGTTTCTCGATGCCGACCGTGCCTTCGCCGTATTCCGACATATCGATCCGAACCATTTTCTGCTCGTCGCCGAACATAAATTCCGCAACGGCTTTCGCGAGTTCGGTTTTACCGACGCCCGTCGGACCGAGGAAAAGCAGAACGCCGTCGGGCGCGTAATGATTTTCTTTCAAAGGTCCTTTGTTCAAACGCAAACGTTCGGCGACGGCGCGAACCGCGTCTTTTTGTCCGATGACGCGATTTGCCAGTTGATCTTCCATGACCGAAAAACGGTCGGAAGTATCGCGGTAGATCATATCCTGCGGGATACGCGATTCCTGCGAAATGACTTCGATAATATGCTCGGCTTTAACGACCAAGGATCCGGGTTCGTTGATCTCGACCTTGACCGAAGCCGTGTCGAGCCAGCCGATCGCCTTGTCGGGAAGATGCAGATTTCGGATATATTTCGGCGACATTTCGAGCGCCGTATTGATGGCTTCGTCGGAAATCGTAACCGAATAATTTTTTTCCAAACGCGGTCTTAAACCTAAAAGGATTTCGCGTGTTTCGGCGATCGTCGGTTCGTCAACTTTAACTAAACGAAAACGTCTTGCAAGCGCTTCGTCTTCGCCGATATACTCTTTATATTCGGTCAGAGTCGTCGCGCCGACGATGCGCAGTTCGCCTCTTGCAAGCGCGGATTTAAACATATTCGCGGCGTCCGACGATGTGCCGAGAGCCGCGCCCGCGCCGATAATCGTGTGCGCTTCGTCAATGAAAAGAATTATGTTTTCCTTTTCCTTAACTTCGTCAATAATTCCTTTAATGCGTTCTTCGAACATCCCGCGAAGCATCGTTCCGGCGACTAATCCGCCCATTTGAAGCTGGACGATGTGCGCGTCGCGCAATCTTGCCGGAACTTTTTCCGGTTCAAGCTCGATCAATCTTGCAAGACCTTCGACGACCGCCGTTTTTCCGACGCCGGGTTCACCGACGAGCATCGGCGAGTTGGAGCGTTCGCGGTGACAAAGAATCTCGATCATCTGCCGAATTTCTTTTTCGCGTCCGATGGTCGGCGGAATCTTGTCCTGTCTCGCTAATTTATTCATCGAAACGCCGAAATGACGAAGATAGCTCGGAAGTTCGTATTTCTGCCGAACCCGTTCTTCTTCCTTTTCGCGTTTGTGAATGCGGGTGCGCGCCGTCGTCGCGACTTCGTCCGACGGAACTCCCAAATTTTGCAGAACGTCGTTTAATACGCTTCTTTCGTCGTTCGAAAGAACGTAAAAAATATCGCTCGCATCGATTACCCGGCGACCTTGCGAACGCGCGCGGTCCATCGAGCGTTTGAAAAGTTCGGTCGTTTCCGGCGCGATGCGAAAACCTTTGCCCGTATGCTGTCTGCCGGTTTCCATGCGCTTTTCGATCAACAATTTTACGCTCCGCGGGTCAACCGCCAAATCGCGCATCGTCGAATTGAAAAGTTCGGCTTCCTCGTCAGCCAGAGAGTAAAGAATATGTTCGATCGAAATGTAATTCTGGTCGCGTCGTTTCGATTCCTCCAAAGCGACCTCTAAAACTCGTCGTCCGCTTTCGCTGAACTTGTCTTTATATGCGTCTATATCTGCCATAAATTTCTCTCAAAATAAAACTAAAACTTTGATGCCGAAAAGCAAGTCTGTTCTGCCTTAAATATCATATCACCTCGCCCGCCGTTTAAGGAAAGATTTTTAGAAACGTCCCCAAAACAAAAGGCTTTCAAACGGTAAATTCTTTTCTTTGAAAGGTTTATTCCGCAACCTTTGCAAGCGCGAAAATAAATCCTTTTTCGCCTTTCTGTTTTTTGGCGAAAACTTTTTTGAAGTCTACGCCATTTGAATGAACAAAAATCAGTTCCACCTACAAAGCGACCTGATAACTTCCTTTGTCCTTTGCGCGCCGGTCAGTTCGAGCGAAACGAACTTCTTACCGGCTTCCAGTTCAAGCCGAAAATTCAAAAACGGACAGCATTTTCGCTCCATGTCTATGATTTCGGCTAAATCCTGCAATATGGATTCACGAAGCGGAAAACGAAAAACAAACCCGTCAGACAATTCCGCCGAATCAATTAACGATTCGGCGGCTTTATCGAGATAGTTTTTTCGTCGCGCCTGTAACTGTTTGTCGGTTAAACGACAGGCAATGAGGATTTCGGAATCCATAAAATTATTCGCCCGCAGTAGTTTGCGCCAGCGCTTTGCCGACCTGGACGCGCGCCGGTCGCAGAAGCCGCTCGCCGAATTTGTACCCGCGCGAGTATTCGGCGGTGATCTTGCCGTCGTTTTCCGCGTCGGTTTCGACCATGTCGATCGCTTCGTGAATTTCCGGGTTGAAATCCGCGCCGATTGACGGAAGCGCTTCGACGCCGACGCTCAGCAATGCCTGTTCGAAGACGCGCGCCGTGCCTTTCACGCCGCCCAGAAGAAGTTCGAGCGAAGAATCCTTTTCGGCGTGACCGATCGCTAAATTCAAATTATCGAGAACCGGCAAAAGCGTCGTCAGAAAGCTGAACTGCCCTTGTTTGGCGCGGTCTTCGAGCGATTTCTGCATCCGCCCGCGCATTTCCTGCGTTTCGCGCTCCATCTGCGTTTTGATTTCCTCGAATTTCGCCTGTACGCCGACGAGCTTGGTTTCCGCCGCTTCGCGCCGTGCAGTCTCATCCTTAAGACGGTTTTCGAGTTCGGTTTCGCGCATTGATTTTACCTGCTGTTTCGGCATTTCCGCTTCGAAATCCGCATTTTCGTTTTCGTTCTCGTCCAAAGTTTCTTCTAATATCTCTTCGTTATTAAAGTCTTTCTCATTCATCTTTTTTTTATTAAACCAACTCATATATTTTGATAAATAGATTGCATCTTTCAGTCTAACAAACCATTTATCCTTTGGGGAAATTTAGCCGCGAATTGCACGAATAACACGAAATTGTTTTTGGTTTTATTCATGCCGGTTCGTGTTCATTCGTGGCTGAAAATTCTTACGCCGCGACCGTCGAGCTGCCTTCGGTCGTAAATTGCAGCGCGCCGCTTTCCGCGCGCACGTGAATCTTCTGACCGCTGCGGATTTCGCCGTTCAACAATTTGATCGCCAGCGGATTCTGCACGAGCGTCTGAATCGCGCGTTTCAAAGGTCGCGCGCCGTACGTCGGGTCGTAACCTTCAACAGACAATAATTCTTTCGCCGAATCTTCGAGCACGATCGCGATTCCGCGTTCCGCGAGATTTTTTCGGAGTTTTTCGAGCTGCACTTCGATGATCGTTTCGATCTCGGTGCGCGTTAACTGCCCGAAAATCACGATGTCGTCAATGCGGTTCAAAAATTCCGGCTTGAAGTATTCGCGCAAAATCTGATTAACCGCTTCGCGCATCTGTGTTTCGTCGTCGCCGACCGACAGAATTTCGCGTGAACCCAAATTCGAAGTCATGATCAAAACCGTGTTTTTGAAATCCACGACGCGACCTTTCGAATCCGTTAAGCGCCCGTCGTCCAAGATTTGCAGAAGCACGTTGAAAACGTCCGGATGCGCTTTTTCGATTTCGTCGAAAAGCACGACCGAATACGGACGCCGGCGGACGGCTTCGGTCAATTGTCCGCCTTCGTCGTAACCGACGTATCCCGGCGGCGCACCGATCATCCGCGCGACCGCGTGTTTTTCCATATATTCCGACATATCGAGCCGCACCATCGCGCGTTCGTCGTCGAACATAAATTCGGCGAGCGCCTTCGCCGTTTCGGTTTTACCGACGCCGGTCGAACCGAGGAAAATAAACGAGCCGATCGGGCGGTTCGGGTCTTGCAAACCGGCGCGCGCGCGTCTGACGGCGTTCGCGACGGCGGTCAGCGCTTCCGTTTGACCGATCACGCGCTTGCTCAAATTTTCTTCCATCTTGATGAGCTTCTGCATCTCGCCTTCAAGCATTTTCGAAACCGGCACGCCCGTCCATTTCGCGACCACCTCGGCGACGTCTTCTTCGGAAACTTCTTCTTTCAAAAAAACGCCGTCTTTCTGCAAATCGGCGAGCCGCGCCTGTTCTTCGCCGATCTGTTTTTCAAGCTCGGGAATAGTGCCGTAACGAAGCTCGGCGGCTTTCTGCAGATCGCCCGCGTTTTGCGCGCGGTCAAGTTCCATTCGGGCTTGTTCGAGCTGCTCTTTGCCGCCGCGCATTTTTTCGATCTCTTCTTTTTCCGACTGCCATTTCGCCTTCATTCCGCCCGATTTTTCCTGAAGATCGGCGATGCGCTTTTCGATGTCTTTCAGCCGCCCTTTCGATTTTTCGTCGGTTTCACGCGAAAGCGCTTGTTTTTCAATTTCAAGCTGAAGAATTTCGCGCTCCAAAACGTCAATTTCGACCGGCAGCGAATCAATTTCGATGCGCAGTTTCGAGGCGGCTTCGTCAATCAGGTCAATCGCTTTATCGGGCAGAAATCTATCCGTAATGTAGCGATTCGAAAGCGTCGCGGCGGCGACGATCGCCGAATCCGTGATGCGCACGCCGTGGTGAACTTCATATTTTTCCTTCAAACCTCTCAAGATAGCGATCGTATCTTCGACGTTCGGTTCGCCGACGTAAACCTGCTGAAAACGTCTTTCCAGCGCTTTGTCTTTCTCGATGTATTTCTGATATTCGTTCAAAGTCGTCGCGCCGACGCAGCGCAGCATTCCGCGCGCGAGAGCGGGTTTGAGCATATTCGAAGCGTCAATCGCGCCCTCGGACGCGCCCGCGCCGACGAGCGTATGAAGCTCGTCAATAAACAAAATTATCTGCCCGTCGGATTTTTCGATTTCCTTCAAAACCGATTTCAGACGATCTTCGAATTCGCCGCGATATTTCGCGCCCGCGAGCATCGAGCCCAAATCAAGACCGACAAGTTTTTTATTTTTTAATGTTTCCGGCACGTCGCCCGAAATTATTCTCTGCGCCAAGCCTTCGACGATCGCCGTTTTACCGACGCCGGGTTCGCCGATCAGAACCGGATTATTTTTCGTGCGGCGCGAGAGAACCTGAACGGTGCGGCGAATCTCGTCGTCGCGCCCGATCACCGGATCGAGCTTGCCTTTGCGCGCGCGTTCGGTCAGATCGACCGCGTATTTTTCGAGCGCCTGAAAATTCTCTTCGGCATTCTGGTCGGTGATTCGCGCGCCGCCGCGCATTTCGGTAATTACCTTTGCGGCGTCTTCTTTCGTGACGCCGTTCGAGCGCAGGATTCGTCCCGCGTCGCCGCCCGTTTCAGCCGCGATTGCGAGAAGCAGATGCTCGGTTGACATATATTCGTCCTGCATCGCCTCGGCTTCCTTTTGCGCTTCCTGAAAAATCGTATTGATGCGCGAAGAAAAATACTGCTGCCCGCCGGAAACCTGCGGAAACCGCGCAATCGCCGCGAGCGTATCGGTTAAAACCGTCTGCGCGTTGGCACCGATTTTGCCCAGAATCGGGCGCAAAGTTCCTTCCTTTTGCTCAAGCATCGAAGCGAGCAAATGCTCGGGCTCAACCTGCTGATTCTGGTTTTTTTCGGCAACGCCGATCGCTTCCTGCACCGCTTCCTGTCCGCGAATTGTAAATCTGTCGAATCTCATAGTCTTATACTAATAATTTTAAGTCTTAGTAGATAATAAAATATGAGTGTCTCCTTGTCAACTATTTGGGCGGAGATTCTTTTATTCATGAAAATTTAACTTTTGCGGCTTTTCAGATGACACTATACGCTTTTGTCGGGTATATTTAGCGAGAGTATCTTTCCAAAAATCTACGCCGAAACATTTTCACACATCAAATTTTCTTATACGTGTGATGCGCGCGGCTAATTTTGTAAAAATGAAAATTCTTCGTGAAATTTTTTCGCCCCTCGCTGCGGTTATCGCGGCATTTATCGTCGGCGGCATTATCGTTCTGCTGCTTAACGACAGTCCGTTTCAGACGTTTTATGAATTGATCGGAAATTCGTTTAATTCGCTGGACGGAATCGGTTACACGCTTTTTATCGCAACGCCTCTGATTTTTACGGGTTTGGCGGTGGCGGTCGCGTTTCGCTGCGGTCTTTTGAACATCGGCGCGGAAGGTCAACTTTACGTCGCTTCGTTCGCGACGGCGTGGGTCGGCATTAAATTCGGCGGAACAGTCGTCACGGTTTTCGGCAAACAGGAAGATTGGTCGTGGGCGTCGCTGCCGGCATTTTTGCTCATTCCGTTATGTATTCTGACGGCGGTCGCGGTCGGCGCATTATGGGGCGCGATTCCGGGGTTTCTGAAGGCAAAATTCGGCTCGCACGAAGTAATCAACACGATCATGCTGAACTTTATCGCGATCGCGCTGGTCAGCTATTTTACGCAGTATTACTACAAAATTCCGGGCGATCCGATTTTGCAGACCGCGCCGATCGGCGAAGCCGCGCATATTCCGCGCATCAGCCATTTGATACCCGGAATGTCCGATTTTATACCTTTGAGCGTCGCCTTTCTGATCGCGATTCTGATGTGCGTTCTGGTTTACGTATTTTTGTGGAAGACCAAATGGGGCTACGAGATGCGTGCCGTCGGGCAGAATCCTTCGGCGGCGGAATACGGCGGAATTTCGCCGAAAAAACAGATTATTATCGCGATGAGCATCTCGGGCGGACTTGCCGGAATGGTTGCGATCGGCGAAGTTCTGGGCAACCGTTATCTCTATTATCACGACTTTTCGGGCGACATCGGTTTTCTCGGAATTGCGGTCGCGCTTTTGGGCAGAAATCATCCGCTCGGAGTTTTTTTAGCGGCGATATTTTTTGCGATTCTGTCACGCGGCGGCATTTTTGTTGATGCCTTTACTCAGCACGTTTCCAAGGATTTGGTCGAAGTTTTGCAAGCGATCGTCATTTTGTTTGTCGCTTCACTGCAAAGATTTTCTAAAAAGTGAAAAAGTGAAAATGTGAAAAAGTGAAAAAGAAGATCGAATGTTTTGAGGATTTGTTAATTTGGCAAAAGGCGATTTAATTTGCCAAAGAAGTATATCTGCTTAGCGAGAGAAAAGGTTTGAAGAATGATTTCGGACTGAAAAATCAAATGCGTGATGCGGCGATGGCGATTTCGAGCAATATTGCCGAAGGCTTTGAGCGCCGCTCTCGAAAAGAGTATTTGAATTTTCTAAACATCGCTAAAGCATCGGCGGGCGAAGTGAGAAGCCAATTGTATGTTGCGTTAGAAGTTGGTTACATCGAAAAAGAAGAGTTTAACCAGTTAAGAGAAAAAGCCAGATTTCTTAGCGGCTCTATTACAAATCATATGATTTCAATTAATAGCGTTGAGAATTGACAAAACATTTTTACATTTTCACTTTTTCACTTTTTCACACAGCAATTTTATGGGCGAAATATTTTCAATAGCATTGTTTTTTTCGACGATCCGATTTGCCACGCCGCTTATTTTCGCGGCACTCGGCGGAATGTTTTCCGAGCGTTCGGGCGTTATCAACATCGCACTCGAAGGCTTGATGCTCGCCGGCGCGTTCACGGCGGCGGTCGTGACCTACGAAACGTCGAATCCTTTTGTCGGGCTGTTTTGCGGCGTTCTGGCGGGCGCGGCGCTGGCGGCGGTTTATGCAATCTCAGTCATTAAATTCGAAGCCGATCAGGTGGTCGCCGGATTCGGAATAAATATTCTGATGCTCGGACTTCCGGCGCTGCTCTCATCCGCGATTTACGATTCTGCCGGTTCGACCCAGCAAATCGCCAAGGAAAATGTTCTGCCGTCGTTTTTCGATATCAACATCGCTTCGATTCTCGCGTTCGCGATCGTTCCGCTCTGCTGGTACGTGCTTTATAAAACGCCGTTTGGTCTGCGTTTGCGCGCGGTCGGCGAAAATCCGGCGGCGGCTGACGCGGCGGGCGTGAGCGTCGTCAAATTAAGATATTTCGCGGTGATTCTGTCGGGCGTTCTGGCGGCGGCGGGCGGCGCGTATCTTTCGATCGGGCAATCCTCTCTTTTCACGCGCGGCATGACCGCCGGACGCGGTTTTATCGCGCTCGCGGCTCTCATTCTGGCGAAATGGAAGCCGGTTCCGGTTTTGCTCGCGTGTTTGTTTTTCGGGTTTACCGAAGCTTTGACGATTCCGCTGGCAAGTTATAAAAACGCCGCGGGCGACGCGCTTTTGCCCGTGCAGTTCGTCCAGATGCTGCCGTATGTTTTAACGATTATCGTGCTCGCCGGTTTTATCGGCTTGTCGCGCGCGCCGAAGTCTCTCGGAATTCCATACCGTAAAGAAAAATAAACGATCACCGACGAAGCGATTCACACGACCGAAATTAGCGAGCTGCCTCTAATTTTAAGTTTAATAATTGATTGAGCGAAATGCCTTGCTGCATTGCTTCCAAAGCAAGTTGACGATGCATATATTCGGGCATTCGTAAAACGAGTCGCCCGCTGAAATTACGTTTGCCGAAAGGTTCGGGAACCGGTTCGCCTGATTCCTGCAAATCATTCAAAACAAACCCGATAACTTCTTTGATTTCGCGCAGCGCTTCTTCCTGCGTGTCGCCGTGCGCGGCTAACGACGGAAATTCGGCAATGCGTGCAACGAATGTTTCGTCCGCCTCAGACCATCCGACGCTGTAAAGATAATGTTCCGCTTTCGGCGGAACTTCCTGCTTATTTTTGACCTGTTTTTTTGTTGTCTTGTTCATTTTTCTTATCTTCTTCAAGCTCCTTTAGTTTACGCAAAGCGTTGAGAACTTGCTGTACTTGATAAGGTTTTGCGTTTTTATCTTTCCCTTTCTGCAAGTTGATTCGAGGATCGCCTTGCCAAGGAGTTTTGAATATATGATGACTGCCGTTCACCCGATAGTTTCCAAAAAAATGTTCACAGATCTTTAAAAGTTCTGAAAAGCGAACCTGCTTTTCTTTTTCTAATTTTGCGATTGAGTCGAAAATTTTTTTTATTTTCATTACCTGACAATTAAAATTAATTTTTGGTAAAAGATGAGTCAAAAGTATTTTATGAGCTCACTTTTACTGAGCAGTCAAACTACTTACGTTTTCGATTACTTAAAATTAATCTTTTTCCTAAATGAACGGTTTGTTTTTATCAGGCAGAAGGATGATACTACATCAAGTATCACTTTGTAAATCTTTTTAATTTTCATTTCCTTAACCTCTGTCATTTGTGGTAAAAAATAATTCCTTTTGAAAGTTTATGAGCTACGAAAAAGCACAGGAAGCGGCGGAGTTTATCCGCTCGAAATATAGTAAAGAGATAAAGCTCGCGCTGGTTTTGGGCAGCGGTTTGGGCGCGTTTGCCGATGAATTGCAGAATGCCGTGCGGATTCCTTACGAGGAAATCCCGCATTTTGCGCGTTCGACCGTCGAAGGACACGCCGGACAATTGGTTTTGGGCGAAGTCGGCGGCGTTGCGGTCGCGGTTCAGCAGGGACGTTTTCATTTTTATGAAGGCTACGAAATGTCGCAGGTCACGTTTCCGATGCGCGTTTTCGGGCTTTTGGGCGTTGAAAAAGTCATTCTGACGAACGCGGCGGGAAGCGTGCGGACGAGTATGAAACCGGGAAATCTGATGCTCATTCGCGATCATCTTAATCTGATGGGCGTCAATCCTCTGCGCGGCGCGAACGACGAGCGTTTCGGCTCGCGGTTTCCGGATATGACGCAGGTTTACGATAAGGAATTGCAGGACATCGCCTACGAGGAAGCCGAAGCGATTGCGAAAGACCGTTTTGCGAAAGGTTTGGACAAGGAAATGCCGCATTTTATGTGGCGCGGCGTTTACTGCGCGCTTTCCGGTCCGACTTACGAGACGCCGGCGGAAATTCGTATGTTTCGCCTTTTAGGCGCGGACGCGGTCGGAATGTCGACCGTGCCCGAAGCGATCGCCGCGCGGCATCAGGGAATGAAAGTGCTCGGAATTTCCTGTATCACTAATCTCGCCGCAGGTTTGAGCGGCGGTCTGATAAATCACGAAGAAGTAATGGAAACCGGCGCGCGCGTCGCCGAAGCTTTTAAGGAATTATTAAGGCGCGTTATTCTCAGAATAAAATAAATTCGGTTTTTGGTATTTGGTCTGCGGTTTTTGCGAAAGCCAAAGACCGAAAACCAAAGACCAAAAACCAAAAATGATTATAGGAATTTGCGGGGGAACAGGCTCGGGGAAAACAACGCTTGCGCGGCGGATTATCGAATCGGTCGGCAGCGAAAATGTAATTCTGGTCGAACAGGATTCGTATTATCGAAATCTGGCTGATATGCCGCTCGACGAACGACACCAGGCGAATTTCGATCATGTTGACGCGTTTGACAACGGAATGCTCGTCAATCATCTCAAGCGTTTGAAACAAGGGCAGTCAATCGAAATGCCGGTTTACGATTACAAAAATCACGTCCGCAGCGAGGAATCCATTCATCTCGAACCGAAGCCGGTAATCGTTTTGGAAGGCATCCTGATTTTTGCCGAAGCGCCGGTTTTGGATTTGCTCGATGTTCGCGTATTTGTTGACACGCCCGACGACATACGTTTTATTCGCCGCCTTCAGCGCGATATTGTCGAGCGCGGACGGACAGCCGAATCGGTCATCGCGCAGTATTACGCGACCGTTCGACCGATGCACATGGAATTTGTCGAACCATCGAAGCGCCACGCCGACATAATAATTCCGGAAGGCGCGAACACGGATATCGGCATCGAATTCATTTGCAGTAAAATCCGCGAGGAAATCAGCGGAAAAGTCGAAAAAGAAATTTTAGTTTAAAGACAGATTTTGAATTATTGGCGATTTATTCATTTATTCATTTGTTCATTGTCGGATTAAAAATGAATAAATGAACAAATGAATAAATGAATAAATTTATTAATGGAAGATAAAGAAGAAGATAAAGAAAAGGAATTAGTCGAAGCCGCACGCGATGTGCGCGAGCGCGCATTTGCGCCTTACTCGAATTTTAAGGTCGGTGCGGCGCTTAGAACAAAGAGCGGGAAAATTTACACGGGCTGCAATGTCGAATCGGCGAGCTACGGGCTGACGGTTTGCGCCGAGCGCGTCGCGATCTGGAAAGCGGTTTCCGAAGGCGAAAAGGAGTTTGTCGAAATCGCCGTCGTCGCCGATACGCAGGAATTAACGCCGCCGTGCGGTGTCTGCCGCCAGATCATCTGGGAATTCTGCCACGATATTCCGGTGATTCTGGGAAATTTAAAGGGCGATACGGAAATCATCCAGATGAAAGAGCTTTTGCCGCGCGCATTCGATACGAAGTTTTTGAAGTGAAATAATCTGCAAAAACAGGAAATTTGTTATTCTTTTGGTTTTTTCAAGCCTAAGAAAACGAGCCCTAAAAAGAGTGTCACAGCAGCTGTAAAAAAACGTTCCTACTGGTTCTCGCTGAAAGGCAATAGTATCAAATTCAGGATTGAAAAAACGAAAAGACCGGGGCTTGGATTAAATTTTTCGAGTAATTTCATAACATTTAATCTTTTGGCAAAAAGTCGCTGACATTTAAGGAAATTTCGGGAAAAGCGACTAAATTAAACTGCTGTCCGGTACGGTAGGTTTGTTTTGATTGAAAGCCGTTTGCGCTTGGTTCGCGGTAATCTTCCAGAAGTTTTTCCGGCACGTTCAGGACGAGGTATTGACAAATTCCGGCGCGAGCGTAAGCCTCGCCTTTAGTATTTCGGTCATAACCTAAAGTCGAATCGGAAACTTCCAATATGAGATAGATTTCGTTGGGCGTTGGATGCGCTTTAAAGTATTTTTGAAACGGCAGTTCGACTAAAACGATGTCGGGTTCGGGTTCTGAAAATTCGTCCAGCCAAATCGGATTTTGATTTCTGACGCAGACTTTATTTCCTAATTGTTGAATTAACAGAGTTGCAATAATGTCATTATAATTGGCGTGGTTTGTTCCTTTCGGCATTTTTTCTACAATCGCCCCATTTAAAAGTTCAACTTGGTCGTTTTCGTCGAAAACACCGGTTTTAATCATCAAGTCGTATTCTTCGACGGTGATTTGACGCAGTTTGAGATTTTGACCGTTGAAGTTGCCGGTTAATGGCGGGATTGAAGTCGAAATTTCCGTTACGGTTGACATAATTTTACCTCACAAGGATTCTAAAGCATTTTGCAAATTTTGTGAATAGTTTGCTATTCCCTACAATCTTGTAGTAAATTCAGCTATGGAAAAGTTGAAAATTTATTTAGTTGTTTTTATTTCATTTCTTTTGATCTTCCCGCAGTCATTAATCGCTCAAAAAAACAGAACTTTGTCTAAATCGAATCAAACAGCGGACTTGTTAATTGTCGGCGGCACCGTCGTCACGATGAACGAGCGCCGCGAGATTATCGAAGACGGCGCGATTGCCGTTAAAAACGGTCAGATTTTAGCGGTCGGAAAAACCTCGGACATCGCGAAACGGTTTCCCGCGAAACAGACCGTCGACGCGAAGGGCAAAGTCGTCATTCCCGGTTTAATCAACACGCACACGCACGTTCCGATGAGTCTTTATCGAGGTATTGCCGACGATTTAGATTTGCAGGAATGGCTCACGAAATACATTTTCCCGGCGGAAGCGAAAAACGTCAACGAAGCGTTTGTCCGCGCCGGAACGCGCCTCGGTTTAGCGGAATTTATTCGCGGCGGCACGACGACGTTCTGCGATATGTACTATTTCGAAGACGCGATCGCCGACGAAACCTTTAAGGCCGGTGTCCGCGCCGTCTTAGGCGAAACGCTGATCGATTTTCCCGCGCCCGACAACAAGACCTTTGACGAAGCGCTTCGTTACACGGAAAATTTCGTCAAGAAATGGCAGGGAAATTCGCTCATCACTCCGGCGGTCGCGCCGCACGCGCCGTACACCGTGAGCGAAGAACATCTTCTCGCGACGCGCCGCCTGTCCGACAAATATAAAGCGCCGCTCGTCATCCATCTCGCCGAAGCCGAAACCGAAACCGAATTTATCCAGCAGAAACACGCGGGCATTCGACCGATCGAATACGTCGAAAAGATCGGGTTTCTGAGCGAGCGGACGATCGCCGCGCACGTCGTTCAGGCAAACGAGGCGGAACTCGATATTTTGAAACGCCGAGGCGTCGGCATCGCGCATAATCCGCAGTCGAATATGAAATTGGCGGCAGGCGTCGCGCCCGTCCCGATGATGCTCGCCAAAAATATGCGTTTGGGCTTAGGAACCGACGGTGCGGCCTCGAACAACGATTTGAGTTTGTGGGAAGAGATGGACACGGCGGCAAAACTCCATAAGGTTTTTTCGAAAGACCCGAAGGTCGTCAATGCCGAGCAGGCGTTTATGATGGGAACGATCGGCGGCGCGCGCGCGCTGCATATGGAAGATTTGATCGGCTCGCTCGAAGTCGGGAAACGCGCCGACATTGTGATCGTCGATTTCGATAACATCAATCAAACGCCGTATTATAATATTTATTCGACGCTCGTCTACGCGACGAAAGCGGGCGATGTGCGCCACGTTATCATTGACGGGCGCATAGTAATGCGCGACAAGCGTTTGCTCACGCTGGACGAAAATGTTATAAAGAAAGACGCAAACCTCTATCGTCAAAAAATCATCAATAGTCTATCCGGCAATTAGAAACAGGTTCCAAAAAACTTGAAATTGATTTTTTGCAGCAGGATTTGAAAATTATTGGCAGGTCGCACAAGTGAGCCTTCATAGGTATGTAGTTCGCTTGACCTTTACGGAAAATTTAAGTCATAAATTAGGAGGACTGAAGATGCCGCTAAATGTCAGAAGGTTGTTCGCTTCCGCTTTTTTAGTAGTATTTAGCTTTTTTATAATCAACGCGCAAGCCCCGACTTCGGGCGATGTAATGCGCGGAAGAATCTCGAAGGCGAAAGCCTTTATCGCGGTTAAAAATTATAACGCCGCGATCTTTGAGCTCGAAAACATTCGCCGCGAAACGAGCGATCAGACCGTTCACGGAGTTTTGAACGTGCTCTTGATGAATTGTTATCTCGAACAGGGAGATTACAAACGCGCGCAGGATTTTCTCGCCACACTTTTCAACGATATCAAGTTAAACAAACCGAACGCGGCGGCGAATTATTACGCTGCCGCCGGACAGATCGTCAAAGGCGCGCGCAATCAGGCGGAACGCTACCGCGGGTTGGGTTTGATGGTTTCCGACCGTACGCTGACGCCCGACGCGCTCGCCGATCTCGACAAAATGCGCGAAACGCTCGAAAAAGTTATCGAACAGTCGAAAACTCTCGGCAAAGACACGAAACAGGCGGCGAGCGCGATGGCGCTTTTAGAAGAAACGACCGGCGCGCGGAGCACCCTGGCGCGCGACGATTACGACGCCAAACGCTGGAAGGAAGAAGCCGCCGATTCGCGCGAGATGCTCGCCAATTCGCGGAGCACGGTTTTGAACGCAACTAACGAAGCGATGCCCGAAACGCCGAACGTTTCGACTTCGACGCTCGCGACGAATACTCCGACCAACACTTTGCCGGTTCCGAATAATACGACCACGAACACGCCGACCACAAACACCAAACCGGAAGAAACCGTGACGACTTTTCAGCCCGTCAGAGACACGAAAACCAATACCGAATTGACGGCGAAGACCGACACCCAGACGCCTAATCAGCCGGTTGTGGATAAGAAAACCGAGGAACAGACGAAACCGGTTCCCGAAAGCACGGTTGACGCTAATCAAAATCAGCCGCAGCGCTCGCGTCTTGTCGGTAAAACTGAAGACAAGAAGGACGACGGCAAGACGACGCCCGAAACAACCGACGCCAGCACGCCGCTTAATGTCGGCTCGCTGCTCGAATTCGCGGTGCAGAAAACCAACCCGATCTATCCGCCGACGGCGCGCAGTCTGCGCCAGACGGGCGTTGTTCGCCTCGAAGTTATCGTCGACGAGCAAGGCAAAGTTACCGCCGTTCAGAATATGAGCGGACCGACGCTTTTGCAGACCGCCGCCAAAGACGCCGTTCGCAAATGGAAGTTCAAACCCTTCCTGCGCGACGGTCAGCCGGTCAAAGCGACGGGTTTCCTGAGCTTTAACTTTAATTTGTAAACTTCCGACAGACGGCTTTTCAGAACTCGAAACGTGCGCTTTTTATAAAAGGCGCACGTTTTTCGTTTTTTCCCGCGAGACAGCCGTTCGCAATCTTTGCGCAACTAAATTTAGAAACCGAACGGTCGTTAAAATAATCCTTGCGGTTCATTAAATAATCTTTCGCGGTTCATTGTGAAAACTTCGCGCTTGATATTGGCGATTTGGCGGCGGAAATCGGCGCGGTTTGCGGTAAAATAGAAACAGATTCGGTAAGATTTAATAATTATGAAGCTCGTAATAATCCTGTTTTTCTTGATGCTTATGATGACGGAAACTTGTTTCACGCAGGAGGTAAGCGTGCCGCCGCTCGAACCGGGCGTTTCGCAAACCCTTGCAAAATGGCGCGCGGCGCATTATTCGGACGTTCGATATAAACTCAATATCACGCTCGAAAAAGGGGCGCCGCTGATGCGCGGAACGATCGAAGTGCGCGTCAAACTAACGGAAGAAGGCGCGAAAAACGATTTGATATTAGATTGGCGGACGACCGCTTTTGCGAACGATAAAGACAAACCAGCGGCGGACGTTTTAGAGGTCAACGGCATTGTCATAAAGGATGTGCCGCCGAGCGGAAATTACGATTACGCCGTCAACAAGGAACATCTCTATATCTCGGAGCGGCATTTAAAGGCGGGCGAAAACGTCGTCAAAATCCAGTTTGCTTCGCCGATCAAAACGTCGGGCGCGGCAATTACGCGCTATGTCGATAAGGAAGACGGCGCGGAATATATCTATTCGCTCTTTGTTCCGTCGGACGCGAGCACGGCGTTTCCCGTCTTCGACCAGCCGGATTTGAAGGCGCGGTTTGAATTAGTTGTTGACGCGCCGAAAGGCTGGACTGTCATTTCAAATACCGACGCAAGTGAACTTATCGTTGAAGGAAAAGCTGGAAGTCAATTCGGTTATACCTTCAAAGGCGCGGGACATTTTTTTGAGGAAACCAAGCCCATCAGCACATACGTTTTTGCATTTGCGGCGGGTGAGTTTGCGGAAATTACTGAGAAGAGCCGCGCTCAGGCTCTTGCCGAATTAGAAAGAAAAAGCAAAGCAAACAAAACGGATGACGGCAATACTTTTATTATCAGTGACCTTCGTGCAGAAACGGGAAATCGCATCTTTGTCCGCAAATCGCAGGCTGAAAAATTCAAGGCGCATGCCAAAGAAGTCTTTCGATTAAACCGCGAAGGCGTGAAATATCTCGAAAGCTATTTCGATTACAAATTCCCGTTCCCGAAATACGATCTCGTGCTGATTCCCGAATTCCCGTTCGGCGGAATGGAACACGCCGGCGCGACTTTTCTGCGCGAGGCTTCGATTATTTTTCCCTCGGAACCGACCAAGAACGATTTTATTTCGCGCGCAAACCTGATCTTTCACGAAGCCGCGCACCAGTGGTTCGGCGACACGGTGACGATGAAATGGTTCGACGATCTCTGGCTCAAAGAAGGCTTTGCGGAATTTATGGCGTATAAAACGCTCGAAAAAGTGATGCCCGAATACAACGCGTGGAAAGCCTTTTACGAGCGCAACAAACCGCTTGCATATCTCACGGATTCGACCAAAGGCACGACGCCGATCTATCAGGAAATCCCGAATCTCTCGGCGGCAAAATCCGCCTACGGCAACATCGTCTACCGCAAAGCGCCGAGTTTTTTGCGGCAGGCGGAGTTTTACTTAGGCGAAAAGGAATTTCAAACCGCCGCCCGCGCGTTTTTGAAAAAACACGAATACTCGAACGCCGAATGGACGGATTTAGTGAGGGAATTTGAAACGGCAAGCAAGCAGGATTTGAAAGAATGGGCTGATGTTTGGGTAAAACAAAAAGGAGTGCCGAGTTTTCGCGTGGGTTGGAGCAATGATATGGGATCAAGATATCAGTACAATATCAGGCAAAGAGGTTTTCCCGACCAATCTTATTGGAAACAAAAATTCAAAATACTTGTGAAAAATGGCGAAAAATCTTCGATTATAATTCATGATTTTGATGAAATGCCTAAATATAATCTTTTTGAAGGCGTTTTGAATGGAGAGAAGTTTAGCGAAGCCGTGAACAGTTTGTATGATAATAAGAATAAAGCACTAAATGATTTGATTAAGGGTTATCCATATCCTCTAATTTTCCCGAATTACCAGGATTACGGCTACGGCATATTTCTGCTCGACGAAAAAAGCCGCGATTACGTTTTAAAGAATATCCAGACGGAAAAAGACGATTTTCTGCGCTCGATGATGTGGGGAACTTTGTGGGATTCGGTGCGCGAGGCTGAACTCGATCCGAAGCAATACGTCGAACTGGCGATCAAAAACATCAGTGTCGAAGAAGACGAATCGACGATCAACGCGATTCTCGCGCGCGTCTCGGCGGCGATGAATTATTATCTTCCCGACACGCAGCGCGACGCGCTCGGCGCTCGGCTCGAAAACGTTCTCACCGAACGCATCGCCAACGCCAAAACGCCCGGACAGCGCATCACGTTCTATCGCGCGTATTTGAATCTGTCGTCGAGCGCGGCGGCGCAAAAGAACTTGAAGGACATTCTCGCCGGAAAATCGAAGCTCGCCGTTTTTCAGCTTCGCGCGAAAGACAAATTCGACATCGTGACGCGGCTTTTGATTTTAGGCGACAAAGACGCGCCGCAACTCTTGGCGAATCTCGAAAAAGCCGAAACCTCGGACGACGCGAAACGTTACGCCTACGCCGCCCGCGCCGGAACTGCGGCGACCGACGGCAAGGCGAAATACTTCCGCGCGTTTTTGACCGACAAAAATTTGAGCGAAAGCTGGATCGAAGCCGCCTTCGTGCCGTTCAATTCATCGCGCCACGCGGATTTAACTTTGCCTTACTTAGAAACCGCGCTCGCCGAATTGCCGAACCTCAAACGCACGCGCAAGATATTCTTCGTCAACGGCTGGCTCGGCGCATTCATCGGCGGGCAAAAAAGCGAGGCGGCTTTGGCGACGGTCAACAAGTTTCTGGCTGATAATCCTAATTTAGACAGGGATTTGAGATTGAAGATTCTGGAAAACTCGGACAATCTCGAACGCGCGGTGAAGATTCGCGGGAAATTCGGAAAGTAGTTTCCCGCAAAGGCGCAAAGCACGCAAAGGAAGATAGGATTTTTGCTTTTAATGTCTTACAAAGCTTTTCTTTGCGTGTTTTGCGCCTTTGCGGGAACTCACAAATTATTCACGATTCGCTTAATGCCATCTTTAATCAGTTCGACATTAAAATTTATCAGCAGTCCAAGATGTAAATTGGTCAGCCGCAGATAGGTCCGAAACTGTTTGGCATGAACGGGCGCTAGAGCTTCAATTGATTTTACTTCAATGATTACCTTTTGATTGATAATTAAATCCGCTCGAAAACCGACATCCAGCTTAACACTTTGATAAACGACGGGTATCGGCTGTTGGGCAGTTATCTGACAGCCGCGTTTTTCTAATTCATAAGCTAAAACTGATTCGTAAACCGATTCGAGCAAACCCGGACCTAAAGTTGTGTGAATCTTAAACGCGGCATTGACGATGATTTTGGAAAGTTCGTTTTCGTGCATATATTCCCCGCAAAAGCGCAAAAGCGCAAAGAAACGGAGATTATTTGCAAAGTGAAAATAAGCTAAAATCCTTCAAAAGACAAACATTTATTTTACACTGATAAGATTCTCGTAATTTAATTTCCCGCAAAGGCACAAAGGCGCTAAGAAAATTCAAAACCTATAACTCTTAAATAAACATTGCTTTCTTGGCTTTGCGTGCTTTGCGCCTTTGCGGGAAAATATCTTAAATGCTCAAACTCAAATTCGATTCAGGCACATTAATTCTCGAAAATGCGGACGAAAACGCTTCGCTGCCGAAAGCCTTTGTTTGGGACGCGCGAACGCGCAATTACCGCGCGCCGGCTTTTCGTTACCGCGATGTAATTAAAGAATTTATCCGCGCGAAAACGCCTTATGAGGACGAAGCGAAAAATTACGCGGCGTTCGATTTTAAGCAGAAATACCATATCGAGCCGCGCCCGTTTCAAACCGAATCAATTGAAGCGTGGCAGAAACACGAGCGCTGCGGCACGATCGTTCTGCCGACCGGCGCGGGGAAAACGCACGTCGCGACGATGGCGATCGAAATCTGCAAACGCCAGACTTTGATCGTCGTGCCGACGCTCGATCTGATGAATCAATGGTACGACCTTCTGGTTTCGACCTTTAACGCCGAGATCGGTTTGATCGGCGGCGGCTTTTACGAGATCGGCGCGATCACCGTCACGACTTACGCCTCGGCGTTTCGGCATCAGGAAAGATTGGGCAACCAGTTCGGGCTGATAATTTTCGACGAAGCGCATCATCTGCCGTCGGAAGGCTACAAATACGCGGCGGAATTCGCGATCGCGCCTTTTCGTCTTGGTTTGACGGCAACGCCCGAACGCGCCGACGGCGGCGAGGATTTTCTGGAGGAATTGATCGGTAAATTCGTCTTCCGGCTCGAAGCGCAGCAACTCGCGGGCGAATATCTCGCGGATTATATTATCGAGCGCATCGAGGTTGATTTACGGGACGAAGAACGCGAAGCATACAAACGCGAACGCCAAATCTACACCGATTTTCGCCGCGCCAAAAATCTGCCTTACGGGCAGGAAGGCTGGCGGATGTTTCTGATTTACAGTGCGAAATCCGAAGACGGTCGCCGCGCGATGAAGGCTTATCGCAACTACAAAAAAATCGCGCTCGGCACCGAATCGAAAATCCACGTTCTGCAGGATTTGCTTGTCCGCCACAAACACGACAAGGTTTTGATTTTCACCGCTGAAAACGAGATGGTCTACCGCATTTCGAACGATTATCTCGTTCCGGCAATCACGCACGAAACCAACGTCAAGGAACGCAAATTCTGGCTCGACGCCTTTAACAACGGCGACGTTTTAGCTTTGGCTACTTCGAAAGTCCTCAACGAAGGCGTCAATATTCCCGACGCCTCGGTCGCGATAATTCTTTCCGGTTCCGGTTCGAGCCGCGAACATATCCAGCGTTTGGGCAGAATCCTGCGCAAAAAGGGCGATAAACAGGCAACGCTTTACGAAGTCGTGACGCGCGACACGACCGAAGAATACACCTCGCAAAAACGCTCCGACGCGCGCCAGTTTCACGACGCGAAAAAAGGAACGAGCAGGAATTTATTTGATTGACCGAAAGGATTTTAACGCAAAGGCGCAGAGGCGCGAAGACGCAAAGTTTTTTATTTTTCCATACTTTGCGCCTTTGCGTTAAAAATATTATTTACCGGCGAGTTTCTCAGCCGTCTGTGTCAAAAGAAGCGGTTCGATTTTTGATTTGTAAAGAATCACGTTTTCGCTTTCCTTCAAAAATTCTTCGCGGCTGCCGCGCAGCTCCTGCGAGGCGGCGATGATAAATTGCCGAAAGTTTGCCGACGCGAATTCTTCGAGGCGTTTTTGCAAGGACTTCGGCGTCCAGAAACCGAGAATGTCGAGAAAGATTTTCTCTTTCGCGGGCGAGATCAAAACCAGATCGGGCACGAACGCGGTTTTGCCGAGATCGACGACTTCACGGTTTTCCTTGAGCTGCCAGTCGGTCGCGAATTTTTCCCAATTTTTCTGTAGCTTTTTAATGTCCGGGTTTTCATACGGCGCGTCGTCGAAACGATTCGAAACGATTTCCGTCTGCTCGCTCGTTAATTCGAAAAACAGATTTTTACCTTTCTTCTGCGCGATTTCGGCGCGGAAATTCCAGTTTTTACACAATAACAGCGCGGGCAGAAAAACCGACATCTGAATTCCGTATTTCTGCGAGCGGTGAAAAAGCGAAGCCGCGCCCGTCAAAGTGATTTCGTAGCCGTTCGCGGCGTTTCCGGTAATCGAATGGATCAGCCCGAAATGTTTTATCCAGCCGAAAATCGCGCGGTAATTCGTTAAATCCGACGGCGCGACGCGAATTTTCATCTCGATCGAACGATAAAGCAGCGCCTGTGCCTGCGCGAGATTATAACGGTCGAGCAAATCTTCGGGCGCGACCCGATCGAACGAGATCAAACGCTGCTGCGCCGGTAAATCGGCGTAAAGATTTGCCGTTATCGCTTCTTTACTGCATAAAAACTCTTGCGCGACCGTTTCTAAAACCTTTTCTTTAGTTGCCGAAGCGGGAAAAACCGGGTGCGATTTGCGCGCTTCGAGAAAGACTTTTTGGCGAATTTCGACCGGCTCGGCGGGCGCGCTCGTTTCAAATTCCGCGCGGTCGTTGAGAAGTTTTATCAGCCCGCGCATGATTTTGTAATCCGTGCCCGTGCCGATAAACGCTTCGAGTTCGCGCTCCAACGCGCCGCGCGTTTCGCCGCCGAAGGCTTCGAAAATCTCGATCAAACCCGCCGCGTCGCGCAGATAACCGCCGTTATCTGTGTTGATTAGAAAAGGAAAAATTTTGTCGCCGCGCCGGAAACTGACGGCTAAATCGGAAGTCAGCATTTGTTATACTATTTTCGTTTAATTGCAAAGGTTTCGGCAATCGCATTTTAATGTTTTAGCCGCGGATAAACGCGGATTTCGCGGATTAAAACCATAATCATTCAAAGAACCGTTCTTTTAAACTTAGCGACTTTGCGCCTTTGCGGGAAATCCGTTA
>JANOBZ010000067.1:0-36953 GCA_031411895.1 Acidobacteriota bacterium | reverse complement strand
GCGGGAAAAAAAGAATATATCCCGCAAAGGCGCAAATCCGCAAAGAAAAAGAGTTAAATGAGTAAAACAGCGACAGCAGAAGGAACGAAAAAATATTCGGCGCGTTTTCCGAATGCCGCCGACGGGCATTTTCGCGCGGCGCAGGATTTGACGCTTTCGTCAATCGGCATCGGAACTTACCTCGGCAATTGGGACGCGGCGACCGACGAAAAGTATGTCGAAGCAATCGCAAAATTTGTCGGATCGGGCGGCAATGTGATTGACACGGCGGCGAACTATCGTTTTCAGCGGAGCGAGCGAAATATCGGCAAGGCTTTACAAAATTTATTCGAAAAAGGCTTTGCGCGCGACGAAATCTTTATCTCGACGAAAGGCGGCTATCTGCCGTTCGACGGCGAACCGCCGACGGATGTGCGCGCTTATTTTCAAAAAGAGTTTGTCGAAAAAGGCATCGCGACGGTTGACGATCTGGTCGGTGGAAGTCATTGTATGACGCCTCAATATCTGCAGTCGCAGATCGATCAGTCGCTCGAAAATATGAGTCTCGAAGCGATCGATCTGTTTTACATACACAATCCCGAATCACAGCTCGGCGCGGTTGATAAATACACTTTCGAAGCGCGGCTCGCCAAAGCTTTCGAAGAGCTCGAAGAAAACCGCGCGGCGGGAAAAATTCGTTTTTACGGCGCGGCGACGTGGAACGGTTTCCGTGTTGCGCCCGACGCGCAGGGCTATCATTCGCTTGAGAGAATGGTTTCGATCGCGCGGCAGATCGGCGGCGAGAATCACGGCTTCAAATTTATTCAACTGCCTTACAATCTGGCGATGCCCGAAGCTTATCTTCTGCGTAATCAGGCGGTTAGCGGCAAGGTTTACACGCCTTTCGACGCCGCGCACGAACTGGGCGTTTCGGCAATGTGCAGCGCTTCGATTTTGCAGGGAAAACTCGCGCACAGCGTGCCGTTTCATATCCGCACCGCTTTGGGCAGTCCGACGACCGATGCGATGGCGAGTATTCAGTTCGTGCGCTCGACGCCGCAGGTTACGACGGCGCTCGTCGGAATGAGCAGCGCGGCGCACGTCGAAGAAAATTTGAACCTCGCGAGCGCTCCGAGCGTTTCAAAAGAAGATTTCGAGAAACTTTTTGAAACGCCATGAACATCGCTTCGGGAATAATTACTTTCGTTTTAATGCTCGCCTCGGCGGTCGGCTGGTTCTTCTTTTTGATGCTCGCCTTAAACGGTTTTTCCGAACGCGACGCCAATCCGGCGATGATCTTTTTCGCCGTCTGGTGCGTAATATTCGCAATCGCGCTCGGCGCGGCGAGCTTTTTTCTGACAAAATTCTTGATCGGAAAATCATTTAACGCTATTTTAGCTTTGATACTTTCGGTTGTTGCCGCAATCGGCATCGGTTTTATAATTGATTTCGGCGGATTGCTCGCAAGTGCGATCATCGCGTCCGAGGTCCGTGACAGTTACAGGAAAAAATGAGCGAAGAGAAAATAAAAACATACGCCGAATTTTGGGATTTTTACGTTGCCGAACACCGCCAGCCGATGACGCGGCTTTTGCATTTTGCGGGCACGTCGCTCGGAATTGTGCTGCTCGTCTGGATAATTCGAAGCGGCAACTGGGCGTATCTTCCGCTTTGTTTCGCCGTCGGCTACGCGTTTGCGTGGTTTTCGCATTTCGTGATCGAAAAAAACAAACCGGCGTCCTTCAAATATCCGCTCTGGTCTTTTATTTCCGATTACAAAATGATGTTTTACATGCTCACCGGCAGAATGAATCGCGAGGTCGAGCGCGTCGCAAACAAATAAAACAATTGAAATTTTAGCCGTAGATCAACGCGGATGCACGCGGATAAGAATTTAATGAACTTGGCGGCTTTGCGCCTTTGCGGGAGAAAAAGATTGTTTCCCGCAAAGGCGCAAAGCCGCTAAGTTTTTATAGTTATATCCGCGTGCATCGGCGCTTATCCGCGACTAATTTGTATTTTGCCCGATTGTTTAAATTCGATGCGGAAAAAAAAGTTTGTTTGATTTGCTTTCGAAAATAAATGTGTGATTAATTTAAGTAATAATTTACTTCGAATGAAAACATTTATTTTTATGATAAAGCAAAAACCGGCGCGCTGGATTCTGATACTCGGCTTGCTCGCAGGTTTGTTTTTTTCGGGCGGCGAAGGTATTCAACTGCTGCCTTTTCCGGTTTCCGAATGCGACAGCGCGGCGCTGAATGTTTCCGACTTCGAAGATAACTCGAAATCCTACGCATTTTCGGTTTTTAGTTCACGCTCGTTTTCCGCCTTGCTCAAAGCTAAATTTCAGAAAGACTCCAATCAATATTTATCCGGCGAAAATCCGTCGTTTGAGCGCTCGGAAAGCGACGCGGATTTTTGCCTGCAATCCGCTCAAAAGCGGCAGGAATCAAATTTTCTGCGCACGTCGCCGGTTACCGATTCGCCGTCGGATCGCGCTCCGCCGGCAATTTAACTGCATTTTATCCAAAAACTCATCTTTTCGGCGCGATTATAAGTAATTGCTGCCGGATCGTCGTTATTTATATTTTTCATCATTTATACTTAAAAACTGTCGCTGCCGACAAATTTCTAACAATCGCGAAGTCCCGGTTTTCGCGAAAAATCGTCTGACGGGCGAGGTTTTTAAGGAGGACATTAAAAAATGCACACGCCGCCGCTGTTTGAAGATTTATTGATTATTTTAATGGTTTCCGTGCCGGTCGCCTTTGCCTGCCTGCGCTTGAAACTGCCGCTGCTCGTCGGCTTAATGCTCACGGGAATCGTCATCGGACCTTACGGACTCGGATTAATTAAAGAACGCGAAGCGATCGAAATTCTCGCCGAGATCGGTGTGATGCTTCTGCTTTTCACGATCGGACTCGAATTTTCGCTCCATCGCCTGCGCGAAATGAAACGGCTCGTTCTGGTCGGCGGCGGTTTGCAGGTCGTCTTGACGATCGCCGCCGTCACGATCGTCGCGATTTTGTTCGGGCGGGAAATGAATCAAGCCGTATTTTTCGGCTTTCTGGTCGCGCTTTCGAGCACGGCGATCGTTCTGAAATCTTACGCCGATCGAAAGGAAACTGACGCGCCGCACGGTCGCGCGGGCGTCGGGATTTTGCTTTTTCAGGACATCAGCATTGTTCTGATGATGCTGCTCGTGCCGGTTTTGGGCGGCAAAGACGCGGCTTCGTTCGGCGCGGTCGCTGTTAAGCTCGGCGGTTCTCTGCTCGGTTTGACCGTGATCGTCGTCGGCGCGTGGTTTCTCGTTCCCTTGATGCTCAAGCAGATCGTCGGGTTAAAAAGCCCCGAAGTTTTACTGCTGCTCGTCGTTTTGCTTTGTCTCGGAATCTCGTTCGTCACGGCGCAGTTCGGTTTGTCGCTCGCTCTCGGCGCGTTTATCGCCGGAATGGTTTTAGCCGAATCCGACTTTTCACATCAGGTAACGGCGGACATTTTGCCGTTTCGCGACGTTTTCAACAGTATATTTTTCGTTTCCATCGGAATGCTTCTGTCGTTCGGCGCGCTCGTCGAAAATCTCTCGACCGTTCTTTTGTGGGTCGCCTTTCTCGTCGTCGGCAAGGCTTTGATTATCTGGACGGTCATTCAACTGCTCGGCTTTCCGCAGAGAGTTGCGGCGATGACCGCGCTCGGTCTGGCGCAGATCGGGGAATTTTCGTTCGTGCTTGCAAAGGCAGGTCGGAGCGTTGATCTGCTGCCCGACGCGGATTATCAAAGTTTCTTAGGCGCTTCGATCATCTCGATGATTATCACGCCGTTTATGATCGCGCTCGCGCCGCGTTTCGGTTATTTCGTGCAGTCGATCGTGCCCGACAAAAAAGGCGTCGAGGATATTGATTCTTCCGCCGAAGACGCGCTTCACATTACTTCGACCGGCGGCTTGAACAATCACGTAATTATCGTCGGCTATGGCTTGAACGGGCGCAATCTCGCCAGAGTTTTGCGCGCCGTGACGGTTTCCTACACGATTCTCGATCTCAACGCCGAAGTCGTGCGCGAAGCAAAGGAAAAGGGAGAAAAAATCAATTTCGGCGATGCGACGCGGCGCGAAGTTCTGCATCACGCGGCGATCGAAAACGCCAACGCGCTCGTTCTCGCAATGAGTGACCCGCAAGCCGTCCGCCGCACCGTCAAACAGGCGCGCGAGCTGAACGACAAGATTTACATCGTCGTCCGTACGCGCTATACGTCAGAAATTACGGAGCTTCTCGGGTTCGGCGCGGACGAAGTTATTCCCGAAGAATTCGAAACGAGCATCGAGATTTTTTCGCGCGTTTTGCTGCGCTACGGCGTTGACCGGCACACGATCGAAAACCAGATCGAAAGAGTCCGGCGGCAGGGTTACGAAATGCTTCGTTCGCCTTCGATCCAGCGCGTCGAAATGTCGAATCTCAACGCGGCGCTTCAATCCGCGACGACCGAAACCGTCAAACTGAATCCCGATTCTCCGGCAGTCGGGAAAAACCTCGGCGAGCTAAATTTGCGCAACGCGACCGGCGCGACACTGATCGCCGTCGTGCGCGGCGAAGATACGAAAATCGGTCCCGGCGCAAATTATAAACTGAAGGAAAACGACATTCTGATCTTATTCGGCAAACCCGAAAAGATCGAGCAGGCGGTCAAGATTCTCGAACCCGAAGTAAAAACCGGCGGATTCAACCCATAACGATTTGGGATTTGGGAATTCGGAATTCGGATTTGCTGACGCGTTAACAAAAGCGATTCTCTACCAAACTGTTTTCGGTTATAGAATCATCTCAGGAATCAACTTGGAAGTTCATCAAGGAGACAAATCCGAATTCCAAATTCCCAAATCCCAAATCGAAAAAAGGGTCAATCCATAAAGGATTGACCACTTAACGGCGTGAGGGGAATAACCGACTATTGTTATTCGTATTTTCCGGGTGTCGGAATGTTCAAACACCCGTTAACGTTTAATGCTGAATCAACCGCCGTGCCAATTTGCGGTTACGGTTTTAAGCTGTTGGGGAAATACGTTTTACATTGATTCGGGCAGAAAAAGCGAAAAAGCGAAATTCGGTCAATCTAAGTGAATTTCGCTTTTTTTAATGTTCAATCTGACGCTTTTTGAATGCGCGTCAGGTGGTTTCGATGTTTTCCGAGATCAATTCGAGCGAACGATTCTGGCGGTAATTGATGTTGAAATGACCGTCGTCGAATTCTTCGTGAATGTGCGGAATGTCGTGCTTTTTAAGTTTGTCGCACAAGATGCGCGCGCCGATGTCGAGCGCAAACTCGTCGCGTGTTCCGGCGTCGATGTAGAGCAGTTTCAGCGATTTCAGGTTTTCAACAGACTTTTCCACAAGCCTCACGGGATCGTGCGCGAGCCATTTTTTCCAGACTTCCGAGCGCAGTTCGCCCGTTTTCAAATCGAACGGCAGATCGAAATCCGTGCCGCTTGGCGAATAACACGCGCTCATTCCGATAATGTTGAATCCCGAAAAATCGTCCTTGCCCTTTTTCGCGTCTTCGTCCCAGAATTTTTCGATAAACTTCTGCGCGTCGCCTTTAATCACGCGAAAAGCCTTCGGAATGTCGGGCAGATAACAGTGTTCGAAATAGGCGTCGCCGCTCGTCGAACAAGCCAGCCCGAACATCTCCGAATGGCGCAGAGCCATCATTAAAGCGCCGTAGCCGCCCGAAGATTTGCCCATCACGGCGCGCGCGTTTTTGTTTTTTATGGTCTGAAAATTTTCGTCAACGAACGGCACGATTTCTTTGGTCAAATAATCTTCGTAATCGCCAGTCGCCGTCGAATTGATATACTGCGAGCCGCCGTAATGCGTGAAACAATCGGGCAGAACGGCGATCATCGGGCGAATTTTCCCGGCGTCGATCAATTTATCCATCCGCTCGGCGAAATTCGGCGTAAAAGCCGCGTCGTTGAGCAGCATTTTGCCGCGCCCGGTAAAACCCGTCAAAACGTAAACCGACGGATAAACCTTATCTTCGTCGTAATCCGGCGGCAGATAAACTAAAACGTCGCGGATAAATTTATCGCCCGGCGCGTTGTTTTCTAAAATTTCGCTTTTATGCTGCAAGCAAACAACAGTTCCTTCTTTCATAACAACTATTTTTCAACGCAAAGACGCAAAGGCGCAAGGGCGCAAAGGTAAAAAATATTTAAAAATCTCTGCGTCTTCGCGTCTTTGCGTCTTTGCGTTAAAATAAACTGCAATGGCAGGGGATCTGATAAACGTTAATCCGAATTTTCTGAATTCGACGATCGAATTCTTAACGGCGATGATTACGCCCGCGCTGCTGATCTCGGCGACCGGCTCATTGGTGCTTTCGACTTCGACCAGGCTCGGGCGCGTGGTTGACCGCGTCCGCGAGCTCGAAGTTCGTTTGAGCACGATGATTACGACCGAAGATAAAAACACCATTCCGCTTTACGAAAAGCGGCTCGACACGATTGTCTTTTTGCTCGATAAAGTGACGACGCGCTCGCGGATTCTGCAGCGGGCGATGAGCGCGTTTTATTACGGGCTCGGATTTTTTATCATGACGAGCGTGACCATCGCGGTTGCCGGAATCTTTAACGTTTACCGCTCGATTCCGATTCCGGTCGGCGTGGTCGGAATTCTTTTTTTGTTATACGGCAGTATTTTAATGCTCCGCGAAACCCGAATGGCGACCGCGACGATCAACGCCGAGATGGATTTTACGTGGACGCTCGCCAAATCGGTCGCGCCGCGCGAGATTATCAGCCGCTATACGAAAACGATGGACGAAAACATCGAGAAAACGAGAGACTGAAATCAGTTAAAAGTTAAAAAAGTATTTCACCGAAACTTTTAATTTTCAACTTTTAACTTTTATTTCTGCTTTAATTTATGGTTCCGAAATTTTTAGAACTTTACCGCACGGGCGAGCTTGAAAGGCGCGTCTTAGCGCTCGAAAAACTGCTCGAATCGTGCACGGTTTGCCCGAAGGATTGCGGCAATAATCGCGTTGCAAACGAAATCGCGGCGTGTTATTCGGGACGCCTGCCGATTGTGTCGAGTTATACGGCGCATTTCGGCGAAGAACCGGTTTTATCGGGAACGAACGGCGCGGGAAACATCTTTTTCGGCAACTGCAACCTGCGCTGCGTTTACTGCCAGAATTATCAAATCTCGCAAACGTGGAAAGAGCAGCAGAAAAACGAGATCACGCACGAACGCTTAGCCGAAATAATGCTCGAACTGCAATCGCGCGGCTGCCATAACATCGGTTTCGTCAGCCCGACGCATTTTGCGCCGCAGATGGCGCGCGCAATTTTGATCGCCGCCGAAAATGGCTTGAATCTGCCGATCGTTTATAACACGAACGCTTACGATTCGGTCGAAGTTTTGCGGCTTTTAGACGGCATAATTGACGTTTATCTGCCCGATCTGAAATACGCCGATTCGGACGCCGGATTCCAGTTTTCGAAGATTCGCGATTACGCCGCTCACGCGCGCGCGGCGATCAAGGAAATGTTTCGACAAACCGGCGATAAATTGATTTACGGCGACGACGGTTTATTAAAACGCGGTTTGGTAATTCGCCTTCTGGTTTTGCCGAACGATCTCGCGGGAATCGAGGAGAATTTACGCTGGATTCGCGACGAACTTTCACCAAAAGTCGCGATTTCATTGATGGCGCAGTATTACGCGACCAACAAAGCCGCGACCGACGAGCGTTATATTCTGCTCTCGCGCCGCATCTCGGAACGCGAATGGTTCGAGGCGGTCGAACTCTTAGACGAACTAGGCATCGAAGAAGGCTTCATGCAGGAATACGAAGCGGCGTCATACTATTACCGACCGGATTTTACCGACAAAGACAAGCCGTTTAAGGACATTCGCGATTTTCAATGAAACGTTTTACGCAAATCTTTCTGTTAATAATCTTTGGCGCTTTTCTACACGGTTGCGGAATTCTTGGTAACGCCGATAAGTTTGACTCTGAAAAATGGAAAAAAGGTGATAGCAGGGCGCGCGGTAGAATGGTTTATGACCTGCAAAACAGTAGGCTATTGATAGGGAAAAATGAACAAGAAGTAAATGATTTATTAGGTAAAGAAGATTTCCTATCGCCAAAAATAGAAATTTACGTTATTGATACAAACACATTTTCAGACGATTTTTTTTTTGTGCGTTATGATGAGGCAACGCGAAGAGTTTCTTCGACTGACATTGGGAATTAAAATTAAATTATAGGATATTAAAAACTATGAAAACAGGCGAAAAAGCACCGGATTTTACGTTGAAGGATTTAGACGGCAACGATTGGAGTTTGCGCGATCACGCGGGCAAGGTTGTCGTTTTATTGTTTTATCCCGGCGATAATACGCCCGTTTGCACGGCGCAGCTTTGTTCGGTCAGAGATCACTGGTCGGATTATCAGGCGACGGGCGCGGAAGTGGTCGGAATTTCGACCGATTCCGCCGATTCGCACAAATCTTTTGCCGGTAAACATTCTCTGACCTTAAACCTTCTGGCGGACGAAAAGGGCGAAGTCGTGGAAAAATACGGTATGAAATCATGGCTGCCCGGTCGTTCGGCGCGCGGCGTCGTGGTCGTCGATAAAGCGGGCAATGTCGCGTATCACAAAGTTCAGAGTCTGAGTCTTTTCAAACCGAGCGACGACGAGGTTTTGGACGCGATTCGGCAGGCGGAAAAGAATTAGCCACGAACAAACACAAATAAACACGAAAAATACAAAAAATTATTTCGTGAAAATTCGTGTTTGTTCGTGGCTCAAACTTTTCCTTTTGTCTATGGTAAAATTCGTTTAAAGGAGATTTTTACAAAATGGCTTTATTTTCAAGTGATAAATTTAAATGTTCGCGCTGCGGGCGAAAAGACGAGCAGATGCAGTTTGCGCCGTTTCCGAATGAACTGGGACAGCGCGTTTACGACGAAATCTGCCAGACGTGCTGGAAAGAATGGCTGCAAAAGCAGAATCAACTGATAAATCATTTCGGTCTGGACGTTTCAAGTCCCGATTCGCACGACTTTTTGTTCGACAACTTAAAGATTTTTCTCTTTAACGAAGGCGTCGAACTGACGCAGATCGATACTACGAAAGAAGGTTCGGTCGAATGGTAAAACGGTCGCCGAATTTATAATTTTGAAAAAGAGTCGCGAGTAAAAAACGCGGCTCTTTTTCGTTCGGGAATAAACGGCGGCTGAAACCGTATCTTAAACGTGAGCGAAAACATATATAAGAGAAGTTTTATATTTTATGAAAATTAAGATGCGGCGGATTTTTTGCGGTTTAATAATTTTATTTTTAGTAGGGTTTATGGCGAAAAGCGTAAAAGCGCAAGGACGAGTGCGCGCGCCTGAACTGACGGGCGCGCGCAGCTGGCTCAACACCGACAAGCCGCTCTCGATCGCGGGCTTGCGCGGCAAGGTCGTGCTGCTGGATTTCTGGACATACGGCTGCATAAACTGCATCCACATTATTCCCGACCTCAAACGGCTTGAAGCGAAATATCCGAATAATCTGGTCGTGATCGGCGTTCATTCGGCGAAATTTACGAACGAAGGCGACACGGAAAATATTCGCCAGATAATTTTGCGCTACGGCGTCGAACATCCGGTCGCGAACGACGCGGATTTTAAGATTTGGGAGCAATACGCCGTCAACGCTTACCCGACGCAGGTGATAATTGATCCGGCGGGCTACGTGATCGGCGCGGCAGTCGGCGAAGGTTACGCGGATCAGGTTGATGCGCTCGTCGGCGCGACGATCGCGGATTTTCGCAAAAAAGGATTGTTGGACGAAAAGCCGCTCAAATTCGCATTGGAAAAAGCGAAAGTCGGCGATCTGCCGCTCGCGTTTCCCGGCAAGGTTTTGGCAGACGCGGCTTCGAAACGCCTTTATATTTCCGACACGAATCATAACCGCATCGTCGTCACGGATTTAAGCGGCAAATTTATCGAAACCATCGGCAGCGGAAAATCCGCGTGGGCGGACGGCGATTTTGCGGCGGCCGGCTTTAATCGCCCGCAGGGTTTGGCGCTGGACGGAACAAAACTTTACGTTGCCGACACGGAAAATCAACGAATTCGCGTCGTTGATCTGAAAACGAAAAAGGTTTCGACCATCGGCGGCACGGGAAAACTCGAAGATTTTACCGGCGAAGGCGGCGCGGCGCTAAGTGTCGGGCTGCGGTCGCCGTGGGATTTGGCGCTTGTCGGCAGAAATCTCTATGTCGCGATGGCTGGCTCGCACCAGATTTGGCGGCTGGATTTGGATAAACAGGTTTTAGAGCCGTATGCGGGCAGCCGTGTCGAGGCGCGGCTTGACGGAAAGCTTGCATTGTCAGGCTTTGCGCAGCCTTCAGGTCTGGCGTCGGACGGTAAAAGTTTGTTCGTCGCCGACAGCGAATCGAATATTATCCGCCGCATCGATTTTCAAAAAGAAACGGTCGAAACATTGGTCGGCGGCGATCTATACATTTTCGGCGATACGGACGGCGAGGGCGCAGACGTGCGCTTGCAGCATCCTTTGGGCGTCGCGATGTGGAACGGAAAGGTTTTAATTGCCGATACTTACAACCATAAAATAAAGCTGCTCGATGCTGAATCGGAAACGGTCGAAACATTTCTCGGCACCGGAAAATCGGGACAAACGGACGGCGCTGTGGCGGCGACGTTTTACGAACCCGCCGGACTTTCGATCGCCGACGGCAAGCTCTACGTTGCCGACACGAACAATCACGCGATTCGCGTCGTTGATCTGACGACAAAATCGGTTTCGACGCTCAGAATCGAAGGCTTGACGCCGCCCGTCGAAACGAAAACCGACGCGGAAAGTTTTTCGCCGAATCTCAAGGAAAATAAGACCGAAATTATGGAAATCGGCGCGGGCGTGAAAGGTTCGGTGCTTGTTAAAATCAAGCTGCCCGAAGGATTTCACCTTAATCCGAACGCGCCGAATCGTTTCGAAATTTCGACCGACGACGCAAAAATCGTTAAAATCGTGAATCCGTCGGGTAAGTTTACAAGCCTGCCGCTTTCGATTCCGCTTCAGACTTTTCGAGCGGGCAGCGCGAATTTGCGCGTTCGGCTCAACGTCTATTACTGCCGCGAGGACAACACCGGCGCGTGTTTGATAAAAACGCTCGTCTGGCAGATTCCTTTGCGAGTTTCGCCAGCGAAAAAAACGGCGGGCGTGATCGAATTAAACGAGTCGCTCATCGTGCCCCGATAAATAGGTAGTATTTTAAGATCAATTTAACGTAAAAATTTAAGGCGGCTGGCTGATAGCTTTCGAATCGGTCAGCCGATTTTTCATTAAACCCAGCGTTTATCAAGCCTTTACGACAAAACGGCGGATTTCCGACGCGCCGAATATTTAAATCCGTTACTACCCGAATAGGTGGCGAAATTAGGATCGAAAAAAGCTAATTTTATAAACAGGAAGAAAAATCCCGCATTTTTAAGTTTTATACTTTTCAAATTTTTATAAATATATGTTTTCAGCAATTGACCAATTAACAACAGTCGTATCGGGCGCGCCGATGCCGTTTTTGCAGAAAATCGAGCCGGTTTCGGCAAATCTTTATTTTCATCTGGTGCTGCGTTTCGAAGGCGAGATTTCGGGCGACGAGCAGGAGATGCGGCTCAAACAGTATATCGCCGGTTTTGTCCGTAAAACCGGCAACAGCATTCAATCGGTGAGCGTCGCCAAAGACCGCGTAAACCTTCTCGTCGGGTTATCGCAGTTCTGCGCGCTCGGCACCTTCGTTCGCGAGCTAAAGCTTGTCTCGGCAACGTTTGCGCAGCGCAAGATCGGCGCGGCGAATTTCGTCTGGCGCGAAAGATACGATGCTTTTACGGTCAGTATGTCGCAAATCGAGCGCGTTTGCGCTTATATCCGCCGTCAAAAGTGGCTCGATCAGGAAGAAAGCTTTGCGTCGAGCTGGAATCGTCTCGCGTCGCAGGAACTTTATTAAAGAGATTTTCGTAATTTCTTAAAACCCCCGAAAGAAAGAGAGTCTGCCGCCGGCAGGCTTTTTTTCTTTAAATTTACAAACCGTTTACGAAAAATGACCGCTTATCGCGAAATTGCGGCAGATAGTTTTAAGCGGATTGCATCAAATCGTTTTTTACCATTAAATTAAAACGAAATGTTTAATGCCGCCGCGCTGATCAATCTTTTGGGTTTTACGGTCGGAATCGCGCTTTACGCGCTTCTTCTGCTGATGGTCGTGCGGCATCGCAAAACAAAGGAAGCAAGTGCGCCGGATTTTCTGCTTTTGCTGACCGCCGCGCTCGGGCTTTTGTGGAATGCGGGCGAGCTGATCGTGCTTTTCTGGAAGGATTTCACGGGCGTTGCGCAGGTTTCGCCGGTGCTCATCGCCGCGTCGTATTCGGCGCTCGGTTTTCTGCCGTCGGTCGTCGTTCATTCGGCGTGGAAAAGCGAAGAGCAGGGCAGCAAAAAAATCGGCTGGCTGACGATCGCGGCTTATATTCTGAGCGTTTTTGCCGCCGTGCTTCATTTTCAATCGGCGATTTTCAGCGCGCGCGCGCCGTCTGATCTGGCGCTCCGCGCTTTAACGTTCGGTTCGCTCGCACTCTTAGCCGGGCTTTTGATTACGACGTTTCGCCAAAAGATTCAAAACAAGGCGGTTTGGGTTTCGGCGCTCTCGGTTTTCGCGGTTTCGGCGCTGCATTTGAGCGGTCAGCAGGAAGAAAAGTCGTGGCTCGTCGAACTCGTCGCGCATCAATCTTCGCTGCCGCTCGCGCTTGCGATTCTGCTTCAGGATTATCGTTTCGCATTTGCCGATCTGTTCTTAAAACGCGCTTTGTCCTTGCTGCTTCTGGCGGCGCTCGCGTTCGGGCTTTATGTTTTCGTCGCCGTTCCGATGCTCGCGTGGCACGAAACGCACGACCGCAACGACGTGCAGGCGGCGGTGCTCGTGATCGCGCTCTGGATGGCGACGGCGCTCGTTTATCCGCTGCTTCACAAATTCGCCGTTTGGCTGGTTGATAAAATAATTCTGCGGCGCGCCAATTATGAAAAACTCCATGCCCAAATCCTCCGAACGATCGAGAAACGCGACGATCTTGAATCGGTTCTCGCGGAAGTTTGCGCCGAATTGAAATTCGCGCTGACGGCAAAAGAGGCGAATTGGACGCAAATTCTGCAAAACGAGACAAACTTTCAAACCGTCAATTTTACGCCGCACAGTGCCGAGATTTTAATTCCGACCGTCGAACAGCCGTTTTACCGCATAAACCTGAATGAATTCGCGGGCGGCAGACGGCTTTTGTCGGACGAGATCGAAATGCTCGCGTCGATCGCGCTCGCGACGGCGCGCCGTATTGACGCCTTGCGCGTGAGTGAGGAACGCTACGAGCGAAAAGGACGCGAAGACAAGCTCGCCAAATTTGCCGCCGAAGCCAAACTTTCGGCGCTGCGCGCGCAGATCAACCCGCATTTTCTGTTCAACGCGCTGACGACGATCGGCTATCTGATCCAAACCGCGCCCGACAAAGCGTTTCAAACCTTGATGAAATTAACGCAATTACTGCGCGGCGTTTTGCGTTCGACCGGCGAATTTTCGAGTCTCGGCGATGAAATAAAGCTGATCGAAAATTATCTCGACATCGAAAAAACGCGGTTTGAAGAGCGGCTTCGGATAAAGATCGAAATTCCTCAGGGCTTGAAAAAACTCAATATTCCGACGCTGATTTTGCAGCCTTTGGTCGAAAACGCCGTCAAACACGGAATTTCCGAAGCCAAATCGGGCGGCGAAGTGCGGATTTCAGCCGCGCTGAAAATCGAGGAAGGCGATAGCTTTTTGTATCTCAATGTTGCGGACACCGGCGCGGGATTCGATAATACAGAATCGAAATCGGGCGGCATCGGCTTGGAAAATATCCGCCAGCGCCTGCGCTCGCACTACGGCAAAAAAGCGCATCTTTTGATCGAAAGCGATTTGCGAAAGGGTACGCGCGCCGAAATAAAACTGCCGGTTAAAGCGCAGATTGTTTAGAAGAATTATTAGCTGCGGACAAACGCGGATTTCGCGGATAGAATCAAATAAAACTTAGCGCCTTTGCGGGAGAAAAAAACATTTCCCGCAAAGGCGCAAAGCGGCAAAGAAATCAGTATTAATCCGCGAAATCCGCGTTTGTCCGCGGCAAAAAAATATGGAAAAACTCCGAATCATCATCGCCGACGACGAGCGTCCGGCGCGGGAATTTTTGAAGGCGGTTTTGGGCGAATTCGAAGACGCCGAAATCGTCGGCGAAGCGGAAAACGGCGCGGATGCGGTCGAAATCATTAAGACTTTGAAGCCCGATCTCGCGCTCTTGGATTTGCGGATGCCCGAGATTTCCGGGCTCGAAGCCGTTCGGCTGCTGCGGAAATCGCAGATGCCGCTCGTCGCGTTCGTGACGGCTTACGACGAATACGCGGTCGAGGCTTTCGAAGTTAACGCGGTTGATTATCTCTTAAAACCCGTCGAAAAATCGCGTCTGCGCGAAACCTTGAACCGCGCGCACGAGCGTCTTGAACAGGAAAACTGGCGCGACGTGGAAACGCAAAATATCAAAAACGCCGCCGAAATTTATCGCCAAACGACAAAGCCGGAATTTTTGGAAAGAATTCCCGTTAAGCGGCGTGAAGAAATTTTTCTCGTTCCCGTCATGGAAATCGCGTCAATCATCGCTGACGGCGAACTGCTCCATATCACGACCGACAAAAATCAGAAATACGTGATCAATTATCGCCTCAAGGATTTGGAAACGCGGCTCGCGCCGGAGCGTTTCGTGCGGCTTTCGCGCGGCGCGCTCGCCAATCTCGAAATGATCTCGCGCGTCAGCCCGATGCCGGGAGGAACTTATCTGATCGCGCTCAAAAACGGTCAGGAAATCGCGTCGAGCCGTTTGCAGTCGCGCGTTTTGCGCGAACGAATTCTCAAATTATAAAAACCGAAGATAATTTTTCTGCCATGTTTCCCGAACCGTTTTAGCTTTGCACAAAAACTCGGAAAGCGAAGTGACTTTTTAGAGATGAGCCGCGAAAAGACAAGAATTTACACGAACAACTCTGAAAAGTTCGCGTTTTTTCGTATTCATTCGTGGCTCATCTTTGTTTTTGTGCAAAGCTCACAGCTTTCCGACAGACTGCCTCGAAGCGGATAAAATTCAAATCCTCATTCCGCGATTTTGCATCTTTACCGATACAAAACCGCCACCGGTTGAAAAAGCCTGTTCGCGTCGGGAAGAACGGGTTAATCTGGCTGATTATTTAATTTTTGAGGATTATTCATTTATGCAACATAACAGTCAGAACATTTCGGCAAGCGGTTTTTGGGATATAACGGGGGCGGCGGTCTCTTGGCTTTGTGCGGCGCATTGTCTGGCGATGCCGTTTTTGATTTCATCGCTTCCGCTCGTCGGTCTCGGGTTTTTAGCGCGCGAAGGCGTTGAATATATTTTTATCGGCGTCTCGGTTTTCGTGGCTTTAATAAGTATTTTGTCCGGTTTTCTGCGATTTCACCGCAATATTAATACGCTGCTTTTATTTTGCGCCGGTTTAGGGCTGATGATTTCCGCCGATAAAATCTTTGAAGAAAATCTGTCGGGTAAGACGGCGGCGGTCGTTGCGGGCGCGGTCTTTATCACGGCGGCGCATTTTTTGAATCGCTATTTATGCCGGAAATGCACGAACTGCGAAGAAACCGACTGCCGTTTATCAACGTAATGAGCCATTGATTTCAGCTGAGTAACCGTTTATTGAAAACAATTGCCGGCTGTTTCGGGAAAAGGGCGATAATCGGTAATCTTTAATTTCTTTTGAAAATCACCTGTCGAGGTTATATGAAAAAATCATTTTATTTGTTTTTTACAGGACTTTTTATAATTTTGTCTCTCGCGGCGTCCGTCTTTGCCCAACAGACCGGAAAAATTTCGGGCAAAGTTACATTCGGTGAAAATACGCCGCTGCACGACGCTTCGGTTAAGATCGTGCAATTGAATCGAAGCGTTTCGACCGACGAAGAAGGCAATTTTTCGTTCGACGCGGTCGTGCCGGGACGCTATACGCTGCTCGTTCACGTCGAAGGATTTTCGGATCTGGCGCGAACCGTCACGATCGCGGCGGGCGGCGCTGAAACGGTTAATTTTCAGATGCAGATCGCGTCCTTGAACGAAGAAGTAACCGTCACGTCGAGCGGCACGGAGCAGTCCACGTTCGATTCGTTTCAAACGGTCAACACGATCAGTTCGAGCATCATCACGCAAAAGTCGCCGTCGTCGCTCGGCGAGATTTTAGAAAGCGAAACCGGCGTTTCCAAGCGCAGTTTCGGCGTCGGCGCGTCGCGTCCGGTGATTCGAGGGTTTGACGGCGACCGAGTTCTGGTTCTCGAAAACGGCGTCCGCACGGGCAGCGTCGGCTCGCAGTCCGCCGATCACGGCGAAACCGCCGACGTATTGAGCGCCGAACGCATCGAGGTCGTCAAAGGTCCGGGCACACTGCTTTACGGGAGCAACGCGATCGGCGGCGTCGTCAACGTGATCGACTCGGACGAAAACGAGCCGCACAACGGTTTTCGCGGGTTTTTAACTGGGTTAGGCAGCACGGCGAATCGCGAAGGCGCGTTTTCGGGCGGCGGCGAATACGGCTTTAAAAACTGGCTTTTTCGCGGCAGCTTCAGCACGCTTCGGGCGGGCGATTATCAAACGCCGCTCGGGCGTATTCCGAACAGCGCGACGCGCGCGACATCGGGTTCGTTCGGACTCGGCTATTACGGCACTAATGCTTACGTCGGCGGAAAATTTACGACTTCCGTGCGGCGCTACGGGATTCCGTTTGCCGGACTTTTCGAAGGCGGCGAAGAGCTTGCGAGAACGCTCGGCGGCGAATTGCCGCCCGCGCCTGACGAAGACATCGATCTGCGCCAGCGCGATTACGGATTTCGCGTCAACGGCGGTTTTCGAAATATGACGGGCGGATTTTTGAGCCGCATTCAGTACAGTCTCGGCTACTCGGATTATCGCCACAAGGAACTCGAAATCGCCGACAATATCGAAGAAGTCGGCACCGTTTTCGACAACAAGACTTTTACGTATCGCTCGATGTTCGAGCAGACGAAATACGGCAAGCTGTCGGGACGCTTCGGCTTCGACGGTTTTAATCGCGAGTATGTAGTCAACGGCGCGGAACAATTGGTTGACGGCAAGATCAAGCAGAACGCTTTTTCGGTTTTCGCGCTCGAAGAACTCGGCTTCGAACGCGTCAAATTTCAATTCGGCGGGCGCGTCGAAAACAATCGTTACCGCGCCGACAATCCGCTCTACCGTGATCGTTCGTTTACGGGTTTTTCGGGCGCGTTCGGCGTCAATTTCGGACTCTGGAAAGGCGGCGCGCTGATTGCGAATTATTCGAATTCATACCGCGCGCCGGCGCTCGAAGAGCTTTACAATAACGGTCCGCACATCGGCACGATCACGTTCGAG
Organism: Acidobacteriota bacterium; assembly: GCA_031411895.1. Classification (GTDB taxonomy): domain Bacteria; phylum Acidobacteriota; class Blastocatellia; order Pyrinomonadales; family Pyrinomonadaceae; genus JAFDVJ01. The sequence goes on along the minus strand of JANOBZ010000067.1, from coordinate 19,437 downwards.
ATCGGCAACCAAAATCTTCAAGCCGAGCGCTCGAACGGGATTGACGTGTCCTTACGTCATCAATCGGGCAGATTTCGTTTCACGGGCGACGTTTATTATTACAGCATCAATAATTTCGTCTATTTTCAGTATCAGGACGAGGACGGCGACGGGCAGGTTGACATCGAAGACGGCTTGCCGGTCGCGCGTTACGAACAGAATCGCGCGCGTTACGTCGGTGCCGAACTGCGCGCCGACGTGACGTTCAATAAATATGTCGGCGGATTTATCAGCATGGATACAGTGCGCGCGCGTCTGACCGATATCGAGCAGAATCTGCCGCGCATTCCGCCCGCGCGCATCCGCACCGGGCTGGATTTTCGCTACGGCGGTTTAAATATTCGCCCCGAAGCGATTTTTGCGGGCAGACAAAACAAAACGGCGCCGCTCGAAACGCCGACCGCCGGTTACGGCATTTTCAATGTCTCGGGTTCATACACGATCGCCCGCCAGCATTTTGCGCATATTTTTACGTTTAACGCATACAATCTGACCGACCGGCTTTATCGAAATCACCTGTCGTACATCAAGCAGTTTGCGCCGGAGATCGGTCGCGGAATTCGCTTCGGCTACACGGTCAGATTTTTCTAGAATTTGAGTGGTTTGAGAATCAAAAAACGGGTAAAAGATTTGTTTCTGGCTAATTGCAGCGATCGGCGACAGAACATGACTTTACCCGTTCGATTGTGCAGGCGGTGAATCGCGCCTTCGATCGAGAGCCGCTCAAGCGTGTAAAGGTCGGTTTGCATAAAATTCGACGCCTGTTCGTCGGTGATCAGCCCGACGATCGTCTGGCAGAAAAGGCAGAATGCCTTGCTTCGCGAGCGGCGCGACGATTCGTCGTGGCGATCACTATTGAATTGATTGAATTCAGCTGCGGTCGGCATAAATGACGTGATTTCTCCTTTTCTAAGCAGTTTACTCCTGATTTTAAGAAAGCGGACAATTTTTTTTAATTTGTCCGCTTTTTTTTTCGAGCGCCGTTTGAATTTTAGAATTCTCCTTTATAAATTTTGTCGAAAAGATGTTTCAAACGCGCGTTTGTCCTGACGAATGAATCGTCGCGGTCGGCGTGGTCGGATTTCGGCGGTTGAGCCGCATTTCTTCGCACCGAACGCTTTTTCGTCACGCGTGTCGTTTCTATTTCGATAAAAATTTCTCTCGTAATTATGTGTTTCATAACCGCCTCTTGCCAAAATTGTTAAGCGCCGAAACGTGCCGCGAGTTTTTTGGAGAACGCGACCATGTTTTTGAAAGCCTCGCCGGAAACCGTTATCTTTTCGAGTTTTTCGTTGAGCTTGTCGCGCGAGATTCCTCCGATATAATTGTCAACGAGCTGTCCGGCGGCAAAAAACAGGATTGTCGGAACGCTCCGAACGCCGTAGGTCAAAAGAATCGTCGGATTTTCGTCTATATCGAGTTCAAAAAACGTTACTTTGGCGCTGTATTTTTCCGCCGCCGATTCGATAATCGAACGAGCCATCCGGCTCGGTCCGCTCCAGTTCGCCGAAAAGTAGACGAGCGCCGGTTTTTTTGGAATGATGACCGATGAATCGAAATTTGTTTCGCTGATTTTTGTAATTTTTTCGCTCATAGCTGGTTTTCTCCTCTTTAATTGATAATTGTTTGAGAGGCGAAGGCAAATTTTATCCGCCTTCGCCTCTATTTTGATTTACGGCAGCGGTCTGCCGTCCCAATCACCCGCAATCGGCTGGTCGGTATTGATTTGTCCGAACAGGAAAACATTGCTGATATTGATGTTGTCGTTGGTCAGGAAAAACTCGGTCGTCGCCGGTCGCCAGACGCCGATCGTGTCAACGCCGTTGCCGTTCCAGTCGCCCGCGGTCGGCAAATCGCCGGTTACGCCGAAAAAGAAGGTTTGGTCAATATTCGGCGTCAGAACATTGTCGTCCGTCAGGAAAAATTGTCCCGCCGAAGGGCGAAAAACGCCGACCGAATCGAAGCCGTCCGCGTTCCAGTCGCCCGCGACCGGCAAATCTTCGGCGACGCCGAAAACGACCGTAATTTCGACCGCCGGATTGGCAAGGGTCGAATTCGTCAGGAGAAATTGTCCCGTTGATGGACGATAAACGCCGGGCGAATCAATGCCGTCGTTGTTCCAGTCGCCGACGACCGGCAAATCTCCCGCCTGTCCGAAATTAATGGTGATTATTCCGCCGCCGAAAGGCGGGTTGATGATCGGGAAGTTTGAATTGCGAATTTTCCACACGCCGTTCGTAAATGAGCCGATGGTGTCGATGCCGTCGCCGTTCCAATCGCCCGAGACGCCTTTTTGTCCGGCTAAACCGCCGGTAAAAGTCGCGTTTTGAGCGACGACCGATGTGATCGACTGTGTGACGGTAAAGGTCGAAGAAGGACGGAAAACACCGACCGAATCAAGCCGCGTGTCGAGAATTTTCGCGACGAAACCGTCGTCGTTGTCCGTCGCCGGTTTGATGACGCCGGCGGTTGTCAAAAGATTGGTCGAAGCCGTGTCGCCGACGACATAGATAAAGCTGCCTTTGACCGCGATCCCTTCGCCGTTGTCGTTGCCGTTGCCGCCGAGATAGCTCGACGAAACGACGCCGCGCCCGAATTTGATTTTCGTAACATAAGCATCGCGTAAGCCGCGCCGCGCCGCTTGAAAAGGAAGCGCCATCGGAAAATCGTTCGAAAGCGTGCTGCCCGTAATATAGATCGAGCCGCCCGCATCGAGCGCGACATTGTTCGCCCTGTCCTGATCCGCGCCGCCCAAAAAGCTCGAATTGACGAGCGTCGTGCCGGTCGCGCTGATGATCGAGACAAATCCCTCGTTGATCTGGTTGGTCGAATCAAAAGGCGATTGAAGCGGGAAGTTGGTCGATCCGGTCAATCCGACGATAACTGCCTGACCGCTCGCATCGACCGCAATTCCGTTGCCCTGATCGGTTCCCGCGCCGCCCAAAAAAGTCGCGTAAATAACCGACGCATCGCCGCTTGCCGACGGATTGAATTTTGCAATCCATGCATCTTTCCCGCCGCCGATGCTCGGTTGAAGCGCGTTTTTTACTTTGAAATTATTTGAATTCGTAATGCCCGTAAGATACGCATTATTCGATGAATCGAGCGCGACGCTAAAGGCAGACTCGTCGGATAGACCAATCACGCCGACCGTGTTTCCGATGCAGGAAGAATAAGTGATATCGCTTCCCGAGGCGTTCATCACCGTCAAAAAAGCGTCCTGACTGTCAAAAGAGCCGAGCGGCGAAACGACCCCGCAGCCCTGATAGCGATTTTTGGTCGGGAACGCCGAATTTGAATAGGTAGCTCCGACAACATACGCCTTTCCGCTTGCGTCAACCGCGACGTCAAAACCTTCGTCTAAATCGGTTCCGCCCAAAAAGCTCGAATAGACGAGTCCGCCCGTCGTGTTGAGTTTGGCGACGAAAGCGTCGTCGTTATTGAGAACGCCGTGAACCGTGTCGTAAGCGCCCGAAGTGGTCGGGAAAAAATGCGAGGCGATGCCCGTGATATATGCATTTGTGCTCGCGTCGAGCGCGATTCCGCGCGCCGTATCGTCGCCGTTGCCTTCGAGAATCGTGATGTAAACAAAATCCGTTCCGTCGGCGTTTATTTTAGCGACATACGCGCCGTTCGCATCATTATCTTCGCGGGATTCGCCGTGAAAGTTCAGCGAATCCGTCTGTCCCGTAAAATAAGCGTTGCCCTGCGCGTCCGCCGCGACTTCGAAAGCGTCGTCGAACGTCGAGCCGCCGATATAGGTCAAATAATCGAGCGCCGGGTCGATTGTGAGCGCGTTCGATTTATCGTACGCACCGATTGCGAAGCCGATTTCGGATTGCTCGCGGATGACGTATTTTACTTCGACCTCGCGTTTTTCGCCGTTGATTTCCTGATAAGCGAACGGTCTTTGCTGGACGAGTTCGGCGTTTTCGGTTTTAATCACCAGATTGCCCTCTGTGTCGATCGAAAGATTTTCCGCGCCGTCGAAATTTAGACGAATTTGATTAGGGTCGATATTCGGCGCGACCGTAAAATCATATTCGAGCTGATTTTTTGCGTTGCCGTAAAAGACGGCGTCGATTCCGTCGTAAAGATTTCGGTAATTGACGCGCCGGTAATTCGATAAATTCTCAAACCGCTTTTTGCCGATGTAATAATTCGTTTTCGTTAAAGCCTCTGTTTCGCCGGAAACTTTCGGGTTCGGGTTCGCGCCGGCAAATTTCATGCACACATTGTCCGATTTTGTTGTTTCGGATCTGGTCTTCGGATTTTCGCTTTCGCTTTGCGATTCTGAATCCGAAGTAGTCCGCAATTGAAACACGGCTTCCGTTTCGGTCAGATAAAGCGTGTAACCGTTGAGGCGCGAAACGAATTTTGCCGCTTTGCCGGTCTGACCCTTATTTTCTTCAAATAATAAAGGCATTTTGCCGTAATCGGCTTTCTTTGATTCACTCTTACTTTCGAGAATGGCTGCGGGAAGATTTAACAATTCGTCTGCCTGAATTTTCGTGCGCGGCAATAATCCGGACGAAACGATCAAGCCTGCCAGAATAAGCAGGCTGCCAAAAAATCTAACATTTGAAATTTCACGTCTTTTATACATTTTCTGTCTCCTAAATTTTTTCTGTTTTTTCGAAACTTGTTGTGGTTGATGCTTCAATTAAAGCGCAGAGCGAAGGGCGGAATCTTTAGGAAAACCTGAATTTGCGTTGAAGCTTTTCTGAAAAAAATATGAAGAAAAAGACGAACTCCGGCGGAGTTCGTCTTTTTTCGGGGGTTAGTTTTGAGGAGAGAAATTTACGGAATGATTGCCGCGCCGATCGGAAGGTCGCCGTTCGCGCCCCACGGGAACGAGAAGAACGAGTTGTTCGAGCTTCGCAGGACGAAATAATTGCCGTTTGCCGGTCGCCAGAAAGCGATGTCGGTCTTGCCGTCTTTATCGAAATCGCCGGGTGTCGGTTTATCGCCATTTTGCCCGAACTGTGCGGCGACAGTCGCTCCGGTCGAGCTGCGGTTGATCCACCATTCGCCGGCAGACGGGCGAAAGATCGCGACGTCGGCGCGCTGATCGCCGTCGAAGTCGCCGTTCAAGGGAATATCGCCGTTTTGTCCGAAGGGAATTATGTTGACCGTGTTGCTGCCGCTGTTAAGCACGAAATAGGTCGCTGCCGAAGGACGGAAAACTGCCGGATCAATAAACCCGTCGCCGTCGAAATCGCCCGCGTGAAACTGCGAAGCGCGCGGTTCGCCGTAGATGAAATCGTCCATCGCAACGACGTCAACGCCGCCCGTGCCGTCGTTGTTCGCTGCGCTGAGCGGCGCGTTGCCGGTTTCGATTACGACGCGCGCGATGCGTTCGCCCGCATTGAACGAAATGCCGACGAATGAAAGACCGTTATCGAGAACCGGAGCGGACGCCGCCGACAATTGTCTGCCGTCCGCTCCGTAAACGCGGATTAGCGAACGGTTGCCGCCGGTTGCCGAATCAACGTCGGCAAAGACGACGCCGAAGCCCGAAACGGTTGCCGGCGTGTTCGTGCCGGGAATTACAAAATTTATTTCCATAATGTGCGTGTTGCGGGCGATGAACAGGCGCTGGGCGCTGAAGGTCGTAAAAATCGTCGAATAATTCGCGTTCAGATTACCGAACCGGACAGGTACGCCGGACGCCGTCGTCGCGCTGACGGCAAATTGGTTTAATGCCGCGCCGGTCGCGTCCTCGACCGCGTTAAAGATCACGCCGCGCGGGCTGTTGACGTTAAAGAAATCAACCGGTAAGTTGTTCGGTTCGGCAAAACTATCGGGCACGCCGTCCCAGTTGATTTCGCGCCGCCCGCTTGTAAATGAACCCCCGACACCGTTGTTCGCGCCGCCCATATCCGCGCGAAACTGGTCAACGATCGCCTGTAGCGCCGCCGTGTTTGCGCCCGAACCCTGCCGGACGACCGGCGCGGCGGAAACCGCGCTGATAAAAACCAACACCGCAAAACTGGTAAATAAAAATAAACGAATAAAATTTTTCATGCTCTTTGTCTCCTTAAAAAGTCCTTAATATTTTTTTGTTAGAAACGAAATTGTTTCTGTTGAATTAAGAATAGGCGTTGGCAGGCGCGAAAATCTTTAAGTTTTTCTGAAGGTTTTCTGAAAGTCTTTTGAAGTTTTTATGAAGAAAAAAGCCGAATCTTTTGAAATTCGGCTTCGGCAGTCGGTATTTTTCAGCTCGTAAAATTTATTTCGCTGCTTGGGGCGGCGGCGCTTCGGGGAAATATTTAAGGTTGATTTTTTCAAAACAAACCGTCAAAGTCTCGGTCTTTCCACCGGCTTCCGCGCTTCCGGCTGCCAGCGTAACCGGCTCGATATTGACGAATTCGTAAACCAGTGTTTCCTGTAAAGCGCCTTTTTTAGAATATTTCTTCAAGGACAAAACAGCGTTGCGCAGCGTTTCGCCCACCTTTGCGCCGAGGATATATTCATCGTGAAAGTTTATCCACGGATCCCAGCCTTCCTGAAATTTGGTCAACGCCAGATCGCCGGTAATTGCGCCGTTGAAATTGGTGGCGATGCCGGTCGGATTGATTTGAACGGCTTTCTGCCCGTTTTTTCCGCCGAAACAAAATGAAAGAAGTTTCGATTCCGATATTCCGACCAAAGAAAAAGATGCGATTGTAAAAGTCATATTTTTTTTCCTCCTTTTTGTTCCAAAATCAAAGTTCGATATCAACATTGAGAATCGGCGTCGTGTTCAAACCGCCGAACGCGGTTTTAACCGTTACGTGATCGTCAAAATCGGTAATGCATTTACACAGATAAATCATCACCTGATCGCCGAGTTCGGTGTTGTTCAGGCTGATCTGGTGGAGCAGCCGCCAGATTTTGATGTTTGCCGGTGTTGCCGGATCGAATTTGATCGTTCCCAAAACCGAGCCGGTTAAATTCAGGTAAAAGAAATTTTCGACGCCGCCGACATCGCTCACCAAAACGTCCTTTAACTTGTCGAATTGCTTTTCGATGCCGCCGATCAAATCCGGCGTGAACATTCCCGTGCCTTTCGGCGCGGTCTTTGAAAGCGCCTTTTTCGCCAGCCATAAACTTCCTTCCGTCCACGCGCCGCGCGTGCGGCTAAACCCGACATTGCTTGTTGCAGTTAATTCAAATCCGATCATTGTTTTTCCTCTCCTATTAATTTTATTCGCGAAAAATTCGTTTTTGCCTTCATCGCGGTGAGAAACGAAACAAGGCAAATATAAATCTCGCCGTCCCGAAGCGTTTCAAAATGACTGTTGCTGACGCGTACGAACTTCAGCAAGTTTTCGGCGGGAGTGGTAAACAGCGCGGCGGCTTCGCGCAAGGCTATAAAATCAACCTCGCGCCCGCAGTTTCGGCAAAAAATAATGTGAGTCCGGGCTTTTTTTCGAACGAGCTGTACGCGCTCGAATTCGAGAACTATCTCCCGTTTCTTTTGAATTTTCATAAGCCGGTCTTTTCAACCCTCGCAGAAGATAATTTGTGTTTTGCACAAACTGCGTTAAAATCGGTGATACTTTATCCACTCATTTCACCGCTGATAATGTTTTACCGCAGGGCGCACGGCAAATTCTTTAGAAAAAACTGAATTTTTTCTGAAGAATTTATGAAGAGGCGGCAGTAGTGAAAAGTGAAGAGTGAAAAGTGAAAAGTGAAAAAAACGTTCGGCAATCCTTTTTATGGACGACGCTTTAACGAAAATTTACGGGTTCGACAAATTTCAGCTCGACGCGGGCGAGCGTTTGCTGTTTGACGGTACGCGCGCCGTTCCGCTCGCGCCGAAGGTTTTCGACACATTGCTTCTGCTCGTCGAAAATGCCGGACGCGTGTTGAGCAAAGATCGAATGTTCAAGGAAATCTGGGAAGACAGCTTTGTCGAGGAAAACAATCTCGCACAGAATATTTCATATCTGCGCCGCGTGTTGGGCGAAACCGCGAATAATAAATTTATCGAAACCGTCCCGAAATTCGGGTATCGTTTCATCGCGCCGGTCACGATTATCGAGAACGAAACCGTTACTTTCGAACGCACACAGGCGCGGGTTTTTATCCAGGAAATCGTTGAAGAAGAAGAAGAGGAGAATAAGAGAAGAGGAGAAGAGGCGATAATTTTCGATTCCGCGAATGAAGCTTTTTCTCCTTCACTCCTTCACTCCTCCGCTCCTCTGCTTCCTTCGGCTGTCCCGGAGACGCGCTACGTGCAGAACGGCGATGTGAATATCGCGTATCAAACGCTCGGCGGCGGCGATATGGATATTGTTTTCGTGATGGGCTGGGTTTCGCATCTCGAATATTTCTGGAAACACCCGCTTTTCGCTGCGTTTTTGAATCGTCTGGCAAGTTTCTCGCGCCTGATCTTGTTCGATAAACGCGGCACGGGACTATCGGACCGCGTGCCGCTTTCGCAGCTTCCGACGCTCGAACAGCGAATGGAAGACGTGCACGCCGTGATGGATGCGGTCGGCTCGGAACGCGCCGTACTGATCGGCGTTTCCGAGGGGGGACCGATGTGTTCGCTTTTTGCCGCGACCTATCCGGAAAAAACGACGGCGCTCGTGATGATCGGCACTTACGCCAAACGCATCAAGGACGACGATTATCCGTGGGGCGTCAATCAGGAAGACCGCGAGGCTTTTTTTGAAATGATGCGGCGCGATTGGGGGAAACCCGTCGGCATCGAAGAACGCGCGCCGTCAATGGCACAGGACGAAGAATTTCGGCATTGGTGGGCGGAATATCTGCGGATGGGCGCAAGTCCCGGCGCGGCGGTCGCTTTGACGAAAATGAACGCCGAAATTGACGTGCGCAATGTTCTGCCTTCGATTCGCGTGCCGTCGCTCGTCATTCACCGGAGCGGCGATCTGTGTCTCAAGGTCGAGGAAGGCAGATTTGTCGCTTCGCGGATTCCGGCTTGCAAATACGTCGAACTCGGCGGCATTGACCATCTGCCGTTCGTCGGCAATCAGGAGGAAATTCTGGATGAGATCGAGGAATTTTTGACCGGTATGCGTCACGCCGAAGAATACGACCGCGTTTTGGCGACCGTAATGTGCGTGAAAATCGTTGATCTCGAACGCCACGCGCTCGAAATTACGGACTGGGACGCTTTTTTACAGCGTTCGGGCGTTTTCGTCCGCCGCCAGATCGAGCTTTTCAAGGGCAGGGAAGTCGCGTTTGACGCGCAGGGGTTGCTCGCCGTGTTCGACGGACCGGCGCGCGCGATTCGCTGCGCGATGGCGATCAACGATTCGGCGCGGCGCTTGAACATCAGCGTCAAGACGGGACTGCACACCGGCGAATGCGAAGTTCGTGGGCAGATTTACAGCGGTTTGGCGGTCGAATTAGCCCAAAAAATTGCCGACGAAGCAAATTTAGGCGAAATTCTCGCCTCGCGCACCGTCAAAGATTTAGTCGCCGGTTCGGGACTGAATTTTATGGAAAATTCGGTCAAAACTTTCCCCGAAATCGCGGGCGAATGGCGAATTTTTACCGTTAAGCGGTAGTTAAATTGAACGGGTCATAAAAATCAAACATTTCCCCGATTTTGACATCGACGTAATCCCATTCGTTTTTGTTTTTTCTTTTAATGCCTTTTCCAAATCGTTGTTGAACCGATAATTTATTAAATTTGAATTTGAGTTTTGTCGAAGAAATCAAACTAATTAAAATTTCCTTATCTTCTTTAAAGACTATAAATTCAACCATAAAAGAACCTGCATTCTTTGTATTAAAATTAAAACCATTCGGACTGTTTATTATCGGATTAATCTTAAGATTGCTTTCAAGATCAAGATTTTCCACTTCTTCAAAAATCAGCAGCCGAAAATCGCTTGTCGGCAAATCAGGTTTTAGACCGCCGTTTAGCCAATTAATAAAATCTTTCGTTCTGGCAAACTTCACAACTAATAGCACTTTTTTCTCAACCGGACTATAACTCAGATTAATTACCATACTTTCCTCGAAGTCATTCTCCTCAAAGTAGGTCTTTGAATCTAAAGAGATTTTTTCTGTTTTTGATATGTGCACAAGATAAAGTTTATTCTTATTCCGAAACTTGTATCAAGAAAAAAGTTCTTCTTTCAAAATACGTGAAATTTCGGTATCCTTTCCAAAATGACAGTGGAAATTTCAATCACCTTAGGATTGCTGCTGCTCGCGCTGATTCTGTTCGGAACGGAAAAGCTGCCGGTTGACGTGGTCGGGATAATTCTTGTCATCGGGCTCGTGATGACGAATGTTCTGACCGTTAACGAAGGCTTGGCGGGCTTTGGCGATAACGTGATTATCACGATCGGCGGGCTTTTCGTGCTGACCGGCGGATTGATAAAGACCGGGTTGGTTGATCTGATCGGACGGCGTCTTTATAAAATCGCGGGCAATAACGAATTTGTGCTGACGGCGCTGATAATGTTCGTCGCCGCCGCGAGCGCGTCGGTTTTGAAAAATACGACGACAACCGCGATGTTTCTGCCCGTAGTGATCGGTCTGTCGGAACGCGCCAAAATTCCGCCGTCGAAGCTTTTGATGCCGCTCGCGTTCGGCGCGATTTTAGGCGGAAGCTGCACATTGATCGGAACTTCGACGAATCTCGCCGTGTCGGGCGCGATGACGCGTTACGGAATGGACCCGTATTCGATGTTCGAATTAACGCCGGTCGGTTTTCTGACTTTTGCCGTCGGCATGCTTTATATGCTGTTTATCGGGCGAAAAATGCTGCCCGCGCGCGGCGGCGAAGATTCGTTCACCGAGCAGTATCATATCCGCGAATACATCTCCGAGCTTTTAGTTCTGCCGGGATCGCACCTGGTCGGCAAAACGCTCGCCGAAGCGAATCTGAATATGGAGCTCGATCTGAACGTGCTCGGCATCGTGCGCGGCAAGGAAACGAAAATCGCCCCGAACGCGCGCGAGCGCGTCGAATTAAACGACCTTTTGATCGTCGAAGGGCGGCTTGCCAATATTCTCAACATCAAAACCGAAGCCGGACTCGAAATCAAGGCGGATTTCAAGCTCAACGACGAGGTTTTACAGGGCGGGACGATCGAGCTTTTCGAAGTGATGGTAATGCGCGATTCAAAGCTTGCCGGACAAACCTTGAAATCGATCCGCTTTCGCCAGACTTATGATTTGACGGTTCTGGCGATCAATCGCCACGGCGAAACGATCATCGAAAAACTGAGCGAAGCGCGGCTCCGATTCGGCGACGTTCTGCTCGTTCAGGGAACGCGCGAGGAAATCGAGCCATTGGTCGTCGAAGGCGAAATGCTGCTGCTCGAAGACGTTTCGAAAGGCGCGATGCGCACCGAAAAACGCAAATGGGCGCTCGCCGCGTTCGGGCTTTTCCTGACGCTTTCGCTGTCGAAATTTTATTTGCCTTATGTGACGTTCGGTTATCTGACCGAAGTTCCGCTGGCAATCGCCGTGCTGCTCAGCGTTTTACTGCTTTTGGCGACGAGCACGGTTCGCCACACGGAAATTTACTCGCTGATTGATTTTCGGCTGCTCGTTTTGATCGCCTGTATGATGAGCTTCGGCGTGGCGATGGAAAAGACGGGAACCGATAAGTATCTCGCCGCGCTGATCGTGCAGTATTTCGAGCAGTACGGCGCGACTGCCGTGCTGGCGGGATTTTTCGTGCTCACAGTCCTGCTGACGCAGCCGATGTCGAATCAAGCCGCCGCGCTCGTCGTTTTGCCGGTCGCGATCAAAACGGCGATTGCGCTGAATCTCAATCCGCGCTCATTCGCCGTCGCGATCACTTTCGCCGCGTCGTTTTCCTTCATCACGCCGCTCGAGCCGGCGTGTGTTCTGGTTTATACGCCCGGGCGTTATAAATTTATGGATTTCGTCAAGATCGGCACGATTCTCACGATCGTCGTCTTCATCGTCGCCATTTTTCTCGTGCCGGTTTTTTGGAAACTCTAGTTTGAGAAAAGGAGAAAAGGAGTGAAGGAGTAGAGGAGTTTGATTTAACTCTTCTACTCCTTCACTCCTTTTCTCCTCTATTTTCTTACGAAGAAGCCGGTGCGACTTTTTCGGAAATTTCGGGTACGCTCGCGGCTGAAACTTCGTCCGTGTCCTCAAGCAGCGAACCGTTGACGAGTTTTTCCTGTTCGAGATTATGAATCGCGTAACTTCCGGTCGCGGGCGAAGCCGACGCGGCGCGTCCGACATACCGCAAGCTTAAATCGCCTTTGATCTCGCGCAGACGGCTTTCGACAAACGTCCAGCCGCCCATATTCTGCGGTTCTTCCTGCGTCCAGAAAAGCTGCGTCGCCGATCCGTAAGACGCGAAAATTTCCTGAAAGCGCGCTTTCGGGAACGGGTAAAACTGTTCGAGGCGAATAATCGCCACGCGGTCGTCGTCCGCGTCCTGGCGTCCGGCTTCAAGATCGTAGTAAACCTTGCCCGAACAAACAACGATGCGTTTGACCTTCGATTTATCCTTGACGCGTTTATCGTCGAGAACCGGATTAAATCCGCCGGTCGTCAATTCTTCGACCGTCGAACTCGCTGCCGGAAGCCGCAAAAGACTTTTTGGCGTCATCACGATCAGCGGGCGAATGGTTTCCTGTTTGACCTGCCGACGCAAAAGATGAAAATACTGCGCCGGAGTGGTCGGATAGCAAACCTGTAGATTATTTTCCGCGCAAAGCTGCAAATAACGTTCGAGCCGCGCCGACGAATGTTCCGGACCTTGTCCTTCATAACCGTGCGGCAGAAGCATCACGAGTCGGCATTTTTGCTGCCACTTGTCTTCCGACGACGAAATATACTGGTCGATAATAACCTGCGCGCCGTTCGAAAAATCGCCGAACTGCGCTTCCCACATGACCAGATCGCGTTTCGAAATTACCGAATAGCCGTATTCGAAACCGAGCACGCCCATTTCCGAAAGGCTCGAATCGAAAACGTAAAAACGCGCTTCGATGTCTTTTTCGCTACGCAGTTCCGTTAAGGGCGACCAGCGTTCGCCCGTTAAAGTGTCGTACATCGAAGCGTGGCGCTGCGAAAACGTTCCGCGTCCCGAATCCTGACCGCTGAGGCGCACGGGAAAACCGTCCAAAACGAGCGAGCCGATCGAGATCGCTTCGGCAAAGCCCCAATCCATCGGCACTTCGCCCGTTCCCATCTTCGCGCGCCGCGCCAATTGCCCGACCATTTTCGGGTTGATGTGAAAGCCTTCCGGCACGAGCGAGATTTTTTCCGCAACCGTCTTCAAAGCGTCGGCGGTGATCGGCGTCGGGAAAACGCCCGAGCCGTCTTCTTCGCCCGTCGGTTCGGCGAGCTTGGCGCGTTTCGGGTTTTCGGTCGCGATCTGTTTCGCGCGTTCGAGAATACCTTCGTATTTCGCGACGACTTCGTCGGTCATCGTCTTCAAATCTTCTTCCGAAATAACGCTCTCGCGAATCAATTGCTGCGCGTACAAGTGCCGCGTTCCCGGATGCGCCTTGACGCGCGCGTACATCACGGGCTGCGTGTAGCTCGGTTCGTCGCCTTCGTTGTGACCGAGACGGCGGAAACCGACGAGATCGAGAACGACGTCTTTGTTAAATTCCTGCCGGTAATCGAGCGAGATTTTTACGACGCGAAACGCCGCTTCGGGATCGTCGCCGTTGATGTGGAAAATCGGTGTCTGCGTGATCTGCGCCGCGTCGGTCGAATAGATCGAAGAACGGCTCATCTCGGGCGAAGTCGTAAAACCGATCTGGTTGTTGATGACCAGATGAATCGTGCCGCCCGTGCGATAGCCCGCGAGATTCGCGAGTTGCAAAGTTTCCATCACGACGCCCTGACCGGCAAACGCCGCGTCGCCGTGCATCAAAACCGGCAAAACTTTATCAACCACTTCCTCACGCGTTTTCTGCTGTCCGTTGCGAAGCTCGTCCTGACGCGCGCGCGCCATTCCTTCGACGACCGGGTTGACGAATTCGAGATGCGACGGGTTGCACGAAAGATTGATCGTTACCTCGCGACCGGCTTTTGTCTGCCGTTTGCTGATCGCGCCCTGATGATATTTTACGTCGCCTTCGTCAGCCGGAAAATTCGGGTGCGATGTTCCTTCGAAAATCGTGAAAATGCGCTCCGCCATCGAATAATCAATGATGTTCGAGAGCACGTTCAAACGCCCGCGATGCGCCATTCCCATAAAAATCTCGTCAACGCCCTGCGCCGATGCGTTTTCGACCAATTGATCGAGCATCGGAATCACCGTTTCGCAGCCTTCGAGCGAAAAACGCTTTTGACCGAGATATTTTTTATGCAGAAACTGTTCGAACTGCTCGGCTTCGATCAGTTTGACGAGCAATTCTTTTTTAATTTCGCCAGAAAGCGGTTTCGTATCGACAAAATGCTCGCGCACCTGCGAGCGAATCCAGTCTTTTTCTTCCTTGCTCTGAATGTGGCGATATTCGATGCCGACCTTTCCGGCATACGCGCGCTGCAAAATCTCTAAAATCCGCCGCAGCGTCGCCGTTTTTTCGCCGTGCAGACCGCCCGTGATAAACTCGCGGTCCAAATCCCAGATCGTCAGACCGAAATTCGCCAGATCCAATTCGGCGGCGCGGTATGAAGTCATATTGAGCGGGTCGATATTTGCGAGCAGATGCCCGCGAATACGATATGCATTAATGAGCTGCAAAACGTTCGCCTGTTTCTCGGCTTGTTCGGCGGAGCGGTCGCTAAAGAGCGACGGGTTATAATCTTCAGCCCAGCGCATCGGCGGGTAATTGATTTCCAGATCGGCGAAAATCTCGTCGTAGAAATTATGCTGACCGACGAGAAATTCGTGGATTTTCGCCAGAAATAAGCCGCTTTCCGCGCCCTGAATAACGCGGTGATCGTAGGTCGAAGTGAGCGTAATGATCTTGCTGATGCCCAATTGCGAAAGCGCGGCACTTGTCATCGCCTGATATTCCGCCGGATATTCGATCGCGCCGGTCGCGATGATCGCGCTTTGCCCCGACATTAAACGCGGGTTCGAGGCGACCGTGCCGAGCGTTCCCGGATTGGTCAGCGAAATCGTCGTGCCCTGAAAATCCGGGATTTCCAGTTTGCCGTCGCGCGCTTTTTTGACGGTCGCGTTGTAGGCGGCGAAAAATTCGGCAAAATTCATCGCGTTTCCGCCTTTGATATTCGGCACGAGCAGATTGCGCGAGCCGTCTTTCTTTTCGATGTCGATCGCGATGCCGAGATTGATCGAGTCGTTTTCGAGCCGCGACGGTTTGCCGTCGATAAAGCCGTAACCGTTGTTGAGCGCCGGATACGCCTTGACGGCTTTGATGATCGCCCACGCGATGAGATGCGTAAACGAAACTTTGCCGCGTCCCGAAGCTTTCAGATGTTCGTTGATAATGCGGCGGTTTTCTTCCAAAACCTTGACCGGCATATTGCGAAACGTCGTCGCCGTCGGCACGGAAAGCGATGTTTCCATATTTTCGACGATTTTCTTTGCCGCGCCGGTCAACGGTTTGACTTCCGTGTCCGCGCCGATCACGACGGTCGGCTGCGGTTTAGACGTTTCGGCGGAAATCGATTTTGGGTCTTCGGTCTTCGGCTTTTGGTCTTCGGTTTTCGGTTCAGTGCCGACTGCCGGTTGCTGACTGCCGTTCATCAAATCGCCGAAAAACGTCCGCCACGATTCGTCAACCGAATTCGGGTCAGTCTTGTAACGGATCAATAAACCTTCGACATAACTGGCGTTCGCGCCGAAATTTTCAGAGATATACTCGGATATATTTGTTATCTGTTCGCTCACTTTTTATAACCTCTTGTTACACATCAGGTGTAATCTACAATTTTATCGCAAAAGCAAATAAAACATAAGCCACGCAAAAGTTTTGTCGAAAAACTGCAAAACAAAAAGGTCAGACCCGAAAGTCTGACCTTTTTCCCGCATAAGTGAGTGAGGTAGTTGTCCAAATTGAAAAAGAATAGAATTGACTTAAACTGAGAAAGTTGATTTTGACTTCAACTGTCTGCCCGTGCAGACGCTTTTATATAAAGCACGGGGCGTGCCAAAGACGGAAAATTAATCGAAATCGCGTAAATAAAAGACTTCGCGTAAAAGCGTGATTTTCGGTTGAAAAGCCGTTCGGTCAGATTGAATGATTTTTTGGCTATTTGAAGCGTCAATTTGAAAGGACGATGAAAATTCAGGATTTTTCTTTCTTCAGAGGGTTTTTTATTTTGACGTTGACCGCGACCGGCACGACGCGTTTGGCGGAAAATCCCCATTTTTTGAAGCGTCCGAAAACGAAAACCGTTCCCGTGACCGTCCATTCTTCCTTTGAATCGCGCATTTCGCCGAGTGCGCCGCGTAAAGCCTGACGGCTGCTGAGAAAGATTCTGACGGGTTTCGGCAGCGCGACCGGCTGATTTTTCCTGAACTCGAACGAAGTGGTGTATTCTTCGATCTCGACGTCCAAGCCGTTGACCTTGAAATCTTTGAACGTCAGAAAATCAACCTTGCCTTTATGATCCAAAGAGTCGATTTCGCCCGAAATCTCAAAGGTCAGCCCGGAGAGCGAAGTATCGATCAGTTCCGGGTCAGTCAACCGCGCGAAAACTTCGGATTTATTTTTTTGAGTCCGGCGGTCGGCATTATTCGTGACCGAAAATTTTTCGCTATGAACTTTATAGCCGCGAATCTCGTCGGGCAAATCCTGCTGCGCGAAAATGCCGAAAGCGAAAAGCGAGATTAAAACGCAAAGCCACAGAAAATGGAAAATGGAAAATGGAAAATGGAAAATAATTTTCTTCAGCTTTTTATTGTTCATTTTCCATTGAATCGTGTCTTTGCGTTTCATATTCTCTTTGTCGGCACGATAATCTCGAAAATCGCGCCGTTTGTTTTACGGTTGCGGACGAAAATTTTGCCGTTTATTTTTTCGACCGCGCTTTTAACGGCGTCAAGTCCGACGCCGCGACCGGAAATTTCCGTTAATTTGTCGGCGGTCGAAAATTCGGGTGCGAAAATCAGTTCGATTATTTCGTTCGCGTCCGGCACATCATCGTCCGAAATCAGATTTTTTGCAACCGCGCGCGCGCGTACTTTTTGCAGATCGATGCCCTTTCCGTCGTCGGCGACCGAGACGTGCAGCCGGTCGGTTTCGTTAAAAAAAAGTATCTCGACGCTGCCGCTTTTTCCGATCGCGTGGTCAACCGCATTGCGAATCAAATGAAGCAGAATTTCGAAAAAGCTATTCAGCTTGTCGGCGGAAAGCGCCGCGCCGTTTGAAAATATCTCGAAACGGATCTCCTTGCCGGATTTTTCCGCAATGTTTTCACCGTGCGCGGCGATTTGCCGGAGCATTTCGTGTAAGTCGCTCGAATCGTTTTCCTTTCGTTCAAAAGCCGAAATTTCGGCGTCGAAACTTTTAAGCGAAATTCGCAAGTTTTCTGCCGGTTCGCGGCTCGCAATAAATATCCGGAAGCCAATTTTGCCCGCGAGCTTGTATTTTTCGCTCGGCATCGAAGCCAAGATTTCGCTTTTTTCGCCGAGAATTTGCTGTAAATTCCGGTAATCTTCGGCAAACTTTGCGGCGTCGAAACCGGCTTCGACGCAGAAAATATCCTTTTCTGCGCGAATCGCCGAAGCCGCCGCGTTTCGTTCCTGCGCGGAAAGATTTTTGAAAACATCGAGCGGAATGTTGATGAAAAAAATTTCGCCTGCAGAAGTTTTTTGACCGGCGCGGCGCAGTTTTTCGAGAAAATCTTCGGGCGCGGAAAATTCGTTTGTTTGCAGGGAACTGATTAAAAATTCGATTCCTTCGACGAGCAGATTTTTATCGTTTTCAGTCGCGCCGCCGGAAAGCGTATTTTCGAGTTCATCGGCGATTTGCGCGGCTTGCGGCAGATCGAAAGTTTGCGCGCCGCCTTTGATGGTGTGAATCGTGCGAAAAGCTTCGCGCCGCAGATTTTCCGAAAAATCTTTTTTGACCTGCGTTTCGAGCGCGGTCAGTTTATCGATCGAATCGGCAAGAAAAGTTTGGCGAAAATCACTCATTTCGATTTGGGATTTCGGATTTCAGATTTCGGATTTGCTTTCGCGTTGACAGAATTTAAGACTAAACTGAAATTTTTTTGGTAAACAACGATTCATTGTGTGAAAAATTAGTTACAGGCACCGACCAATCCGAAATCCCAAATCAATTTGATGAAGCTTGAGATTTTTGGTTATCGTCGTCGTCGGGAATGGATTTCTTACTTTTTTTTTCCAGATCGTGCTTGATGGCGTCGAGGATTCCGTTGATAAACTGCGTCGCTTCAAAGGTCGAAAAGCGGCGGGCGATCTCGAGCGCTTCGTTGATGACGACCGTGTTCGGCGTTTCTTCGAAAAGAAATTCGTAAACCGCGAGCCGCAGAACGTTTCGGTCGACGATCGCCATTCGCTCGATGCGCCAGTGTTCGGCGCGTGTGCGGATTTTGTCGTCAACGATCGCCAGCTCGCGCAGCGTTCCGAGTACGAGATTGGACGAAAACTTCTGCATTACCTCTTCCGTTTCCGGTTCGCCGAGTTCGTCCCAGTAATTACGCGTTACCGTTTCGGCGGGCAGTTTTGTAACGTCCGCTGCAAACAGCATCTGGAGAGCGCTTTCACGTGCTTTGCGCCGTGTTCCCATAACCTTTTGCTCTTATCAAACGACGTGCGGGAAGGCTTTTTTCTTCGATTCCGAAGCGTCTTCGCCGCCGTCCATCTCTTTATATAAATTAACCAATTCGACTGCCGACATCGCGGCTTCGAAGCCCTTATTGCCCGCCTTGACCCCGGAGCGATTGATCGCCTGCTCCAAAGTATCGGTCGTGACGACCGCGAACAGAACCGGAACGCCGGTTTGCATTGCCGCCGCCGAAGTGCCTTTCGCCGCTTCGCCCGCCACGTAATCGAAATGCGGAGTTTCGCCGCGAATGACGACGCCGATGCAGATGATGGCATCGAATCTGCCGTTTTCCGCAACTTTGCGCGCAGTCAGAGGCAACTCGAAAGAACCCGGAACTTTATAGATTTCGACCGCGTTTTCGTCGGCACCGAGCCGTTCGAGCGCGTCGAGCGCGCCTTCGGTCAGCTTCGATGTCAAGAAATCATTCCAGCGCGAAACGACGAGCGCGAAACGAAAACCCTGTGCATTAAGTAGTCCCTGATGAACTTTTGGCTGCAATTTTTTTACCTCAAACAGACAAATTTGCCTTTCCCTAGTATAGAGAACGGCTGCATTGATTGACAAGCCTTAAATTTTTTTTAAGAAATTCATCTTATTTATAAGCAGAAATTAGAATATCTCAACAATTAATCAACTTGGTTAAAGCGCCTTAAAAACTTAGCGGCTTTGCGCCTTTGCGGGATATAAATAGTTCCCGCAAAGGCGCAAA